>DATLAB010000008.1:0-10021 GCA_035527655.1 Patescibacteria group bacterium | reverse complement strand
GTGATAAACATTATGAGGCTTGTTATGGATCTTGCCCAGGCTGGTATTGCAATAAGATGCCGTTGCGGAGCCAATATAGCCGCCGACATCATTGGCGTGTTATTCGATGATCGCGGCCGGGTGAAAATAAGTGATCAGCCTGTGCGCTGCCAAGCATGTGGCGCTATTTACAGGAAGGGAGAACGTTTGCAATACCGGTTGGTCCGGATGGAGAACAACGTGCAGTTGACTTCGCAGAATCCTATCAACTGAGTAATAGTCCGAATAAATTGCGATATTACTTCTGGTCAATCGGTAAAATAATCCAACCGCTTCCGTGGCAACCCGGACAGATGCCGGTTCCCTGGCATCGACGACATTTTTTGAGATTTCCGGCCGGGTCGACGCCCTCTCCACTACAGCGAGGACAATTCGCACTTCCTTTACATCCCCGGCACTCGACGGCCCCAACCTCATTTGCATTTTCGTTTTTATTCATATGATTTTGCTTTGCCGATAGCCTCATTCAAGTACAATTATCACAAACCTGAGCTACTGGAAGAGACGAAATGTATTGACCTCATGGTCTTGTTAATTGGTAAAAACATTATTAATTGGCTTTGTTCGTAGTTATCCTAGCAGAATAATGGTCCCAAGCATAGCCGTCACCGGTAGCACATTATTAATAAACAATATTTGTTGGAGAACGTATGATAACGATGGGAATCAAGGCGATCCTCTTTGATCTGGGCGGGGTATTAATCCAGTTGGGCGGTATAAACAAAATGATGGACTGGACTGGCTGGGATCATGATAAGTTTTGGCGTTGCTGGCTGGCCTCACCAAGCGTACGCTGTTTTGAATCGGGTAAGATTACCACGGAAGAATTTGGCTTAGCGCTGGTGGAAGAATTCAACCTGCCAGTTAAGGTTGATGATTTCTTGGCATTATTTGCCAGCTGGCCTCAGGGTGTTTACCCTGGAGCGGAAGAGTTGTTAGGTAAAGCTGGGGCTTTATACCCTCTGGGTTGCCTGTCGAACACCAATTCCTTGCACTGGGACTATTTAATCGAGCGAACCCAACTGATCGGTTATTTTGATTATTTATTTCCCAGTCACCATACCGGATTATTGAAACCGGACCGGTTATCCTTTACCAATGCGGCCGATAAAATGGGACTTCAACCAGAACAACTCCTGTTTTTGGATGACAATCAGATTAACATCGCGGGCGCAACTAAGGTTGGTTTGAGGAGTTACCTGGTTAAAAACGCCATCCATGCAGGAAACATCCTCGAGGAGCTTGGCATCCTGGGTTAATTTGTCTTCCTTAACTAGCCATTGTTTTGGATGTAAACGGCAACTTCTTCCTGGCATTCTGGGCATTCATAATCAGGCACCAATTCCAGGAATCGTTCAAAATCCGCCAATGCAGCATCAATATCACCCAGATCATCCCAAATCCAGGCCCGATCATAATTGCACCAAAAAAATTCAGGATCTAATTCCAGGCAACGTTCGATATCGGCCAGAGCCGCATCGATATCACCAACTCGGGTATATAAGACTTCCCGCAGGTTGTATGTCTCGACTGAATCCGGATCTAATTCGATGGCTCGATTCAAATCCGCAAGGGCGCCATCCACGTTATCAAAAATATGAAACAAGATATCACCCCGTGCTCTAAAGGCGTTCGAATTGTCCGCCTCAAGTTCTATCGCCCGGTTAAAATCATCGAGGGCAGCTTCCGGATTGTCCAGGTAATACCATAAAGTAATACCACGCTCCAGCACGAGCCAACTGTCTTCAGGGTCCAGTTCGATGGCCCGGTTGTTATCGGGCAACAATGCATCTAAATTGCCTATCTCGCGGTTTAAGGAGACCCGATCAATATAGCGCCATGGTGATTCAGGATCCAACGCAATGGCCTGATCCATGAATTCAAGAGCGGTATCCGGATCGCTTAATTCCCAGAAATGGGTGTTTGCCAGGCCTGTCAGGTACCACGGATCTTCGGGATCTAGTTCGTGGGCGCGATTAAAATCTCTAATGGCCGCAAGAGGTTCGTTATTCATATAATAAGTTTCGGCCCGCTCGCCGAAGAACCAACTTTCATTGGATTCAAGTTCGATGGCCTGATCGAATTCCTGTATAGCTGCCTCCAATTCACCCATTTCACGCAATGTGAGGGCCAATTCAATATGGGCAAACGCATTAGAAGGATCGAGCTGAATGGATCGTTGGTGATCTTCAAGGGCGCCTTCAAGATCCCCAATTTCACGGAGAATCGCACCTCGACGCTCGTAATACTGGGAACCTTCTGGTTCTAACTCGATGGCTTGATGGATAAATTCTATTGCCGCCCCCATATCACCCATAGTCTGGAACAACCATGATTTTTCATGGTAGTACCAGGGATTTTCGGGCATTAAGGCCAGGGCCTGGTCGATAGAAGAGAGCGCCAAGTCGAAATCTTCATTTTCCATGGCCGCATAAAATGTTTCCATATGAGCTTCAGCCAACGGCCCTGGATCTTCAACCGGCGTAGGTTCCGCTGGTCGAATTTCCGTGGGTTCTGCCTGGGCGACCGCGGCCGTGGGCCTGTCGGTGGGTTGATCTGCGACCACAGCCGGGGTGGCTTTGTCCCTATTGCCTAGGAGAAAGACCCCACCGGCGCCTGCCGCAATGACGAAAATCACAAGAAGCAAACCCAGGCCGCCAAAAATAATCCAACGTCGAGCGCTTGATTTTTCGACCGGGCCTGGCTGTTGTTCAGCGAATTTCGGTAGGGATATTTCGGCTTTAGGGTGGCTTGCTCCAGCCGGAACCATTACCTCGGACGAAGGCGCCTCTTGGCTCGCAAAAGTTGGCGCCATGATTTCAGTTTCTGGGCTTGCCGACACTACTGCTGGGGCTGGTTCGACGTCAATGGAAGCTGTCTCGACTACAGTACGGATTTCAGATGCGCTTTCCAATTGACCTGGTGTGGGTACGGGGGGTGTATCGGCAAGGGCTTCGGCTGTTATCGTCTCAACCGGCTCTGATAAAGAAGTCGCTGCCAGTGGAGCCTCAGTCGTGGGTGGGGCAGGCTCCAGGCGGCTAAGAGTTGATAAGGTCGCCGTCATTTCCCCGGCCGTAGCATAACGATCATTGGGTTCCTTGGCCATGGTTTTGGTGATCAGCTGATCGATGCCCTGTGGTAGATCGGGATTTATAGCCCGGATGTCTGGAACAGGATCGATAATATGGCGCATCATGACTTTGGTTGGCGTTGAATCAATGTATGGACGCTGGCCGGTGAGCATCTCAAAACAGATGACGCCCAAGGCGTATATGTCGCTGCGACCGTCGATTTCTTTGTCACCATGGATCTGTTCCGGGCTCATATAGGCCGGTGTGCCGATGACGGAATCTCCTGTCAGGGTTATGGCACTCTCGGTTAATCTTGCGATACCGAAATCGGCTAGAAAAGCATCACCATAGTCGTCAAACATGATATTACTGGGTTTTAAATCACGGTGAACAACACCTTTCTGATGAGCGCGCTCGAGTGCCGATCCAATCCGGTCCAATATTTTCACCGTCTTATTGATAGTTATTGGACCTTGCTTGAGTTGATCTGTCAGCGTACCGCCGGTCATCAATCGCATAACCAGGTAAGGGCGGCTATCATCCTCGCCAAAATCATATACAGGAACGATGGCCGGATGTTCCAAGGCAGCAATTGTCTGGGCTTCTCGTTCAAAACGGGCGATCAGGGTTGCATCATCCATAAGATCGCGGGTCAAGACCTTTATGGCCACATCACGTTTGAATCGAGGATCGAAACCTCGATATACATATGCCATGCCCCCGCGCCCAATCTCTTCGATTATTGTGTACCGGCCGATCAAGTTTTGGCTCATAAGATCACTCCTTGCCGTTCCCGACTATCCAACTGAATAGTGTAAAACTCTCCTGCCAGGTGACGCAGATCGATAATTTTCATCTCAATTATAGGAATGAAAGGAAATCAACACAATATTATTTGCCATCAGGTACCTTATTGTTGTGGTAAATGTGTATATCTTCCTATCGTTAATCTGTAGGTCTACGGGTACAATAGGTTTAGAAGCGACCTGATAAATCGGGATCGACTGTGTCACATTATGGAGGTTATAGTGAATAAACAATCCTTCTCCCGCTTATATTTTGCCCTATTGCTATTATTGTTTGCCGCTTTGGCCTGCAACGTTGGTTCTAGTGATGATCCGACGCCAACGCCGATACCTGAATCGACGGAACCGGTACCGGTTGAAAGCCCGACCGTTGAAGAACCGGCTCCGACGGAAGCACCCGAACTCCCGGATCCGGTCCAGAGTAACCAGGTGGGTTCGTTGGATGATCTCCAAAAAGCCGTCATCCAAGTCGTTGCCCAAGGTAGCTTTGTCGATCCTGAATTTGGACAACAATTAAACGTTGCCGGATCGGGTTCTGGATTTATTATTAGCGAGGATGGCATCGCGGTTACGAACAACCACGTCGTTACGGGGGCAGCTCTACTCCGTGTATATGTTGGCGGGGAAAGTAAACCGGTCAACGCGCAAGTATTAGCCGTTTCAGAGTGTTCGGATCTGGCAGTAATTGATCTTGAGGGAGGTGGCTATCCCTATTTGGCCTGGTACGATGAGCCCATCTCAACCGGCTTGCAGGTGTATGCGGCCGGTTTCCCATTGGGGGATCCGGAGTTCACCTTGACCAGTGGTATTGTGGCCAAAGAGCAGGCTGATGGCGAAACATGGTGGGCATCTGTTGACAATGTCCTCATGCATGATGCTATCATCAATCCTGGTAATTCGGGTGGTCCTTTGGTTACCATCGATGGCCAGGTTGTCGGCGTGAACTATGGTGTTTTCAATGAAAACCAATACATGGCCATTGCCCGTGATGAGGCCCTGGCGATTCTTGATCAACTGCGCCAGAGACAGGACGTCACCTCAATTGGTGTGAATGGGAGTGCGGTTTATGATGAGGCTGCAGGTATAACGGGAATTTGGGTATCATCGGTAGAGTCAGGTTCCCCGGCTGACAATGCGGGCATTCGGGAGGGAGATATCATCACCAAGATTGAAGGACTTGTCCTGGCGATAGATGGGACTATGGAGGACTATTGCGATATTTTAAGGAGTCACAATCCCAGCGATACTTTAAGCCTTGAAATTCTACGTTATGATACTTCGGAAGTATTGGAAGGGCAGTTGAATGGGACACCCCTGGCAGTTGCCTTTTCCTTTGCAAATCAAGCCGTAACCGAGGCTGGTCCGAGTGAGGAGGGAGAAGCCTATTCTGGGTTTGTTGAAATAGCAGATGAGAGCAACACTTTGGTCATGGAAGTTCCTGAGGAATGGGCGACTGAAATTGACGGAGCGCCATTCGTTGATGACAATGGTGATTTGTTCGCCTACCATTTAGAAGCCTCAAGCAACCTGACTGATTTCTGGGAAACCTATTCGACGCCTGGAGTTTCTTTCTCTGCATCCTCGCTTATAGCGAACGATTACACGCCCGCGTCATTTTTAGACGAGGAACCGCCAACTTATGAGTGCACTTATGACGGCCGTTTTGATTACGATGATGGTGTTTACAGCGGTGTGTATGATTGGTATTATGACTGTGGCAATGTCGGCAGCGTGATCATCGAGTTAGCGGCTAAATCGACTGATGGATCGGTTCTCACCTACCTGGTTATCCAGGCTGTAAGTGATGCCGATGTGAATGCAGCCGATCATATCTTGAACACATTCTTCGTTATTGAATGAGATTCGTTTAAAAGTCTGCTACGAGTTTCCGGAAAATGAGCCCGCCTGGCTAATTTCACTGCCAGGCATTCCTTGATAGTTGTGCATAACTCCCCTGGCTAAAGAAAAGTCAGGGGAGTTTGATTTATTACTGGTAACATGAATGTGGATTGGATTATCCATATGGCTATCAACGATTTCCCCAGATGGCTGATGCAAAAAAACCTTATGAAATGTACACTATTATGGAAGAATGTTTTCATAAGCGATTTCCGGTAAGTATCGCAGATTTGTTTAGAGGACAGGGTAGCGGCTACGATGGCGTACATATACGGAATTCAGTAGCTGCAGGCTGATATTTTGGAGGGTTCAATGAGTTATGTTGTAGAAGCATCACACCTAGTCAAATCGTTTGGCAGCGTCCATGCCGTCTCTGATGTGACTTTTTCTGTCGAGAGAGGGGAAATATTCGGCTTGCTCGGTCCAAATGGAGCCGGAAAGACGACGACTATCCGGATGATCTTGGATCTCTTTAAACCGGATTCAGGCACCGTATCGATTCTTAGTGGGCCGATGTCGGAGGAGAAAAAGAGCCGTATTGGTTACATGCCTGAGGAACGAGGGCTGTACCAGGATATCCAACTTGAGAAGTGTTTGTTATACCTGGCCTCTCTCAAGGGTATGTCAGTCGCAGACGCCCGCAGCCGAACTCAATTTTACCTTGAACGACTTGAACTCGCGCAGCACAAGAAGAAGAAAGTCAAGGAACTGAGCCGGGGAATGCAACAAAAGGCCCAAATTATCAATACGATTGTCCATGGTCCTGAGCTGATTATCGTTGATGAGCCGTTCAGTGGACTGGACCCTGTTAACACGCAAATAGTGAAAGAGATAATGTATGAGCTGCGGGAACAAGGCACTACAATCATTATGTCAACTCATATGATGCACCAGGTCGAAGAGTTGTGCGATCGGATTTTGCTAATTGACGATGGGCGAAATGTTATTTATGGACCATTGGACCAAATTAGACGCAGATATTCTGGCCACGCGGTATTGGTTCAGGTGCAGGGTGAAATGCCGCCGATCACGGGCGTACATTCTATCACAAAGGAGAACGGCGCCTTGCTTATGACCCTGGTAGATGACGTAAGCCCACAAGATATTCTGACCCAGCTAGTTGGACAAAATATGGTTATCGAACAATTCGAGATCGCCACGCCGAACTTGGACGAGATATTTATCCGTACGATTCGGGACAAGGAAGTAGGCTAAAGGGGACTATCATGTCGAAGATCTGGCTTATAGCGCGTCACCATTTCCAAAAAGAGACTCGCAAAAAGAGTTTCTTGTTTATTCTTCTTAGCATGCCCTTCTTCCTATTGTTTTCAATTGGATTGGGGATCTTGTTTGAATCGCTGGCGAACGATAGGATGAATGTGGGCTACGTTGATCCGGGAGCTTTTCTTCGGCAAACGACCCTGGATGATGCCGATGAGGATATTCAGCTAATAGCCTTCCCCGACGAGGAGAAAGCACGGCTAGCGTTGGATGGAAATGAAATTAAGGCTTATTACCTGCTACCAGCTGATTACCCCGAATCTATTGAGATCGACCTGGTGTATCGAGACGAATCGGATGGTCGGGCCACTTCTCTTATGAGGCGACTAGTAAAGCTTAACCTGTTGGCCGGACAGTCGCCGGAGGTTGCCGACCGCCTGATGTTCGGCGCTGATGTCACTGTGTTCGCAACTGACGCGAACCGGGAATATCCTGAAGGAGGTCCGGAAGCCGGGTTGTTTTTGCCCATTATAGTCGCACTTGTTTTTGGTTTCCTGACCATGACCACGTCAGGTTATATGTTGCAGGTGATGGTCGAAGAAAAGGAGAACCGGACAATGGAGATTGTCATCTCTTCGGTCTCCCCATCACAGATGATGTCGGGAAAAATTGTGGGCGCCTTGGGCATCGCCTTTGTGCAACTAACAGTTTGGGCTTGTTTTTTTCTCATCGGTCTCTGGGTTAGTCGATCCGTCATGGATGTAGCCTGGTTGCAGGAGGTCAAGCCCGTCTACCTGGATTTGGTCAAGGTTGCGGCTGTGGCTCTTCCCGCATACTTGTTTATGGCTGCGATTATGACCCTGATTGGGGCAACCCTGGTTGATACCCAGGAAGCTGAACAGGTTGGCCCCTTGGCCTTCCTGGTCATCTTGATTCCCTTGTTCCTAATAGTGCCCATCGCTGCCAATCCAAACGGTGCGTTGGCCGTGATTCTAACCTTGGTTCCTGTAACTTCTGTTCTTACAGTGGCCCTTCGCAGTATCTTTATTGTGGTTCCAACCTGGCAGGTTTTGGCATCTTGTTTCATAAGTCTTGTTAGTGCCGGCATTGCCGTCTGGTTGGCAGGCAAGGCGTTTCGATTAAGTCTGCTTCGATATGGCCAACGGATAAAATTAAGTGAGCTATTGTCTCGCCACTCGAGCAAGAGCCTTTCTGCTTCATGACCATCTTTTTATTCTTCGGCGGAGGTAGCGATGAGTAAGACTTCATTGATTATGGTCCAAGAAATCCGAACAACGTTGCGGCGTAAAACTTTTATGATCTTTAGTTTTGGGTTACCGTTGTTGTTGGGCGGTATTGCCCTGGTGTTCATTCTGGTTAATCGTGATTCGGGATCGGCGAATGAGGTCGCCGAATCCAACCCGCCTGACCAATTGGTCCAAGGGTATGTTGATGAAGGTGGTTTAATCCAGGTTATGCCTGAAGATTTGCCTCCGGGTTGGTTGGTAGCCTTCGATGAAGTGATCTCGGCTAAAGCCGCCCTGGAAGCTGATGAAATCAATGGCTATTACCTTATCCCGGCCGATTATGCGGAATCAGGTGACTTGCGTTACATCACGGATAGTTACGACCCGATCGGCAGCGGTCTAAACAGTAGCGCCCTGGAGTGGATTCTTTCTGTTAATCTACTTGGAGACATGGTACTTGCTAACAAAGTCTGGAATCCAATGAATCTCACCTTGACCTCTATCTCTCCGGAAGTTGATGAAGAAGTTGAAAATAGCTGGATAGCCGAGTTGTTGCCAAATATTATGGCGTTGGTCCTATATTTGGTCATTATCATGACCGCCAGCATACTGGTAGGGGCTTTGAGCGAT
The DNA here is from genome assembly GCA_035527655.1 of Patescibacteria group bacterium. Classification (GTDB taxonomy): domain Bacteria; phylum Chloroflexota; class Anaerolineae; order Promineifilales; family Promineifilaceae; genus UBA11865. The sequence goes on along the minus strand of DATLAB010000008.1, from coordinate 1,108 downwards.
GAGAAAAAGAACCGGATCTTGGAAGTTCTCCTGTCATCGGTCTCAAGTAACCAACTTATCACCGGCAAGATATTGGCGACCGGGGTTCTTGGCTTGCTGACCTTAATGGTTTGGGTGGGGGTTTTGTGGGCAGTTGTTAGCTTTGGCGGCCAATCGTTAAGCATACCAGATGGGTTTTCTTTATCTTCAAGCCTGCTTATCTGGGCAATCGTCTATGCGCTACTCGGCTACGCTATCTACGGGGCTCAGATGGCCGGCCTCGGCGCCCTTGTTCCAGATATCAAGGATTCACGAGGACTTTCATTTGTGGTTTTGGCTCCTCTCATTGTCGTTTATATGTTCCTTACTATCATCGTTACCAAGCCTGACGGCATTATCGCCATTGTGCTTAGCCTGTTTCCACTTACCGCCCCGGTGGGCATGATTACCCGGATGGCGGCTACGGATGTGCCCGAGTGGCAGGCATTTCTATCTGCCCTGCTGCAGATCATAGCCGTGATTATTATCGTGCGGCTGGTTGCGCGATTATTCCACGCCCAGACGTTACTATCTGGCCAACCGGTTAACATCCGCCGCTTTTATTCGGCCATATTTGGCAGACACAATCCGTAGGGGTGTTGTGATGGAAGACCAAATTCGACAGCGTTATAGTGATGCTATCCTGCGGGAGGTAAAGCTTAGGTACGAGATTCCCTCTGAAGCAATACGTTTGTTAGATGGCTTTGAAAGCTTCATTTATGAGTTTGATAAGCAGGACAGGGCCTATGTTTTACGTATTAGCCATACTCTGCGAAGATCGATCAATTTGATTCAAGGAGAAGTTGATTGGATCAATTTTCTTTCCGCAGGGGGCGCCTCTGTGGCCCGAGCGGTGCCTTCTATCCAAGGGCATTTGGTGGAGGTGGTTGAGGATGGCTCTGGGGGCCAATTCCTGGCTACGGCCTTTGACAAGGCGCCAGGCGGGCCACCCGGCAAAGATAGTTTAGATGCCAATCTATTTTTCCAGCACGGCCGGCAGATGGGCCGAATGCATGCTATAACCAGGCTGTACCATCCCCTTAATGAGGCATCCAGACGACCAGATTGGAATGATCCAGAAATGATGTTT
>DATLAB010000007.1:0-7285 GCA_035527655.1 Patescibacteria group bacterium | reverse complement strand
ATACAAAAAGCCATCCAATGTCAAGGTGAGGCGGGTAATAAAGGAAAAAATGCCTTCCCAGATAAGCCGGTGCAAAGTGGGGATATTGCCGTATTCAGATACAGACAGTGCTCCAAGGGCGTTGCCGGAAATGCTGGCCTGTAATCTCCCCGTGGTGGCGTTAAACACGGTGCATATCAATTCCGATGCTTATTTTAAAGACCCCTATTTGTATACGAAGTGCGGCTGTGTGACCAACCAAAAAACCTTTTGGAAGACTGTTGCGGAAATGATAAACGAACAGAATGATTATTTTAAAAAATACAGTGAATATCCCAATCACGTTCGGAGACACTACGTCTCCAATCTATCATTAAGTAAATGCGTGGAGTTTTTAAAGCAATGTTTGCCAAAAGAATAAAGTTACTTGAGAAGTTGATTTGTTGTGCCGATCGTGCTGGCATAGCGAAATATCAGTTTATCTCATTTGGCACGCTTTTGGGGGCAGTAAGGCCGACACTGCGAAGGCCGCAAGATGGAGGACCCTATTATTTCCGGGGAATAATGCAACACGATTCCGATATGGATGTCGGTTTTCAGGCTGATAAATTCAATCCTATTCTGAGAGAGGAATATTATCATTATTGCCATGAAGCCGGGATGATGAGCAGTTGGGAAAAACCATCCACAAGGATAAGGCGGCGACAGGATAACAATGATATTCTCTGGTTTTCGGCCCTACTAAACGGCCAGAAGTGCTGCCAGTGGTTCTTCTTCGAACATCAAAACAGGATGGTTCACACCAAAGGCGACGATTGGACTAAAGACAGGAAGTTTCCTATAAAGAAATATCCTAGAAAAGAAGGATCTCAAGCCTTATGTCTTGGTGCGCCTGCTAGGTATTTCGATGAGTTAATGCCAATTAATTTTGAGGGGATAACGGTTAATGTTCCAGTACAGTCTGGGTCTTTACTTGACTGGTGGTATCCAGGTTGGGCAGTCCCTAAAATTGGTGGATCATCGGCAAAGAAAGTGGTTCTTATAATTGAAAAATGGGATAATCAAAGGAGTTGGAAATGGATTTGAAAAATGAAATATGGAAAGACATTCCTGGTTGCGAAGGGTATTATCAGGCAAGTAATTTAGGTAGGATTAGGGCTGTTGAAAGAATGGTAAAGACAAAACCAAAAGGAAAATGGTACATGCGGAAATTGCCGTTTACTATTCGTGCGCAAGGAACAAATCAAACAGGTTATAAAATGGTTGGATTATGCATTAATGGAATTGAGAGTCAACATCGTGTTCATAGATTAGTAGCTAGTGCTTTTATTCCGAATCCTGAAAATAAAAGCGATATTAATCATAAAAATGGAAACAAAAATGATAATTCAGTAGAAAATCTTGAGTGGATGACTCGTGGAGAAAATCATAGGCATGCTTATTTAACCGGATTGAAAAGGAGACCAAAGGGTAAAAGAATATTGAATGAGAAAAAAGTGTTAGAAATAAAATTGTTACTTTCGAGAAAAAATATTAAAAACAGTGAAATTTCCAGGTTATTTAGTGTTAGCGGAACTTGTATCAGTAATATAAAAAGCAATAAAAGATGGGGATATGTCGCTGTCAATTAATACCATCTTATTCTCAGGACGTATGGACCCGGTACATCCAGGGCACATTATCACAATAAAGAGACTATTAAAAAAATGCCAAAAAGTCATTGTAGTGATGCTTGATTATCCCGAAAGAAGATATCCAATGGCGTACTGTATGGATATTTTGAAAGAAAGCCTGGATGGCCTGCCCGTCGAAGTTATCGCAAATAATGTGCATTTTGGCAAAATAACAAAGGAACAGCTATCCGAATATGATTTTGATGTCTATGCCACCGGAAACCTGATTGTGCTTAGACACATAGAAAAGCTGGGCGCGAAAGTAATGTATTGCGACCGTGCTTATTTATACGAAGCCTCCAAGATTCCCATGCCTCAAGAATAATTCTTGATTTAGCAATCCAGCCGAATATATTATTGTAAATATGCCATTATGGCGTAAATTGCATTTATGACAAAATTCAAGTCAATTATCTGCCCTGAGAAAAAGGACCATAAATACCCTAAATTCCTTTTGTTTGTAGGAAAAAACGAGATTTACGCATACTGCCAGGCCCATTTCTGGATAAAGATCATCTTTAAGCGTGGCAATAGCATGATAAATTTTGAAAATACTGCGGTAATAGCGGAGCCTATGGGTGAGCATTTCCACTTTGACCATGAGGAAATGCCACTATTGGCGCTTGGCAAATTCAATCTGAAACGAAAAACAGAAGAAAAACGCTATGGCAAATGTAAGTAAACTACCCTATAAGCTCCTGAAGTCCAGTGAATATCAAAAAATCACCATGACTGAGGCGGAGTTTAACCGCGCCTTTGATAATGACTATGCCAATAGGGAGCGGTGTTACAACAACTGGAGGGCCTACCACGCCGTGGATGGGGGCCAGTGGTCGAAAACAGACCTGATAAAACTAAGTGACATGCACAAGGATGCCCGGCAATTCAACATAATTGCGCCTAAAGTGGACACCCTGGCCGGCGAGTTGCTCAGTGAAAGATATGACCACGACTTTAAGCCAATCGAGGGCAAGCGCGATAGCCTCACCAAGGCCGTGCAGGACACCTGGTACGCTGATAAGGAGCTTTGCCGGTATGAGGAACAGATCGAGGCCGTTGTCACAGACGGGCTGGTGTATGCCGGGGACATGAAAATGATGATCTCCTACAAGTACAATTCCTTGGGGAACATTTATTTCAAGCGTGTTGAGCCGGGTTACTTGGTCCGCGACCCCTATTGGAGGTCAAACGACGATTCCGAATGCCAGAAATGTTGGGAAATCTTTTACATGGATGCCATTGAATTGAAGCGTAAATTCGACCTTTCGAATGCTTTGGTAGATTCCGCCGTTGAGCAGCTGGAGCTATTTGGTGGTGACTATGAGAACCCGGACAACAACTTCAACCGGAGGATTCAACTCCAGACAATAGGCCATCTGTACAGGGTAATTGAATACCACTGGATGGAGGTGCTTAAAACCAAAAGGATTATCGGGCAAAAACTCAACTCCGACCGATGGATAACCTTTCCGATTACCGATGATAAGGCCCGGCTTGAGGATTTCATGGTAAGGAACAAGATCGACCCCATGACCATGATGTCGGCCGAATATGAGGATCCGATCCACAAATTCAGGATAATTTGTCCACAGATAGAGATTACCAAGGTGCTCCGTGAGGGCGTGGGTAAAATTCAAATCAAGAGGCTGCCTTATTTCCAGTTCACGGTAGGACGCTTTGCCGGCCAAAACAAGGGTATTGTTGATGACATTTATGACATCCAGGACACCATCAATAAACGTGAGGGCAAACTAACCGACCTTATTTCCACTGCTACGGGTGGTGGTAAATTGGCTAATAGAGACATGTTCAAGACCCCTGACGAAAGGGCTGATTTTGAGCGCAGAGCCAATGACCCCGGGTATGTTGGATGGGTGGATGGTGATGAAATAACCAATAACAGGGCCATTCATTATCTGAATACCAACCAGTACCCAAGCACCCTTGTGAACCAACTGGAAAGGATGTGGGATGTTATTGACCGGGTGTCCAAGGTATCGGCGGCCATGTCTTCGAGGTCGGAATCCGCCAATGAAAGCGGCATTCTCCTGGCCCGGAAGCTTGCCGTCAATAGGCTGGCTAACGTCACCCTGTTCAACCGCCTGAAGAAGTTTAGGCACGACTTGGGTGAGGCCTATTTCGAGCAGTGGCCGTGGGCTTACAAGGGTGTTTCGCGGGAGTTCACCACAAGGGATAATAAGCACCGCACCATACTAAACGAGAGGATATTTAATGAGGAAGAGGGGAAGTGGTACATCCGTAACCGCCCTGATCAGATACCCAGGTGCACGGTGATAATCACCGAAAAACCTAATTCCCCTTCAGTGGCGATGGCAAAACAGGCTAAATTCGGTGAATTTTACAACATGGCTGTACAGGCCAAACAGGTAGAATACGCAAATTTCTTCTATGGTGAGATACTTAAAGCCGAGGAATTTGACGATGAAGCCGAGGAAGAACTGAAGGCCATGCGTTTATTGAACAAAATAAGGAATTTCACGCGCATCGAGACCGAGATAAAGAACATGACGGCTGCCGGATCACAGGCTGAATTGGCTGGAGCGCAGGCCATGCAGGCCCTAAAGCAACTGATCGCCGGTATGCAGTCACCGCAACAGGAGGGATTGCCAGTTAGCGAGGTGCCCGAAGATGAGATGGCGCCGGTAGAGTTTCCATCACAGACCCGAGAACCAGGGTTGCAACCGTAAAGGAGAACAATGTCAGTATTAACATTCAAAAGTTTGGAAGAAAAACAAAAAGCCATTGAGACGCTTGGTGACGTCGATGACGCGCCGGCCGGCACGGTTATTGATGACAAGTACCTCAGCGAATACGACCAGAAGCTAGAGGCCCTGATGAACTCTAAGGTCGATCCCGAGCACAATCCGGAAGAGACTCCGCCTGAGACGCCTCCAGAGCCCAAACCAGAGCCTGAGAAGCCCGATCCCATCGTGCAGGCCACCGCACCACTGAGAAGTGAAATCGAGCGCCTGAGGGCTGAAAACGCCCAGAGGGATGCCGAACTGAAACAGCGGCAGAAGGAGTTTGAGGACAAGATAGCCGAACTACAAAAGCAAAAGCCTGCGGAAAAGCAGGACGAGGTTGTGCCTCCTAGCAAATATGAGGCCGAAATAACCGATGTGGAAAAGGAAATCGAAAGGCTGGAACAGGAGATCGCCAGCGTGCCAGAAGACGAGTATGAAAAGAAACTTAGTCTTTTGAACGAAAAAACCAAAAAGTACGGGAAAATCAATACCCTGATGAGGAAGGCGCAATTTGAGGCTATTAAGCAAAGCAACAAGGAACTGGCCGAAATAAAGGAAAAAGAAGAGAAGCGCAAAAAGGACTCCGAGAGAACCAGGGAAATTGAGGAAGCTAACAGAAAGAGAGACCAGGCCCGAACAGAAAGAATAAAAGAAGCCGAGGCTTTCCGGAAAATAAAAACTGAGTTCCAAAGCGAAAAGTCATACGATGAGATGGAGCGCGAGTACTCGACGTTTTCTCAGGACGTGGCCTCACGGTATTATGGGCGCTCTCCTGACCGGCTCTCCCCGGAGGAGATAGAAATTGCCATGCAGTCATATATGGACAAATCTCCGGTTTTGATGGGTAAGATAGCGGACTTGCAGGAGCCCAAGGACTTTAAAAAGTACATGCTTTTGACCGAAGTTGAGTCCGCCAGATTGGGGCTTACCCTTGACAAGTACACCGGCAAGTGGTATCAGCGCAAGGACTCCTATGGCAACAAGGTGGTGCTGCCGGATCTGGAGACCGCCTATGACTATGTTAAGAAGGTCAAAGGAATAACGGCGGCAGAGATAGCCGAACTGCAAAAAAAGACGGCTGCCGAAGTGAAAAAGGCCATGGAGCGCAGAACTGATCCTGGTGAAATCGACGCGCCCCACAGTGGCGAAAATGCCGATGATGGCATGACGGTGGAGATGGCCCAGAAAGTGATAGCCGAGTATGATGAGGAAAAGACGGAACTGATGGCCAGGCAATCTATTGTTGCCGGGAAGCCATTACCAAGAGAGGTCCAGTACATTAACCGGGCCTTGTCGGTGTTGAAATTAGACCCGATCACGGGTCAGAATTAGTTAAGATTGCCAATCGGCGAAACGCAAAAAGCGTAGAACATTCATTAAAAGGAGTACGAGAATGTCTATTCTTGCGTTAAACCAATTGGAAGCCGCCGCCCTGATTACCGGGTATGACAAGCAGCTTCGCAGAAGGGCAATGCTCAAGGACATTTATGTTAATTTGCAGGGGTTGTATAATCGCACAGAACAGGCAATCCCCAATGCGATTTACATGAAGTTCGATGAGAAGGCGCTTGCCGGATCAAACAGCGCCAGGGTCACGATGAAGCTGCCTCTTGTCGGGGCTCCTGTTCTGGGTAACACCAGGATGATCGGGACTGAAGAAGCACCAGTCACCAAGAGCGCCACGGTGTATCGGAACGACTACAAAAAGGCCGTTCGTGTACATACCTATGGTGTGCGCCAGGTGGATCAGGCGTCTTATGGTTTGTATAAGGCGCACATTGACGACCTGGGGACGTGGGCGCAGCAGTACAAGGGCCTGGATATCCGGACCACTGCGTTGCAGACCTACGGCATGACGCTGTGGTTTGGTGACACCATCAACCTATGCGTGCCGTTCTGGCACCCGCACATCTATGTCGGCGGGGCGACAGACGCCAACCAACCGGCTTACAGCACGAACCTCACGACCTTCACCAATAACATCGTGGGTTCGATTTTGTCCGCTGGTGGCGGTGCGCTTACCCCAACCAATGCCCAGACCTTCATTTTCAGGACCATGAACAAGCTGGTTCTGAGGGCGTTGGACGAGAAGATCAGGCCCCTACAGATCGGCGGCAATGACGCCTTTCTGTTTGTGATCAGCCCGCATCAGGCGTCGCTGTTCGGTGATCCCACCTTCAACGTGGCCAGCTCGGCTGCGGCGTTGTGGTATCAACAGAACCGCGTGAACCAGACCGCACAGAACTGGAACGGAATCCTTGGGATGTACAAGAGTTCCGCCGGCGCCGACGTGTATGTGGTTGTTGATCCCAAGTGCCCGACCCTGCTGCCCAGCGGATCTTCCGCGCCCTATACTCTGACGGCGGGGTATGTTTGGCCGGGAGACGTTGACCTGCGCAACCGCACCAACCCGAACATCAGGGATGCCTGCATGTTCTACGGCGCGGGAGCCTTCATGGAGTGGGAGCCCGAAAAGCTGCATTTCGTGAAGCAGGACGATGAGTATTCGCGTATCATGGGGCATGGTATCGCCGGTGTTCGCGGATATCAGCAGGTGCATTTCGACCAGGCCAGTCCCACCAATACTTCAAAAGAGTATTATGGTTCGATCCTGGCGGTGTTGGGAAGGATTCAAAACTATTAACCTTAACCGGGGCGGGGTAACACCCGCCCCAAATAACCTGTAACCTTAAAGGGAGAAATTATGGAATTAAGCACAAACGTAGCCGGTTTAACGCTGACCGAAGATGACGACACCTCCGGAGCCGCCGTGTATGCGGCCAAAGCGGCAGGGTATAAGTTTATTGAAGTACACCTTAACCCCAATGCCAACGTACAAAATGCCGGTAGGATAACCGGGGCCTACAA
>DATLAB010000006.1:0-55098 GCA_035527655.1 Patescibacteria group bacterium | reverse complement strand
ACTCCATCATCAAGATCCCACCAGGACCAGTGGAACCCATCATCTTCGTAGCCTACCAACCTCATCGACACAACAAAGTCTCGGAGGATTGGCGTGGAGGCAACGAATCGTTGGTTAAGTCGTAATTCGTGGCCGGGTTCGACAGAGAGTTCGTCTGTCCCCGGTCGGCCAATCCAAGCGATGCCCTGACCAAATGGCACGTAAGTGGCCGGTTTGTCAAGAAATATGGAAGCTTTTTGCTGTTTATAACCCCAAGGGCCGAAAACTTCTGGCAATACAAATTGCGACTCAGCCAGATCCTCAACCTGGGTCCTGAATCCTTCTTCGGTTTGCCAATGTAGATATAAGCGGGTTAGTCCGATTAATGTGTTATCCCAGTCATAGCCAATGAGCCGGGAAGATGTAGGATCGGCCGCCAATGGTCTGTAAGCGGGATTCATGGTCAAGGGCGCTCGGGACGCCAGCTCCACTTCCAGATGGCTTACGGGAATCCTGGTATTATTCTGCCGGTCTAATGGAGCATCTGGATTGTTGGCGCCAATGTATAGGGTGTACTCGCCGAGAACCGAATTTGGCCGCGTTGTTACCCGGAATTGAGTGATTGTTATACCCTCCTCCTGGTCCAAGGCCGGGAGATCGCTTTGACCATAGATTTGCCCATCCGGACCAACCAGATGAACAAATAGGCTCGTATCTGCCTCAAGGTCGGAAGCTGATTGCCAGGCTACGGATATGACCGCTTCTTGACCTACCTCAACGGCTTCCAATTCCAGTTTATAGCCAAGGAGTTGAATTGAATCATCAAGCGCAATGGAATAGGCGGTGTAATCAGGTGGTAATTCAAGAAGGGGTTCCTGGCTAAATAAAAAGGCTTCGCCCAGAGGTTGGGAAAGGGGTAATTCCCGGTAAGCAAATTCGTCGAAATGGGTGACAACGACATCTTGACCCTCGTCCAGTAGTTCATTTATCCGCCGTGCCCAGGTATCACCATATTGTTCTTCTGTCGGGAAAACATAATGGATTTCCACATCCGGCCGGATCCCTTCTACGGTCTGCAAGTACCTCATGGGTGTAACCCAGTGCCAATCCGCTAATACAACACTATTTTCAGGGGCATTTTCCAACACAAATTGCGCATAGTCACGTGTATCCATGTTCTTATGAAGCCAGCGAAAGCTTTGGAAATTATCAAACAACTGGTCAGAAACAATGAGCAAACTCATGGCCATAAAGAGCGCTGCCAGACTGGATTGCCAGGTTGCAGCATTAGGTTTTCTTCTGACCTGGCGCCATAAATTCATCTCGCCCACAAAATATCCAAGCGAAATCACGGCCGGAATATAGGCGGGTATCATGTACTCGACCGTCTGGGGGGCGCGGTATATAGCGGCGATCAATGTATGCAGGGCGAATGCTCCGCCAAGGAACAGGGCAAATGAAATATCACGTATAGCGAGTAGGATTAGCCCGGCGATCATAAATATTAGGAGAAGGGTTGGGAATTGAAAGGTCATGACATTGGCCATGATCATCAGTCGTGCCCACAGCGCGGTGGGTTGGACAAAGTAGAAGAAATCCCCTCTGAAACCGAGTGCAAGGATATGATTAAAAAAACCGTTAAACGAGCTGATATCGGCCGGCGAACCGATTGCGTTAGCGTTGCCCCTTAAAGGCAGATAGAGCAAGGGTACAAGGCCCAGCAGGATGGCGCCGACCAACAGTAACCAAATATGCGGATTCCGGAAGGCTGAATAGTCAGCTAAGATGAGGAAGATAAGTGCCAGGATTCCGATGAATACGAGTGATGCATGGTGGGTTACCCCGGCGGTCAGCACCAGGAAAAACAGAGCCATCAGAATCGGCTTGTGGTTTCTCGTCGGGTCAGTATCTGTGTTTAGAGCTGATATCTCCTCCTGTTCCAGGTCTTTATAACGAGATCGTCGGCTTGGAATAATACCGTCGGGTCTGGTAATCATGATCAGGATGTAAAAGAGTAAGGCTGTAAAGAGCGCCATTAGGCTGCGTATATTTGCCGTAGTCGCCTGGGCCCAGAAAGTTGTTGAAGCGCCCAAAGCGACGGCCGAAGTTATACCGGCGAACACGCTGTTGGTTAGACGATGAACGGAAAGGAAAATCAAGAGCAGCGTTAGCGTGCTCATGATCACAGAGAAGAGATTGACCTTATATGCTGCGGTGCCGCCAAGTGGCAGGCGCGTCATTAGATGGGCCAGCACTGTGTAAAGTGGGAATCCAGGCGGGTGAGCCACACCGAGCTCGCTCGCGATCAATTGAAATTCGCCACTATCGGCCGGCAAGATATCAGGTGAGATGGTGAATAAATACAGGAGTAAAAAACCGATCCCGATTACTATTGAAGCCAGGCCAATCGGTAATAACCGACGGCCCTGATCATCCAGATTTATGCTTATGGTGCTCGAAAGCGCTAAGGTAATGACAACAAGTATCGCTGCTCCGATAGCTTCATTAGGATCCGGGTAAGGATAAAATACGTAGAGTAGTAATAGACATAACGGCCAAAACCTGTGAAATGGGTGGTTTCGAAGCAGGGCGATTGAGATACCAACTGTTATCAGAGTAATTAACAGCGGTAAGGGCCAACTTGCCCATAACCATTCACTAAGAATCCGCCCGAGGAAAAGTCCAAGGGCCAATGCCGGGATTAGCCAGGTCCATTGAGCTCCCATTTTTCTTGTCTTGCCGGTGGTTTCAGTCACGCGGTCGATTATACCTAACTGTATCGGCAATAGAAGTTTACCATGCAGCTGCGCCGGATACGGAGTCATATTTTATGCTATACTCAGATAATTGCATTGGTAGTAAAACCCAGGCTAGATAAGGACCCCAGAAATGGAAGTAAAACGAGAGCTATTGTGGAAGCAAATTCATTACGAGGAGTCCACAATCGTGGACCTGCATGTGCATCCTTCGATGAAGGTGTCCTTGTTTAAGAAGAGTTTGACAGGGGGACATAATGCGGCCAAAGTTTTCGATCCTTTCAGCGTGCGTTCCGACATTTCAAAATTACGATCTGGAGGACTCGACGCGTTTATGTCGGTTGTTTATGCTCCCGAGAAACAAATTGTCGATGACTGCAAGGCACTCCGCTTATTGAAGTATGCCATGCCCGGTACCTGGCGCAGAGTATTTAAGGCGCCCTATTTTGATGTCGCTAACCTCATGCTTGACGAGATGGAAGCAGAAGTCCAACGGTCGGACGGGGAATTGCAGATGGTCGGCTCGGTAAGTGAGTTGGATGCGTTGTTAAAGCAGGGATCCAAGCGACCGATTGGGGTCATCCATTGTCTGGAAGGCGCTCATTCCCTGGATAACAACTTGGACAATATAGACCATTACTTTAATCGAGGTGTTGCCTATATAACATTAGCGCATTTTTATCCTAACGGCGTGGCCTATCCTTGTTATCCCTACCCGGAACCCATGCAACTTGGGGATTGTTTTCAACCTGTGCATGATTTCACGCCAGGTCTGACCAAACTGGGCGAAGAGGTTGTGGAGAAAATGGTTGATCTGGGCATGATGATTGACATCAGCCATTGTACGCCAGCAGCCCGTAAACGAGTTTTTCAAATTGTGGGCAATCGTTCACCATTGTTGGCTACCCATGTGGGCGCTTACGGGATTAACCCCGATCCGTATAATCTAAAGGATTGGGAAATCAAGGCAATCGCTAATACCGGAGGTGTGGTTGGCGTGATCTTCATGAACTATTGGTTGATGCCTCATGAAACAAAGCGAGGCTTGAATTTTATCGTCCATACAATTGATCGATTTGTCAAAGCGGGTGGGATCGAGCACGTTGGGGTGGGTACAGATTTTGATGGTTTCACGGATCCCCCAGATGATTTGCGTGATGCTAGCTTCCTGTACAAATTAACACAACGCCTCGTTGCGGAAGAATATAGCAGTGAAGCAATAGGCAAAATATGGGGAGGAAACGCATTGCGAGCATTTAGAGATGGGTGGCGGAAGCAGTGAGATGGGGGATTACACCACTTCAGTAAGTGATTTTAAGCGGGCAAGAGAACAGGCTGCTTTGCAGCAGATCCTGGCTCGTCTGTCAGGTAAGTCAACGGAACTTCTTTCGTACGAGGATGTTCGGCAAAAGCTCCGAGCTACGGGTATTGCTTCGCAAGGTTTGCGTGAAATCCCAATGGATGCCATCATTGGTAGCGTTGGTCGCTATAATGACTTTACACGCAATTTCCTACCGAAACATGATAGCGACAAAGACCGATGGGCTAGAGTCCACCTGGCCACCACAGAGTTCGCGGGTCTTCCACCTGTTGAACTCTACCAGATCGGAGAAGCCTATTTTGTCCAGGATGGCCACCACCGGATCTCTGTAGCTCGACAGCTGGGAGCCAAGGAAATCCAGGCCTATGTAACCGAGATAAAATCAAAGGCGCCTCTGCCGGCCGATACGCAGCCGAAGGAGCTTATTCTTAAAGCAGAGTATGTTGATTTTTTGGAACAAACCCAATTGGCAGATCTTCGGCCAGAAGCTGACTATGGCGCTAACCTGACGGTTACAAGTATGGGCTGTTACGAACAGATAATCCAACACATAGACGTTCATCGCTATTATTTAGGAATTGAAGAACAGCGGGAGATTCCTTTTGAGGAAGCGGCTACGAGTTGGTTTGACGGGGTATACTTTCCGGTTGTGGATAGTATCCGCGAGCTGGGAATCTTGCGCGAGTTCCCAGATCGGACAGAAGCTGATCTTTATCTATGGATTAGCAAGCACAGAGCGGATATTGAAGAAGAGCTGGGTTGGGAAGTGCCATATTCTGCAGCCGCATTAGATTTGGCTGAACAAGAGGGCGGCAGGTGGTCACGCATCCCCGCGAGAGTGGGGAAACGAGTCTTAGAGGTTGTGATTGCTGACGAAACGAAATCAGAGAAACCAGCGGCTGAGGGGCGGCGCGAAATGGTTGGTGAGGACAAAGCTGACCAGTTGTTCCATGATGTTTTGGTAGCTATCAGTAGTAACGAGAATAGCTGGGTCGCGATGGAGCAGGCTATAATTGTTACCCAAAAAGAGGCCGGGAGGCTATTTGGTTTATATGTTGTTCCCCGAGAGGAGCAGAAGGAAGATGAGCAGGCCCAGGAAATCCGAAACCGCTTCTTATGGCGCAGTGGTGAATTTGAATTGGACAGCAGCTTTGCGATTGCGGTCGGACCGGTAGGCCAGAAAATATGCGAGCGTGCGCGTTGGACAGACCTCGTGGTAGTGAATCTTGCTCATCCTCCACAGGACAGCGCTTTTTCGAGGTTGTCTTCGGGTTTTAGGAATCTTCTTAACCGCTGCACCCGGCCAGTTCTGGCTGTGCCCGGTATCATGACCGATTTGGCCCATCCTTTGTTGGCTTATGATGGCAGTCCGAAATCAAGGGAAGCATTATATATTGCGACATACGTAGCCGGGCAATGGTCCGCACCCCTGGTTGTGGTTACAGTCATCGAGGAAGGCGTGTCGGTCGAAAATCTGGGAATAGCCAGAATTTACCTGGAGGAACATGGTATCGAGGCTGAATACGAATTGGTCGACGGTCCTGTTCCGGATGCAATTTTGTCAACGGCCGCAAAGTATGAGCGTGACTTTATTATCATGGGCGGGTATGGTGGCAGTGCATTGAAGGATGTAGTCCTCGGTACGGCCGTTGATGCCATTTTGAACCAGGTTAAGATTCCAATGATTATCTGCCGTTAAGTCGGCAAAGTCGGGATTATCACTTTGATCAATTTTGAAATTTGTTTGAGTGACCGGTAGAAAACCAGCCGATAATGAAAAATTACTAATGCTTAGCTCTATCCTCTTACGATCAAGGGTTTTTGATTGGTCTGAGGATATAATCCCAACCATTGAATGCATTTTTCAGGTGTAAACGAATATGAAACAAAGTAGGATTGCCTTTTTCTGGATCGGATTTGCTGTCTCAGCAGCTACGACAACCTGGCTATACTGGATATGGCGGAAAAGTCGCGTTGTAACACCGGCCCCGTTGGTTATATCCAGGCGGGAATCGTATCAACCTGTTGTTGAGAAGGTAAGCGCTAGCATTTCCAAGCCTGATGCCAGAGTTGAAAAGGCTGGTGGCCTGGTGGGCCAACCGGATGAATTAGAAGCGATAACCGGCATCGGTTCGGTAACTGCACAACGCCTCAACGATGCGGGCATCTATACGTATAAACAACTTGGCAGTCTAACTCCTGAACGGGTAAAGGAGATCTCGGGTACTAATCGTTGGGATCCCAATGATTGGATTGACCAGGCAAGAGGACTGGCCGAACCTTAACCCACTCTGAACTAAAGGGATTTCCTGAAATATGCTGGTTGTCGTATCCGATTTGCATTTCAAAGAAAAATCGACTGACAAGATATTAGGTGACGGCAGTCAGGCGCCTTTTAGGTATTCCCGCAATCTCCCCGGACAGGTATACCAGGGCTTTGTCAACCATCTTGCCGAGGAGGCTACCCGAAATAAGGTCAAGAAGCTGGATCTGGTCTTCGCCGGTGACATATTTGATGTTCATCGGACTTCCATCTGGTTCTGGCAATATCCGGCCAATGTCCGCCCCAGCGTCAGCACAAATTTAGTAGAAGAAAATCTAGAGACATTTATTCTTAATGTCTTGGCCAAATTTCAATCGGAACCTGGCGTAAGGAAAGCTCTCTAGACCTTTCGCCTCTTGGCCGACAGAAAATATGGGAAAGCGGGAGAGGAGGATTTTCCCGTACCGGTCACTTTCCACTAGCTCCCAGGTAATCATGATCGGCTGGTGAACGCATCTCTGGCCATCCGGTCGACAATCAGAATGGCTCTGGGGCTGGAGAATAGTCCAGTACCTTTCCCTACGTATTGAAATATGAGGAAATAGGCGCTTTTGTTCGCCACGGGCACGAATATGACCGTCTTAAATTCTCCTACGATGTTAGCGAGGATCCTGAGATCCCGGTCCGTTTTCTAGATAGCGCTTACGCGGCCGCCCCATTCGGCGATTCTGTCACAGTCGATATCGCCGCCGGCTTGCCCTACATTTTTCGTCTCTGTCACGGAGATGAAAACATACTCAGAGATCAGTCGCTGCGCACGATCTATGGGCGCTAACTGGAATTTGATGATCATCAGCCGCAATGGGCCATGCTGAATTTTCTGCTTAACATTCCTGAGCCATCGCTCGAAGAAACGATTGTCTGGGAAAATATTGAACCTCGCATCTTACAACCGCTGGATGATCTACACAATCATCCGTTTATGAACAGCTGGCCAGACTAAATGGATAAGAATTGGCGGTTGGATGCAATAGACTTAATCCAATCGGCGCTGAAATTGAGACCCTGGCGATCGGCCGGAATTCTCCTTGACCTGGCCAAATTCTTATCAAATACGATTGCCGGTGATCAACTGGGCCTGCCCAGCATCGAGAGTATCGCATCCCGGGAAGCAGGCATCCGACATGGGAAAAATCCTTTGATTATTGCCGGTCATACTCATCAGCCAAAGGTCGAATTACTGACCAGCGATTCGATGGGTGAGCGTTATTACATCGACACAGGCACGTGGCGTAATCGTATAACCGCAACGCCTTATAGTCTGTGCTTTGGCCGGTTAAAAACTCTCTCGTACGTGGTGATTTACGGACCGGATGAAGACCTGGGTGATGCAATCGACAGACAGAAGATAGCGTCCTTTGATTTCTGGACGGGCGTTACCCAGCAATGGAGCCGAAGGTCATAAAGACGCACCAACGGTTATTACTGAAAATGGATCACTCTTTTCTTGATGGGCGAATGGCCTGATTGTCATATAAAGATCCTTTGTTGGTAGAGGCTATTCACTGCTGTGCTTTAAATGGCTTGCTCAAATGGCAGTGATACAATTACTCTTCTAACTTTAGTACTTTGTCCACTCGGCGTTGATATCTACCTGTTCCCAAGAATTTAGCGTTTAAGTAACCAGCCACCAACTTTCGGGCCAATTCAGACCCGACGATTGACCCACCAAGACATAGTATATTCATATCATCGTGTTCAACGCCCTGGACGGCCGAATAGATGTCGTGGCAAAGACACGCACGGACACCTTTAATCTTGTTGGCGGCAATGCAAGCGCCAACACCGCTGCCACATATCAGGAGACCTCGTTCACCTTCACCCGCTACAAGTAGTCGCGCAACGCCCTCGGCAAAGTCTGGGTAGTCATCGTCTTTATCATATTGATAGGCGCCCACGTCGACAACCAGGTGTCCGGCTGATTCGATCTCCTCCTTGATTATTTCCTTCAAAACAAATCCGGCATGATCGGCGCCGATGATTACTTTCATGGGCTGGTCTCCTTTGGGCTGTTGCCGCCCTAAACGCTTACCGTTACACTCATGATTATGACCCTCTGAGTACGACTAGGCAACCATGGACCTAGGATCTGAGAGGTTGAATTACAATGATGGTTAATCCTGAAAAGCAATTGACCCATCAGCACGATATGGTCAATATTATTGGTACCAAAAGAGGGTATTCAGAACCATAAATGTTAGTGCGTAACGACGGCAAGTTTCACTCCCTTGCCATGATCGAGTAGTGACTATGCATATTGGTCTGGTAACAGCAAGCTATTTACCTATTGTTAATGGCGTAACCCGCATGGTTGCCCTTTATAAAAAACATTTTGAAGCTGCTGGGCACCAGGTAACTGTATTTACCCTTGGGGATGCTGAGGAAGATGGAAATGACCCCAATATTGTGCGTTCTCCAGGACTCGCACTTTCTAAATCTGGATACTATTTCGCACTTCGTTACTCACAAAAAGCCCAGGAACTGTTATCTAGAGTTGACATAATCCACTGCCATCATTTGATTATGGGTTTAGAGTTCGCTCAAAGGTATGGCCGGTCTCCAATCGTCTACACCAACCATACGCGCTATGACTTATACGCTCAATCATATATGCGATTCCCGGATCCGATTGCTCGCGGCTTTCTTCGCCTTCTCTGGCCCCGGATGACAGGCTACTGCGATGTGGTTGTAGCTCCATCGGCCAGCGCAAAACGGCTGTTACGTACTTTTGGGGTAACCCAAACGATTGAAGTCATTGAGAATGGCATAGAGTTAGAGCATTATAGAAATCCTAATAGTCCGTTGAGGAAACAGCAGATAGGGGTGCCTCAAAGCAGTAACTTGCTTGTTTATATTGGCCGTCTCGCCGGAGAAAAGAACTTAGAAACGCTTCTCTATGAATTCAGCTTGGCATTTAGTGAAGCCCCTTCATTGCGCTTACTATTCGTGGGCGCAGGTCCGGCAGAGCGAAAACTCAGGCAACTGGCTAGAAAACTACGAATTGCCGAGCACACTGTATTTGTTGGAGCTGTGCCGCACCATGAGATTCCTCGATACCTGGCAGCGGCTGACATTTTCGTCACCGCTTCCCAGAGTGAAGTCTTGCCGCTTACCATCATCGAAGCGATGGCCGCGGGTTTGCCGGTTTTGGCCATAGAATCACCAGGGGTAAATGATCTGATCCAAACTGGCCAAACAGGCATATTAACCGGCAATAAAAATGGTGATCTGGCTCATGGTATACTCTTACTAACCAATAATTCGGATGAGCGAAGGCGTCTGGCATATAATGCTTACCAGGCCAGCCGGTATTATCATATCGACAGAACCGTGAGGCTTACGATACAGTTATACAAGCGTCTATTAAATGGTACTGGTCGAATACCGGCTTATGAAGGCCGCGATGCGGAGATGATCCACTGTGAACGCCCTGATTCGAAAAGCTACGATAGATGCGCATTTTGGGGATTGCCAGTGACAACAGATAGGAAGAAGCTGGGTGAGTGGGGAGAATCTGTAGCCGCCCTTCATTTGCAGGCCAAAGGGTACGAGATCGTTGATCGCAACTGGCGAACCCGACTTGGGGAGATCGATATTGTTGCCCGAGAGAGAGACGGATATATATTTGTCGAAGTAAAAACCCGCCGCGGGCGAGGCATGGGTTCACCAGAAGAGGGTCTGACCCGAAAGAAATCCAGCAAGCTAATCGAACTGGGCCTGGCTTATATGGCCGAGATTGAGTCTGATGCCGATTGGCGTATCGATTTGGTTGCGGTTGAAATCGATATGACCGGGAAACTGATCCGCTGCGAGCATGTTCCTAATGTCGTACTCGGTTGGTGAAGCTGTGAATCGTGGTGACGACAAGCAAAAACGACCGCCAATGGTTGCCATCGTGGGCCCAACTGGCGTCGGGAAAACATCACTATCGTTGCGTCTCGCCGCAATTGTTAAAGGGGAAATTGTTTCATCAGATTCACGCCTTTTCTACCTGGGCTTGGATATTGGCACAGATAAACCATCCCTGGCTGAGCGGGCCAAGATCCCTCACCATCTAGTTGATATTTGCCGTCCAGATGAAACGGTAACGTTAGGTATGTATCAGCGACTGGCCTATGAGTCAATCGGCCAGGTCCACGGTTCAGGACATATACCGTTGTTGGTTGGTGGAACTGGTCAGTACATTTGGGCCGTCATTGAGGGCTGGGGTATACCGGCCGTTGCTCCGCAACCGAGAATGCGAGAGGTTCTCGAAAAATTAGGCTGGATTGAATTATTTCGTTGGCTTGACTACCTGGATCCAGTTTCGGCGAACCAAATTGACCCTCGCAATGTGCGACGAATGATCCGGGCTCTCGAAGTAACCCTCGTGACCGGACGGCCGATGTCCCTTGTCCGGAGCAAAAACCCACCTCATCTCGATATAAAGATAATAGGCTTGACAGCTGATCGAGAATACCTCTACCGGAAGGTCGATAACCGGATCGATCAAATGATGTTAATGGGTCTGTTGGATGAGGTAACTTACTTGCGCTTGGCCGGGTACAGTCGTCAGTTACCTTCTATGAGTGGCCTGGGATACCGTCAACTTTACGCGCATCTTGAAGACGAAGTAACTTTAGAAGAGGCTGTACAACGGATTAAGTTCGAAACACACCGCTTCATTCGCCAGCAAAATACATGGTTCAAAATTGATAATCCGGCTATTAACTGGTTTGACATTAATTCCAACGGATGGGAAGAAAGCGCCTTGGATGAAATTGCCACCTGGCTGCAGAAAAGATCAAAATCAAATAACAAACCAGAGCACGATGTTATATAACTCGCCGACACAACCTGAATTCGTGAAAGAAATAGGATAACAGCAAATGGGTGAGGATAGAATTTCAGAAACTATCGAACAGATTTTTCGACACGGCTCTATTAGGAAGTATAAAGAGGAGCCGGTGCCTCCATCAATTATTGAAAAGATCATCGCTGCTGCTCAGCGCAGCTCCACCTCCTCGAATCTGCAAACCTATAGCGTCGTGGCCGTAATGGACAAGAACAGGCGGGAGGAGCTCGCCAGTTTGTGTGGCAACCAGGAACACATTCGGACGGCCCCAGTTTTTCTTGCCTGGTGCGCTGATTTGAAGCGGCTGAACCGGGTCTGCCAACTGAGAGGATATAAGCAGGTAACAAGTTACGCTGAGAATTTCATTGTATCTGTGGTTGATGTCGCCATTGCCATGCAAACGGCAACCATAGCGGCCGAGTCTCTTGGCCTGGGTATGTGTTATATCGGCGCGATCAGGAACAATCCCTCAGAGATAATTAAGATTCTTGAATTACCACGCTTTGTTTTTCCGGTATCAGGGATGACTTTAGGATGGCCTGCTACTGCTGCACGGGTTCGTCCTCGGCTGCCCCTACGAGAAGTATTGCACTGGGAAGTTTATAGCCATGAAGGCCAGGATGAGGCTTTGCGCGAGTATGATCGGGAAATGATAGCCAGCGGCATTTATGAAGGGCGCCAGGTGCAGGTCCCTGGATCAGAAGATGAATGGGAGGAGCTCGGTTGGATGGAACAATCTGCCAAACGGGCTTCTCGGTCTCTCCGCGTCGATTTACGGAGTAAATTGTCTGACCAAGGATTTGGTCTGGAGTAACCCGTTTCTGAGTTAGGGGAAGATTTTTTTCACCTTCAATTTGGATGAGTTAGTTGGTGTCTATGAAAGGAAAGTTGCAGTTCGAGAAGCCCTCACTCAAGATTAAAGATCCACTTTTTCGAGTGCGGAATATACCTGTCTATGGAGATGTGGTTCTGGCCCCCATGGCAGGATTCTCGGATGTTCCCCACCGGGAGCTCTGCCGCCAATTTGGATCGGCGATGAATTATTCAGAATTCGTTGCTGCCGAGGAAATAGTGAATAACTCGAAAACAGCAATGTCTTTATTGGATTTTGTCAGCGATGATAAACCAATGGTTTTCCAGATCTTTGGCAATGATCCTCAGATCATCCTTAGGGCGGCGCAACAGATTGAACCTCTCGGCCCGGACATTATTGATATCAATATGGGTTGCTCCACGAGACGGGTGAGTGGCCGGGGAGCAGGGGTTGGTATGATGCTTAATCCACAAATGATTACGGAAACCTTCCGGTTGCTAACAAAACATTTACAGATTCCAATTACAGGAAAAATTCGTCTTGGCTGGGACCGGCGACGTAACTATCTGGAAGTTGCCCGTATCTTGGAGGATAACGGCGCCGCGCTTATCGCCATTCATCCTCGAACCAAAGAACAAAAATACTCGGGGCCGGCCGAATGGCGGGCGATATATGAAATAAAAAATATGGTTAGCATCCCTGTATTGGGGAACGGAGATGTCCGTACAGTCGCAGATGTGGACCGAATGAAAGAGATTACCGGATGTGACGCGGTGATGATCGGGCGGGGAGCAATCGGCAATCCCTGGCTTTTCGCCCGAATCGATAATAACCACCTTCTATGGAAAGAATATGCATTCACAATTCGAATCCATCTGCAAAAAATGCAGCATTTCTACGGTGATCGTGGACTGATTCTTTTTCGCAAATATGTGAAACGATATTTAGAAGGTATGGCCTCATTCTCGGAGTTAGAGCAGCAACTTCTGACTACAACGACCTACGCTGATTTTTTCCAAGCTCTCGCTGAATCATTAGCCAGGTACGGCCGCATCACCGTGGGATCACTCAGGTCTTCTGTATTAGAGTCGTAATCTCGCGCTCGAAGTTTATATTTTTGATAAACGAAAGATCATGTAGGTTTATTATTTCACTGCGTGCGGTCTGATAGGCAGGTAACAACTCCCTGAGATGCTTAAGAGTATTCTGTGCATCCTGGCTGAAGAAGGCATGGATCAAATTTTTGCGAGCCTGGCTACTTACCGGCAACAAGCCGATCATTTGCGGTACCGTGAAATGCAATAGTTCGAGATAGATTGGATATGATTTGTCGAAATCTCCGCGCAAAAGCAGGCGATAAACGTCCATGTACATGACCCAAAACCGGTTATCCAAATCGGTGAGCATGATTGAACTAACCAGGGGCTTTTCTATTACTTTCTGGGGAACGGTTTGTATGGATTGAGCGTGGTCTGCCCAGCCGATCTCATCCTTCAATAAGCGGATATTTTCATCGCCAGCGAAATAGTCTAGGTTTGACATTATCTCAAATTGATAATCAACTTTGGCCCCATTACTATACAAAGCGATGTGAAAATTAGGCATAATATGATTCGCATCAAAACTTTTCGCGGGCACATAGGGGAGCACTGATTGAATAAACTCTCGTCGTTCTTCATAGGCCTGGTCGCGACTTGCTTGATCCGTGAAGACCAACACTACGTCAAGATCCGAATAACTGTCTGCCTTTCCTCGACCGAATGATCCTGCAAGATAACAAGCAACAATTGATTTTTCGCGAAGAACACGCTGTTGAAGTCTTACGATTACCCGGTCTTGCTCAAACATGATCTTATAATCTTTTGGATCTATTGGTCTGAAAGTTTTTAGCCAAAGCAACCGAAGAGGGTGGTAACGTAAACGCTCGCCAGGCCAAGAGTTAGTCCGGCAACAACCTGGGCCCAGGTATGGCGACGAAGATAAAGTCGAACCCAAGCAACTAGGATATCCAGTGGCAGCAAGAGTAAAGCAGGTACTAGTCCAAAGACCAGACCGACGATTACGGTTGCTGCAGAGATGCTGGTAGCGTGGATACTTATCATCCAAAAATTCGTGATGATACTCAAGGTGGCTAACTCAATGATGCTGAATATTGATAGGCATAGCAACAAATCAGGCCCATTGAAGATTAGTACGAAGATGAAGGCAATAACAGCCCCAAATACACTGGCGACGTAAGGCCATCTGCGCTCCTTCGATGTATTCATATGCAGGTCGGAAATGCGACCCGTTTGCAGCAGATAGAGTACGAAAAGAATTGGGGCTAATGATACCCAAAAGCCGTATACGGCCGCCCATAGCAGGCCATCCCAAAATCCAAGCTCATACCAGGAAAGGGCTAGGGCCAGGATGGCAAATATCACAGGTGGGCTGACCACGTTGGAAAAGCGTCTGGCAACTCGCACCCAGCCGACGGTTGCAGCCGGGTTGTGATCTCGATAGTGATTCATGGCATCAAGAAAATGGGCCAGTAACCGAAAGGGTTACCGGCCCGATAATATCGATTTAGAGGAGCTATGTCCCTGCTTCCCAGGAACTGAGGTAATCTTCTTGCTCAGAGGTCAACGTGTCGATACTGATGCCCATGCCGGCAAGCTTGATTTTCGCAATTTCCTGATCAACATCATCCGGTACGGCATAGACTTTCTGCTCCAGATTGCCGGCATTTTCCAACAGATATGCGGCGCTTAAAGCCTGATTGGCAAAGCTCATATCCATCACGGACGCCGGATGACCTTCGGCTGCGGCAAGATTTATGAGACGTCCTTCGGCCAGGATGTTGATGCAGCGGCCGTCTTCCAGGACATACTGGTCGACGAATTCGCGGACTCTCCGTGGCGGCGCCGTAGCAATTTCTGCCAGGCCGGGAATGTTGATTTCCACATTGAAATGACCTGAGTTTGATACCAGGGCTCCATTCTTCATCACTTCCATATGATGGACATCGATGACATGAATATCACCAGTGGCTGAGATAAAAATGTCTCCAATAGCGGCCGCTTCTTTCATGGGCATGACACGGTATCCATCCATAACCGCTTCCAAAGCTTTTAGCGGATCGATCTCGGTGACAACGATATTGCCGCCTAACCCCCTAGCCCTCATGGCAATGCCACGGCTACACCAGCCGTAACCGGCGACAACAACCGTTTTCCCGGCAATCAGGGTGTTGGTGGCGCGAATGATCCCGTCAAGCGTCGACTGGCCTGTACCGTAACGATTGTCAAACATGTGCTTCGTCAAGGCATCGTTAACCGCGATGACCGGGAATTTTAATTGATTTTGTTTGGCCATGGCTCGTAAACGGATGACGCCGGTGGTCGTTTCTTCAGTCCCCCCAACAATCGTTTCCAAGAGGTCGCTGCGGTCTTTATGAATTGTGCTTACCAAATCGGCACCATCGTCCATGGTCATCTGGGGTTTGTGATCGAGTGCGGCGCTTATATGCTTGTAATAGGTTTCATTGTCTTCACCCTTGATGGCGTAGACCGGAATCTCAAAATGAGTTACCAGGCTGGCAGCGACATCATCCTGGGTGCTCAATGGATTACTGGCGCATAAAACAACGTCCGCGCCCCCAATCTGTAAGGTCCGAGCCAGGTTCGCCGTTTCGGTCGTAACATGAAGACAGGCACTAATTCGGATTCCGGCAAGGGGTCGATCTTTTGCAAACCGCTCACGGATATTGCGAAGGACGGGCATCTCTTGCTCAGCCCATTCAATTCGATGTCGACCACCAGTTGCCAAACTGGGATCTTTAATGTCATATTCCATAATGGATATTCTCCTTAAAATTTGGTTAGTTTAACAATATGTCGAGAGCGCCGTCGTCGTCAAAGAGCTGGCGGTACCGATCGATAAATTCCTTCCTCGTATAATGGTGTCCTTGTGTACCCATATTTTCCAATACATAGGTAGCTGCCAAAGCACCCATCCGTCCGGCAACGTGCCAGGGTAAATCAAGCTGAATCCCTCTCAGTAAGCCACCACGGAATGCATCTCCGGCGCCGGTTGGTTCAATCAATTGGCGAGGCGGGATTGCCGGAATATTGATGACCTGGGCATCCACAAAAATTTGGGACCCCTTACCGCCCAGAGTGAGCAAAAGGCTACCGGCCAGTTCGACAATCTCTGTTCTGCTGAAACCGGTCTTTTCCTGAATCATACCCAGTTCATACTCGTTAACTGTTAATAATATGCAGCCATCAATCCCAGCAATCAGCGCTTCTGATGTAAGTCGAATCACCTGTTGGCTAGGATCATAAACATAGGGGATTCCAAGTTGTTTACATTCCTCAACATAGGCGCTCATTGCGGCCGGATCGTTGGGCGAGATAATTGCCAGTTCAACCTTCGGTGCGTGTTCGCTAAAGCTTAATTTTGCTGCATTCGCCATCGCGCCGGTATAAAAACTGGCAATTTGATTGTGATCCTGATCTGTATTGACAAAAAATGATGCGCATAGATCATCTTCAAAGATCACAATGCCGGAAGTATCAACTTCCTGTTTTTCCAGCCAATTCCCATAATCAATGAAATCCCTTCCGGCAGCAGCCATGATCTTCGGCCGGCCACCAAGGAGCGCATTCGTGTAGGCAATGTTTGGCGCAATTCCTCCACGTTGAACGCGCAAGGTGTCTACCAGAAAGCTCAGGCTGATACTATGTAGCTGATCGGCGATCAGATGATCGCTGAACTTACCAGGAAAAGACATTAAATAATCAAAGGCAATCGAGCCTGTTACAACAATTCGCATTGGACGATCCCGTTTCTATATTTGGCCAGATGTCCTTTGTCAGTTACTTGCCTTAAGTTCATGCTCTTCATCTGGCTCGCTATTAAGATCTTGCCTCAGCACAGGTGATAAACCGAGCCTATCGCGGAACATGATTAGCAAAGCTTTCAGACCATCCCTGACCGTTATTTTTTTCCCATCCGCATATGTTCTTGGGTCGTAATTGATTGGTAATTCTTCAATTTGATAACCAGACAATAAGATTTTGTCAGGCAACTCAAAATCAAGATCGAATCCCATACACGTAAGGTTTAAGGATTTTACCAGATCGGCCTGAACCATTTTGGTTGCAGTGGCCACATCAGTCAGGTGCCCACCAAATAATAAATTTGTTAAAAGGGTTAAGAAACGCACGCCTAAATAAGCCCGCACGTATTTATATTTTACATGACCGCCAAGAATTCTTGAGCCGAAGATCGCGTGGGCAGCCGTTTCGTCAACATATTGACAAAACTTCGCGTGCTCGGCCGGATCATACTCGCGATCAGCATCCTGGATAATCATATAATCACCCGTCATATTCTTTATGCCCGTGCGAATAGACATCCCCTTTCCTAGATTCTCTTGATGAAAGATGATTTTTAGGGAAGGTTCCTCGAATTGCCGCAATATTTCCCGGGTACCGTCGGTCGAATTATTATCTACAATGATAATCTCTCGGGTCCAATTTTCTCCCAAGTTTACATCTTTCGTCTTCTCGATGACCTCTTGGATCGTGGATCGCTCATTGTAGCAGCAGATGATTACGGAGAGTTTCTTCATCAATAGAGCTAAAAAAGTTGGAGCCTCTTCTTATAATAATTAGAGTTGCTTGAAGAAATCCGAAAAGGATTCAATCATATAATCTAGCTGGCTGGGTCCTAGACCGGGAAAAAGGCCGATAAAAAAAGTAGAACGCATTATTTGGTCAGTTACCTGAAGGTCTCCGATAACCCGGCAATTAATATCTTTGTAAGCCGGTTGTTTCAGGATGTTGCCGGCGAATAATGGACGCGTCTCTACATGTCGATGTTCTAGAAACCGTGTTAGCTCATAACGGGAGAACGGTGCTTCGTCCCGAACTGAGATTGGGAATGCGAACCAAGAGGGGTCTGCTTTTTCATGTGCTGTAGGTAGCAACAGATGCTCTTCAAAAGCCACCAAAGCCTTTGATAAGTAGGAGTAATTCTGCTTACGTTTGGCGATGAAATCTGGCAGCTTTTCCAACTGTTCGAGTCCGACGGCCGCCTGGAGGTCAGTCATTTTTAAGTTATAACCGATTTCAGTGTAGCAATAGCGATGGTCGTAATAACCGGGCATTCCTGGTACTTCCCGTTCGAATCGAATGCCGCATTTACCATCTATTGGATTATCATAGCCACACCAACAGTCACGACCCCAGTCACGGACCGATCGGGCAATTTTTCCAATACGACGGCTTGTTGTATAGACTGCGCCTCCTTCCCCGGTTGTGATGTGATGAGCTGGATAAAAACTGAGGGTGGCCACCTGCCCAAAAGTGCCAACAGGTTTCCCATCCCATGTGCTTCCCAATGCATCACAGGTGTCCTCAATCAGCAACAATTTGTTTTTTTGAACGAAAGCCATCACAACATCCATATCGGCCGGATTACCAAGAGTATGGGCAAACATGACCGCTTTCGTCCGACCTGATAAGGCTTCCTCAAAATAGTCAGGATTCAGATTATAATCACCCAGACGACTGTCAATAAAGACAGGTACCAGACCATTTTGAATGAGCGGGTTTACTGTCGTTGGGAAACTGGCTGCCGGGACAATAACTTCATCGCCAGGTCTTAGCCCGTTGCGGAGTTGCTTTGAACAAAGGGCGGATACCGCAACCAGATTGGCAGATGAGCCAGAGTTAACCGGGATAACCTCTCTAGCGCCAAGGATCTGGCTGAGTCGTTGTTCAAATTGATCGGCGACAGGCCCGGCTGTAAGCCAGAAATCTAAAGCAGCTCCGACCAAAGATTGCAGTTCATCAGCATCATAGACGCGCCCTGCATATTGAACGCGCGATTTGCCAGCTACGAATGCCTTGTTCTTATGTACGATATCGTAATAATCAGCAACCTGCGCCAGGATCGACTGGCGCAGCTGATCAGCATCTGTCATTGTTCTTCTCCAGCTGCTCGTAAAGTACAATTAGAATCGAGCAAGAAAATAAAACCACAGTCCTGTGGACCGCGGTTAGGTCTTGCCCAATCCCGATTCTACCCCGAGGCCAATCAAGAATTATAGCACACCGATGTCTATAACCAAGCTGCGTCTATGACATGGTAATGTCTCCGGCCAGGTTTGATAATGATGTCCGCTATCAGTTTGCTGTGAATACCGCCATTCTCCATGATTCGACTGACTTGGTCCTGGTATGGTATTGCCTAAGCTTGCCAGTAGAGGTATCCCTGGCCGTAGCAGTTGTCAGTGAGGTCGTAGGGATTGTAGTTAAAGATTTTGGGGTACAGTGGGAGTAGGTGTGACAGTGGAGTCAGGTGTCGATACTGTTGGCGCAGTCGATTTATGATGCGGAAAGGCCGCAGGAATTAATTATTGGAGTTTCTATACAGTTATTCCTAATTTCCTGTTTTTTGATGGTCAGGCTGGCGGTCAGCCTGAAATATGACAAGCACTCACTTTGCCTGTGTCGCCAGTAAGTGTATGACTTTCCCGACCAGGTCATCAGGTGATGAACCCAGCAACCGAAATTATTACTGGGACAATAATACCGGCTGGTTACTGCCACTCGGTTCTACAGGAGCTGATCATCACAACAAAAATAACTAAACATAAGGTCTATAATTAACTCCGATAGGTCCCAGGCAAATTAAGGGAGCTGGCCAACTAAACACCCTGGTCCAGGTAAGGGAGGTTCAAGTTCGTCGGAATGTATCCTCGACTGCCCTTGCCAGCAGCGGAACAATTTCATTTAGCTCTTTTTCAGTTGTAATGAGTGGTGGGCCTATCAAGATCAGATCGCCATCCCGGCCATCAGCGCAGCCCTGGGAATAGTAGAGTACCAAACCGAGATCAAAAGCACGCTGCCATATCCGCCAGGCGACCCGTTGGTTAGCTGGAAAAGGTTCCTTGCTATCTCGATCCTGGACTAACTCTAAGGCCCAAAACAGGCCGCGCCCGCGCACATCGCCAACATTTGGGTGATCACCTAGGGTAGCCTGGATCATAGATCCTAGAAGCATTCCAATACTGGCTGAATTCTCAACCAGCTTTTCTTCAATGATTATTTTAAGAGTTGCCAGGCCGGCCGCCGCGCCCACGGCATGGTGGCTGAAGGTACCACCATGGTTGAAATCTCCCAACGTATCGTGAATGAGGGCAACATCCGCTCCTGTGCTGGCAATGAATCCGAGGGGGAAGTAGCCACCGGCCGCACCTTTAGAGGTGACCATAATGTCGGGAATCGTGTCCCAATGATCGAGTCCCCACCATTTGCCGGTGCGACCGAAACCTACTAGCACGTCATCGGAAATGAGTAAAACCCCATAACGATCGCAGATTTGGCGGATAATCGGCCAATAATCAGCAGGTGGAATTGTCGCTCCTAATGTAGCGCCACTTATTGGTTCAGCGATAAAAGCGGCCACATTTTCTGGACCATGTTCCAAGATGGCCTCTTCCAATCTACTCGCTGCTTCTTCTCCGGTCGCTGGATCCCGGTAACGGTAGGGCGGTGCGATATGGGGCATTTTAGCCATCATATCAACATAAGGATCTCGCAGGGGCGCTTTCCCGCTGACGCTTAAGGCACCCAAGGTCATTCCATGGTAGCTTTGCTGGCGACCGATAATTAGACGCCGGTGACTCTCACCACGGGCCATTTGGATTTGCCTGGCCAACTTAATGGCCCCTTCTACTACTTCAGAGCCGCTACTGAGGAAGTAAAATTTTGGATCCGGAATTGAGACAACACGGGCTAAAGCGGAAGCATAAGACTCAAGAGACTCGCTGGTAAACATGATGGCATGGACGTAGGCGGCAGCCTGCAATTGGCGTTGCATCGCCTGGACAACCTCTGTTCGACCATGGCCGACATTAACAACAAAGGGGCCGCCTGCGCCATCAATATAACGATTTCCTTCTACATCATACAGGTAAATACCATGGCCATGGGATATTTTTGGACGGCCATGATCCATCTTCCTGTAAAAAACATTTCCCTGTGGATAAGCAAATCGTTGCACAGTCAATTCCTAATGAAAGTTACAGGTTAACGGTAAGTCCCCTGAGGATCTAGCTCCCGCCGGATAAGGGATAGCTCCTCTATTGTTGGCGGCGCCGTTATGCCAACGGTCTTCGCAACCTGCAGCGTCCAGCCGACTTCTTCGATGATATCCTCAATTGAATTTCCAGGTGTTAAGTTAGTTAAGGTCATTTCCTTGGTAATTGGATCGAATTCAAAGAGAGCGCGATCGGTAATTACCATTTTTGGACCACCACCGGGTAGACCAAGACGATCACGGGCGTCGCCTCCGTCCAGGTGTCCAGGGCTCGTCAGGAAATCTAATTTTTCAACAAAAGCGCGGCGTTTCAAGCGCATGATAATAAACACATTGCGGGCATTAATCGCTATCTCGCACGCTCCTCCTGAGCCTGGAAGTCGTGTCTTTGGCTTGTTGTAATCACCAATCACGGTTGTGTTCAGGTTACCGAATTTGTCAATTTGGGCGCCACCTAAAAGAGCCGTGTCTACCAGCCCTCGCTGGAGAAAAAGCATAAATAGATCCGCCATGCTAACGGTTGAGGTGGCGTCACTAACTAGCGTCGGATCGCCGATTGATAACGGCAATCGGGCGGGGTGGGCACCATAAATACCGCTTTCATAAACTAACTGAATATGGGGTGAGTGGCTTTGCCGGGCAAGGTTGCAGGCGATGTTTGGCAAGCCAACCCCGACAAATACAACCTGGCTTTCCTTAAGAGCCCGGGATGCATTAACAATCATTAGCTCTGCTGGTGAGAATTCCATTCTCTGACCTCCATGGATCAAACGCTTGGTTCAGATAAACATTTCGCCATTAGGCGCCCGGTATTTTTTGGTGGCAATGGCCATCATGGGAAATGTGAAACGTAATCTAACCACGAGTCTAATCGTAGCGACCATAATCAACATCGGCTGCCTTCATTTCGCCAGGCAACAAATTACTTATATGCTCCAGACCCAATTTCTCGAGGTAAGCCTGACGATCTGGCACATCGTATACCCATTCTTGAAGCCATTCCTCCGTTTGCCTGATTTCTCTTGAGATCTTGTCCCAGGAAAGGTAGATTTGGTTATCTCTATCATAATACCCTTGGACATAGCTTGGATGTGCGCCATAGGGTTCGTGAACCACAGCATTGACGATAATGCCAGGTATTAATGTGCGATTCGGATCATGGCGGATGATGGTTTCCTCGACAATTTCCTCGACAACTACGACGACTCGCTCTGCGGCGAAAGCTGCTTCCTTTTGCACACCGATTAGGCCCCAAAGCTGTGTATTGCCGTCGCTATCCGCCCGTTGGGCATGGATGATAGCCACATCTGGTCGTAATGGAGGGACGACTGCGATGGCACCGTTGCCGTAAGGATCTTCGACAAATTTGATATTCTTGTTTACGGATGGCAGATCACTGCCTGTAAAACTGCGTAACGGGAAGAACGGCAGGTTGCTAGCGCCGGCTGTGTAACGACCTACCATACCGAAATGCGTGTACTCTTCTAATTCCAACGGTCTCGGTATACTTTGTTCAACGGCTCGGCGAATACAATGCAAGCTACCTACGCCCGGGTTACCGAGATAGCTGAAAACCAGTTTTTTAGCAACACCTGCAGCAATCATCTGATCGTAAATCAGATCCGGAGTCAGCCTGCAAAGGGTTAAGTTCCTTATTTGCTGCCGGATAATCTCATGGGCCGCGGCGAAACATATAAAGGCAGTAAAGCCTTCGATGGCAATTATGTCGCCATTCGATACAAATTGATTTACCGCTTCCTTCATAGTGCAAAGCTTGCTTTTAATCATTGTTATCCCACTTGAAGAAATGATATTCTAGATCGGGTCAGGCAGTATGGTATTCAATTGTAAAAAGGCCGGTAACTGCCTGGATGTTACCGACCTCTCACTAGATCAACGAAAAATCACTTCACCGGCCTTAGTGGTGAATTAGTCAACTACGGTTTGACTCTGCTCGTGCATATATTGTTGAACGTAATACAAACTTCCCCCGGCCTTTCCGGTTGAGCCGCTGCCTTTCCAACCACCAAAGGCCTGGTAACCTGGCCACGCGCCTGTGGTTGCCCCTGTATCACGGTTAACGTAGAGCACGCCGGCTTCAATATTGTCCAGGAACCACTCAATTTCGTCTTCATCTTCGCTGAATAAGCCGGCCGTTAAGCCATACTCTACATCATTGGCTCTTTCCATAGCGGACCGGAGATCATCAAACCCTTCTATTGTTACAATCGGGAGGAACATTTCCTGCTTCCAAAGATAATGATCGGCCGGGAGATTATTCACTATTGTCGGCGTCACATAGTATCCATCAAGGTCCATAACCTTACCGCCAAACAAAACTGTGCCGTCGGACCAAAGATCGGCTGTGAACTTCTGGTAATCTGCAAATGAACTCTTGTTAATTACAGGACCCATCCAATTTTCTTTGGCCGTGGGATCGCCAACATTTATTTTTTGAGTTAGTTCGACCAATTTCTCCTCAAATAGTTCTTTCACGTCATTGTGAACAAAAACCCGGGAACAAGCCGAGCACTTCTGGCCCTGAAGACCAAAAGCCGAACGCATTACACCTAAGGCGGCTTTATCCAGATCAGCGCTTTTGCCAATAACTGTCGGGTTTTTGCCTCCCATCTCGGCGATGACGGGTTTGGGCAACGGGTTGTTGGCAAATGTGCGGATGATATGCATACCCACGTCGTAGCTACCGGTAAAGGTAATGCCGTCAATCTCCGGGCTGTCAATAATCGTCTGACCGACGGTCCTTCCACCCCCGGTCACGAAATTGAAGACCCCTTTCGGTACACCGGCATCACGGAAGCACGTGGTTAAGAGCCAGCCTGTATACGGCGTATCGGTCGCCGGTTTGAAGACAACAGTATTTCCAGCCACCATAGCCCCACCGCTCGGACCACCAGCCAGCGCGCCAGGAAAGTTAAACGGAGCGATTACAGCCCAAACTCCGTAAGGTTTTAAGACGCTCCGATTATGATGCCTTGGACTCTCTGATTGAAGAGTAACCATAAAACCGTTATTTTGTTCCATTTGATCACAATAGTAGCGTATCAAATCGGCCGTTTCTTCAACATCGCCCAAAGCTTCGAGGCGATTTTTGCCAACTTCGAAGGACATTATTGCGCCCATCTCAAACAGACGCTCACTCATCAAGTCGGCGGCCTGTCTCAGGATAGCCACACGTTCTTGCCAAGGCGTCTTTCGCCAACCGTTAAAGGCAGCTCGAGCAGCGGCGATAGCCTCTTCAGCATCTTGGGAAGTTCCCTTCTGGAACAAGCCCATTTCCAAACTCGTATCCACAGGGCTGATCTTGACGAAAGTCTCATCCGCGAATCGTTCCTCACCATTGATGTACATAGGGAAATTGTGGCCAAAATTTTCTTTGGCTCGTGCAACCGCCTCATCGTACATCGCGTCCAGCCTTGGATCAGGACTGGCAAGGGTTGAATAGGTTACTTTTATTCTTTCAGTCACCGTAGTACCTCCTAAAGGTCCACTCAAACGGGCATTTTCTGACCGTTATTGCCATAAAAATGACAGGCATTAACAGATACCGGATATTATCCAAAAGTCTGTTAAGATCCGAATTATAACTGCTTTTGCGGTTAGTATAAATGGTATTTTGAACAGCGTTTTGGTGGGAATTAGTTACCTGTTGGCCAGAATCCGACCCATTAGATACTTGTTCGTTTCAGAGTTGAAGTCAGCATATCGACTGTAAGTAATAGACAGAAGAGTTAAGATACCTGATTTGCTTATCTACTGCGCCGGCCTCAGATTGCCTATTAAATGTTTTGGCGGACGAGTGAATATCAAGGCGCCTGGCAAACCAATTCGCTGCCAGCTTGCATGGGGATCGATGTTTGAGTGAATGGCGGCGAACATTGCCATTACTGTGCCATGGGAAACGATGAGCAATCCTTGATCTGGGTAGCGTTGGAGCAACGACTGAACGGCTCGATTAAACCGCTGTCCAGCTTCATATGCAGTTTCTTTGCCAAAGGATAATATTTCTGGTTCCGCAAACATTTTAGCGATGGATCTCCGGCAATGATCTTCAGATGTTAGATTCGCTATCGGCCGCTTATGTTCATGTAGTCCTGGGACAATTTCAATCGGCAGCCTCAAATAATTCCCGATTATTTAGGCGGTTCCAAGGGCTTTTGACTCGGAACTAGACATAATCTTCATGATTGAGTAGGTGGCAAGTTGCCTGGCCAGGTGCCGTGCTCGTTCTTTCCCCACTTGGTTCAACGACCATCCTCTGGGAGGAATCGATGGGTCGAGTTCGGGGACGGAGTGTCTGACTAGAATAAGTTTGTTACCCATTACCCCAAAAAAGTTAATTTTTTTTTAGCGAGAAACCGGATTCAAGGAGTTAGATTTGCCAACGAACCAGGAAATAATTCGTTTTTCCCCGGCGGATCACAAGGTAATTTCCGGCGATCCTGTCGACCAGTCCCAAAATCTTATTTTCATCTTTAACCCGTATATCATTAACAGTGATGGCGCCATTGTTGATATCCTCCCTGGCGCGGCGCTTGGAGGTAACTATCTCGGCATCGGTCAGAAGTTCAACGAGGCCAATAGTTTCAACGCTCATAAGATCATAGGTAGGCACATCATTTAGAGCCTGAAGCAGCTGGTCCGAGTCTAGGTCAGCGATCTTGCCATAAAAAAGGGCCTGAGATATTTGCTCAGCGCTGTTCATCGCTTCTGGTCCGTGCACCAGGCGTGTGATCTCGCGGGCAAGGGTTTGTTGAGCCTCCCTTTTCCAAGGTTCTTCGTTGAATCTTTGCTCCAATTCTGTAACCTGATTTTTGGTGAGAAAGGTAAAATATTTTAGAAAACGAATTACATCGCGATCATCGACATTCATCCAGTACTGATAAAATTCGTATGGAGAGGTCATATCAGCATCCAGCCAGATGGTTCCTTTCTCCGTCTTGCCTAACTTGGTGCCATCTGTCTGAGTTACCAGAGGTTGTGTAAGCCCATAAACAGTTTCTCTCTTCATACGGCGAATCAGATCGACGCCGGCCGTAATATTGCCCCACTGATCGCTACCACCAGCCTGTAATTCGCATTGGTACTCAACATTAAGCTGCAGGTAATCATAGGCCTGCATGATCATGTAGCTAAACTCGGTGTAAGAAATACCTTCTTCGAGCCGAGACTTAACCGAATCTTTTGCCAGCATGACGCCGATTGGAAAGTGTTTGCCGATATCACGTAGGAAAGGCAAAAGACTTAAATTGGCCAGCCATTCGTAGTTGTTCACAATTCGAGCCGGGTTTTCCCGGCTATCAAAATCAAGATATTGTTCTAGCTGGGGCCGCATTTTACGGGTATACCCCTCAACTACTTTTTCCGAGTTAAGTTTTCGCTCATTGCTCTTCCCACTGGGATCGCCAACCAAACCAGTTCCTCCCCCGGCTACAGCAATGGGATGGTGGCCTTGTAGCTGAAAACGCCTTAGTAGAAGTATTTGTAATAGATTTCCAATATGAAGGCTGTCAGCAGTGGGATCAAAGCCAATGTACAAGGTGATTGGTCCTGCAGCGAGACGTTTGGCCAGACCTTCTCGATCAGTGACTTGATAAAGTAGTTCGCGATATTCCAGTTCATCTAATAAATTCATCATATTTCCTCAATGTGGGTGCTCGATCTGATTGTAGTGGAAGCAAATATCGAGTGCAATAACTAAAAAGCCTCCGGCTGAGTTCATCAACTGGAGGCTTAGGTAGGCAATGAGAGTTGACGCAAAATCAGTTTAGTGATTGCAAGGCTATTTCGGCCGGATAAAAGTTTTCATTCAATTGAAGCGCTCGTTCGTAAGCGGCCGTAGCACCGGCCACATCACCTTGGAAAAGCAATGCGTGACCTCTATAAAGGTAGGTTTCTTCTACATTGAGACCACCCTGCGTGGCGAAGACAGCATCAGATAGGGCAATCATATCGTCATAGCGACCCATTTTCATATAGGCCAGATAAGGTCTAAATTCATACCACAACATTCGCGGGGGCAAACCTATGGCAAGCGCCTGGTCAAAAGCAGCTGCACCGTTGCTGTAAAAGTCGCTGTCGCCAATCAGTTCGCCTATTCTGGTAAGGCTGGTACCCAGGTTGAACCAGGCAAAAGCATTTTCTGGTTCGAGTTCGATCTCTTCTTGGGCCCGAATAGCCGCGTTTTCCCACATTTTTAGCGGCTCCAACAATTCAGATCCAAGGATTGCAGATACCTTTGCTTCCTGATCTGGTTCGTAGACAACATAAAAATTGTAATTGAATTCTTGCCAATAACGTTCAAATTCATCGTAGGAATCTGCCCGACCATTTACCGGATCAACCTTTATATAGCTATCCATGCTGTACAACACTTGTTCGTCGTCATCATAGCCAAATACCGTCAAATAATGACCATACCAGCCTTGCGAGGACAAAGTTTCCGGCTCATAACCTTTTTCAATTACAACCGGAAACCCGGCCGCCAATAGTTGTTTTAAGATCTCCATCGTTCCGTTGCTGTGAACTGTCGACCTAAGAGAAGTAAAATCATTTACATAGTCACTCAGTTGCCAGGGACTGACATTTCTATCTTCTGGGTTGGGTTTGAGGTAGGCGGCTGCTTCAGCCTGGGTGGTTTCATCACCGTGCCAGTTGAGCACCTGAGTCAGGTTGGCGGGGCCACAATTGTTGAAGCTTTGTTGGATTCGATTGATGCCTTCTAGCCGAACTTTGGCAGGTAATGGTTCCGGCGTGGGTGTAACGGTCGGCGTTAGCGTCGGCAACGGCGTGCTAGTTGGCAATGTTTCATTCAGCAATAGCTGAGAGTCATTTTCACTGCCAACTTGTGATTCTGGGGAAGTTGGAAGGGATCCGGTTGGCTCATTGCTCTCCGGCTCCAGTGCTGCGGTTGCCGGCGTTCTATTGACGGACGGAATTGTCACACGGGGTAGGGATGAGATATTTTCAGGAGCAGGTAGTGAGTGGGCGACCGGCGCGACCTGTTCTATGACGCCTTCAGTGATATCACTAAGAAATGGGCTGCGTTCTGACAAAGCCACGCGATACCTTCCAGGAATGGCCAATACAACTTTAGGCAGAGCCAATATTGCGGCTATTAGCAAAATCTGAAGGATTGCCACAACCAGGATAATCCTCTTTGTTTTCTTGCTCATTTAGATAACCCACTCGCGAATGTATTTACATAGCGCTGTTCTTAAAAGATCTCCCACGGATGAGCCGTAGGCTGTTATAAAAGATAACTCGTTGAGTTTCAGAGAATACGCTCCATTTTGCTGTTATGAATCAAGTTGAGCCAACGCGTTGATAGCCGGCGTAAATCGAGGATTGAAGCGCACTGCTTTTTCCAAATCGTCACGAGCTTGCCTGGATTCGCCCAAGGCCGCTTCAGCCAGGCCTTTGTAATAATAAGATTCCTCAAAGTACGGACGATCTTTTAAGGTGGTTTCTGCCAACAGAATTACGTCCTCAAACCGGCCAACCTGGTAATATGCTTCATATGGACCGAATTGATACCAAAGCATTCTCCAGGGGAGACCCATTGTTCGGGCCTGGTCGAAAGCGGTTACGGCATTTTCATAATCGCCGAGAGCATTATAGATTGTACCCAGGTTGAACCAGAGATACGCGTCCTCGGGCTCTTCAGCCAACTCTTCCATCACCTTTGTAAACGATTCCCGCCACATGGTTTCATCATCAACTGCCGATCCCAGGATCTCGGCTAGTTCAAGTTCCTGTCCAGCCTGATATAGAACAATATAATTTCGGTTAAATTGCCGCCAGTAGCTATCCATGTCTGGATAACTAATTTGTCTACCTTGAGCGTCAGCGTTGGCGCCTGGTTGCTCACTGGTTCCGAACCAAGAATCATAGACCGACACACTTTCACTGGCATCATCGTAGGCAATAACCAAGAGATAATGGCCATACCAACCCATCCAGCGGTATTCGCCCGGTGGGTCAAGTCCCAATTCCACAATTACCGGAAAGCCACCTGCCACGAGACGCTTCAATGTAAATAGACTTCCATTCGTCCGGTCCAAAGCAAGAAGATCAGTCTCCTGGTTGACAAAAGCCACCATTTCATGGGGACTTACATTTCGGTCTTCGGGATCTGGCTTGAGGATGGTCGCTGTTTGTTCCTGGTTCAAGAATATATCAAAGTAACTCAGCGCCATCGCTAAGGTTGCCGGCCCACAATTGTTCCAGGTTTGGAAATGATGGCGGATGGCCCCTAAACGGCCGTTGACCGGAATCGATACTGGTGTAGCGGATGGCTGAGGTGATGGCTTAGGCGTTGAATCTGGTGGCTCAAGTTCCTGGGATGCGTCAGACGATGCATCATCAACAGGTCTTTCAATTGTCGAGGGTGGGATCGAATCTACGTCAGCCATAGCGATCTGGCTAACGGTTGGTGTGCTTTCAAGCAGCCCGGTCGCATCGACCACAATGTTCGCCGTAGGCAGAATCTCAACATGCTCGCGAACGGCCAAAGTCTGGATTGGTTCAGGAAAATAGGCAGCCACATACCGGCTCGGAATTACCTTCAATAGGGTGGGCAATTGCCAAGCAATGACGCTTAAAAACCCTATAACTATGAAAAGCAAGATCCAACGTTTGCTCATAACTGTCTTTTCAACCTTGTGAAGAGAGGGACTACTCTTTCAGTGTCCGCTCCTTCCTCCAGAAAACTGCCATTATATCTACAACGGCCATTATTTATAATTTCTCCAACCGTTAGAACAGGTGTATCAATGTTGGAGACTAAGCGACTATTCATCTTGGACAGAAATTGCAGCCTGACATCGATCCATTATGCGGGAAGTGAGGACGAATAGAGAAAAGTGTCAACAGGTTTGGATCAGCTTGGCTTTATCCACCTCAAAGAGAAGTATTGGATCAACTGGCATCGACGCGTATGACGACCCGAAAAGGAAATGGCCAGAGTGGGACTACGGGAAAAATTTGAAGCGACTTTAGCTATTTTTGGGCAGAGAACCTAGGTTTGCATGGACATATGAATTCTTTCCAAATCACGGTCGTATTCAGAGAAGCCAAGAATTCGATAGAAGGCTATAGCCTCAGACCAGTCAAGATTAGTTTCAACCAGAATGCGTCTCATCTCTAATTCCCGGGCTTTTTCCAATAAATGATACACAATTTTCTGGCCTATGCCCATCCGGCGCTTATCGGAAGCGACCGAGACCCGGACAATACGGCCGGTACCAAGGGATTCGCGCACAAGGGCGCCTGTAGCAACGATTCTCTCATTCAATTCAGCAACAAGGAAAAGATCGCCGACCTTCAGATAGGTAGCTGCGATCTCCTCTAAATCAGGATTTATGGACGGATCAAGCTGATTGAAATGTTCGGCCAGACCGTTCAAGATAAGCTGCTGAGCTACTTCCTGATCTCCGGCGGTGAACGTTCGGATGATTAATGTCTCACCATTCATTCTACCGTTACACTTTTAGCCAAATTGCGCGGCTGATCGACATCGCAACCTCTACGAACGGCAACATGATAACTGAATAATTGAAGAGGCAGCGTGTTTATTATTGGGGCGAGTAGAGGCGGAGAGAGGGGTACATAGATAATTGAATCGACCTTTTCGCTCAGGGGCACGTCCCCTTCCGTAGCCAGGGCGATAACCCGTCCCCCTCTGGCT
Source organism: Patescibacteria group bacterium (assembly GCA_035527655.1). GTDB lineage: Bacteria > Chloroflexota > Anaerolineae > Promineifilales > Promineifilaceae > UBA11865. The sequence goes on along the minus strand of DATLAB010000006.1, from coordinate 24,272 downwards.
TTGGCCTGTTCAACTTGGCTGATCATTTTCTGGTAGACTCCATCCTTGGTAGCGATGGCGAATACGGGCATCTCTTCATCAATCAAGGCGATCGGCCCGTGCTTCATCTCTCCGGCCGGATAGCCTTCAGCGTGAATATAGCTAATTTCCTTTAGTTTTAAGGCGCCTTCCAGGGCAACCGGATAGTTGATTCCCCGGCCGATGAACAGCATATTCTCAGCCTTGAAGTATTGGTTCGCCAGTAATTGATAATCCATATCGTTCTCAAGAACCTGGCCGGCTAGGTCCGGTAGGTGCGCAAGGTCGGAGACGAGATTGTGCATTTGTTGCTGGTCGAGGATACTTCTAGTCTGTCCCAAGTAACAGGCGAGTAAATATAGGTCGGCCAAAGAAGTGGTGAAGGCCTTGGTTGAAGCGACGCCAATCTCTGGGCCGGCATGCATCAAGATGTAGCCGTCTGCCATCCGCATGGCCTGGCTACCCATTACGTTTACGATGGACCAGAGAGTTGCTCCCCGGCTACGAGCCAATTCGCAAGCCGCTAATGTATCAGCCGTTTCACCTGATTGTGTAATACAAAGAACCACTGTATCTTCATCAATAACTGGGTCAGAATGCCGAAATTCGGAACCGTAATCCACTTCGACCGGAATTCTGGCCAGGGATTCGATCATTTGTTTGCCAATTAGCCCCGCGTAATAGCTGGTTCCACAAGCTACAATGATTAGCCTTTTCATTCGAAGAGCCAGCTCTACTGTAAGATTGAGTTCCGGTAAAGTAACAATAGCTTTGTCAAAATCAACCCGACCCCGTAACGTATCGATGAGGGCTCTGGGTTGCTCAAAGATTTCCTTCTGCATGAAATGTTTATAGGGCTCCTTGGCTGCGCTGACTGGATCCCAAGAAATAGTGTGTATCTCAGGCAAGATGGTTTGCCCGTCGAGTTCAGTAACGAAGTATCCCAAGCTGGTAATCGTTGCCATCTGTCGATTTTCCAAAAATATCATCTGGCGAGTATGACTGAGAATGGCCGGAATATCGGAAGCAATAAACATCTCACCGTCGCCGACACCAATGGCAATGCCACCTGCATTCCCCACTCGAGCACAAATCAGGCGATCGGCGAATTTCGTGCCCAGAACAACCACCGAATTGGCCCCCACCAGGCGGCCGAGCGTCGAACGAACGGAATTCTCCAGGTCAAGGCCAGCTCCTAGGTGCCGTTCGATGAGTTGGGCTATGACTTCAGAATCTGTATCGGAATGGAAAATCACTCCTTCAGCCGCTAGCTCTTCCCTTAACTCGACGAAATTCTCTACAATGCCATTGTGCACAATGACAACTTGGCCGCCCATACTTACGTGGGGGTGGGCGTTACGTCTGCTGGGTTCCCCATGAGTTGCCCAACGAGTATGGCCCATGCCCAGGTTCCCTGAAGCCGGCACTTGCTCCATAAGCTCTTGAAGATTTACTAATTTCCCTACGTCTCGGCGGATAGCTACTTCGCCGTTTTCTCCCAAGATAGCTATCCCGGCGGAATCATAACCCCGATACTCAAGCTGTTTGAGGCCATCCAACAAAATCGACTGAGCCTGGCGAGGCCCTACATAACCAATTATTCCACACATGCGTCACGACCTCCAAACTGTTTTGGCCGCGAATATTGCCGGGAACACACAGGGCGCTTAGCGGCACCAAGAAGGTTGGCAGTAGACACAGCCAGTATATCGTATTGCGACGCAGCCAGGAGAATGATGATCGCCAAAGGGGAGCGTCCCTCCGATATTTCAATCGCTGCCGGATCATTTTGAAACAGCAGAGTCACTGCGTTTCCCTTTGTCATTCGCTTGCGCGAAGTTTTGTAGAAACGCTTCTCGGAGGGAGCATAACACAGGATGTGACTTATCCTGGGAGGCATCCGCTGATTGTTCGACTTTCCGAGCAGGCAATTACCTGATCGTTAATCCCATCTCGGGATGGGGAACCTCCACCTCGTCAACCTTACCTATGGTAAGGTCCTTGCGCTTTGTCTTGCTCGCTTATTCTTTTGTAAATTATTATCCAAGCCTAACCTTTCTGGCGTTCGTCGTCAAGCCAACTTTGGTCATGGTGAGGAAATATTTGACAGTTATGAACCAAACCATATAATTAGCCGTCCTAATTATTTGAATGGCTAACTACTGATGAGTGAAGACACAATTTCGATAGCCCGGCGACTGCTACAGGTCCTTTTACCCCTTGGTAAATCAGTGACGGCCGAATTGCGGCACACGGGCCAACTTATGGCTCCTGGCCATTATCAAACATTGGGGACATTGTACCTCCGAACGTCTAATCTGAGCGATTTGGCTGAGATCCAGGGCGTAAGTTTGCCGACAATGTCGAATACGGTTACCAGCCTGGAGCAACAAGGTTGGGTAAAAAGAAAACGATCGGAAAAGGATCGTCGCGTTGTAATGGTTGAGCTTACGCCAGCCGGCTGCGATAAGTTAGGTGAACTGACTGACACTGTTTTGACCATGTTGGTTTCTCTATTGAACAAGACATCATCCGAAGAGAGGGAGTCGTTATCGACTGGGATCTCTGTATTGGAGTGCATATTTGATACGATTTCTCTACCTAGAGACCCAGATTGATATTAATTTAGGCAAAGTTTAGTTCGACTGCTGGGCAAGCCAGATTGCCAACATATCAATGTCTCGTGAGAGTGCCAGCCCAAGAAGAATGCTTACGAAGCGCATAAGCTGTTGAACACCTTTTCCTAACGAGGCGAGTCTATTCTTGCATCGAAAGAATACCATTATTTTCAAGTTATATAGAAGGAAGCGTATATGTTAACAAAACTTTTTGATTCGATGACCCGTCTATCCATTAGATTCCGATGGGTTCTTCTGGTTCTATCGCTAGTAATACTAGGTGCTGGAATTTACGCGGTAACCACGCTCAATATGGAGATGTTGCCAAGGATTGAGTTCCCCCAAACAATAATTGTCGCCCAATGGGATGGGGCCGAATCATCCGACCAGTTTCTAAACGAAATTACAACACCCCTGGAAGACGCCCTCAAGAACGTCGAGGGTGTGGTCAACCGGGAGTCCACTACCAGCAAAAGCTTCGCCTTCATCATCGTCCGGAATGACTTTGGGGAGAACCAGGACAGAATTACAGAGGATTTGAAAGCCGCTGTAGCATCTGTTGAGTTACCCGAAGGCGTTGAAACACCTGAAATTTTGAATTTCAGTCTCAGCGATCTACCCGTTGTCGTTGCCAGTGCATCTTCAGGGGCTCTCTCTCTTCAAGAACTGAAAGAGATTGTAATCAATGAATTGCAACCACGCTTTGAAGACATTGATGAAATTGACCAGGTGGCAATTAGCGGTGGTCAAGAGTTGCCGGATGAAACCCTGGAGATTCCTGAAACCGAACCAGAAGTAGCGCCGGAGACCGAGGTCGAACCCGAGGATCCAGGTCGCCTGCCCCAAGTATTGATCGATGGGGCAAAATCGGCCGGTCTCGATCTTGAGTATGCCCAGGATATTACTCCTGAATTGCTGGCTGGGATGGTTGGCTTCGCTGAAGCAGACCAGGTGCTGTCTCTATTGGGCTTTTTCCCAATGGATGTACTCCCTTATTTTCCCGCTGAGACCCTAGCGCTGCTTCCATCAGAGTACATCGATGGACTTGATCCGGCGCTAAGATCGGAACTTGATGATCTCGCGGTCGAGCAGGGCGGGGTGGGTCAGTATACGCTGGCGGAAGCCCTGGAAATGATGCAACCGGCCGAGGTCGCTGATGAGCCAACGGCCGAAGAGCCAGTGGCGGAAGAAGAGACGGAAGAGCCAATGCAATCGCCGGTAGAACCAGTTGGCCTACCAGAATCTTGGATAGCCGCAGCCGGTCAGTTTGGTCAGGAGTTAGCCACGACGGCTGATCTCACTCCGGAGATTATGCAAGCGATTGCTGGCTTTGCCCCAGAGATGTTGGCCGAACTTGAACCTGAAATGTTGCGGGCTATGGATCCGGCAGCGGTTGCAGTCGTAATCCCATTTTTAGCCGATGACCTGGATCCGCTGCTGTTACCGCACCTAGAAGCTATCCGTATCGCGGCCGAAGGTGGAGAAAATGAGCCGGTAACTTTACCAGAGTCCTGGATCGCGGCCGGCCAGGCGGCAGGTTTTCCCTTGGAAACGACGGCCGACATCAACGCTCAATCAATCGGCCTGCTATCGACCAATGCGCCGGAACTATTGGTCGATTTGACTGATGAAATGATTCTTGCCTTCTCACCAGAAACACAAGCTTCATTGCCTGAAGCGTTTACATCTGGTCTGGATGAGGGATTACAGGAAACGCTGGTGATCGTTGCGGCCTGGCATGTAGCTGCCCAGGCGACACCTATCGTGGAGCAAGAACCAGAACCGGCTGAGACGCCTGATCCGGCCCGACTTCCGGATGTTTTGATCGAAGGGGCAGCAAGCTTCGGCGTTGAACTCGAAGTTGCTTCTGACATCACACCTGATTTTATGCGTCAGATTGCAGGTTTCGGACCACAAGCGGTTCAGATATTGATGACTCTGACGCCTGATAACCTGCGGGCCATGCAACCGGAGGTGATCGCCTTGCTGCCAGAATCTTTCTTGGCTGACATGGATAGTGGGCTGCGGGAAGAACTTGACGCATTATCGGCTGATTTCGGCGGCGCCGGCCAACTGGCTGTCGCCGAAGCAAATGCTGAGATCGAACCGACACAAGAAGCCGATCCTGACGCACCCGCTTTGACCGGCCCCTGGATTGAACCGGGACTCGACGGAGCACCTTCACAATTCCAGACGGCGGCCGACATCCTCAATAACCCGTTTGTCCCCGGAGCTGCCCTTTTCCTGAACGTTTTCCCTGATTCCCCTCAAGTTGATGATCCGGTGGCCTGGATGTCTGCATTGAGCCCCGAGATTATGGCTTACCTGGCTGATAACGAAGAAGATTTCGCCAGCAACTTGTCGCCGGTCATCATAGAGATGCTGTCTCCAGAAACGCTTACATACTTATTAGACAGGTACCCAGAGTCCTTTGATGCAGACCAGATAACCAGGCTGCGAGCTATCGCAGCAGGTACTTTAAGCGCGTTTGTTCCCGATGCTTCTATAACCCGAACAGATGGCGATCCGAGTCTGATCATTAGTCTTTTTAAGGAAGGGGATGCCAATACAGTTGAGGTTGCTCACCGGGTATTTGATGAGCTGGCGGCTATTGAGGGCGAAAATCCCGAAATTAGCTTCAGTCTGGTGTTCGAACAAGCCAGTTTCATCGAGGATTCGATCGAAGGCGTATCCAGGGAGGGAATCCTGGGAGCGATCTTTGCCATCCTGGTTATATTAATCTTCCTTAGTGGTCGCATCGGTGGAAAGTACAAGCTGGGCTGGCGGTCAACGCTGGTTGTGGCTATATCAATCCCGTTGTCAATTACGATTGCCTTTTTACTTATGCGTCTGGTTCCATCAACTTTAGGTGTCTGGATCCATGATCTGGCCAATGAAACAGGCAATGGCTTCCTAAAATTCGGATCCCGACTATTCCCAACTTCAGTGACCCTGAATATCATGACCCTTAGTGGTCTAACGGTTGCAGTTGGACGAGTAGTTGATGATTCGATTGTGGTTTTAGAAAATAGCTACCGCTACATCCAGCGTGGCGGCGACCCTAAGATGGCTATTATTCAAGGGACCCGGGAAGTCGCAATTGCTATTTTTGCGTCGACGGCCACGACCATAGCCGTGTTCCTCCCGTTGGGTTTAACCGGAGGCCTCATCGGATCCTTTTTCCTCCCATTTGGCTTGACCGTTACTTATGCACTGGGAGCCAGTTTCTTCGTAGCTATCACAGTCGTGCCGGCGATGACTTATTTCCTGATTCGCAAGGAAAACATACCCGAGGAACGAGAAACAACCATGCAGCGCGTCTATACGCCCTGGCTGGAATGGGTCTTACATCACCGGGGAATCACGATGGCCGCAGCAACCTTTCTTTTTGCGGTAAGCTTGTTCCTCGTTCAACAATTACCCCAGAGCTTCATACCTGAGATCGGTGAACCTACGATAAACGTCACGGTCAGCTTGCCGATCGATACCGTTATGGCTGATACGGATGAACTCGTCCGTACATTTGAGATAGCTGCCGGCGGACTTCATGGCGTTGAGCGGGTTCAAAGTGAAGTTGGTGGCGCCGGTGGTTTTGAGTCATTCTTTGGCGGTGGAGGTGTCAGCCAAAACTTGGCCAATATTGCGATCTCGGTGGAGAACCTGGAGGATTTGGCGACGTTGACCAATGAGGTGCGCGATGAAGCTGAGGCGGTTTTTGGAGCAGAAAACACTGTCGTATCAGCAGCATCGCAAACCGGATTTGGTGGTTTTAGCTTGATCGTGACTGGTGATTCAGTAGAGGAACTCGTACCTATCATAGTCGACGTGGAAACAGCTCTGGGAGAGATAGACCTGGATGAAAACGGCCGGCCAGATATCGTCAACATTTCCAGTAACCTGGACCAGGCAGGTGCCGTGGGCAATGAGACGATTATCAGGATTGACGGCCGGCCGGCGGTAAGCTTTAGCGGCGAGCTAGAAACGACAAACACCCTCGGTGTTCTGACCGAAGCGAAAGCGGTCCTGTCCGATCTAGAAAGCTTGCCGGCGAGCGCTGAAGTTACCGAGGGATTTGAGTCCGAGCAACAATCCCAAGGTTTCAGCCAGATGATAAAGGCGATTGGCTACTCGATCATTATCGTCTATGTGATTATGGCCCTGACCTTCCGTAGCTTCATCCACCCATTCACCATTTTGTTCAGCCTGCCCTTTGCGTTTACCGGGGCAGCCTTTGCCCTTTGGATATCAGATAGTGTTCTTGGTATCTCGGCCATGATTGGACTCATGATGTTGGTCGGGATCGTGGTTACGAATGCCATTGTTTTGCTGGAATTGGTTCAGCAACTGCGGGAACGGGGAGATGTGGCTTACGATGCCCTGGTCCGAGGCGGTAGGACAAGGTTGCGGCCGATCTGGATGACTGCCCTGGCCACAGCTTTGGCCTTGGTGCCACTAGCGATCAGCAAGGAAGGTGGCGCGCTCATCGCTTCCGAATTGGCCATTGTCGTAATCGGTGGCTTGTTGGTGAGTACCTTCCTCACCCTACTAATCGTGCCGGTGGTATATAGCCTGTTCGACTCTTTAGGTGGTCGATTGCGGCGGAAACCCAAAACGGAAGATTTAATTGAAGAAGGTTAGATCCGCCGATTATTAGAGTTTAGGCTCTGCAGTCCCATGCGGGACTGCAGAGCTTTTTTTAAATCAGTTATTGCGGAGCCACCAGACATAGCGCATAATATGTTTGTGTCCAGGCGAGAAAATCGAATAACAGGAGGAACGATAATGGCAAAGTCAAAGGTGGCTATCGCAACCGATAGTACGTCGTATATCCCCCCCGATTTAGTAGAACAATACAACATCCATGTTATCCCTGAAATCCTCAACTGGGAGGGCGAGACATATTTGGACGATATCGATATCAAGCCAACTGAGTTCTATCGCCGGCTAGGGACTGCCAAGGAGCTTCCGACAACCTCTCAACCATCGGCCGGTGAGTTCCTTGAATTCTTCAAAAAAATTGGGGAGAGTAGCGACAGTATCGTTGGTATCTTCATATCGGATGAGTTAAGCGGAACTCTGGATTCTGCGACAACTGCAAAAGAGATGCTCCCTGACTTTCCGATTGAAATCGTAGATTCCCGTTCTGCTTCAATGGGCCTGGGTTTTATGGTGCTCGCGGCCGCCCGTGCGGCCGAAGCGGGTCTCAGTCCTGTAGAAATTGCCCGGTTAGCTCGAGAAATGGTGCCAATCGTCAAAACAATTTTTGTTGTGGACACCTTGGAGTACCTGCATAAAGGGGGCCGCATTGGTGGCGCGCAAAGATTAATCGGCTCCGTACTTTCCATTAAACCTGTTCTCCACCTGGATGATGGCCGCATTGAGCCCTTAGCCAGCATTCGAACGAAGCGGAAGGCGATAGAGCGGGTCCTGGAAATTATTTCGGAGGATGTTGCTGGCAAAGGTCCTATGCATGCGGCTGTTATCCATGCGGCTGCTCCCGAAGCAGCGGCTGAATTTAAGGTACAGGTGAAGCAATCCCTAAATCCAGTCGAGTTACTTGTCGCCGAGCTCAGCCCGGTGGTGGGCACTCATACAGGACCAGGGCTGGTTGGCCTGGGCTACTATTGCGACCCAGTCTAATCGGAACTTGGCGTTAAGAATCATAATCATACTGGCCCAAAGCTTGATTCAGAGCATTTCCCGCCTGCGTTACCACTATCAGAGTATTTAGAGCGTCGCTGCAAAATTTTAAAGGCGAATTAATATTGGGGATCGTTCTGAACTGCTGAAAGCGAATGGCTCCTCCGTTAGATCCGGCATTTCCCCCTGGTCAACCGATTTATTGTATGATGCATCGTGGTAAAATATAGAACCTGTTTGCTCATTGTAGGAGGTGCGTCGACACCCTATGACAACCGGTTCATGTTGTAAGGCCTGGTGAAAGAATATGTTCCAGGGCAAGACCTGGCTACGTTACTCGCTATTATTCATCCCCATATTGTTCATCGGGGTATTTTTTTTCTATCCGTTGATTCGCATCATGGGGTTGAGCCTGACATCATCAGCCTTGGGCGAGATTCTTAGCAAACAATACTTTCTGAAGGTGATCTGGTTCACCTTTTGGCAAGCTACCTTATCTACCATCTTAACATTGATCGTTGGTTTGCCGGCCGCTTACATATTTGCCGGATACCGGTTCAGAGGCAAATCGTTGTTGCGCGCATTGGTAACGGTACCCTTCGTTTTACCAACAGTTGTCGTCGCTGCAGCTTTCCGGGTACTTTTCAACGCCCAAGGAATCCTCGGCCAACTTTTGTCCACCCTCTCGGGTAATGAACAGGCACCGAACCTACTAGAACAGACCATTCTTATTATCTTGCTTGCCCACATGTATTACAATATCGCGGTCGTCATCCGGTTGGTGGGCGGCTTTTGGTCGAACCTGGATCCGCGAATGAATGAGGCGGCGAGAGTGCTCGGTGCGTCTCCAGCCAGGGCTTTCCTCGAGGTAACCCTCCCCTTGTTGCGGACCTCTATCGCCAGTGCGAGCGCTCTTATCTTTCTATTCACCTTTACCAGTTATGGCGTGATCTTGATTCTGGGTGGGCCATCCTTCAGCACCATTGAGACCGAGATATACAGGCAATATGTCACCTTCCTAAACCCAAGTGTCGCTGGCGCCTTGGCCTTGCTCCAAATTTTATTCACCTTTGCCCTCATGTTTATCTATGCCCGATGGCAACGTCAGGCTGCCTTACCTCTGGATTTCCGGCCATCCCGGTCTACCTTACGCGTGCCAGAAACCTTTTTTCAGAAGTTAGTCGTTGGCGCAATGATCCTCGGGCTCACAGTGTTCATGTTAAGCCCGCTGCTGACCTTGGTCTGGCGCTCTTTCATCGATAGGTCAGGCAGCCTGACTCTGGCTTATTATCAGGCCCTTCCAGAGTTACGGAGAGGCAGTATCACCTATATCGCCCCGCTGACGGCCGTCCGGAATTCATTAGGGTACGCGATACTAACGATGCTCGTGGCCGGGTTTTTGGGTTTGACGAGTGCCTTATTGTTGGTCCGGCCGGGGCGCTGGCGAGGATGGCTCGAACCGATTTTTATGTTACCGCTAGGGGCGTCGGCGGTGACATTAGGCTTTGCCTATGTTATCACGATGGGCCGGCTCCGGACATCGCCGGTGTTGGTACTGATTGCCCACACCCTGGTCGCATTACCCTTCGTCGTGCGTAGCCTTTTGCCGGTGTTACAAGGAATTCGCCCCAATCTCCGGGAAGCGGCAACGGTATTAGGTGCTTCACCTATTAGAGTATGGCGCGAAGTAGATTTGCCGATTCTAGGTCGAGCGTTGCTTGTCGCAGCTGTCTTTGCTTTTACAATTAGTATGGGTGAGTTCGGCGCGACCAGTTTTATCATAAGACCCAACAGCGGATTTCTTACGATACCAATTGCAATACAACGTTACCTGAGCCAACCTGGGACGCTCAATTATGGGCAGGCATTGGCCATGAGCACAATCCTGATGGTCGTATGTGCCTCCGGTTTTATTGCTATCGAACGAATTCGTTATGACGACATCGGTGAATTCTAGACGAGTAGGCATCGAAGTGTTACTTGAGCTAAGCGGCATTGAACGATCATTTGACGGTCAGAATATTCTCAGACGAGTTTCGCTGTCAGTTGAACGGGGCGAGATAGTAGCTTTGTTGGGTCCGAGCGGTTGTGGCAAGACCACATTGCTGCGGATAATCGCCGGTTTGGAGAGTGCTGATGCCGGTCAGATTCTCCTTAACGGCCAAAACTTGAACAAGGTTCCAGTCCACAAGCGAGGATTTGGCCTTGTTTTTCAGGATTACGCGCTGTTTCCCCATAAGAGCGTCGCCGAGAATATTGCTTTTGGGTTGCGAATGTTGCGATGGGACCGGATCGATCAAGAGAATCGGGTAGGGCAGGTTCTACAGCTGGTTGGTTTGGCTGGGTTTGAAGATCGTCTTGTTTATGAGCTTTCGGGCGGCGAGCAACAGCGTGTTGCTCTGGCGCGATCACTCGCACCTTCTCCTCGCTTACTATTGCTAGACGAGCCCCTTGGCGCATTAGATCGCGCCTTGCGAGAACAACTTATGGGCGAGCTACGCATGATTCTCAAACAGGCCAGGAGTATAATGGCGGACCAAAACAATCCAGATGAACCGCCTTTAGACTTACCATCTCATTCACCAAGGCAGCCAGGCCATGGTATGACTTCGATTTATGTGACCCATGATCAGGAGGAGGCCTTCGCTGTTGCCGATAGGGTTATTATTATGAATGCGGGTCAGATTGAACAGGTAGGGACTCCAATTCAATTATTCCGAAATCCCGAAAGCCGGTTTGTGGCCAATTTTTTAGGTATGGACAATATGCTTGAGGCAACTTTATTACCTGGAGTGCCGGCCCGAGTGATGACGGAAATTGGTGAACTTACGCTGAGTCATTTGCCATCAAACGAGCCAGGTCAGGTGACTTTGCTGGTCCGGTCTGAAGCAGGCACGATCGTTCAGCATAAGGAATCTGAAGTAAACATCGTAACTGGTATGGTCCGCGATATCTCATTTCGTGGCCGGCACCAGCTGGTTACTATCTCATTTCCGACCCAAAGCGGACTGATACAGCTCCGTCTGACTTTCAGATCCTCAGTAATCTTTCCCATGGAACGCTCTGAAATCTCGATTAAACTGGATCCGGCAGAGTTACAATTATTAACCCGTTAGAATGGTGTAAGTTTGCTTGTGCGTCTGTTGCAGGCCAACAGAATGTGGTCGTATAATGCATCGATATTGTTGTCACCGCCAGTAATGGTAACTGAGCGAAACAAGGAAGAGAAAATTAAATGTCAATTTGGTGGACAATCGGCGCATTTATTCTGGTTTTGACGCCTATTATCCTGATTCATGAGCTTGGTCATTTTATTGCGGCCCGACTCTCTGGGATACGGGTCGACGAATTTGGCCTGGGTTTCCCACCGCGAGCCGTCAAACTGTTCAAACGGGGAGATACTCTTTATTCGCTCAACTGGATTCCAATTGGCGGCTTTGTCCGGCCGGCAGGTGAGGATGATCCAACGGTGCCCGGCGGCCTGGCAGGCGCTTCAAAGCGGGCCCGGTTATTTACGTTGTCGGCCGGTGCTGGGGCCAATTTCATCTTTGCACTGATCATTTTCTGGATCGCTTTTATGATCGGACCTCCTGAGTATGAAATCGCAATTCCAGAAGTGAGGCCCGGATCACCAGCCATGTCTGCCGGCATTCTGGTCGGTGATGTGATAATGGAGATGAACGGCCGTGCGGTTGATGGCTCCAATGTGATAATTGAAGAGATTACAGCGACGCCTGGCGAGCCGGTAAAAATGGTAGTTCGCAGGAATGGCGAAGAAATAACCGTCTTGGTAACCCCGCGGCTACCAGGTGAATATGACCCGGCATTAGAAGGCCCGACGGGAATCCGTCTCGAATCCGTAAGGACAGGTGAAAACGCCTCCGCTGGACCAATGGAATCACTACGAATGGCCGGCCAAACGATGTTTGATGTTATTTGGGGGACGCTCCGTGCACCACTGATGTTAATCCGGGGTGAAATCACGCCAAGTGAAGCACGACCTGTTAGCGTGGTAGGTCTTAGCCAGCTAGCCGGGCGGGCGGCTGAAGAGACGGCGACTCAGAGGGACTGGTTCCCGATTCTCTGGTTCGCGGCCGTGATCAGTGTTGCCTTAGGTTTTACCAATCTGCTGCCAATTCCAGCTTTGGATGGTGGGCGGATTACATTTGTTATTGTCGAAGCCATTCGGGGACGTCGGATCGAACCAGAAAGGGAGGGCATGGTTCACCTGGTTGGTATGCTGGTCTTGCTTGGTTTGATGGTGTTGATCATTATTCAGGATATTGTTAATCCAATCATCCCTTTCTAGAAGCATTGGCTTGATTGACAAGTGGGGAGTGATCTTGCCTCTCGAATTATGTGTTTTAATTGCCCGCAAGGGTGAATGGTACATAATAGTGATATAAAGAGAGTGAAATCAAACTGATAATTGCTGGGGCTATTGGTGGGATCAGTGAAAAAAGCAGAAGCCGTTAAAAGCTATTGACTGTCTGGAAGCAATTAATTGTGAGATTAGGGATAAGAAATGGATCCCTAGTCTTATTTTTTTGGTGATAATATGCGTGACAAAAAACAGGAAGCTCCAATAGAAATACGAGAGATATTGGAGGGCGACGCGTCGGTTCCTGTCCACCGTCTCTACCAACTTTCTGATATGACCCCTGGCGATATGGCTAAATTTGTCGATATCTGGCCCGATCTCGATGATGAGCGAAGGCGAGTTGTACTTCGCCACATGACTGACATCAGCGAAGAGGATTTCCTGGTCGATTACAGCGGAATATTCGCCCACTGCCTGGCAGATCCATATCCTCCGGTACGAGTCGCTGCCCTCGATGGTCTGTGGGATTCGGAACGCATCTCTTTAATATTGCCGATTCTTGATATGGCGAAAAATGATCCTGATTTGGAAGTTCGCCGGCAGGCGGCCGCGACTCTGGGGCACTATATCGTACTTGGCCAATGGGATGTAATCCCGCTCAAATACACGGAGCCAATTGTTGAAGGCCTGTTTTCAATTATTGATAACGATGCCAGTGATCCCCCCGTCCGACGGGCAGCCCTTGAATCGATCTCCGCCACTCCCCATGAAAAAGTTCACGGATTGATCGAAGAAGCATATGATAGCGGTGATATCAAAATGCAAATTTCTGCAGTTTTCGCAATGGGGCAATCTGCTGATACACGCTGGCTACCGATAATTCGGGATGAAATGCAGAGTCCGTATGAAGACATGCGTATCGAGGCAGTACGGGCGGCCGGCTCGATTGGAAAGAGTGAGCTTATCGCGGATGTGGCCGATCTCGTTACAGACGATGATTTGGAAGTCAGTTTGGCAGCGATCGCGGCGTTGGGGGAGATCGGCACAACAGAAGGACAAAAGATTTTGCTCGACCTGGCTGACGATCCCTACCTTGAGGATCTTCATTCGGCCATAGGTGAGGCCCTCGAACAATTGAGTTGGCTGGATGATGGTTTTGACTTCGACGGTCTAGATTGGAATGATGATTCGGATGATAGTAATTACGCAGAATTATAACCTGCTCGGCCAGTGAGCGATTTATTCAACGTATTCTTCCAAAATATCCTACCAATATTCACCGTCGCCGCGATGGGCTTCGCTTTACGTCTGGGTTTGGGAGTGGACAAACGGGCACTATCCAATTTGTCTTTTTACGTATTGTCTCCGGCCCTGGTCTTTTCCTCCCTTGTAACCACGCGTCTGGGCGGTGATGAACTGATCCAACTGGCGACTTTTGCCATCATTATGACCTTAAGCATGGGGCTTATCGCGTTTGGAGCAGGTAAACTGCTGAGGTTGCCTCGAATAGATATCTCAGCTCTTATCCTGGTCGTTATGATTGCCAATACCGGAAACTATGGATTAACTTTCAACGAACTTCGCTTCGGCAGTGAGGGTTTGGCTCGAGCAATCGTATATTGGGTTGTCAGTACAATGTTAGTTTTCACCCTGGGTGTGTTTGTGGCCTCTATGGGCCGGGCAAATTCCCGGGAATCTTTAAAACGCCTGGTCAAGTTGCCGGCCTTCTATGCAGTCATATTGTCGATTGTTGTCTATGCCTTCTCAATTTCTATCCCCGATCCATTGATGCGAGGTATTGAATTAGCCGGTTCGGGAGCAATTCCCGTGATGCTGATTGTGTTGGGCATGCAAATCGCAGATATTAGGGGTCTTGGCCGAGTTTGGCTAGCCGTACCGGCTTCAATTCTACGTTTATTAGTTGCCCCTTTGGTCGCGGTCCTGATCGCCAGTTTCTTAGGTTTGCAGGGATTAAGCAGGTCTACGGCCATAATTGAAGCAAGTATGCCCACGGCCGTTATTACAACGATTATGGCAACTGAATTCATGGTCAGACCAGCCTTGGTTACCAGCACCGTCGTCCTGACCACACTTCTCAGCGCTATCACGCTGCCGCTCGTTATTATCCTATTGGGATTATGATAGCCAACGTTTGCATTACCCACACGATCTCCGCCTTGCTGATGCGCGGCTAAACTTTGCCGGAATAACCCGCTTGTACTTTGCCAGTCTCGGCTTACTGCGGTCTTTCTGATAGTGTTAATCGTCGGCTTTCTCAAGTTGCCGGTCAAAGCCCAAGTTACACACCGAGTAGAGTTTCCCAGATTGTTGTACAGGCGGACTATGTTTTTTCAACTTGAAGCGACTGGAAATATTTCTGTTCCAGACAACATATTGTGTTCAAATTCTGGATGCGCCTGAAACGTCGTCAGGCGATGTGTCGAAATATGAGGGCGACAACAGACTGCCGCAATATAGTCTGGATCCAACCCAAATAAATTGAGGCATCCATGCTCGACTACCACCAGTTGGTGGCAGCTAAAAGATTTGGATAGGTCTACAACTTACTTGACAAGACCAAGGACTGATTATTATGACGATCAATTTGTTTGGCGGACGCGTGAAAAAGACAGCATCGCCATTCATCGGCTTGCTGATGTGTAAATATCCGCTAGGCTGGATATATTAATACAAGATCACGCAGTCCTGTTTGGTCAGAACATTTTTTACTTAAAGGATTTAGCCATCGATGAATAATATTGATCAAAATGGGAGCTCTTTTGGCGATCAAATCCAGGAAGGAACCCGCCTTTTACATCAAGGAAAAGCGCAAGAAGCGATCCCGTTTCTAAAGCAAGCGGTACAAATGCAGCCAGAGAATGTTGATGCTGTTATCAATCTGAGCGGGGCGCTCATTCTGGATCGTCAATTTCGACAGGCGATCGCCATTCTGGAACCGTTTAAGGATCTCCCTTCGAATAATGCCATGCTGTGGATCAATCTAGGAGCTGCCTATCTTGGTAATCCCGTTCTAGCCCGTGAATCAGATCAAAAGTCGGCCATCGAGGCTTTTGAACGTGCTCTGGAAATCGATCCATTAGCCCCAAGTGTGGCCTATAATATAGGTCTAGTTTACGAGGATAGAAAAGAATTCATGGAATCGGTCTTTTGGTTTGGGAAGGCTGTACAGGCAAACCCTCATGATGAACATGCCCAGCGGAAAATCAAGCGTCTAGAAGGGCTAATCAATTCTAACGATGATGTCCCTGGAACAAATGGCTAACCGGCTACCAATCTTACAAGAAGGTGACGATCTCATCCATTGATTTCTTGTTTATCCGGGGAACCATTGCCTCTTCGGAAGGAAATCCGACAACAAGTAGCAAGAATGGTCTTTCATTATCGGGCCGTTTTAGTATTTTCTTCAAGAAGCC
Organism: Patescibacteria group bacterium; assembly: GCA_035527655.1. Classification (GTDB taxonomy): domain Bacteria; phylum Chloroflexota; class Anaerolineae; order Promineifilales; family Promineifilaceae; genus UBA11865. Next base: position 8,241 of record DATLAB010000006.1, on the reverse strand, counting down.
CATAGGACTGGGGGTATGGGTCAGTGTCGCTAAACCAGCCTGATGCAGCGCTGTTATCAAGACGCCTGTTGCAATTCCGACAGATTCCACCGCGTAATAATGTTTGAGGCGCCGCCCATCGGGTAACAGAGTATAAGGTTGAACAAAAATGGCCATAAGGTAGGGGGCGGTCTCGAGGAATGGCTTATTTTCATCTGTACCTAAGGGCGCCAGAACATCCAACCACTCTTGCGGCGCTCGACGAGCATAGAACTCATGTTCTTCCGTTTCGGCCGCTATGCGGATCTTTCTTTTTATTTCGGGATCGCTGACCACAACAAAGTGCCAGGGTTGTAAATTGGCGCCGCTTGGAGCGGTTCCGGCAGCGCTCAAGCAATTTTCAATGATGTTCCGCGGAACCAACTTGTCCGAATAATCACGTACCGTCCGCCGGCGGCGTAGTTCTTCGAGAAAAGCGCCGGACCTCTGTTGCATTTCCTCAACCCGGAAGTGATGAAAAGGGGCAAATGGAATTAGGTTATTGGTTGACATAACTACATCCTGTTCATATTTCGGTCAAGTTTTATCATATAACGGCCAATCAGATCTCGCGAATTTGTCCGACTACTCATTCTGGAAAGTTGCCGACTCGATTGTGATCTCTATTGTTGGTTTCTCCAAATCCGAAAATTGATTCCCAGGAAGGGAGACGCCATGGAAGATTAATTCTTTGCGAAAGCCGCACTTCATTCAGTTTATATTCTGCCTTGAGATCGATAATGGCGGTATACGATTATGGACCTCTTGCCCAACCCTTAACTTCTGCTTAGGTTCTGAAAATGCAGGAGTGGTCATTGGATTGTTTTTATTTAGGTTGCTCATTTACGCCGGCCTGCCGTACTAGCCACGGAATATAATCTTCATCGGATCATAGATTGCTTGTTTCACCTTAAGGCTCCTCTAATCCGAATGATTCGCGTCCGCACCCATGAGCATCCAGCCTAAATCCCAAACACACATCCACCAAATTCTTGATTTCTCTGAATCAGATACGTTCATTAAAGTGACGATAATTCTAAGGATTATATCCCTGGCGGGGATATCCAGTTGTGGCAGGCAAGTCTGTTTTGGACTGGATGTGTTAAAATTATGCTATGGATAAACATTTGACTATTGTGGGTGGTGGTCTGGCCGGGACGGAAGCGGCCTGGCAGGCGGCCAAGTTGGGGATTCGCGTTAGCCTGTATGAGATGCGGCCGGAGAAAACAACGCCAGCCCATGTTTCAAAACAACTGGCCGAATTGGTCTGTAGCAATTCTTTGGGTTCGAATCTGGCGAATAAGGCAGGTGGCTTGTTAAAGGCTGAACTACGCGGATTTGACTCCCTGATATTGGCCTGTGCGGAGGAAACGGCGATTCCGGCTGGCTCTTCTCTAGCAGTAGATAGGGAACTTTTTGCGGAGAAGGTTACCAGCAAAATAGAGCAACACCCTGAAATAACATTGGTTAGGAAAGAAGTCAGAGAGATACCAGAAAGCGCTTGTATCATAGCGACCGGCCCCTTAACCTCAAGTTCCCTGGCCGATGCAATTGGTCGTTTATCTGGAGAGAAGTTCCTTTACTTCTACGACGCGCTATCACCGATTGTCAGCTCAAATTCCATCGATATGGAGTTTGCCTACCGCGCCTCTCGTTATAACAAAGGCACAGAGGCCGAAGGTGATTACATTAATTGCCCGATGACAAAAGATCAATATGATGTTTTTTTCGAGGCCTTGATTTCGGCCGAGCAGATTTCGTTGAGGGATTTTGAACAGGAAGATGCCAATTTTTTTGAGGGTTGCTTACCCGTTGAGGTGATGGCTAAACGAAACAAGGATACCTTACGCTTTGGTCCGATGCGCCCGGTTGGGCTGGCCGATCCAAAAACAGGTAATCGCCCTTACGCAGTACTGCAACTTAGACAGGATGATATAGCCGAGACGCTTTACAATATTGTTGGTTTTCAAACAAACTTGCGTTGGGGAGAGCAACGGCGTGTACTACGAATGGTGCCCGGCCTGGAAAACGCGGAATTTATGCGTTATGGGATGATGCATCGGAATACTTATATTCATTCACCAGAGCTTTTGCAGCCAACCATGCAATACCGCGGCCGGGCAGATCTGCTTTTCGCCGGTCAGATTGTCGGCGTGGAGGGCTATATGGGAAATGCCGCCAGTGGACTGGTGGCGGGCATTAATGCTGCCCGGCTGCTAAATGGGGATCACCCGGTAATCTTTCCGACAAATACCATGATTGGAGCTCTCTGTCACTATGTAACTCATGCTGATTCAAAATCGTTCCAGCCCATGAAAGCCAATTTTGGCTTGTTACCCATGCCGGAGAATCGTATGAAAAAGGCTGAGCGCTATCAATACTACAGCCGGCGCGCTCTGACTCGTATGCGCCGTTTTGCCCGGCAACGACGTCTGAATTATGATAGCCAGGCAGCCGAAAGTATAATGGACTCAGCGACCGACCCGGTGATAACAGGAGAAGTTGACCCGATGAGAATGCCGGGTTAACAAATGAAAAAATTACACCGGCTAAAATGGTTTAACCTGATAATTCTATCCCTCCTGTTTTTAGGCGTTGTTCTGTCAGGTTGTGGTGCAGAAGGACAGGAAAACTCAGGGGCTACTGAGACGCCCCCAAGAGTAACGGCAACTCTGCCTGTTGCGAGAAAAACGCCCGTTCCAGTGAATACTCCTCTGCCAACGTTTGACCCGCAATTGAATTTATTTGACGGTGATGCGGCCTATCAATTATTGGAGGAGCAGATGAAATTTGGTCCGCGATGGCCCGGTAGCCCGGGCCATCAAGAGGTAGGTAACTACATCGTGAAGCAGTTGCGTGATTTGGACTGGATCGTTGAGGAACAGCGATTTACCTACCAGGATATCGAAGGACGTAATATTATTGGCCGGGTGAATGAAGGTGCCGGACCGGTTATCATCCTTGGCGCACATTATGATTCAAGAAAGATTGCCGATCAAACACCTGGATCTATCGAACCTGTTCCTGGGGCAGTGGACGGGGCCAGTGGTGTGGCTGTTTTACTTGAATTAGCCCGAACGTTGGATGTTGAGGCTATTAAGCGGGAAGTTTGGTTAGCCTTCTTTGATGTTGAGGATAATGGATCAGGTGGAATACCTGGATTTGATTGGATTGTGGGATCAACCTATATGGCGAATAACCTGGAGATAATGCCGGAGGCCATGGTTCTGGTAGATATGATTGGCGATTCAGATCAACAACTCTACTATGAAGGGAACTCGGATCCGGAGCTCCAGAGTCACCTGTGGAAGATCGCGCTCGATTTAGATTACGGTGATGTTTTTATTCCTGAATACCGACATACTATGATTGATGACCATTTACCCTTCGCCAGACGCGGCATTCCGGCAGTCGACATCATCGATTTTGACTATCCGTATTGGCATACCGTCGAGGATATCGCTGACAAAGCCAGCCCTCAGAGCCTAGCTCGGGTCGGCCGGACCTTGGAGAACTGGCTGGAGAGCCGGTTAAATAGATGAGTGGAAACATGGAAATATTTGTGGAAGCCAAGATTAATATAGTTACCGTTTATCCAGAGCTAGCCCGGGTGGGGTTACAGGCAGAAACTTTGTTATCAAAGGGCGTGCAGACCTTAATCTTTGACCAATTACCAATGACTCTAATACAGGACTCGGTCCGGTTTACTGGAAGAGGCGCGGCCGAAGTTCGCATTCACGGAGTTGATCTTAGCCGTATCCAATTCGAAAGTACACCGACCGAAAAGGTCATGACGTTAGAAGAGAAGATCCAGGCGCTTGAGGATGAGTTAGGTGCTCTGTTTGATGAAAAAGCGGTCCTTGAAGCCCAGGCGACATACCTGAAGGGATTGCTCGAAGCGACTGACCAATTTGCCCGCGGATTGGCAAGGGGTCTGACAAATATCGAAGACCAGGTTCAATTGTCTTTGTCCGTTCGCCGGCAGGACATGGAGATTCGCTCGGCGGCCCGGGAACTCGCGAAACAGGAGCGCACTCTTCGAAAGAAGCTAGACAAATTTCAACGCGAGTTGCACGAGGTACAATCGGGTCGCCTCAAGGAGCGCTATCAAGCCCGGGTTGAGATTGAGGTAATGTCTGAAGGCGCATTTGCCGCTGAATTAACCTACGTAGTACGCGGTGCCCAGTGGTGGCCACTGTATGATATTAGATTGCTAGAAGAGAATGGACAGGAGACGCTTCAAGTGACAGGCCTCGCCCAGGTATCCCAGTCAACCGGACAAGAGTGGAATGGCGTACGTTTGATATTGTCAACGGCCAGAACAGCCCTATCCCAAAAGATCCCTGAATTAAAGCCATGGTACTTGAACGAATATGTCCCGCCACAGCCCCGAGTTCAATCTGCCCCAAAACAAGCCCGTCCGGAGGTGGCCACCTCTCGAGCCCTGGTGATGGATTCGGCCGATTTGGAACAGGCTGACCAATTTGCCGTGGTGGCTGGGACTGCGGTTGCTACGAGTGACCAGACACAGACAGTCGCGAGCTATTCGGTGGAACGCAAGGTTGATATTCCAAGTGATGGTGCTCCACATAAGACGACAATATCTCAGTTTTCCCTGGACCCAGCAATTGATTATTTGACGATACCGCGACATACTGACGCCGTTTTTCGCCGAGCTAAAGCAGTCAATGATGGACCTGGTCCCATGCTTGGTGGGCAGGTAAGTTTGTTTGTCGGTGACGAATACATTGGCAAAAGCCAGCTGAAGTATATTCCGAAGGGTGATGAGATTGAATTGCTTTTGGGTGTCGAAGAGCGGTTGACTATAGAGCGAGAGTTAACCCGACGTGATGTGGATAAAGTCCGATTGCGTGATAAGAGACAGTTTGTCTTCGGCTATGAGCTAAAAATGAAAAATCTGCTGGCTCGGGAGGTTGAGGTAGAAGTGCAGGATCAATATCCAGTGGCCAGACATGAAGAAATAAAAGTCAAGCTTGCTAGTGCTTCGCCCAATCCCGATGAAACCAGCGATCTAAACAAACTGACCTGGAATATAAGGATTGCCCCAGGAGATGAACAGAAGATCAATTTTGAATTCCAGGTTGAACATCCACGTTCGATGAAGGTTAGCGGATTGACCGACTAATTAGTGTGGGTTACAAAGAATATTATTATGCATGAAACACAAGATCCCCGAGAAAAAGCTTTCCTGGTCGGAGTAGAATTTACCAGAGTGCAGGCACCCTTGACGGTGGAAGAAAGTCTGGGCGAGTTGGCCCGTTTGGCCGACACGGCTGGCCTGGCTGTTGTTGGCCAGGCAACGCAACGCCTAAGGCAACCGGATAACGCGACTTACATTGGTAGCGGAAAAGTAACAGAGATCAAGTCGCTTATCTCAGAATTTGATGCAGACGTCGTCTTGTTTGATGACGAGTTGCGGCCGAGACACCAAAGAGAACTCGAGAAAGCTTTCGGGGATGAGGTTCGAGTCCTTGATCGCACCGCCCTAATATTGGATATCTTTGCCCTGCATGCCAGTACAAAGGAAGGAAAGCTCCAGGTCGAACTGGCCCAGCTGGAATATCGCCTTCCCCGACTGACCCGGATGTGGACTCACCTTGCCCGCCAGGCAGGGGGTAGGGCCGGCGGAGCCCGTGGTGGTGTTGGCCTTCGTGGGCCGGGTGAAACCCAGTTGGAGGTTGATCGTCGAGAGATCAGCCGCCGGATAACGACGCTAAAAACAGAACTGGAAGGTGTCAGAGCACATCGAGGTCGCCATAGGGCCAAGCGTCGCCAGACCGAGATCCAGGTGATCTCTATCGTTGGTTACACTAACTCGGGCAAGTCAACACTGCTAAATCAGCTAAGTAACGCCGACGTATTATCGGCCGATATGTTGTTTGCGACACTAGATCCTACGACACGCAAGGTGAAAATGCCCGGCGGTCGGGAAGTATTGTTTACCGACACCGTTGGGTTTATACAGAAGCTACCCCCAGACATTGTAGCGGCTTTTCGAGCGACTCTGGAAGAAATTACTGAATCGGATCTATTATTACATGTTGTGGATGCAACCCATCCCCAGGCAGCGGCTCAGATGGAGTCGGTAGAGGAAATCCTTGCCGAACTGGAGATTGACCACCTCCCGCAAGTGGTTGCTTTGAACAAGGTCGATCTATTGAGCGAAGATATTAACCTGGCTGAAAAGCTAGCCGTTAGTGGTGTTGCCGTTCCTATTTCAGCGCTCACCGGCAAAGGCTTGAGCATGTTATTGACGGCCATTGAGGCTGTTATGGAGCAAAACCTGGAATCATTAACCATCAAGCTTCCTTACCAGCGGGGTGACTTGCTTTCACTTTTCCATGAAAGAGGACAGGTCAATAGCGAAGATCATCTTGCCGACGGTGTTATTGTCAACGGCCGGTTACCTGATCGCCTGATTCCCTATTTCGAAGAATTCCGCCTGGTTGAGGATTGAGGAAGAATTCATGTGGCAACGACTTGACGACTCAATCAACCGCTTGGTCGAAAGGGTGGCTGATTTTCTGGCGAAATGGCCCGGTTTTCTACCCTTAGCTGGTTTGGGATTTATTGCCATTAATTTCATATTACAGATTTACCCCGGTTCGAGTTATTGGATTGTTGATGCTAACTTATTCCTTCATTTAGGCCTTGTTGTCGCTATTTTAGGACTTATATTAATGCGGCCGCTAGGATAAATATGAGCATCATCCGACAGATTGCCCTTAACCGCCAGGTCAAAACTGCGATGGAAGCATTCTGGCGCGAGCGAGACTCGATCCTGGAGTTGACCATAGCGATACAGCAAATTCCATCGCCTACCGATGCCGAGGTTGAAATAGCTAATCTTGTGGAAAAACAGTTCCGTAAAATCGCTCTCACCGATGTTGGCCAGGATAGTCTGCATAATACTTTCGGCCGAATCCAAGGGATAGCCAGCGAAAGACCAGTAATAATATCGGCTCATACTGATACCGTCTTTCCGGCTGGAACCGATCTGACTGTTCGATTTGAAAACCAGGAGGAACCAGAACATGGCCTAATCTATGGGCCAGGTCTGGCAGATAATGCCCTCGGTGTCGCAAGTCTCCTCGTCTTGGCAAGGGCGCTGAAGAAGTACCGTTTAAAAACCTATTCGGATGTTTGGTTTGTTGCCAATGTAGGTGAGGAAGGCTTAGGGGATCTGAAAGGAATGCGGGCCATCGTCGACCGCTTTGGGGATCAGGCGATTTATATTGTGGTGGAAGGCGGATCTTACGGTCACATTTTTCACGAGGCTACTGGCGTTAAACGATATGAATTGTCAGTGCAGACCCAAGGCGGCCATTCGTGGGGTGATTTTGGTAGCCCAAATGCCATCCATGTGCTTAGCCACCTCGTATCTGCCCTCTATGACATTGCCTTGCCACGCGAGCCAAAAACAACCTTAAACGTCGGAGTTATACAAGGCGGCACAACGATAAATACCATCGCCGCCGAGGCATGTTGTCAGTTGGATCTGCGATCAACGAAGCCTGAACCGTTGGCGCAACTTGTGAACGCCGTTATCAATCTAGTGAATCAATCAAACAATAACCCTGATGTCAAAGTGGCGATGACCCAGATTGGTGACCGGCCCGCTGGAACCATTCCACCAGAGACAGACCTGGTAAGGTGGGCGTCGGCTGCCTTGAACTATGTCGGTAAAGACCACGTGTCGTACCTGGCAGGGAGCACAGATGCGAATATTCCGATAAGCCTCGGTATTCCGGCCGTCTGTATAGGATTGGCTAATTCGGGAAATACCCATCGGACGGATGAGTTTCTTGATCCCACCCATCTCCCTCAAGGCTTCGGCCAATTACTCTTACTGACCCTGGCGGCCGCCGGATTTGATTCCGGAAGGCAGGCAATCGCTTGAATACCTTTTTGCGCTGAATGGAAATCATCGGCAGTAAAAGAGGGAAATGTTCTGCGAATATAGTTGGATCCTAATCCCAACCGGAATGGAAGTTAGGGGTAATTCTGACATGGGGACAGAGAGAGACAATTTCTAATAGTAAAATAGGTGGCATGATGGATTTTCAGCTGAATGCAGAACAACAACAGTTTCGGTCATTAGTCCACGATTTTGTAGCTAAGGAGGTAAAGCCGAAGGCGAGGGAGACTGATGCAACGGGAGAGTTTAACTGGTCCGCCGTCAGAAAAATGGGACCCCTGGGA
>DATLAB010000005.1:0-166402 GCA_035527655.1 Patescibacteria group bacterium | reverse complement strand
ATCAAATCAACTAGCGATATAAAGAGAAATAAGCCATGGATCATGAGTTGCCAAACGTCAAAATATTATTGTTGCAAGCAAGACACCCCACCGACCAGGCCCGGCATGGAGAACGCCGCTCTTTTGCCCTGAGGGCTGGTCTCGAATTGGATAACATCACCTCCTTCGATTTGTTAAGCCAGACACTTGATCTAAACGAGGTCCAAAAATACGATGTTCTCATGATTGGGGGCAGCGGAGATTATTATGTTTCGAAGCAAAATCTACCCCGGTTTCCACAAATTATGGAGGTATTAAGCGAGGTTGTATCCATCGGACACCCTACTTTTGCCTCTTGTTTTGGTTTTCAATTGTTGGTACACGCGCTAGGCGGCGAAGTGGCCTATAAACCTGAATTCATGGAAGTAGGCACCTATCAGGTTAGGTTGAGTGAGGCAGGTATGGTGGATGAACTATTTGCCTCATTGCCACTTACTTTTGCCGCCCAACTTGGTCACAAAGACCGGGCGGAGTCTCTTTCGGCGAAGGTGGTGAATCTGGCACTAAACGAAAATTCGGCTTACCAGGCATTGCGTATCCCTGACAAACCGATCTGGGCTACTCAGTTTCACCCGGAGCTGAGCAAGGAAGAAAATCTTGAACGATTCCATATTTACATGAGAGGGTATGCGGATACGATGAGCCCTGAGGAGATACAGGATGTGTTGGGCCGTTTCGATGACAGCCCTGAAACCGAGAAACTTATTCCCAGGTTCTTGAAACTTGTCTTTGGATAATATGTAAGGATGGGGTGTTAATCGTGTAGAGACATAACTATTGAAGGAGTGGTTTGTTAAACGACCGATATCTGGCGATTCTGAACAGCAAACATTTTTTTCTATGCCAGGCGTAATGAACTGGATATTTTCGGGATGTCTAACAGTTGTGCCGCGTTCAACAGCTCTGGCAATCTGTTCTTGTTGAAACATCCTGTTATTCATCACATCGCGGGTGGTTCTGAAACGGCGAGAGATAGGCCCGTTAACGGCATCGATAGCGCCAGGATCTTGAACGGTTGGTTCTAGGTATGGCTTTCTAAGGCGCGGGCGAATAGTTCCCGATCCTCTTCCTTAATGAAATCCAGAGCCTGGTCACCCAGCATAGCCAACACCTGTGGTAGATAAAGATCGGTCCGCAAATGGTGCTCGGCGATGAATACAAGTAGCGGACTGCTGGTCCATGAAGCGTGAGCCTGGGCGCCGGCAAGCCACTCGGCAATGAGAACTTCCTTTGAGTCAGATACCAGTATAAGACCTAAACCCTGGGCATGACTCAGAGTTTCCTCGGATACCTGGACGACGGCTATCTGAGCGCCGGGTAGGTCGATCTCGCCGGTGGTGTAAATGACGACGCGAACGCCTCGCTTAACTGCGGCTTTCAAAGTTGACTCGAGATCGGGTAGGGTAACCGGAAGCAAGGTCAAGTAGATTCGTTCTTCGGCTTGTTCGATCATCTCGATCGAACGGCCGATAATATTGTCATGTCCTTCGATGTTCCACACATACTCAAGGTCTGGCGCTGAGGCCAATGAAGACAGATCGTTTTTTAATTCAGAAATCAACTCCTCTTGTTCACGTTGGAGTTGGTTGAAAAATTCAACGGCAGACACCGGGGCATATTTGGTGGTGCCGCCGGTCCGGAGAATCATAGCCGCACCGCGTTCAACTAATTTTCCTACAACCTCATAGATCATAGATCGAGGTACACCGGATTGTTTACTCAGCTCATATCCGGTTACCGGATTTTTTCTGGTTAGGGCAATATAAGCCTTCGCCTGATATTCGGTAAAGCCTATTCTCATTAGGTTATTCACAAGCCCATCTTGCATGCCGGCAAATCTCCCACGATGCAAACGATTAAAGTCGTTAGGATACTAACTACGGATTATAGGGATGCCATATCCACTGGTCAAACGACACACCGAAGGTTTAAGGGCAACTAATCTGTTAACTGTTCGAGTTTTCCTGAGCCAGTGATTTCTGATGATACCAGGGGATCTCCGTAGTAACTGACCTGCCCGCTGCCAGTAATCTCAATATCAAGCACATCTTCTACCCTGAGGACGGTCTGCCCTGAACCGCTAATCTGGACATCGGCAATTCGACTGTCTAGATCCGCAGCATCATAATCGCCTGAACCGGTTATGTTAATTATCTGATCTGTTACCTGCCCGCCAATACCGACATTGCCTGATCCGGTCTGATCCAGATTTATCGTATTGGCATCAAGCGACGTTATAATTACCTCACCGCTGCCACTTAATTCAATGCCAAGCACCCCCGCATCAATTTCGGCCGCGTTTATTTTACCAGATCCTGTACTGCTGATTCCATTGACTTCCCTCATGGTGATAGTGTACTTTATTGGTTTTGTTGCATTGACTAGCTTATTCTCCTTTGGGCCAAGGTTCAACGTGCCGGCAACGACTTCAGACTCCAGCAGTGGGAGGATATTATCCTCTACCTCAATGACAAGGGATTCGGAATCACCTTGAATGATTGTTACCTCACCACTGCCGCTGAGGTGGACTTTGTCGAAGCCGCTGACAACTCTTTCTTCAGTTATGACCTTCCCACTTCCGCGAGTCCCTATGGCTATCTGGTCGCAAGCAGCCAATAAAAAAACAACAAGTAACGAAATAATAAATACACGCTTCATCGTATCCTCCTTGGATATCCTTAACGTATTTCGATGCAGCATCCTAACCCGATCGCCCAGGATGCTGAAACTAAGTTGTGCAATTCAGAATGATTCTGTGTCGCAAACAGTTTAACACAAGCAGTAAACCAAAATATAGTAAGAACCGAATTTGAGCAACTAGCGGCATAGCTCCAAAGAGTGGCTTGGCGTATCATAGTCTTGAGAATAAGTGAGGAAATCATCCATGAAAAGTATTCCCTTCGGCACTGAGCTTTATTATGCAAAATACGAGTTTTCCACTCCTTATCTGTTATCTGTTTCTGATTGCGAGACTCTAACAGTTGCCGAGTTGTTGACGATGGCGAACCTGGGGTTGAACGAATTGGCCGAAATATCCCTGGGTTACACCGAGTCGGCCGGACATCCTGAATTACGAATATTGGTGGCCAGTAAGTATGAGCGGGTGAATCCAGATCAAGTTATCGTTCTCGGAACGCCCATTGAAGGAATCTACCTGGTCATGCAAGCACTCTTGGAGCCGGGGGACGAGGTAATTGTCCTTACGCCTGCCTACGATGCCCTAATCAATATTCCGGAACAATGTGGGGTTAAGGTTCACCGGTGGTCCCTCGTAGCGACAGATGATGGCTGGGAAATGGATTGGCCACTCCTGGAGCAGCTCTTAAGTGAGAAGAGTAAATTGATAATCGTCAATTTCCCACACAATCCAACGGGATACCTACCGCCGGTGAGCCAATTTTCTGAATTAGTCGATATCACTGACCGGTATGGGGCCTGGTTATTTGTTGACGAGATGTACCGTGGTCTGGAATTTGACCTGACCCGGCTTTTACCCTCGGCCGTCGATCGTTATGAGCGGAGCATCATCCTGTCGGGGCTATCAAAAACGCATGGACTACCGGGACTTCGATCCGGCTGGCTTATTACCCAAGACGAGGTCCTTAGGCAAAATATCATGAACTGGAAATATTACACTAGCATCTGCCCTCCAGCGCCCAGTGAGTTCCTGGCCATGGCCGCGTTGAGCGCAGGTGATCCTATCGTGGCCCGAAACAGGGATATCCTATCGAAAAATTTGGTCCAGGCTGGTGGCTTTTTCGAGCGCTGGAATAAGCTTTTTACCTGGCGCCCCCCACAAGCTGGATCAGTGGCATTGGTTGGGCTAGGAGTGCCATCGGCGACTGCTTACTGTCATGAATTGGCTCGCGAAGCCGGCGTATTGCTGCTGCCTGCCACCTTCATGGGTTATGATGACCAGCATGTTCGTTTTGGATTCGGCCGGAGGTCTTTTACAGAAGCGCTTCACCAATACGAGGATTACCTACTGGCTGCAAGATGATGGAAGAAATCCACTGGGCTATACTGGAGAGCAGAAACAGTACCCGACTTAGTAGCTGGTGGGCTTTACCGGATAAGCCATACAGGCTATAAAAGTCACTCGAATCGAAATCGCCACAATGCCAGGGCAATGAGAACCATGGAGTAAGCCAGGAGAGCGGCTCCGGCCACCCAGACGGTTTCCAAGCCCTGTCCCCGAATTATGATGTCTTGAAAGCCGTCGATTACCCAGGCCAGCGGGGTCAAACGGGCAATCTTCTGAAAATTTTCCGGGGTAAATTCCAGCGGTACCCAGGCTCCCCCTAAGCCGGCCAGGATAAACATCGGTATTAGGCCTAGTATCACCACCTGGTCCTCACTCTTGGCCACCGCACCTATGAGCAAGCCTAGACTGGCAGAGAATATGGCCGCCGCCCCCATGACCAGTAGCGTTGCCAGTGGTTCGCGATAAAAGTTCAGATCGAGGAAAAGCTGGGCGAAGAGAACCAATATGACCAATTGGCCGAAGATCATGACAAACATAGCTAAATAATGGCCAAGCAAGATTCCCGCGCGGGATATGGGTGTTGTTAATAAGCGGCTCAAGGCTCGATTCTTCCGCTCTAGAACGATGACCGCCGAAGCGCCCATCAGTCCAGCAATGGCGAATTGGGCCATCATACCCGGTGAAGTATGGGCATAGGGATTGGCGTCAATAGCCGCGTCAACTGACGAATCATCTTCGATAATCTTGGCGCTGGCGCTCGAGGATAGGGTCACCGGGGGATCGTCCCAGGAGCCTAGTGCCTTTTCCAGGGAAGCCAGAAAGTAAGCTTCTTGCTCGGCCGGACCCGGAAAATCAAGTCGATCCTGATATACCGCCACACTAAAATCGGCCGTCTGGAGTGCTGCCGCTAACCTGGAGGAGGCAGCACTGACTTCGCCTTCGACGGCACGACCGGAAGTGTTGCCATTGTCGAGGTAGACGACCAAGGGAATTGGCTTTCCAGCCACCCACTGCTCGCCAAAACCCCTTGGCACAATAACTGCAGCGGCGAGTTCTTCGTCACCTACTCTCTCCTCCAGCGTCGTCTCTTCCATCACTTCTGTCTCCAGCCGGATGACTTCGGAACTGTTGAGTAACTCTAGGAGGTAAGGGCTGAGTGAACCATCGTCGTTATCCAGGTAGCCTACGGGCAAGCGGGGATCGGAGGTCTCATCCCCAGAGCCACCAAAAGCGAAGCCAAACAACAAAGTAAAGGCAATGGGCATCACCACCAGAAAAAATGCTGCTTTCCAATCACGAATTATTTGTAGCAAGTCTTTACGCGCCAGATAAATTACGCGCATTAATTACTCCAGACAGTTATAACTCAAGCAAATCGGCGTTGAAGCCGGTATTGTCCGATAAAAGCAAAAACAAAGGTCCAGGCAAGTAGACCAGCCAATATGGGTATCATGTCGTTGACAGTTCCACCCTCTATGGCGGTTGTAAAACCGCGTATGGCCCAGCCTTGAGGAACCAACAAAGATACGGCCTTGATTGATTCAGGTTGATTAGGCGACCCTGCTGTGAAAACAGGTATCAAGCCGAGCATACCGGTCAGGGTTAGCACGCCGCCAAACACGATCCCCCCCTGGCGAGTATTGTCGAGCAGCGAAACCAGGAACAGGCCTGTAGCCGCGGCAACAACAACCAGGCCTAATCCGGCCATAAAAACCGGAATGAGATCTCCCCAATCAATTTTGAACACCAGACGGCCGAAGGTCATCAAAACGATGACCTGGATTGTGAGAGTGAAGATGGCTGCCAAAGCCTTGCCACCTAAAATTGTTCGATGGGAGTTTGGCGTCGTAAATAGACGAGATAACGTTCCTCTCTCTTCCTCGACTAAAATCGTTTCTATCGAAGCAGCGCCCGTGTAAAAACCAAAAAAAACCATCATCCCGGCCAAGATCAGGCTCACAAGGTCGGTTATCATATCCGTCGGTTCATCAAGATTGGACGGGAGCCGGGTATCGATGAGAACTGAAGAGTCGCCAAAGGCAACTGACTGTTCTGCGGCAGAATAGATGACAAATTGTTCTATAACTTGCTCGGGCAGATCTTCAGTGAAGGGAGTGCCGGAAGCAAGCAATTGTTGTAAGGACACACCCACTGTGATCTTATTTGCCGAAAAGCCATCTACGACCTGAGCTACTATTGATTCCACGATTGTCGGCCCGAATGTCAAAGTGGGGTCTTTATAAATTCGAACAGCCGTTGTCGACAATTGGCCAGTCACAGCCTCTGTAAAATCGGGTGGGATGATGATGGCCAGTCCAGCGTCCTGGTTATCCACGGCCGCTTCACCGGCAGCCTCATCGGCAACCTCAGAAATCAGCATGAGATCTGTAAAAATATCCGCGGCCAGGATCCCTGTCAACAAATCGCCCATATTCCGAATATCAGATGTATCTAAACCGCTTACGCCTACTATTTCGCTCTTGGCGAATTGTTCCGCTTCAAATCGACCTTCATCTAAATTAACCACGACCACTGATGAAGTGGGCAACTCAAATCCATTATCGCTGCCCCCGGCGTTACCAAACATGACAAAAAAAAGCAGCGTCACCAGGATAGGGATAACGAACATGAACATATATATTGCCAGACTTCGGCTTGCCTGGAGCAGATCTTTTAACGTAACCGTCAATAGCTTCATCGCTAGTCCCTGAGTGCGCGTCCGGTGAGGTGCAGAAAGACTGTCTCCAGGTTTGGCTCCTGAATTTTAACTGAAGTGATGCGCACGTTGGCTTTAGCCGCTTTTTCAAACATGATGGGTAGGATCTTGTTGCTGTCCTCGACCAGCATACAAGCGTTCTCACCTTCTGATGTTACTTGCTGCACACCTTCTATTTGTCGCCACTGATCAGCCAGAAGGCCGGCCGGTTCGCTCAAGCTCAAATCGATTCGATCTTGTTCGCCAACGATTTGCACAAGCTCATCATGGTTACCATAGGCGATCAACTTGCCATGATCCATAATAGCGATGTGATCCGATAACTCCTGGGCTTCCTCCATGTAATGGGTTGTATAAAGTACAGTAACACCCGCCTGATTGAGTGTGATAATTCCATCCAAAATATGGCGGCGGCTTTGAGGATCAATGCCCACAGTCGGCTCATCCATGATAATGACCTGGGGACGGTGTAACATGGCCACACCAATATTTACTCTTCGTTTCATACCGCCGGAGAATTTACCGACACGTCCTTTCTGTCTATCCTCGAGGCCAATGAGTTGCAGCACACCGTCAACACGTTCTTTCAGAAGCTGGCCGCTCAGCCCGTACATTCGTCCCCAGAAAATCAGGTTTTCTCTGGCTGACAGATCTTCGTACAAAGCGATATCTTGGGGAACGACGCCAATGGAAGCTTTGACCCCTTTGGGATCCTTGATGATGGAATGACCCATCACTTTGGCATCACCACTGCTGGGTCTTAACAAGCATGACAGCATAGAAATGGTGGTGCTCTTGCCAGCACCATTAGGGCCAAGTAGGCTAAATATTTCGCCAGACCTCACCTCGAATGTTATTTCGTCGACGGCAGTCAGCTTATCAAAATTCTTCGAAAGATGTAAAACTTCGATGGCGTTGGCATTGTCCATGATGAAATATTGTTACCTTTGAAGTAAGTACTCAAGACAATTCCGATTAAATAAGCATATTAGGATATGATAAAAAAAGATAAAACACAATAGCCCATCGAAAGGAGATGATTATGCGGTTTGAGAGGATGATCACAGCAGTTGACGCCCATGCAGCCGGCGAGCCTGGGCGTGTGATAACCGGAGGCGTGGCCCATGTTCCCGGGGACTCAATGTTGGAGAAAAAGAAGTTCTTGGAAAAATATCGCGACGATATTCGACAGGTGATGCTCAACGAGCCGCGAGGCTATCCCGCGCTTTGTTGCAATATCATTTTGCCGCCGACGATGCCGGAAGCTGATGCCGGATTCGTAATTATGGAGCACACGGAATACCCGGGCATGTCCGGGACCAACACTATTTGTGTGGCGACAGTTCTATTGGAAACTGGAATACTGCCTATGCAGGAGCCCGTAACCGAAATCATTTTGGAAGCCCCGGCCGGTATCATCAAAATAAAGGCCCAATGCCAAAATGGCAAGGTTAAAAAAGTCACATTCCTGAATGTGCCGGCATTTACCGTTTACCTGGATTCCCAGGTCGAAGTGCCAACTATCGGGTCAATAAAGGTTGACGTGGCTTATGGGGGCATGTTTTACGTTATTGCCGAAGCCGAACAGTTAGGACTGAGGTTGACACCTGACGAGGGGCGGGACATCGTTCGGGTCAGTGAGCTTGTTCGGGCGGCGGCCAACGAGCAACTACCGGTTTCGCACCCGGAGACGCCGGAATTCTCGGGGATCACTATTTCCCAATTATCAGGGCCGGCCGTTAACCCAAATGCCCACCGGAAAAACGTCGTAACAGTGGCTACAAAAGAATTTGATTGGACCAGACCGGCAACCTGGACTGGAGCGATCGATCGCTCACCGTGTGGCACAGGTACTTGCGCTAAAATGGCGGTCCTTCATGCAAAAGGGCAGCTAGGCTTGAATCAGGATTTCTATCACGAAGGTATCCTGGGCACGATATTCGGCGGCCGGCTAGTTGGTGAAACCATGGTGGGCGACTATCCGGCTGTTGTCCCCACGATCAGTGGGCAGGCCTGGATCACTGGCTTTGCTAACTACGTCATCGATCCCGAAGATCCCTTTCCGCTGGGTTTTACCATCGGAGATATTTGGTAAAACCACGGTTCATTTTCTTCACCTGGACGCTTCAGTTCTATCTGAGATGGGCGGGTCGATGTCGCCGTTGTTAACCAACTTTTGCCTGGCTTATGGAGCGAGCACTCAATGCCGTGGCTACCCGTTCCGGGGTCAAGGGGATGGCGTCAAACCAAATGCCGGTCGCATCAAATAAAGCGGCCATTACTGCCGGTGCATAGGGGATAAAAGGCATCTCGGCCATCCCTCGCGCTCCCCAAGGTCCACGCGGATCTAACTCTTCTAGGATAATTGTATCTACCCGGCCGGGAATATCCTGAATCCCAGGTATCAGATAGGTGCTAAGGCGAGGATTAAGAATGTGACCGCCGGCGCTTTGTAGATTTTCCGTGATGGCATAACCGTGAGCCTGCACCACAGCGCCCTCAACCTGCCCCTCAATCGCTACCGGATTCAATGCCTTGCCTACGTCGTCTGCACATACCACCCGCTCAACGTAGATATGACCAGTCTCTTCATCAACGGTTAATTCAACAACTTGGGCCACATATCCGTAGGAGAAATTAGGATCGCAAACACCCGTATCGGGGTGATAAGCTGTTGTCTTTGGAGGTTCATATCGAAAATGGCCTTCGGCCGGCCGATCTTCATCATCCCACGCTTGCATGGCTTTCTCGGCCGCACCGCGAATGGCATTTCCGGCCATAAAGGTCATTCTCGAGGCTGAGACCGAACCGGAATCACCTGAGGTAGCGGTGTCAGAGGCAACTACTTCTATAACGTCTACTGATACGCCCAACGCTTCGGCCGCCATCTGGCGGAAAACCGTGTGAGCACCCTGGCCAACATCGGCCGCAGCATTGTATAGCACGGCGCGGACGATTTCGGTTCCCCCGTAAAGTTTTATCGTCGCCTCACATCTTTCTGGAAAGCCAAAGGAAAAGCCAACATTTTTAAAAGCGCAGGCGAAGCCACGCCCGCGACGCAAGCAATTTGTTTCAGGAGGTAGGGTGCGAAAACTTTGAAATCTGGTGTTCCTGACTGCTTCCACGACAAAATCGTTATTCCAACCTGCTGCCTCCGCACATCGCTCAATGACCTTGCCGATGCTAACGCCGTCAGGTAGCGGGGTTTGGGTTACTGAAGGTACACCGTTGCGCAACACATTTTTAAGTCTCATAACAACCGGGTCGAGGTCTAGGGCATGGGCTAATTTGTTCATCTGGCTTTCGGCGGCTAATGCGCCCTGGGGGCCACCGAATCCCCGGAAGGCTCCGGCCGGTACATTGTTCGTATACATTGCTAAACTGTCGATTTTGGCGTTGGGGATAGCGTAAGGCCCGCAAACCATCAAATGGGCATTGGCCAGCACCTTGTTGCTGGTGTAATTATAGGCCCCGGCATCAAAAATCACTTCAGCTTCGACCGCGGTAAGCAAGCCTTCTTTCGTCGCTCCCCATTTGGTCCGAATATGACCCTGATGGCGTTTGTGATGCCCGATGATACTTTCTTCCCGTGACCAGGTAATCTTTATCGGCCGTGAAATGCCCATCTTATCCAGGTGATCAGCGGCAAGAGCAAGTACGATCTGTAACGACATATCCTCGCGACCGCCAAAGGCTCCACCAATTGCCGGGTATTTCACGCGCACCTTCCCTAATGGCAGATCCAGCGCGTGAGCTATTTGTTCCTGGTCTTCGTGGGTCCACTGACCCGCTATCTCAACCGTAATCCGTCCCTCATCATCGATATAACCGATGCCCGCCTCAGGCTGCAAAAAAGCATGTTCCTGGTGGGGGAATCTATAAGTACCTTCTACGATGACATCCGCAGCAGCCCAGCCGGCTTCCATATCCCCTTTGCGAATCTTGAAATGCTCGCGAATATTGCTTTCATGGTCAGGATGGAGAATCACTTTTCCCTGCTTTGCCTCCAGCGGATCAGTGATTACCGGCAGCGCCTCCCATTCGATAGCGATTAATTGCATAGCAGCTTCAGCTGATTCGATGCTCTCAGCGACGATGATGGCGACCTGATCGCCTTCCCAGAGGCTGACATCGCTATACGGCATACTGCTCCCCAGGCCCACCAGCACGGGTTGATCAAAGACGGTTAATCCATACTCATTGACCGGTACATCTTTGGCGGTAAGTATGGCTACGACGCCCGGTAGCACCTTGGCCGCGCTAGTGTCCATGGAGATCATACGCGCATGCGGCCGGCCGCTAAAGACAACCTTACCGTACAAGAGATTTTCTGGATTGAGATCGCCGGGGTAAAGCGTTTCACCAGACACTTTGCCTGGGGCGTCGATCTTAAAATCAGATCTACCGATTGCCATCGTTTATACCCTCCTCTCAAGAGCCTCTGAAGAGATTTTTATCGCGGCTCTTTCTACGGCTTCGATGATTTTATAGTAACCAGTACAACGACACAGATTACCGTTAAAGGCTTGTAAAACCTGTTCTCTGGTAGGCTGGCTATGCTCTTCTAATAACTTCGCACCCGACATCAAGAATCCAGGAATACAATAACCGCATTGAACTGCGCCCGTCTCAATGAAAGCTTGTTGGAGCGGGTGCAATTCGTTCAGTTCCTCATCGGCCAGGCCTTCGATGGTGATGATGCGGGTACCATGAGCGCGGCAAGCCGGTACCAGACAGGCCATTACCGCCTTGCCGTCAAGATAGACAGTGCAGGCTCCACATTCACCCTCGGCGCAACCTTCTTTGGTTCCAGTCAATTGATCCTGATTTCGTAGCCAATCGAGCAGGGTCAGGTGAACGCCGCCGGCGGCTGATACCGTTTTACCATTTACCAAGCAAGTAATAGGGGTATCTATCTGATGGGATGCCGAAAAGGCTTCACCCGTAGGGTATTGTCCAAGGCCATTACCCCACAACATGGTCGGCTTTGCCGGCCAGAACTCTCGCTCGCGCCTCTGAGCCAGCGCTGACAAGCCCCTTTTTACCATGATCCGAATCTGAGCCGAACGGTAGGCGGCCGAGCCACGAATATCATTGATGGGGGTCGCTGCCGCGGCCGCCATCAGCGCGGTCTCAGAAATCACCTCATCCGTCAATCTCTTGCCTGACAGATATGCCTGGGCATCTGGCGATTCGATTATAGTAGGGGCGACGCTGCCTTGTGTAATTATTACCGCCGAAACCATTTCACCCTCAAAGTCCAGGATGATGGAGACATTGGCCACCGAGATGGCCTGCGCCCGACGCAGCCCCAATTTAACGAAAATGCCTCGCTGCGAAGGGTGCATCGCCGGGAAGCTGATGTCGGTAACGATTTCCCCGGGGTCAAGAACGGTTCGCCGTACACCTGTATAGAATTCAGGGAGCGGCACCGTCCTTTCACCCTGGAGCGAGCGCAAGGTCACCTTCGCCCCAAGAGCATACAGGGGCGTAATGGTATCATTGGCCGGACTGGCGGTTATGATGTTTCCTGCGACCGTTGCTCTATTTCGCAGTTGTGGAGAACCAACTTCCCAACATGCCTGGGCCAGGGGCAGGGCGTTGGCTAGCATCAGGTCCGAGCCCACCACCTGATTATGGGTAACCAGAGGACCAAGATGTATCATTTCCCCCCGATCTTGCCAAATCTGGTCCAAGCCGGGGATGCGGGTCAGATCGACTAGCGTATCGACCCCAGGTCGCGCTCCTCGCTCTAATTCCAAAAGCAGATCAGTCGCTCCGGCAACTAACCGGGCTCTTGAACCGTTATCTGCCAGCAACTTCAAGGCTTCATCGAGGGAGGCAGGCGTCTCATAACGAATAATATGCTGTCCCGGGCGTTGAACATCATGCATGAACGTCTCCTCTGCGCATAACAATGAAAAACAAAACTGTTCCAAAAGAAGCATCGGATAGATCTCATAGATCAGACTTAGAAGAGTCACTATTTTTTGGATACTTCAAGGCATGTTACCCACAATGATCATGACTTGTCAAACAATCTGTTGCTATCCCGAGTACAGAAACAAGCTACCCTGCCGGCCGAAAATGCTGCTATACTATCGGGGTTTCAAGTAGTCTGTCCAAATGATTCTCTGTGCTGGATGGTTCAAGTCTCTGGCAGAGTTGCATTCGTTACAAACCGATTTCACACGTTAGATAAGCGGTAAGAGATGGGATTGGATTTGCCTGGAGATTGCTAAACGCACCTGATTCTGGTTGGCTGGCGGACTCTCACTGAATCAATTTCTCCGCTATCTACTTGCAGATCGAGGAAAATACCCCAAAATGAAACCAAGATCGATAAATAGGTCTGGATACTTAACAAAGACCATTGTAATTGATCTCTGGCCAAAGTGATTGGTCCACAAAGTGATTGAAGTAGCTTGAATAAGTTGCTGGACAGGTCTGTGTATGATATTGAGTAATATAAATTTCTTAAAGGAGAACGAAGAAATGAAAGCAAATAAATTATGGCTCATCATCTTATTGTTGTTTGCGCTGGCGCTGGTTGCATGTGGTGGTGATGAAGAACCAACCGCCGAACCTGACGTGGAAGCGCCAGCCGAAACCGAAAGCGAAGCGCCGGCCGAAAGTGAAGAACCATTCAAGGTAGCTTTTGTCTACGTTGCACCTATCGGTGACCTGGGTTGGACCTATGCCCACGACCAGGGAAGATTGATGATGGAAGAGGAGTTCGGGGATGCAATTGAAACGGTTTTCGTCGAAAACGTTCCTGAAGGACCCGACGCCGAGAGGGTGATTCGCGATTTCGCCCAAAAAGGGAATGATCTAATCATCACTACCTCCTTTGGTTACATGGATCCGACCCTCACCGTGGCTGAAGAATTTCCGGACACCCAATTTGTCCACATTTCCGGTTACAAGAGTGCGGACAATATGTCGAATGTTTTCGGCCGGATGTACCAGCCTCGGTACCTTTCAGGCCTGGCTGCTGGGGCGGCCACAGAAAGTAACATCATTGGTTATGTCGCCGCGTTTCCAATCCCTGAGGTTATTCGCGGCATTAACGCCTTTACCCTGGGCGTTCGCGAAGCAAATCCCGAGGCCCAGGTGCGGGTAGTCTGGACCAATACCTGGTTTGACCCGCCCACAGAGAAGGAAGCGGCCGAAGCACTGCTCTCAGCCGGTGCGGATGTCATCGCCCAGCATCAGGATACGACCGAACCCCAAAAAGCGGCCGCCGACTCCGGTGGGCTTTCCGTTGGCTACGATTCAGATATGGGCGCTTTTGTTGGCGAATCCGTACTAACCAGTCCGGTGTGGAATTGGGGACCCAAATACATTGAGATTGTTAAACAACTTCAGGCCGGAACATACAACGGCAGCGAGTCTTATTGGGGCGGTCTGGCCGATAATATTGTCACCCTGGCCGACTTCTCGCCCCTGGTTTCCGATGAGACCAAAGCGCTGATTGCCGATAAACAAGCCATTATCGAATCCGGCGATTGGGACGTCTTCTGTGGGCCGATAAATGGGGCCGATGGGGAGGTGCTTGTGGCCGACGGTGTATGCCTGGGTGATGGTGAGATGCTAAGTATGGGCTGCTTTGTCGAAGGCGTCGAGGGATCGGCCGACAAGACAACGGCCACCTGTTTCGAGTAGGTCGAATCAATCGACAGCAGATTCTAAATAAGGAGGAACGGTCGTTGAGTGTTACTTTTCACCGGCGACCGCTCCTCTCAACTGTATCGATGAGTAGGCAAAGATCTGACCGATGGAGGTCTTATGAGCGATACGGCTGCTCCATTAGCGGTTGAGTTGCGTGGGATAACCAAGCGCTTCCCTGGTGTAATTGCTAATGACAATGTGAATTTAACGCTTCGTGTAGGTGAGATTCATGCCCTCCTTGGCGAGAATGGCGCCGGTAAGAGCACACTTATGAGTGCCCTCTGTGGCCTTTATCAACCTGATGAAGGTGAGATTTTTCTGGCCGATCAGGATTCCAACGAACTCCAATCGGTATTAATCAGTTCGCCTCGGGATGCCATCGAACGGGGAATTGGCATGGTTTATCAACATTTTAAGCTGGTGCCAACCCAGACAGTTTCTGAAAATATCATCCTTGGACTTAAAGGGACACCGTTCCGTCTTGATTTGAAAACGGTAAAGGACAGGGTTGATGAGCTCGCCCAACAATACCACCTGCCGGTTGAATCTGATGCCTATATCTGGCAATTGTCTGTAGGCGAGCAACAACGGGTGGAGATCCTCAAATTACTATACCGGGGCGCTGAAATTCTGATTTTAGATGAACCAACGGCCGTGCTGACCCCCCAAGAATCGACTGAACTTGGAAATACCATGCGCCATATGGCCGAGGAAGGCAAGTCAATCATTTTCATCACCCATAAGTTGGATGAAGTGATGGCTTTCGCAGACCGGGTGACGGTCCTACGTGATGGCACCGACGTCTCAACTATTGATATTGGTGATACCAACAAACGGATGCTAGCGACATTAATGTGTGGTCGCGAGGTGCTGTTCGACTTAGAAAAAGTTCCAACAAATTTTGACTCCGTAACGATACGGCTTAAAGATATCGAGGCTCTAAATGACAGAGGGCTACCTGCGCTTCGGGGTCTTTCGT
This sequence comes from Patescibacteria group bacterium, assembly GCA_035527655.1. Lineage (GTDB taxonomy): Bacteria > Chloroflexota > Anaerolineae > Promineifilales > Promineifilaceae > UBA11865. The sequence goes on along the minus strand of DATLAB010000005.1, from coordinate 151,012 downwards.
TGGAGATAAAATCAGGTGAAGTCTTAGGTATTGCCGGAGTGGCCGGAAACGGACAGCGGGAATTGGCAGAAGTCATCACCGGTTTGCGGAAATCAACGGCCGGAACATACACGTTTCATGATGAAGAGGTTACCAATCAATCACCGCTTTTTTTCATAAAGAAAGGCGTCGCCCACATTCCTGGCGACCGCCTGGGAATGGGCTTGGCCGGGAATCTCCCCATATCTGACAACCTGATTATGAAAGCCTTCCGTAATGAACCAATCGCCAGTGGTCCATTATTGGTAAAGAGCGAGGCCAATAAATTTTCTACCCGGATCGTCAAGAATTTTGATGTAATGACTCCAGGCATCGATACACCGGCTCGGAATCTGTCAGGCGGCAATCAACAGAAAGCGATTCTGGGCCGGGAGATTGCCTCCAGCGGCCGGATAACTGGCGAATATGCCCCGTTATTAGTCGCCGTTTATCCGACCCGGGGCTTGGACGTTGGCGCAATCGAAGCTGTTCGTGACGCCGTAATGGAGCAACGAAGGCTAGGGACGGCGATCCTTTTGATATCTGAAGACCTGGAAGAAGTGATAACCATCAGTGATCGCATCGCCGTGATGCATGGTGGTGAGATCATGGGTATCGTAACTCCGGCTGAAGCGGATTTTGAAACCCTCGGTCTTATGATGGCCGGTGAACGGAGGGTATGATGCTACCTTTCTCATTAAAGTTCGAGAAACGATTAGAAAAGTCCCGACTGGCGTCAATTCTGGTTCCTATCGTCTCGTTGCTTCTGGCATTTTTGTTTGGGGCTGTTCTATTGAACGCTGCTGGGGCTTCTCCTCTTGAAACGTACAAAGCTATGTTGTCCGGTGCATTCGGCACGCCATCACAATGGCAGGATGGGCAATTCTATAACATGACTGAGCTGTTAGTAAAAGCGATTCCCATTACGCTGACCGGTCTATCAGTAGCCGTTGCCTTTCGCATGTTATTTTGGAATATTGGTGCGGAAGGTCAATTGGTGATGGGTGGGCTTGGTGCTGCTGCCGTTGCCTTATTTTTCCCGTCTCTATTCCCATTTATTCCCCAAAGCCCCTGGGTCTACCTACCCCTGATGTTGTTATTCGCTGTGCTGGCTGGTGCGGCCTGGGCCTTGATCCCGGCCTTGCTAAAGGCTTATCTCAGGGTTAACGAGATCATTACCACGCTCATGTTTAATTACATCGCCATTTTGTGGTACCAGTTTCTATTCACTACTGCCTGGAAAGATCCAGAGGGGTTTGGTTTCCCAGGTTCGGCTTTAATTCCAGATTACACGTTTATTCCTCGAATAAGCGGCCGGTTGCATTGGGGCGTGTTACTGGCTATCGGGGCGGCCTTTTTGGTATGGATTATTATGGATAAAACCCGCTGGGGCTATGAGATCCGCTTGATTGGCGAAAACCCCAATGCCGCTAAATACGCCGGCGTAAGCATTGTTAGGAACATCATCCTGGTCATGCTTTTGTCTGGTGGGTTGGCGGGACTGGCAGGACTTGTGGAAATCTCGGCCGTTTCCCACCGTCTGCAACATGGGCTGTCTCTTGGATACGGGTTTACCGGCATCATCGTCGCCTGGTTAGCCAGGCTGAATCCCTGGGGTGTGCTCCTGGTTGCAGTGCTGCTATCAGCTCTTTTAGTGGGCGGTGAACAGATCCAAATCACCATGGGTCTGCCGGCCTCGGTTAGCTTGGTGTTACAGGGGGCGATTTTACTTTTCGTCCTTGGCGGCGACATCTTCACCCGCTATAGGCTAAAAGTTGTGCGACGGATCCCATCGGCCTCAGCTAGTTCGCCTGCGGCGCAGGAGAGTTAAGGTGAGACATCTTCAATCCTTATCAAAGTCAAGAAATTGTAAACGGGGATCGCTCCTGTACTCAACCATTGATTACAGCGTTCACTATTGGAGTGAATATAGATGGAACTGATTACTGATATCCTAGCCATTGCGATTTTCGCCGGTACCTCTCTCATTTACGCTACCATCGGTGAGATTTACACCGAGCGATCAGGGATTCTTAACCTTGGCATCGAAGGGATCATGATCATGGGGGCGGTTTCTGCTTTTGCCGCCGCCTATCATTCTGGAAATGTCTGGGTTGGCGTGCTCGCGGCCGCCCTGGTAGGTGGGGGCATGGCACTGGTCCACGCTTTTTTGACCATCACCATGCGTGCGGAACAGGTGGTTACCGGGCTGGCGATCACAATTGCGGGAACAGGCCTGGCCAGTTTCGTTGGTGAAAAGCTAGGAACGGATGGCGGGCCTCTTGTTGGACTCATTGGCCCACAATTAGAAGAAGTGGCCATTCCCATTTTGAGCAATATCCCTATCCTTGGCGAGAGCTTCTTTGACAAGGATCCGCTGGTTTATCTGATGTATCTGTTGGTATTTGTTAGCGGTTTTTACCTTTACAAGACGCGACCAGGCCTCCAGCTAAGAGCAGTCGGCGAAAGTCCGCAAACAGCTGATGCAATGGGGATCAGTGTATTCGGTGTACGGTATTTATATACCGTTTGGGGTGGTATTCTTATCGGAATTGGTGGCGCCCATCTGTCTCTCGCCTACACGCCAGGTTGGAGTGAAAATCTCACAGGTGGCCGGGGTTGGATTGTGATTGCTCTGGTTATCTTTGCCACCTGGGATCCGTACCGGGCAGTCCTGGGCGCCCTACTTTTTGGTGGTATTAATGCGATCCAGTTTCGTTTGCAGGCCTCTGGGGCTTCAATTCCACCGGCCGCGACCACGTTGTTAAATATGATGCCTTATATTCTGACAGTCGTCGTCCTGGTTTTGGTTACCTTTGGGGAGGGATTGAGCAAGCGTGCCGGCGCGCCGGCCGCGTTAGGTATTCCTTATAATCGTGAAGAACGACACTGACGTCATATTTACCCGGACAGAGCTAGCAAGATCGAAAAAGTTACTGTGAGAACATCATGAAAATTGCTATTTTGGGTGGTACAGGACCAGAAGGGAGTGGACTGGGTTTGCGTTGGGCAGCCGCGGGTCATCAGGTAATCATCGGCTCTCGGCTGGCCGAGAAAGGGGCGACTGAAGCTGAGGAATTGAAGGAACTACTTCCCGAGGGTTCGATCTCCGGTACGGACAACCGCTCAGCCGCCACGGCCGCTGATGTCTCAGTTCTGGCTGTTCCTTATGCGGCTCAAGACCAAACCCTGGCCCACATCGGAGAGGTATTGAAAGGTAAGATCCTGATAACCGTTGTTGCCCCGATAAGGAAACCCATCGCCCGTGTGTGGCGTTTGCCTAGTGGATTATCCGCTGCCGAAGAAGCTCAAGTTCAACTGGGCGAAGATGTTCGAGTTGTTGCTGCCTTTCAGAATATTGGCGCACACCACCTGCGCGATCTGGATTACCAATTAGATTGTGACGTACTGATTTGTGGCGATAATCTGGAGGATAAGCTGATCGCCATAGATCTTTGTTCCTCGGCCGGATTACGAGGGGTCAATGCCGGCGCGTTGCAGAACGCAAGTGTGGTTGAAGGACTAACTTCTCTGCTGGTGGGCATCAACATCCGTCATAAAGTCAAGTCGGCCGGGATTAGGATTACCGGTATTTAATCGTTAAATGTTCGGGCAAGTGGTCACGCCATATTTGTTGGCCTCAGATCGGCTGGCGTTATTGGCGAGGAAGGAGTTTGAGAACATACGGACTTATTTCTGCCAGCCTAAGAGTGTAATTTATTATCGAGGAGGCCATATATGAAATTCCGTCTGAACGGGGAGCAAAAAGAGTATGACGGCGATCCTGAACTTCCCTTATTGAGTTTCCTACGAGAAGCAGAGGGAATCATCTCGCCAAAGGATGGCTGTTCACCTCAGGCGGCTTGTGGTTGTTGCGCTGTGCAGTTAAATGACAAGGCGGTGTTATCCTGTGTCATCCCCATGTCGAAGGTTGCCGATGGGGAGGTGACAACCACAGAAGGTCTAGGAGAATATCGTCAAAATGTATTTGCCAATGCTTTTGTAGGCGAGGGGGGCGTCCAGTGTGGCTTTTGCATTCCTGGCATCGTAATGCAGTCGCACGTGCTGATCAATAGTAACCCTGAGCCTTCGTGGGCCGACATTGAGAAGGTGCTAACACCCCATCTTTGCCGCTGTACCGGCTATAAAAAAATCATCAGCTCAGTGATGAAAGCGGCCGAGGCCATCCGGAACGAAGAAGAGATTCCTACACCCTTGAGTGATGGCAAGGTTGGCTCCCGCCAACCAAAATACCACGCTCAGGACCTCGTTCTTGGGCAGCACCGGTACGTAGACGATATCCGGATGGAAGGGATGCGCTATGGGGCTTTAAGGTTTAGCGATCATCCTCGGGCCAGGGTCATAGCCATCGACACCAGTCAGGCAGAAGGCTTGGAAGGCGTCCTCGGCGTATTCACGGCGGTGGATGTACCGGGTGATCGAACCATAGGTCTCATTCGCCAGGATTGGCCATTGATGATCGCCGAGGGAGAAATAACCCGGTATGTAGGCGATGTGCTGGCCGGCGTCGTGGCCGAAAGCGAGACGATTGCCCGGAGAGCCGTCGAACTTATCCACGTCGAATACGAAGTGCTGCCGCCTATAACGGACATGTTCGAGGCAATGAAACCGGACAGCCCAAAAATTCATGAGGCTGGCAATATCCTTTCGACTTCGATAACCAGCAGGGGGGATGTTGATAAGGCCAGGGAAGAATCGGTTTACATTTCGCAGGGCATTTATGAGACCCAAATGATTGAGCACGGCTATATGGAGCCGGAGTGTGCTATTGCTTACCCGGCCGGTACGGGGCTTGAGCTTCTCTCCCAAGGACAAGGTATTTACGATGATCGGATTCAAATAGCCAAATTGATGGGGCTGCCCCTGGATAAAGTCCGGGTCATCATGGTTCCTAATGGCGGCGGCTTCGGCGGCAAAGAGGATCTCTCAGTTCAGGGACATGCCGCGCTTATGGCCATGGCCTTAGGCGCGCCGGTCAAGGTAAGACTGAACCGGGATGAATCGATCATGATGCATCCCAAACGCCACCCGGTCTGGATGGATTACACCGTCGGTTGTGACATAGAGGGCAAGCTGACTTTCGTTAAGGTGCGATTTGTGGGCGATACCGGCGCCTACGCCTCTGTGGGCATGAAGGTGATGGAGAGATCGGCCGGACATGCTACGGGCGCTTATCATTTTCCGGTTACGGACGTCGAAAGCACGGCTGTCTACACCAATAATATCCCATGTGGCGCCATGCGTGGCTTCGGTGTTAACCAGGCTGCTTTTGGGCTGGAAAGCTGCCTGGACGATCTTTGTGAGCAAGGCGGCTTTGATCGTTGGCAAATTCGCTTCGACAACGCCCTGGTAGATGGGAATATGACGGCAACCAATCAGGTTATTGAAGGCGGAGCCGGCGTCAGGGAGACACTTCTGGCAGTTAAAGATGAGTTTTATCAAGCCAAGTACGCCGGCCTGGCTTGCGGTATAAAGAATACCGGAATTGGAAATGGCATGCCGGATGCATCTTCAGCTCTAATAACGGTTGCCGCCGTCGACCATATCATCGTGGACCACGGATGGACTGAAATGGGACAGGGGGTCAATACTATCGCCGTCCAGGTAGTATGTACCGAGACAGGCATTGATCCGGCGTTTATCGAAGTACGCATCGATACCTCCGCGGAACAGGAGGCCGGGATGACGACAGCCTCACGAGCGACTTCGCTCGTAGGGAATGCTCTCATCGACGCTTCCAGGAAATTGACCGAGGACCTGAAGGAGCATACTTTGGCTGACCTCGTTGGAAAACAATATCGTGGGGAGTGGGTAGTCGACTGGACAACCAAACCTGGAGCGATGGTTGAAAAAGTATATACGCACTATTCGTATAGTTATGCGACCCAATTGGTTGTCTTGGACGAGGACGGACAAATTGCCAAGGTAACGGCCGCCCACGATGCCGGCAAGATATTTAATCCCACATTGTTTGAAGGACAGCTAGAGGGGTCGCTGCATATGGGCCTGGGATATGCTACCAGTGAAGAGTTGATCTTGGAGAATGGCCGGCCGAAGAGCACGCGATTAAGAAAATGTGGCATCCTCCGGGCAAAAGAAATGCCTGAACTAGAGATCATCGGGGTGGAGGTGCCGGATCCTTACGGTCCGTATGGCGCGAAAGGCGTCGGCGAAATTGGGCTTGTGCCAACGGCTGCTGCCGTAGCCAATGCCCTTTACGCTTATGATGGCATCCGCCGCACCAAGTTGCCCATGCGTTTGCCAAAAAGGCGCAGAGTCGCCAGGGGCTGATAGCAAAAAGAAAAGACGCCAAGGAGTAACCTGTATGCCAGATATCAAAGAATATTATCGACCTGAGAGTATAGAAGATGCTCTACGACTATTGACCCGGGAGAACCAACGAATAAAACTCCTCGCTGGGGGCACGAATCTGGGTTCTTCGGAATTTACGGGGATTGATGCTGTGGTTGATTTGCAATCCCTTGGTCTGGATCAGGTTAAGATCAGCCCTGACCGGCTTGAAATGGGCGCCATGGTGCGACTTAAGGAACTCATCGAAAATCCGGGTTTTCCGGACTTGTTGAGGAAAATGGCCCGGCGTGATGGCCCCAATACGCTGCGAAACGTTGGCACAATTGGTGGCGTTATTGTCGAGGCTGATTGGGAAAGCGAACTATACGCGGCCTTACTTGTCCATACGGCTAGCATAACGCTTATGAGCGTTGGTGGAAGCCAACAGATACCCCTGCAAAATCTATCTCGAGATGCCATCAAAGAGGCAGTGGTTATTTCGGTGAGCTTGGATCCTCGGGGCGCCACGGCGGGTGCCAGGGTGGCACGAACGCCGGCCGATAGCCCCATCGTGGCCGCGGTTGGCCGCCAGGATGAAGCCGGTCAGGTTCAGCTAGCTTTCTGCGGCATCGGTGAGCGACCCCTTCTGGCCAACTTTGAGGAGCTTGCTGGTTTAACGCCGCCAGCTGATTTTCGTGGATCCAGCACTTACCGGCGAGAGATGGCTATCACCTTAGGTAAGAGAGTCCTGGATCAACTGGCCAAACAGTAATCGGTGGGTACACCAAAAAAATGGGTATATGGCATGAATATTAACATTACAATAAACGGAAAAGAACAGACCTACACCTGTCAACCAGGTGAGACATTAATGCGTTTACTGCGTCGCGAAGGTTTCTACAGCGTTCGTTATGGAAGTGAAACTGGAGAGACCGGTGCGGCGGCGATTTTGTTTGATGGCGAGTTGGTTTCGGCCGACATTTTATTGGCGGCCCAGGCGCATGGCCATCGGATCGAAACAGTAGAAGGCCTTTCCATTGGATTAGATTTACATCCGATTCAACGTGCTTTTATTAATTACGGCGCTATCCAGTCTGGTTATTCGACACCGGCCATGATATTAGCCGCCAAGGCCTTATTGGAGAGGAATGCCGATCCAACAGAAAAGGAAGTTCGGGATGCGTTATCGGGTATCCTGGATCGGGAAACGGGCTATGTAAAGCCCGTTCAGGCTATCTTGGCCGCTGCGGCCATCATGCGCGGAGAAGAGCCGGATGTATCTCCTCCGAACGTACTGACGCCTATTGATTATGACCCAGGGACAGGAGGTGACCCGGCGCGAGATATACCGGATGGCGGCCTTACCCCAGAATTCAATGGCAGCGGTGTGGCAACGATGCCGATTGCTCCGGTAAAAACGAAGATTACCTCAGATATCCCAGAGACGAACGTCGTAGGTAAACCCGAGCCCAAGGTAGATGCGCTTAAATTGGCCAAAGGCAACCCCGCCTTTGTTGATGATATGAGCATGCGGAATATGCTTTTCGCTAAATTGTTAACCAGTCCCCATGCCCATGCCCGTATTACTGATCTTGATGATAGCGAAGCTTTAGCCTTGCCAGGCGTCCATGCTGTTATCCACTATAAAAATATCGAACGGGTTCTTTACGCCTCAGGAGGGCAGACTTACCCCAACCCACCGCCTTATGATCAGGTCAGCTTCGATAAAAAAGTCCGTTATGTAGGGGACCGAGTGGCCGCGGTAGCCGCTGAATCGCTAGAAATTGCTGAGGAAGCAATCCGGCGGATTAAGGTCCAATACGAACTATTGCCAGCTGTTTTTGACGAGCGCGAAGCTATTAAGGAAGGTTGCCCGGTCATCCACGACGAGCCTGATGCCGAAGATATCCATGATGCCAAACACAACATCGTTCACCATATTGAAGCTCAGGTTGGAGACGTTGAATCAGCCTTTTCGGAAGCTGATCATGTTTTTGAACATACCTACCGGGTTCACCAGGTGCAACAAGTCCCCATCGAGCCCCATATCGCCATCAGTTACTGGGACTCTGACGAAAGACTGGTCATCCGAACCTCAACCCAGGTGCCGTTCCACGTACGTCGCATGGTCGCCCCCTTGCTTGGACTACCTGTGAAAAGGATACGGGTCATCAAGCCACGAATAGGCGGCGGTTTTGGGGTCAAGCAGGAGATGCTCATAGAAGATATCGTCGGCCATTTATCGATTAAGACCAACCGGCCGGTTCGGCTAGAGTTAAATCGAGAAGAAGAATTTGTCTCCAGTCGCACGCGCCATCCCCAGACTATTACCTTCAAAAGTGGCTTGAAGGCAGATGGGACATTTTTAGCTCAGAAGATGACCGTATTGGGCAATACCGGGGCTTATGGCACCCACGGTCTTACCGTACAAACCGTGACCGGCATGCGTGGCTTGAGCACCTATAATTGCCCAAATAAACAGTTTGACTGCAAAGTTGTCTATACCAATATCCCTGTACCCGGCGCCTACCGAGGCTATGGCGCGCCCCAGGCTCTCTTTGCTTTAGAAAGCCATCTTGAGGAAATTGCGGCTGCCCTTGGTCTCGACTCTATTGAATTTCGGCGTAAGAACTGGATCAAGGTGGGGGATGGCTTGAATATTGCCCCATACCTTGGTGAGGGGGATTATGACGTGCCGCCAGAAACACCTATTGTCCTGACCAGCGCGCTGGCTGAGTGTGTTGAGTTGGGCAGGCAGGCAATTGGCTGGGACCGGCGCGATGATCCAGCCTGGAAAATGATTCCCGGCCAACCTCATAAGCGGCGTGGCTTGGGAATGGCTGTCTGCATGCATGGAACAGCTATCCCGTTCCTGGATATGGGCGGGGCCAGTATCAAGATTAACGATGATGGATCATTTAATGTCCTGGTTGGAGCGACCGACCTGGGCACCGGTTCTGACACCGTATTGGCTCAGATGGCGGCCGAGGTTTTAGGGGTTCCGCTTGACGATATCATTATCTACTCCAGTGATACAGACATGACCCCCTTTGATACCGGGGCATATGCCTCAAGCACAACCTATATTTCCGGGATGGCCGTCAAACTTGCCGCTGAAGGGGTCCGCGAGCAAATTAAAGAAAGAGCTGGTTTGATGCTCCAGGTGGCGGATTGGCAAGATATCGATTTGCATGACCGGCAGGCCTGGACCCGAGATGGGCGATCCGTTACCTTGCAAGAAGTTGGCTTACATTCCCTCCATCAGGAACAGCAGCGCCAAATAATGTATACGGCATCCTTTGTATCTGATTCTTCACCGCCGCCTTTCGCCGGACAATTTGTAGAAATCGAGGTGGATATTGAAACAGGTCAGGTCGAAGTGAAAAAGATGGTCATGGCCGTAGATGCCGGGGTGGTCATCAACCCGCTGACTGCCAGTGGCCAGGTGGAAGGTGGCATGACCCAGGCCCTTGGTTATGCACACTGTGAAGAAATGGCTTACGACAACCTGGGTCGGATGGTGAACTCACAAATAGGCCCTTACAAGATTTACCGGGCAGATGAAATGCCCGACTTGGCTGTCATCCTGGTCCAGACTTTTGAACCAACCGGTCCCTTCGGCGCCAAGGCAATTGCCGAGATCCCCAAGGACGGCGTCGCGCCGGCATTGGCCAACGCCATCTACCATGCCACTGGCGTTCGGATAAGAGAGATACCATTTACCCCTGAGCGTGTTTGGCGAGCCCTGAACGAGGGATTGTAGACAAAAAGGAGGCAATAATGTCCAGTGATCGAGTAGCTTTGTATTTGCAGGATGCCCATGAGTTATCTGAGGGTATCGAGTTGGTTAAATATGCTGAAGAGAAAGGCTTTGAAGCTGTTTGGCAGGCGGAAAGTCGTCTGGTCCGGGATGCGATTGTGCCCATGGCCGCTTTCGCCGCCCATACCACGAAACTTAAAGTCGGCAGTGGCGTGACAAACAACTGGACCAGGAACATAGGTTTGCTGGCAGCTACCTTTCTCACCCTAGATGACCTGGCCCCTGATCGCATCTACTGTGGCATTGGCGCCTGGTGGGATCCTTTGGCCAGCAAGGTCGGTATCCACCGCACAAAACCACTTACCGCGATGAGAGAGACTGTGGAGGTGCTGCGCCGGCTCTTGAACATGGAGACGGTAACATTTAACGGGCAGTTCCATCATGTGGATGGTATCAAGCTGGATGTGGTGCACGGCCGAAAAGAGCCGCGCAATGTGCCCATCTATATTGGCGCGACCGGGATGAAAATGATGGAGATGACCGGCGAGATTGCCGATGGTGCGGTCTTAAATTATTTGGTCAGTCCTGAATACAATGTACGGGCGGTCGAAGCGTTGGAAAGGGGGGCAAAGATATCGGGTCGCACAATTGACGACATCGATCGGCCACAACTAATGATCTGTTCGGTTGACAACGATCGTCAAAAGGCGTTGGATGGCGCCCGCAAGATGATCACCCAATATCTGGGCCAACAGCCCCATCTGATGAAAGCAAGTGGTGTAAGCCAAGATCTGCTTGACGAAATCCACCAGGTACTGACCTGGCCAGCTACGGATGAGGAAATTGAATCGGCGATGCATCTCGTTCCGGATGATGTTGTCCAAATGTGTACTGCCAGTGGCTCTCCAGAGGAAGTCAAGGCTAAAGTGCGCGAATATGTTGCTGCCGGTTGTACCTGTCCAATCCTGTATCCGCTTGGCGATGCCAGGTTGATGATTGATATCTTCGAAGGAGGATATAACTAGGTCAACATAGTGCCCACCTTCACTACTTTGTAGCGACCGGGCATTTCCAGTTTCAGAAAAGTCTTTAGCCTGCTGTCGAAGCGATTCTGTTTTGACCGCAGGTTTTTTATGCCAATAGCCATCTGGCCAGTACCCCCCCGTACCCATCAATTACTTATTCCACTAGCAGAATACGGAAATTAAGGCAGATTTTGTGACATTTGTCACGAAAATCGTGATGTTTGCAACTACCGGTTTACCCAGCCCCTCTCTATACTTTTCCATGAATCAGTTGAGTGCCAGTTATTCAACTTTAAGAAGGATAAGAACGATGACCCATTCAGAAACAATAACTCACGACGTCATTATTGTAGGCGCAGGTCTTGCCGGTTCTTGGGCAGCCATGGTGGTTGGGCAACAAGGCGTCAAAGATGTAGGCGTCCTCTCAAAAATTCACCCACTGCGCTCCCATAGTGGCGCTGCCCAAGGGGGTATTGCCGCCGCGCTCAATAATGTTCGCCCGGTTGCCGGAACAGGTCCACGAGGTCCGTTGGAAATGATCCCACAAGGCGAGGAAAACGTAGATAGTTGGGAATTACATATGTTCGATACCATCAAGGGGTCGGATTGGCTCGGTGATCAAAATGCCATTGAGATCATGGTCAAAGAAGCACCGGAGATCATCTATGAGTATGAGCACCTGGGCTGCGTATTCAGCCGAATGCCAGATGGGCGTATTGCCCAACGAAGATTTGGCGGGCATAGCGCGCCAAGAGCGAGCTACTCAAAAGACTATACAGGTCATGTACTGTTGCACACGATACATGAACAGGCACTGCGTCATGGCGTCAAATTTTATGATGAATGGTACTGCCTCGATCTGATAGTCGAGGACAATATCTGTCGGGGAATCGTCGCCATGGAGATTCTAACCGGCCAAGTTGTTACCATGCGGGCCAAGGCGGTCATGTTTGGGACGGGTGGATACGGTCGGGCATTTAATATTACTTCCAATGCGTTTGCCAATACGGGAGATGGCGTAGCTATAGCCTACAACGCCGGCATCCCGTTGATGGATATGGAATTCGTTCAGTTCCACCCAACCGGTCTCTACAGGCACGGCATCTTGATGAGTGAGGCCTGTCGCGGTGAGGGCGGCTATCTTTCTAATCGCGCGGGCGATCGTTTCATGCAGAATTATGCGCCGGACAAGATGGAACTGGCCCCCCGAGACCTGGTAAGCCGTTCCGAGCAAACTGAAATTGATGCCGGCCGGGGAATTGGACCAGATGGCCAGGGAATCTATCTTGATCTTCGGCATTTGGGTCGGGAGAAGATCCTTTCGCGATTGCCTCAGGTACGAGAATTGGCGATTGATTTTGTTGGTGTTGATCCCATTGATGATCCAATTCCGATTCAGCCAACCGCACATTACAGCATGGGGGGCATCCCAACGGACGTCAACGGGCAGGTAATGGCCGACGCAAATGGCACGCCGGTCGTCGGCTTTTACGCTGCCGGTGAATGCGCCTGTGTGAGCGTTCACGGTGCGAATCGATTGGGTACAAACAGCCTACTTGAAGCTTCTCTCTTCGGTCGCCGGGCCGGTTATGCCATCGCCGACTTTATTAGAGAGGGCGGTGAGCTAATGCCGCTTAGCGGGGATCCGTCCCAATTCGGCCTATCCCGGATCAAAAAGATATTGGACAACCCAGGTTCGGAGTCGGTAGAACAAATTGCTCAGGAGTTAAAAAGAAACATGACCGACAACTGCGGTATCTTTCGTGATGAAAATAGATTAAAACTGGCCGGCAACAAGATAGCGGAGTTGAAAGATCGCTTCAAGGACGCTCGTGTTATGGATAAAAGCGCCCGCTTCAATACAGACCTATTGGCTGCATTGGAAACAGAACATCTACTTTCCTTTAGCGAGCTAATCGTGGGTGGAGCGCTGGCTCGCACCGAGAGCAGAGGGGCGCACTCTCGGACCGATTTCACCGGACGTGACGATGATAATTGGTTGAAACATACTATGGTTCGCCGGGAAGAAGGCGACCGCCCGCAATTCAGCTACAAACCGGTCAATATTGACTGGGAACGATATCCACCTTTAGAGAGAAAGTATTAGGACCGTCAGGAATTTTGCCTCACCTGGAGAAAATGATCTATGGGAACAGAGAAAGCTACAATCCGAATTCAGCGTTTTAATCCTGATACAGATAAGAAACCACGGTATGAGGATTTCGTTATTGCCCCAGGTAGCGACACGACGATACTAGATGCCTTGCACCTCATCAAGACTGAACGGGATGGCAGTCTCACGTATCGTCGCTCCTGCCGTCATGCAATTTGTGGTAGTTGTGCCATGAATGTAAACGGCAATAATCTACTTGTCTGTAAGACACCTCTTCACCAGGTATTGGACAGGAAGGGACAAGTCACGATTCGACCCTTGCCCTACATGCCCATCATCAAGGACCTGGTGGTAGACCGAACTGCTTTTTGGGAACAATATATGAGGGTGAAACCGTGGGTGATCCCACCTGACGCCAAGCCCGAAAAGGAGTTCCGGATTAGCCCAGAGGAAGTGGAAGAACTGCATAACGCAGAGACATGTATCATGTGCGGCGCCTGTTACTCCGCCTGCCAGGTAATTGGCTTGACCAAACAATATATCGGCCCCCACGCTCTTTTGAAAGCATACTTACGTGTTCTGGACCCTAGAGATAGCGCGCCCGCGGAACGACTGGCAGATCTTGCCGGAGGTGATGGCGTCTATCGATGTCACACAATATTTAATTGTATCGATGCCTGCCCTAAAGGGCTTAATCCTACCCAGGCTATTGAGACATTGCGGAAACTTGCCCAGAAACGAAAGAACTTCGATCAAGCACGAAAAGAGCGACAAGACAAGCTAACCGAACCCATCCAGGTTGGCTAGATAACGAATGGCATTCATAGACCTGGATAAGATTACGAGGAGAAAAGATGTATAAGAGTACGGGATTCATCAGTTTTGTGCTCAGGCGTTTTACCGGTGTAGCCCTGGTGCTTTATTTGTTTACCCATATGTGGGTAATCGGATCGGTCAATAGCGGACCAGGAGCATTTGACGCCAGGCTCAATCTTGTTCAATCAACGGCATTTAAGTTCGCCGAAATCGCACTGCTGGCGGCCGTCGTCTACCATGCTTTTGATGGCATCCGGCTGCTGATTGTCCATTATTTCGATGTCACCGAATATCGTAAAAGCCTTTTCTATGCCATATTTGTTGTATCGGCTCTTCTTGTGATAGCCGGCGGAATTCCAATCTTGCTGTTCGCTCTTGAAGGATAGGTGACCGGTGAATTAGTGGTGAACATATCCTTTTTTTTAGTGGGCTATGGCTGGTGTGACCTTTATGATGAGGCCTAAAGCTAATATAGCCAATTTTAGCCAGGAGTTATGTTATGCATCTCTTCATTATGCAACGGATAAGCGCTATTGCTCTGCTTGTATTCCTAACCATCCATATGATTGTTGTGCATTATCCACCCTTTCATATTGACTTCAGCCAAATAATTCAACGGATGGACCAACCCCTGTGGAAAGCCATCGACATCGCCTTCCTCTTGGCGGTCCTGGTCCATGCTCTGGCCGGAATGTATGCAGTTCTGACCGATGTTGAAAAAGTAAATAAACAAAAACGCGTTTTAGCTGGAGTGGCAATCTTGATAGGGATCGTCGCCTTCATCTATGGTGCCATGACTGTTCTTGCCTTCCAACCTCCCGAGGTTGTGAGCGCCTTATCACGCTAATGATATTCTACTCTTGAAGTGGAGATGGCCGGCCATCCTGATGGGGTTGTTATTGACCACTGATCACATTGGCCAGAATATTCCTTCCAGCGCGTTGCCAAAGAACCAGAGAAATCGCTGATGGTATGGTATGCGGGCAAAGTTGAAAACAAAAAATTCAGTATCACTAAAGGCATTCTGCAAGACCCCCATATTTATCGCGGGGGTTTTTTTACCCGGCCTGCCTGGCTGTTTTCCGATAAAAACATGGGACAGGCCACTATCGGCTGCTCGTTATCATATACCTGTTATCATGGCTTCGGCGAGTAGAATGGTTCTAGCTCAGGAAGTTTGACCAGATGGCACTTGAAGAGAATTGGCACGATGATGATTCTTTTTGGCTGGCGGTTGAGCCTTTCATGTTTAATAAGGAACGCTGGGAGGGAACAGCGGGGGAAGTAGATTTATTGCTCAAGCTGGTTCCGCTACTTCCAGAAGCTGTGATATGTGATGTTGGTTGTGGTCCAGGAAGGTTTTCACTGGAGCTAGCGCGTCACGGATTCCGGGTGATCGGTATTGATCGAACGGAACCCTATTTGCATAGTGGTCGAAACAGGGCGAAAGCTGATGGTCTTTATGTCGAATTTGTTTTAGCCGATATGCGCTCGTTTGTCTGGCCGAATGCCGTAGACTGCGCAATTTCGATGTATACAACGTTCGGTTTTTTTGAATACGCGGCTGACAATCAGCTGGTCCTGGAAAACATCAATCGGTCGTTAAAAGACGGCGGCGTCCTGGTTATGGAAATGATGGGCAAAGAGATCTTGGCTCGAATATTCCTCCCTCGTGGATGGGACCAGGCCGGTGGTAAGTACCTTCTCCAAGAACGAAAGGTGAGCAAGGATTGGTCGTGGATTGAGAATCGTTGGATTCTCATTGACGGCCGGAATCGACTTGATTACATCGTAAGTCATTGGGTTTACGCCGCTACAGAACTAAAGAAGATGCTACTTGATACGGGTTTTGACCGGGTCCAGTTTTTTGGTAATCTCAAAGGTGAACCCTACGATCAGAACGCCGAACGACTGGTTGCGGTGGCTTACAAATAATGTTTCTCGGCGATCCATGTTTAGGAAAGGGCTGCCGTCAAACATGGTGATATAGCCAAGATGGTCTACGAGGGGAAAAAATGGAGGAAATACCTTTTGACCTGGCGCGTATACTTATTGATGAAAATGAGATAAAGAGAAGGGTGGCGGAAATAGACCTAGAAATTTTGAAAGGTATTCCGAAGCAGATAGCATCTATATCATTGGTATTTTGAAGGGGGCTTTTATTTTTTTGGCTGATTTGGTCCGAGCCCTCGATATCCCGCATGTCGTTGATTTCATGGCCGTTTCTAGTTATGGAAATAGCACCACAAGTTCGAGTGAAGTCCGGCTAATGATGGATCTCAGGGAGCCCATTACCAATAAGCATGTCCTCATCCATGAGGACATAGTTGACACTGGTCAAACACTTACCTATTTATTAAAAACGTTGAAGGGACGCCGACCGGCTTCGCTTAAAACGTGCCTTCTGGTCAGCAATAAGCGGGATAGTCTAGAAATACAAATGGATTACCTTGGATCCACGATTCCTGATGTTTGGGTTGTCGGTTACGGTTTAGATTCTGCCGAAAGGCATCGAACCCTGCCATTTATCGCGGAAATGAAGCCCTAAGAATATGGCGGATGAGCGATACGCACGGAACATTGTAGCTAAAGACCTCTACTATCAATGAACCCGAATGAATAAAAAAAAGCCCACCTTGGGGAAAGGTGGGCTTTCTCCCCCAGAGGTCCAGGGGAGTGTTTGGCGCATATAAAGAGTACCTGACTTTCAAAATGTTGCAAGTAGTCAATTATGGCTATTTAAGAGATGTAATATTAGCTTTTACCGTGGTAGGTAAGGGATATTCTCCCCCAAAGGTACTATCGAATGGCCGATTCATTGGGCCGAGGCCAACAAATCCCGGTATTTTATTGTCACCGCGTGATCTTCACCATAAAGGGCAAATAGGGAATCGATCACTAACAAAGTATGTGCCTCGTCTATCTTTTCTCCGGTCTCAAGGGCGGTAAAAAGATTCTCCAGAACATCCGCTGGTCTGTTTTTTTTCATGGCGTTGGCCGAATTCAAATACGCTTTATCCAAATCGTCGATCCCGGTGAGTCCATCACCATCATCGATATCGAACAAGAAGCGGGCCAAGGGAAGTAGTTGTTCTGCTTCTTCGGCCTGGGGGCTATCGGGGAACTCATTTAAAATGACATACGCTTCAAAGCCCCGGCCTTTTTTTAGATGTTGCTTACCCTGCTGCAGACGTTTGTTAGGATTGGCGCTGATCTGCAAACGAGGCGGTGGGGGCGGCGATTCGGAGATTTTGTTGACAAAACGTCGGACCAGGGTTTCAGGTAATGCACCGGTGAACTCGTTGACGATTTGACCATTACGAAAAGCCTTAACGTTCGGAATACTTCGGATATTGAATTGGGCGGCCGTCTTTTGATTATGTTCGGTATTTAACTTGGCAAGGATGAAATCGCTAGTCGGATCTTCGGCGATCTTTTCCAGGGTAGGACCAAGTTGGCGACATGGCATACACCACGCGGCCCAGTAATCGACTATCACGGTTGTTTTATAGGACCTTTGGATCACCTGCTGTTTAAAATTGTCATCATTGACATCCATGATGGCCAAGCGTTTTTCTGAATTGTCTTTTTTGAGGAAGCTAAATATTCCCATCTTTACCACCTTTCTTTCGACGGTCTTAACATTAGAAGTCCTGAACTTTGACAAGATCAAAACTGCGGTTAGAGCGTTACCAATTATTGTTAGCTTAGGTTAGCATTCACCTAAAAATTCTCCCAGTTTTGTCATTATCCGGCTGTAAGCCAGACAACAAACTATCCCATCTCTTGCGTTGGAATGGTCTAGGTTAGCGATACGCCTTCACAATCATTCGGACGGGGCTGATCCAAGGTGACCAGGCAGCCGACAATCAGGCAGCTTTATATTAGCCCTAAGTTACATCGATTGGCAAACGATCAGAGGTCCAAGGCGCTTCAGGAGCCATGGTAATCTGGCTTAACGCCAGTAGGGGTTTGTCGTAATTTACCCGCCAACCTCCAAAATCGAGCCAGGCTTGTTCGCGATCCTTCTTAAGGGGTACACCGGCTTCTTCAAAGCGAGCGATTACCAGGTCGTATTCTTCACGAGTAATACTGATCGGATCCGTAGGAAAAGAAGGCTCTGAATTGTAATCAACTTTGAAAAAATCATTTATGTGACGTAAGGCTAAAAAACCTGCCCTGACACAAAGTGCTGCCTGGACATCCCTGGCTACATCCACTGTTGAGAGGATTAAGGACGCGGTGTCTAATACTGTGCCGGCGGCTGTTACCCAGGAGTATTCGGGCTGAACCGAGCGAAAGAAAACGAGCGGGGCCAGGGCCGTATGACTCTCTTGTAATTCGGCGAACCACGATTCCCAGGCTTTCCAGGATTCACCTAATGTGTCGAGTCCATCGTTACGATGGTAACGTAAGATCATCTCGGCCGCCGATGGCGGTTTCCCGGCCCGAGTTTCCAATAGCGTTACCGCATTTTCCCGGCGGGAGAAAGCGCTATACATGGTCGGCAGATACGCAATCAAAATCGCCACCAATATTAGACCGATGGCCGCCTCAAAAAAAGTCATGGTTGTCTGCAGTACCGAATCTGCCCTGGCAAAGCCAAGGGTTAGCAAGGATGATCCGCTGACTCTAAATGCTTCGCTCCAATCCGTGATCCCAGTTGCCCAAAACATGAACATAAAACCAATCAGTACAATCGCTAACCAAACCAGCAGAAGAATCAACATGGCCGTTGGTGCATAGTACGCCAAGACGCGATCCCGAGTCCTATAGCTCTTGGTCCAACGTATACAAAATTGGATTCCGTATCGAAGGGATCGAAAAACAGAGCCAGATATGGGATCTGGAGCGCTGCGGGAGATCAGAAACGTGCGGACCGCAGACAGCATAGCGACCAGCACAATGATGATTCCGGCGATAAATACGAGAATACGAAGAACGATCATACTACTATCTGACCAGCCTTGAATTGCTCCGACAATTGCAGACGCTGTTGGCTGCCCGATCCTTGACGCACTACGATTTCCCGCGCCTCCAGATCCAATTTAATTGTCGTGAAGTACCAACCGATGGAACCCTCAAAACGCCCTGTCAATCTCTTATCGACAGCCGATCTCAATTCCTGAAAAGTTAGTTGACCTCTCTGGTCAAGAGTATCGATGATAGCTTCACGCATCAGATCGTATTTCTGCAGGCTGATGCTGACGCCGTTCTTGCCTTCCACGGGATGCAGAGTAACTATTCGCTCTTCCGATGGCATAATCTAACCCTCACTGACAACTATTCCCGTTCCACCGGCACCCTTTACCACTTCAATTCGTGTGGGAAAGGCGTCTCGCATTGTTTCTATATGAGTGATGACAAGAATCAGCTCAAAATCTGCCTTGATAACATTAATGGCCTCAATCAGTCGTTGCTGGCCTTCTGGATCCTGGCTGCCGAATCCTTCATCTATTACCAAAGTCTGCAGTCGGGTGCCAGCCCTCCTGGTCAAGATCTTGGATAGAGCTAGACGGATAGCAAAGTTTACCCGAAATTGCTCGCCACCACTGTAGTTTTCATACGGCCGTTCGCCAACATCATCTCCAATGCGGATATCCAGCGTCTCGGCTACCCGGTCGCTACTCTTCAGTTTGCGTTGGGTATCAAAGAGAACCTGCATTTTCCCGCCAGTAAGACGGTGAAGCAGTTCGTTAGCATCATCTTCAATCTCTGGCAACGCCCGCTCAATAAGTAAGGCTTGAACACCGTCACGGCCACAGGCCTTTTCCAGCAGCCTGAGACGCTGGATCTGTCGCTTAACACTATCCTTCTCGTTCGCATATTGGGTCTTCTGTACTTTTAATGTATCTAACACAGCAATGTCTTGCTGGGTTGTGGCCACCAGCCGATTGGCAGCAATTTGTTCTTCTCGTAAGGCGTAAACCATCGATTCCAACCCGGTGACATCTGGTGCATTGACCAACATGGTCTCAAGCTGAACCTGGGCTGACTCATATTGATTGGTCAGATCGACCAGGATACTCGCCTGGTTGTCTAACTGCAACGCCAGATCGTTCAGGTTGTTGTCAAGAGGTTTTATCGCTGCTTCCGCCTGTTGTAGTTGCTGGTATGTAGACTGTGCTTCGGCCAGTTTATTCTGGAGCAACTTTGCTGAGTCATGAGCATCTGCATCATAAGCGAGGGTGGTTATTTGTTCCGACAATTCGGCTACCCTGGTTTGGGCTTCTGGGTTGTAATCCCCGGCCGCCTTCCGGGCGAGTAAAGTGGCCAATTCGGCCTTAAGGCCTTCACCTGGCAATATACCGGTCCATTCAGATTGGACACGGTCTATTTCATCTATTCTCGCATTTTCCGTCGATATCTTTGCGTGGAGATCCTGCACTGCCAATTCGAGTTCAGGTAAGACGGCAACCATCTGTGCGATATTGTCGATCTTGATTTGTAATTCCTGGTGACCAGCCACATTGTCCAATAGAGCTTCTAGTTCGCTCAAGCGGCCTGCGTCTGCATACTCCCAGCTAGTAATAAAGCGATCTATCTCCTGCAAACGAGCCTCGGCCGCTGCCTTTCGCTGCTGCTGTGCGAGCAGGCTTCGTTCCAGATTGTCCTTTGTTTTCACTCTTGTCAAGAGGACTGGAATCTCGGCTCCCAAATGATCAATTTCGGCCTTATTCTGGCGATACCGATTGCCCATCGCCTCGCCTTCCATCTCCAGGCGTTCTAAAACAGAATGGCGGTGTTCCTCGCTTAAGGGTTGATTACACAAAGGGCATTGTCCCGCTTGTTCATTGCGTAACCGGTCAATCTGCTCTTTTTTCTCCTGCATAGATTTCAGTAGATCGGGTTGTCTACCACGAAGGTTGTCCTGGTCGGCCTTAGCAACCATGAGTCTCTCGTTATGAGCGGCAACTGTTAACAGGTCTCGTTCGGCCGAAATCAACGCGCTATCGGCGGCAGACAGGTTTTTAACAACTACTATTTCTTCTTCACGATAGCCCAGGACCAGGCGTTGTTGGGACCGCAGTTGGTTGGATTCCTGTTCTAAGAGCCCTCTCTGAGCCTCAATCTTTTGCAGTTCGTTCTTGGAAGCATGTAGATCCTTCTCCTGCCCCTTTGTTTCTTCCAAGCGAGCTTTCAGCTGTTTTAGGGAGGCTTCATCATTCGTCAGCGATAGTTGGCGACCCTCTTTTTCCAGAAGCATGGATGCTAATCGTTTCTGTTGATTCTCAAGTTCCAACAGCCGTTGATTCATACTTGCCCGTGCGCGCTCGATAGCTAGTTCAAACGGTCGTTGTTGCTCTCGAAAGGCAATGTACGTATCGGCCTTTTGTTGCCATAGTTGGGCAGAAGATTCAGCTTCCTGCCAGGCCAGGTGCTGCGCCTGTATGGCCGCGGCGTTGTCCAAGAGATTCTGTAAGGTCGTCCGCTCCAGCTCGCGCTTTTCCCGGGTCGTTTGCAAGTCATTGATATTTTGCTGAATCCTACTTTTGCTTCCTTCCAGGTTATCTACAATCAACTGTTGTTGTTTTATGGCCCCTTCCAATTGCCGGCCATCATCCAACTGTCCTTCTAGAAGCTGAAGTTGCCTATTCGCCTGTTCAAGTTGACTTGTTGCCGAGTCCAAAGCCATTTGGCGATCTGGTCGCCTGGCCAATTCCTCCTCAATTTCTCCCAAACGAAGGTCGATCTGCAGCAGATGGATCTCTTCTTCCTTACGTTTCTCGGTTGCCTTGTCTTTAAAAAGGTCCCATTCATTGACACCTAACAAATCGGCAAGAATCTCCTTGCGCCTGTTCGGGGTCTTGGTCGTAAATTCGTCGGCTTTACCCTGGAGTAAAAAACTGGCGTTTGTGAAGGTATCGTAGTTCAATTTAAGCAAGGATTCGATGGCCGCCTGGGTCTCGCGAATTCTTCCTTCACTCAGAGGTTTCCATTGACCATCAAGCGTAGCAACCTGGAACTCGAGGACAAGTGCTGTGCCCGGGCGTTTACGCCGGATCAGGCGATAAATAACGCCTTCCAACTCGAAAGTAAATTGGACTTCCGCGGATTCGCCATGAAGGGCGGCTACGCGGTTGACAATATCATCATCGCTCTGGCTCCGGCTTTTACCGAAGAGGGACCAGGTAATGGCGTCAAGGATGCTCGATTTTCCGGCTCCATTGGCACCCGAGATGCAGGCTAGATGAATGCCGTGAAAATCGAGTTCTACAGTTTTCCGATAGGACAGGAAGTTCGTTATCTCAATCTTGATCGGGATCATAAAGGTACCCGGCTAATCTTCAGGCCGGCCGAAGAGAATATCCCTGGCCAGTTGTTGCATCACACCGGCTTCCTCCTGCTCCAAACCGATATTCTGCCAATATTGATCCAATAGTTCTTCCGGGTTTAATGTCTCGACGGAGAGGGTGTCACCCAGGCGGCTCCTATCACCCGTGTCGCGAATCTTCATGATCTGCAAACTATGAGCCTCGCGAAAATGTTCGTTGATCGCAGCCTCGTCTACTAGTGGCTCCCAATCTCTTGGATAACGTAATTGAACCCGGCAGATCGTCCCAGCGAGCTTTTCGGGACTTGGTAGACTTTGGAAAATATCGGGCATAAAGGTTTCCGCCGAGTCCGTAGTAACTGAAAAATCGAGGAATGGGCGCGTGTTGAGTTTGACGAATTGCCAGTGACTTTCTCCCAGGTTTACATCAGCGAGGACAAATCCTTTGGTTTCCCGGGCTTCTCCAAAATCAATGCGTTCAATAGATCCTGGATAGATGATGGGCGGATGGCGGTCCTCATTGATGGATTGGTGTTTGTGGATATGCCCTAAAGCGACGTAATCAATTCGTTTATTGTTAACCACGGTTCCACCGAGCATCAGTTCCTGGCCGAGCATAACCGACCGCTCACTGCCGTAGCGAGCGCCTTGCACGTTAGAATGGGCTGTTAAAATCAAGGGGAGATCTGTTTGAGCGGCATCGATGAGTTGATGTATCTTTATCGCAACCCGTTCTTCAATGAAACGATGTATATCCTCCAGTGACTTGCCGGCCGCTTCCTCACGAGTCATAATCGCGCTGCGGGATATCCAGGGGATGGTTATGACCTGTATGGGAATGCCAAGCTGGTCCGGGGTTAGTATATCAATTGTATCGGCGACACGGATATGGGGAACAGCCAGCGTTTTGTATTCCTGGAGGGTATTGGCTCGCCCGGCCGATGGGGCGGTATCATGATTGCCAACCAGTAGAATCGTTGGAATACCGGCCTCAGACAGGCGCATCATCCGGTTTCCCCATTCCCGTTGGAAGGTTGGTTGTGGATTACGGTCTTTATAAGCGTCACCGGCGAAAATGACCAGATCAACAGGCTCGCTCACCGCCCGGTCGATGATCTGATCTAGCGACCTCAGGAAATCCATCACCCGAACCGGCAAGGCAGTTTCGGGATCATGCCGACCATAATTGGCGATATCAATATGGGCGTCGGCAAAATGCAAGACTCGCAATGAGGCTCGATTCATAGCGTTGTATGGTTGGGGTTGTTACTATGGATGGACATCGCCGATATGTGAGCTATCCCTGTACTTCGATCGTGTAAGGGGGTGGTGAAGGGTCAATCGCCGGGGGTGGGAAATTTCTTTGCAAGATGACGTAATAACGTTTTGCTTCCAGGGTGCGGTTCATCACCATTTGTGTTGCGCCAATGTTGACCTGATCGGGTGGATTGGCGCCCTTTTGCTCTGTGAAAAGTTGCAGCGCATAGTCGCTATTGGCCGGCAATTGGCTAACTTTGATAGCAATCGGTCGAAATGAAGGGACATCAAAATAGTAAACATCCACGAAGTCACTCTCACCAAGGAACCGGTGGCTCTGGGACTCATTGAGATTCAGTCTACGAGCGGTGGTAAAAGTATCGGCCTTATCGCTTCCATCCGACGCATTGTTGAGAAATATCGGAAAATAGAGCGCTGGGGGAGGGATTACACCGTAAGAGTTTCTAAGTTCAACCCGTTCAATCAAATTGACAATTCCCTGAGTTACCGTCTCGCCGCCGAAGACCCACAGGTTGTTCTCCACAAACCCACCACGGGGGAAAAGCCGGGGTGGCCGGGCATCCTGATTTGGATCATGCAAGTTGATCCCACCCAAATCAAAACGGATGTCCAAAACCTGCCATTCTTTTGTCTCACGATTGAACCACTCGACGGCAGGAACAGCCCGATCATTGCCGTCGTATCCGCCGTAGATATACCAATCACCGTCTGCGTTAACGCTACTATCGGCGTATACACGTGGGTAATTGAGTTCGGCCGTTCCTAATGGACTCCAATTGCCGTTGTCTATGTGAAAGCATTCGGTTGACGAAAGTAATTCCCGCAATCCCGAAGAGGTGTCCTTCCCAAATCCGCCGGCCACACAAATTTGATCGGCGCCATCAACTATTTGGGTAGCCGCTACATGTCCAAACCGGCCTCGGTTCAATTCGGCTGGCACTTGGAACCAGAGGTCGCTGGCACTGGCATAGAAGTACATCTCTCTTCGGGCCTCAAATCCCGGGGTGGAAGGTCCCGGGATTAAGCCGGTGAGCCCGCCGATAAGGAAGTAACCATCAAAGCTAAGCCAGGGATGCGCTATTGCAGTGGCCAAAATCGATGGAAGAAGGTCAGCCCAATTATTGGAGCTTGGCAAAGGGGTGGGCCAGCGATTTTGGGCGATATCATAGGCATAGTGCTGGCCGTCATAGCTGCCGTCAACACCGATGAAGCCAGAGGGTATGTAGATCTTGCCGTTGATATAAGCCGCCGTGGTATAAGAATAACCGTAACCGCCCCCGGCCGGCATCGCCTGAAGCGTTTGCCAGGATGTGCCCGGATCTGAATTGGCGGTATCGTAGACCACTGCGTTGGGTGTATTAATAAGCGTCGTGCCTGCACCAACTTGACCGGCAATAACGTAAACCTTGTTTTCCACGGCAATCGCGACATGGCGGCTACGTTGGGCGACCGGACTGGCGGGATCGCTAGTTATAACCTCCCAGTTGCTTTTAAGCGGCGTCGATATGGCAGTAACGAATAATTTGTTGTCGCCGCCGTTGGGATCGCCCTGGTATGCGGCGTGGTAATCACCAACTTGTATATAGTAGGTTTCTCCAGCGCGAACTGGTGTGGTTATCCGCGAGGTGAAGCGGTTAAAATCGTCATTACAGGCTACTTCAATCAGAGTCGTACAGGCATTAATCGGGTCCCCGGCCTCATACACACCCAAGATCGTGTCATAGGTGCTACCACTGGTATCAACAACCAACAGCGTGCTACGATCGGCCACCAAGCGGTACCAGACAGTCCGGAATCCACGGTAGGGTGATTGCCAACGGCAGCTGAGGACCGGATCAGTTGGGTCATAAAGGAGGAAGGTGTTTGGCACGAGCGTGGCGCCTGTATCGTCAATTCCAAGAACCGGAAGATTGTCTGAACACTCCTCCCCGCCAGATCCGGCTGTTGGTCCAGTAGGTATGACGGCCGGATCAATCTGCTCAAGTTGAACACGTTTGCTTGTACCATCCTCGGACTGAAACCAGGCTTTAGGTTGGGTAACGACAAGATTCATGTGTGTAAGATCGTCGAGCGGTACCCCTTGCGCAGAGGCAATCGCTGTGATGCCTAGCATGATGGTTAAAATGAGTGCGACCTTAAGGCGCATTCTTTTCTCCTTAGCCTACGACCGTGAAGTGACGCTTTTGGTTCTTGAGACCAGGACCAAATCAAGCGTCAGTGCTGCGATCTTGGGCTTGCCTAACTGATATGAATCATCTGTTCGGCCCGCGTTGGTTAACTTGCTCAAATTGTACCGGTTTTGAGGGGCTTGGGCGAAAATAGCAGGGACTTCTGCACGAACGTCCCTGCTAACCGGATAATTATATTAATAATGATTGGAACCCAGAGTCATTACTATATCCTACGCAGCCCGAGAGCAACCTCGTAGTTGTCAACGGTGCTCTCCTGAGAGTAATCACAATTGGCAACTTGGCCGGCCGACAGAGTTAGAGCCAAAGTCTCCTGCCGGATGAAATCGCTAAAATTCTCCAACGCCACCGCTACCTCTGATCCGGCTTGGTATACCAGGTCGATCCTATCATCCAAGGCCAAACCCGCTTCTTTTCGCATACTATTAACCAGGCGAACCAAATCTCGAGCATACCCCTCCTGAACTAACTCAGACGTGAGAGTGGTGTCTACCGCCACTGTTATACCTTTGTCACTGGCGACTGCCAGTCCACCGCGAGACTCAGTTTGCACTAATAGATCTTCAGCCAGCAACATCACTCGTTCTCCATCAAGTTCTATTGAGAGTTTACCGTCCCTCTGTAACCTTCTGGCAGCGATAGCAGGGTCCAAGGCTTCGAGAGCGGACTTGACCTTGGGAAATAGAGCACCAAATCTTGGTCCCAATGCTCGATTGTTGGGCAGAATCTTGTAATGAACCAACTCGCCCACTTCAGAAACAACATCGATCTCTTTAACGTTGATTTCCTCCATCAGGACTTCGATCAGCTGGTTTAAGTTTTCTTGTTCCTCTTGGGTGCCGACATTGACTCGCGCCCGGGCCAGCGGTTGGCGTAATTTGAAATTAGCGGCACTACGGGCGGATCGGCCTAGTCCGGCGACAATGATAGCCAGGCGCATCTTATCCAGCAGCGCCTGATCGAGCAAGGCCGCATCCGTTGTAGGCCAATCACAATGATGAATACTCAGGGGCGCGTCTTTATCTACGTTCCGGACCAGGTTTTGGTAGATAGCCTCTGTGGCGAAGGGGATAAATGGTGCCAGTATTTTTGCCATTTGGAGGACAACGGTGTATAGCGTCGCGTAGGCGGCCGATTTATCTTGATCGGTTTCACTCTTCCAAAAACGGCGTCTAGAACGACGAAGATACCAGTTCGAAACATCGTCCAACAAGGCCTCTAATACCTCGGTGGCTTTCTCAGCCTGGAAAGATTCAAGGTGAGCTGTTACCCTAAGCGTCGCTTCGGCCAATCGCGCCAGGACCCAACGATCGAGCTGATCGTTTACGGATATTGGCGAAGTCGGTTCTTCTAGATCATGGCTGTCCCGTCGGGTCAGCTTTATGCCTGGCGACCAATTATCCAGATTCGCATAGGTAACCAAGAAAGAGTAGACATTCCACAAGGGGATCATAAAACGGCGCCGCGTCTCATTCCCTAGCTTGTAGCCAAATAACAAATTTTGCTCTGGCTTCTGGCTTGTAAACAGCCACCTCATGGTATCAGCGCCCATATTATCGGCCGCTTCATTAAATTCGATAGCGTTACCCCAGGATTTATGCATTTCCCGGCCATCTTCGGCCAGGAGTGAAGCATAGCCAAACAGATTTTTAAATGGCGGCTGATTGGTTAACACCGTGCTTTGGGCCAACAAGCTATAGAACCAGTTACGGAACTGGCCGGGAAAACTTTCGCTAATCCAATCGGCCGGAAACCATTTGTCCCAGAATTCGCGATCATCGCGATAGTTTAGGGTGCTGTAAGCCACGATGCCTGCGTCTAGCCAGGGATTTCCGACATCACTGATTCGGGCGGCCGTGCCGCCACATTCCGGGCAGGCGATTTTGACAGCGTCGATAAATGGGCGGTGAGGTGAATGGCCGGCGAATATTTCCCAACCTTCGACAGCCCGCTCTTCGAGCTCGTGCTCGCTACCGACTACATGGAAATGTCCACAATCGGGTTCCTCGCAAACCCAGATTGGTAGGGCCAAACCATAATATCTTTTTTTACTGATCATCCAGTCATGCATGTTCCGCAACCAATCAATTTCGCGATCATGCCCAAATGCAGGAACCCAGTTGGCCTGGTCAACAATATCCATCATCTGGTAGCGCAGGCTATCCTTCTTTTCTTGTTCGCTGACCTCTGAGCGAGGTTTGTCATATAACTGGCCGGTGCTGATAAACCACTCGTCAACCAGACGATAAACCAGCTCCTCTCCGCATCGCCAACAGTGAGGATAACGATGTAAATAGCGTTGTTTTCGATAATAGACCGCTTTTTTGTGCAAGTTTTCAAAGATATCCGTCGCCACTTCCCCAGCGGCCTTGCCGGTAAGCCAATCGAAGCCATCAACATAGATGCCATTCTCGTCTAACGGCGCCAGAACTGGCAGATCGAACTCCTTGCTTAATCCAAAGTCCTCAGCCCCGCAGCCGGGAGCGATATGGACGATGCCGGTTCCCTCTTCTGAACCCACCTCTTTCCAGGCAACAATCCGATGTTGGTACTCATATTCGGAAAATAAATCTGCCACCGCCGGAAGTTCGTCAAATGGGCCTTTGTATAGCCATCCGACCATATCTGAACCACTTAATTCGCCGAGGACCTCATAATTCCCGATCAAAGAATTGACCATAGCGTCTTTAGCCAGGTAATAGACCCAGCCATCTTCTTTTTGCCGCACTCTGACATAAGTAAGATCTGGTCCAACGGCCGCGGCGACGTTACTGGTTAACGTCCAAGGAGTCGTCGTCCAAACCAGCAGGGCTTCGTTCTCGATATTTTCTTCGGAACTGCCCTTGCTAACGAGCGGGAACTTTAGGAAAACGGAGTCATGAGTGACCTCGTGATATCCATCTGTAACGATTTCATGCTGGCTGATACCAGTGCCGCACCGCGCGCACCAGGGCATCACATCTCGACCTTTGTATATCCAGCCTCTCTCAAAGCATTCTTGAAGAAAGCCCCAGATCTGGTAATTATTTTCGTCACTAAGTGTGAAGTAGGATCCACCTACTTCAGGCGTGCCCAGCCGGCCGACTACCTCCTCAGCGGTGCCGGTTACCGGACCATTTGGTCCGTCTAAGGTTACAGATTGAAACGGGTCTTCTTCTAACAACTTGCCCAGGCGTCGAAGCTCATCCGTGTCATTCCAATCCATCCAGTAACCCAACCGTATCGATTGTTCAGTTTGAGTCGAGGCGAAGTGCAGCACACGAGACTTACAGCGACGGACAAATTTTGCCAGGCCATATTCTTCGATCTCCCGTTTGCTATTAAATCCAAGCTCTCGTTCTACATTCACTTCCACCCAAAGGCCCTGGCAATCAAATCCGTTTTGCCAGCGTTGGTTGTAGCCTTGCATCGCTTTGAACCGTTGGTACAAGTCTTTGTAGGTTCGACCCCAGGCATGGTGAACACCCATTGGGTTGTTAGCCGTGATCGGTCCATCGATAAAACTCCAGTGTTTAACACTGGTGGCTCGCAATTGACGCAGCTTATTAAAGGCGTCTGTTTCATCCCAGAATTTCAGGATTTCCTTCTCTTGTTGAACAAAATCGACTGTATTTGGTACATCTTTGAATCCCATTCTTGTCTCCTGGTCAATCCATTTCTAAGATCGTTATCTCAGTAATAACGGATATATTGTGTCTCATTCGCTACCTGGCCATTACCAAAATCTATTTTCAAAGGCCATTGGTAATCGTCCAGCCATATTTGATTCCCCTGATCAGCCCAGCGAATCAAGTAGGAGTGGGTAACAATTTTCTGTCGCACCACTTTCAGGACCTCTTCCGCTTGGGCGGAGATAATGACTGATTTCTGATTCAGCAACGAAGTTCGGGCCTGATCAAAGGTCACTGCTGATATCTCCCCCTGTTCGAGGGCATAACGAAGTAATAACGCATAGCCTATGGCTGTTGGAAAGTAGAAACCATAACTGCTTTCGAGTTCTAACTCGTTTTCAAACCGTCCTCTCTCGGCGCCGCCACTAGCCATGATCGAACTCTTTTCAAAAATGATGTCACACTGCAGTTGTTTTCCTATAGCCAGTATTCGCAGCTTTAGCCGCTCAGGACGTCCATTCGGGTCAAGAAGCAAGTGATACAACGTGCTCTCATCGATGTTGGTCTCCCGCGTGTCCATGTCGACACGGAGAAAGCGATAGCCATCGGCGATTTCTGAAAGTCGCCAACTTTCAGAAGCCCCTGTTGCCAGACCGTTACGAGTATACTGAAACCGGCCGGCCGCCAGCGGGGTCTCGTATTCTTGTTCACGTATAAGAAAGCGCATCTCTCTGGATCTCTGTTGTTGTTAGTTCGAGCGGAAAGTCATGAATGGCTTATGATCGCTCGAGTTCAATATAGATTCGTTTGTTGATCTTGCCCTTGCTTTTATAGTCGACAACGCGCAGGGGACCGACTTCGGATGTGTTGGCGACATGGGTGCCACCATCCGCCTGCAAATCCAAGCCTACGATTTCAACTGTACGTACTTCAGTGATGCCCTCTGGTAATAGATTGATCTTGGTCCGTATCAGGTCAGGTATCTGGAAGGCTTCTTCTCTGGGTAAGTTGCGCACGATAATATCTCGGTTCGCGGCGACTTCTTGATTGATGGACCGTTCGATCTGAGCGATTAATTCCTGCCGCATGGTCTCAAATTCAAAATCCATTCGACCTTTGAGAGGATCCATATTGCCACCGGTCACTGATGATTGATAGTCGCGCCAGATTACGCCACAGAGGATGTGCATCGCCGTATGAGTTCTCATGAGCCGGTAGCGACGCGGCCAATCTATCTGGCCTGTGAGAGTCGATCCTACCTCTGGTAGTGGGCCATCTACGAAGTGGCCGATTCTTCCGTCAACACGTTTAACCCTCTCCACCGGCCAATTCTGGGCGCTGCCTGTCAGCGAGCCAGTATCTGCGGGCTGGCCTCCGCCTCCTGGATAAAAAGCTGTCTTGTTCAGAACGACTGCGCCATCAAGGCGTTCGATCACGATAGCTTCAAAAGTCTCGAGGTAAGCATCAGTATGGTATAATTGTTCGGTCATCGCTCTCTCTCATTCCAACCATTGTTTATTGTCAGAGTTGATCAACAACTAATATCATATGTTAACATTTCCACATCGACTGGATGCCGAATAAAAAAACGCCTCCGTCCGGCAAAGGGACGAAGGCGTATTGCTCTCCGCGGTACCACCCTGATTCTCGAAGCCCATGTTCTAATGGGTCATTTTCGAGCACTTATTCGACGACGGTCCATCATGGATATCATCGCGTTCCCGATAACGTGGGTCGAGTCCGGCCAAGTCTACTTATCAAGAGTAAGCACCTATCAACGTGGGCATCCAGGTAGATCGCCCTTTGGTCATCGTATAACTCTTGATTTTCGGTTGGCAGCTCCGGAGTGATTTTCACCCTTTCTTCTGTACCAGGCTTGCACCGTCCCTGGTTCGCTATAACAAGAAGGTCTGGGGTTACTCTTCTCCATCTTTGCCTTTATCTTGTTAACTTAAAGATTATGCCAAATAGGCTAGAGAATGTCAAAGAATCTAATTTATGAATTACTGAAGATTTCAGGTTTTTGCTCTCGATCACCTATCGTAAAGGTAGGTTAAGCCGGCCATATGTGGACGATACTCTACCGGCCGCTCGATGCTTAATGGCCATAAACCTGGAAGTAAGGCGATCCGGCTTTGACAAACTATTCTCTTCATCTAGACATTGTGCCATGCATGTGATAACCTATTTCTGTCCTACGTACTGGTCTGGAGGTTATGGTAATGACCGGTCACCAAACGGAGTAAACCTTGAGAATATGACCTGAAATACGGCAACGATCCTATGTATTGAGGACGAGTCCGAGATAATCGAGTTGATAAGGGTGATCCTTGGCCAGCATGATTATCGAGTAATCGGCGGCCTCGAGGGATGAGAGGAAATTCGGAGGATTGGCTCCTCACAAACAAATGCGAATACTCAGGTGATTAATGGCACAGCCAAGACCCAAAAGATTTCTAATAGCCAGGGTTTGTTTATCGCCAATGAATGAGATTAATTTTTGTAGCCATTTGGAACACAGGCGTCGATCTCGAGCATTCGGCAAGTCTTTGGCGATTCCCCGACAAAATCCGGCGTGATTTGGGAAATCAAATCTGGTAGTAGCGAGGATAATTGCAGGTCTTCGTGCCAATTCGTATAAAGGATTGATAGGATGTTCCAGGTCCTTAATTTGAATAAACTTTCACAACATAAGGGTGAATGATGCAGATCCGATTCTGGGGTGTTCGAGGAACGATTCCTACACCGGGACCCGATACCGTCAGAACAGGCGGGAATACATCCTGCATTGACATACTGACCACGGATAACCAGTTAATCATTATTGATGCAGGTTCTGGAATTCGTCGCCTGGGTATGACGATCGAGGAGGAATGCCCAGAACAGATCAAGGGAACAATCCTCATAAGTCATACTCATTGGGATCATATCCAGGGCTTTCCGTTTTTTAAACCCATTGTCGGACCGCGGGGGCGTCATAATCGTTTTACGGTTATCGGTCAAAAACGGGTCGGTAATCAGTTGGAAAATATTCTCGCAGGTCAAATAATCGAGCCTTATCTACCGTTCGCGTTTCAAGAATTAACCGCCGAAATAGACTTTCACGAAGTGGTTCACGGAGATAGTATCCAAATTAGCCCTCGGACAAACATTCGAGTAGCCGAACTGCGCCACCCTGGGGGATGTTTGGGCTATCGAATTGAAAATGATGACCATGTGTTTGCCTATTGTACGGATAGCAGCCATGCAGATGACATGTTAACAGAAGCTGTTCTTGAGCTGGCCGATGACGCGGATTTGTTAGTTCACGATGCTCAATATTCATTAGCTCAGCGAGCTACCTATTCAAACTACGGGCATAGCAGCTGGAAGGAGGCCACAGAGGTGGCCAATATGGCCGGAGTCGACTGCCTGGCGCTATTTCATTACGATCCTAATGCGACTGATGATGAATTGGAACAAACCCGGCTACAAGCCAGGCAGCTGTTCCCCCGAACCATCTTATCGCGAGAAGGTCTGATTATTAATTTACCCATTACCGACGATCTGATCGCCGTGACTTAGTGCCTTTCCAGGTAATCTTTTAAACAATGGGGTTGGCATAAGGTTTCAGGCCACTGAAAAGGGCGGGTTCAACCAGCGGATCAAAGCCGAACAATGCAGGTGTAAAAACAACCATATGGGTAAAGATGATCAGGGATTGCACACGGGGAAGAGGCGTTTTCAGGTAGTCCCGAGGGTTTTAGTGTTCCTTCGTAATAAAGAAGAGGTATTGCTTCTGAAAGGAGCACCGGATAAGCGGATATGGGCGAACTTTTATAATGGCCTGGGCGGACATGTCGAGGTAGATGAGGATGTCTTTACGGCCGCGCTTAGGGAGGTGCACGAAGAAACAGGGTTGGTGGTTTCGAACCTGGAACTAAGGGCAATCGCCAATATTGATGCAGGGAATAACGAGACTGGAATTCTGATGTTCGTTTTTGTGGGCCAGTCCAGAGATAGACGCCTGATTTCGTCCAGGGAAGGGGGACTCCATTGGATATCAATCCACGAATTACCCGATAAGGAGTTGGTTGAAGACCTGCCCTGGTTGCTACCACGCCTATTCAAGATGAAGAGTGATCAAGCACCCTTGTATTTGCATTATCACTACGATGACAACGATAAGTTAATCATCCGGACGGCTTGAGTGTGGAATAGACAGCTGTTACCTATTGATGGTTGGCCGAAAACAACTCTTTGACTTGGAGCATGTGGGTTAACTCAACGCTCAATAATGATAAGAACAACCAAAGATTGCCAGGCAGGACCGGGCGTTTTCTCGATTGCCCGAAATCAGGATTGGAATACAATATGTTTAACAGAACTCTGAATCGTAGGAGTTACCTTGAGTCAGACCATCCTAGTCGTTGACGACGAACCGAATGCTCGCAGTTTGCTGCGGCTGATCCTCGTCCGCGCCGGTTTCCAGGTCCTCGTAGCCCAAGATGGCTACGAAGCTCTGAACGAAGTTCAAAAAAAGATTCCTGACGCGATGATTTTGGATATAATGATGCCAGGTATCGACGGCTTTGAGGTCTGTAAAAAATTGCGAGAAAACGAAGAAACCGCGACCCTACCCATTATTATGTTAAGTGCCCGGGCAGACCCTGAGAGTGTTAAGAAAGGGCTAAGCGTTGGAGCGACCAAATATTTGACTAAGCCGGTGTCGCCCGAATTGCTGACAGAGCAGGTGAATGAGGTGCTAAGCACCGAAGGTTTACCATCATCAAACTAGTTGGAGAAATATAATATGAATAGAACAATAAAACGACTTTTGCTGATCGCTATCTCCTTGGCCATTGGCTATGGCCTAACATTTTTTATTGTGACAGTCCTCTTACAAACCACCGTACCAGAATTTTGGGTTGGCCCAGAACAACCGGTTCAGATTCCTTACTTCATATTAGTAGGTTTCTTTATCGCGCTGGCCGCCGCGATCTGGCTGGATAAGTTTATGAAGACGGAAATATTACCTGAGTGAAAAAACAATGACCGCAAAGATCATCGACGGAACAAACATTGCAGCAGAGATCCAAGAGGAAATAAAAGTCGCGGTTGAGGCCATGCAGGCTGCGTATAATTACGTGCCTGGGCTGGCGACCGTATTAGTTGGTGAAGACCCGGCATCGGCAACATACGTACGAATGAAGCAGAAACGATGTGCCGAAGTAGGCATTCGTTCTATTGGGCATAACTTGCCGGCCGACACACCCCAAGAAGAGTTGCTCAAGCTCGTAGCTGATCTGAATGCCGATCCTGAGGTGAATGGCATTTTGGTACAATTGCCCCTCCCAAAACATATCGACGAGGAAACGATCCTCAATGCCATCGATTTGACGAAAGACGTGGACGGTTTCCATCCCGTTAATATCGGTCGCCTGGCAATGAAGGGACGCGATCCGCTATTTATACCCTGTACGCCTTATGGAGTCATTACCTTGCTGGAACGATCAGGCGTGCAAATGAGTGGCGCTGAGGCGGTTGTTCTGGGTCGTTCAAATATTGTGGGCTTGCCAGTAGCAATGCTGCTACAAAAGGAAAACGCAACGGTTACAATCTGCCATAGTCGCACCCGGGATTTGGCCGCCCACACCCGCAAGGCTGATATTTTGATTGCGGCCATTGGCCGGCCAGAAATGGTAACCGGTGACATGGTTAAGCCCGGCGCGGCCATCATCGATGTTGGTATTAATCAGAAAGACGATCCAACAAAGAAGCGTGGCTATCGCCTCGTTGGCGATGTGGAATATGAATCGGCAAAGGAAGTTGCCGGGGCGATTACACCTGTACCAGGCGGAGTTGGCCCGATGACAATTGCCATGCTTCTTAAGAACACGTTACACGCGGCCGAAATAGCACTTAACGCTTAGCCGGGTAATGGCCAGGTGATACCTGGTTCAAATTGTTTGGCATGATTTAGCAATAACCAGGCCTGATCCGCTAGGAGGGCCTGGTTATTTTGTTATTTGGGCTGATTCTAGATCGCCTGGAGTATTAACATTAGCAAAAGATTGACCCTCAGGATCAAAGTGCTCGATTTCATCTCGGTTCACAAACCTAACGGAAACTTCTCCATAGAATGAAATTAGTTTCAAGTTTCCGGTCCGTAGATTTGACTCCACAGAATCCAGGCAGCTTTTTCGATAAACCGCATGCATGGGTTCGGGATATTTATCCCACCGAGGTACCACCACATCTCCAGTTGTTCGCAGCGAGACAAGGTAGGTCAACAGCGGCCTACTTAGCCAGGGCATATCACACGCAACCAGCAGAATGTATGGGTTGGCGGCATGGTGTAGTGCTGAATGAAGCCCGCCGAGAGGGCCAAGATTGGCATACAGGTCGCCAAAAATCGGCAAGCCCAGGTAATCATAACCCGCCGGATTATTGGTAATTATGATGGTCTCATTTCCCAGTTTGTTAACTTTCTCGAGCACATGTTCGATCAGAGGCCTTCCCCGGAAGGGGACAAATGATTTATCGGTGCCCATCCGGCTGCTCTTTCCACCGGCCATGATCGTGACCGTGAGATCTGGTTGACCTTCTTTTTTAGTAGATTGGTTCATCGTTCCCTACGAGCAGACGTATCGTAGATTTACACTTTTTTAGACGAATTGCCGAAATACTTGATTGCTAAGAAATCGTCCGTACTTTGTCAATAACAGGCGTTTCTCTTTTTGGATCAATAAACCCATCGCTTCTAACTTTTCTACTGTACCTGGAAAGGCACCGGTCAGGCTCTGGTTAAAGTGATCTGAAAAAGCAGCAAGGTCTAATCCCTCTTCTGTGAGGCGCAACTGGGTGATGACTGTGTCGCTCATAGCCTCTTTGAGGCTTAATTGATGTTTGTTAGCCACGGCCGGGGACCATGGATACTGGCCTAGCAACGCTTCGCTTATTCTTCGGATGTAGACTCGCGGTTGTTTCACGACATCGTACCGAAAGCCAGCAGCATGACCGTGAGCGCCGGCGCCAAGGCCGAGATATTCGTTATTCCGCCAATAGGACAAGTTATGCTCGCATTGACGGCCGGGTAGAGCCCAATTGGATATTTCATATTGCTTAAAGCCAAAGCCGGCGGATAACTCAGTAGCCAGCTCGTATTGATCTGCGGCAATATCCGGGTCGGGTGTCATAATCTGACCACCATTAAGCTGTCTAAAGAGCGTGGTCCCAGGTTCAATAGTTAGACAATACAAACTCAAATGATCAGGCCTCGTCTCAATGGCCGCTCTCAGACTATTCTCCCATTTGGCCAGGCTTTGGTCTGGAAGACCATAGATCAGGTCCAGGTTGATATTTTCGAAGCCGGCTGCCCGGCTCATCTCAACAGCCTGGATAACTGTGTCGAAGGTATGCTCTCTGCCCAAGAGACGCAGTTCACCCGGATTGGCGCTTTGGGCCCCCATACTCAAACGATTAAAACCCAAATTCCGGAGCATCTTGAGGTAATTGAGATCAAGGGTTTCGGGATTGGCTTCCAAAGTTATTTCTGCAGTGTCTGATAAAACAAAGAATTCGCGCAAAGAATCAAGAATTAATGACAGATCCTTATTGGACAAGAGCGACGGCGTCCCTCCTCCAAAGAAAATGGTATGGGCCGGCCGGCGGGTTTCCTGGCCGATGAAAGCAATCTCTTTTGCCAGTGCTGCTGAATAAGCTTCCCTAAGCCCGTCCAGGCTGATGTAAGTATTGAAATCACAATACGAACAACGCTGACTGCAGAAGGGGATATGCAAATAAAGGCTAAGGCTTTCCTTCCAATCTAAGGGTACCAATCTACACCAGGGTACGACGAATGGGAGCGAAAGAATGGCGGTGTACTGGACACGGGCCGAATTGACCTAATGCTTTCCGGTGCCATGCTGTGCAGTAACCTTTGTGAGCCGCAAAATGATAATCCGGATAATCCCTGTCCAACTTTACCATGTGACGATCGCGACTCACTTTAGCCAGAATAGAGGCAGCGGCAATACTGAGGCTCTTGCTATCCCCTCTTATGATGGATTGCTGGGGCAAAATCGTATTACGAATTCGCATCCGGCCGTCGATGATTAAAAACTCCGGCTCTGGAGTGAGCATTGTTACGGCTTGCAGCATCGCCTGGGCATTGGCCGGGATAATCCCTTCTTGATCAATATCGTATGCCGGCGTACTGCCAACCCCATAAGACAACGCATGTTCTACAATCAGGTCAAATAGTTCTTCTCGCAACACAGGTGATAATTGCTTGGAGTCATTCACCTGTCGGAGCAGACGAAGCTTATTGGGCTGATCCAACGGCAGAATAACAGCGGCAGCTACTACCGGTCCGGCAATAGCTCCTCGGCCGGCTTCATCCAGACCGGCGATTAGCGTATAGCCCCATTTACTACGAACCTGGAATTCTATTTCAAGCGTTGCCATGTGACCGTCTCACCTATCAAGGGTCAGGCTTAGCGTGGTAATCGTATTGGACAAATCATGAGTTTATTAGGCGGGCAATCATAGCTGCCCTAAGGAACGTCGTCAACCGGCGTCAATAACGACGTCAAGTTTTCATCGGTAATTCGCCGGTTTGCCTGGACGCGTTTCCGAGCAGGCAGCATCCTGAATAAACCCAGTAATCCGGCTAGCTGTCCACGCAGGCGAGCTCTTGAAGCTGGTCCTCGCCAGGCATGAAGGGCCAGCCAGCTGATTTGTAATTGGGCCTTGAATATTGCCGGCCAGTACCTTATTAAAAGTGGCCAGGGATAGTTCTTCCAGATCAGATACAGAAAGTTACGGCCGTCGAAATAGCTACCCGTTATGCTTCCACCAGTAGCTTTTAACTTATGATAGACGACGGCCGTCGGCACGTAGATGGCTTTCCACCCGGCCATGTGCGCACGCCACCCCAAATCAATATCCTCACAAGAGAAGTAGAATCGATCATCTAAGAATCCGATCTCATCAAGCATATCCCGACGATAGGCGGCGGCAGCGCCACACGCACTAAAAACTTGCTCCTCGGTATCAAATTGACCGGTATCCTTCTGCCAAACGCCACGGTTGCCGGGTATGGCATCTAGGCGGTAAAAATCTCCGGCAGCATGGAAATAGTCACGCCGGTCAAAGAGCATTATTTTGCTTGCCAGTATTCCTGCATCGGGGTGGCGATCAAAAGCGCCAAGTAGTTGTCCTAGCCACTCTGGGTCAACTTCTGTGTCATTGTTTAATAAGATAATATATTTTCCCCGGGCGACAGTATAACCGGCATTGCAAGCACCGGTAAAACCCCGATTCTCACCCAATTCTACGAGCAGAATCGTTGGAAAATTTTGGCGGATATACGGCGTCGAACCATCATTTGAGCCGTTATCGACGACGATTACCTCAATATCCGAGGTTGTTTGTTTCATCAGAGCCGCCAGACATGTTTCCAGGTGTTGAAGCCCATTCCAATTGGGGATGATGATGGAAGCAGTTGGGATCATCGTGCCGGACCTAAGTGTATTGTGCCATATATTCAGCTAATGCTTCAGGCCAGTTGCGCAATGTGATACCCTGGGCTGAACCCACCCGATTATGAAGCGCAGCGTAGAGCGGTGGT
Source organism: Patescibacteria group bacterium (assembly GCA_035527655.1). Classification (GTDB taxonomy): domain Bacteria; phylum Chloroflexota; class Anaerolineae; order Promineifilales; family Promineifilaceae; genus UBA11865. The sequence continues at coordinate 112,002 of DATLAB010000005.1, read as the reverse complement.
ATGGATGCTCGACTAAAGTCCTTGGTTAAGATAGGTTCGTTAGTTACGGCCGTGAGCCCGGCCAATTTCAATATCTCGTTGGCAAATTCCCAGCGAGAACAGGAACCCTCGTTTATAAGATGATAAGTGCCATATCGGCCGGTGATTATAAGCTGGCTGATAGCTACGGCTAAATCTTTAACATAGGTTGGGTTGCCAATTTCATCTGTCACAACGCGCAGCCGGCCACTTTTCCTCGCCCGCTCCAAAATTGCATGGATGAAATTGTGCCCACCTGGCGCGTACAACCAGGCCGTGCGGACGATGTAGAAATTGGTGAGGTTTGCCTGGACATGAGCTTCCGCGAATGCCTTGGAACGGCCGTACTCGTTAATAGGGTGGGGGGGCATCCATTCTTCATAGCCCGAAGGATTATCTCCCGCAAAGACCTCGTTTGTGCTGATATGGACCATTTCAGCGCCATGCGTCCGGCAGGCAAGGGCAACATTTTGAGTGCCCAGGCCATTGACACGATAAGCTAACTCTGGCTGCCGGGCGCAACGATCCACATCGGTAAGCGCAGCGCAGTGAATTACCAGGTTGGGTCGAATGTGGCTGAACGCTTTCTCTATGACCTGGAAGTCGGTTATATCAACCTCTGGTAGGTCCAGAATGGCCAGGTCATGTTCGATCAATACGGATTGAAGGGCTTGCCCGAGCTGTCCAAGTCCCCCGGTTATTATGATTCTCATGGTTACTCCAGAACGTTATTATAACGTCCCTCACGCCAATTCACGAAAGCCTGCCTGAAACAATTTGACATCGGCGGAAACCCGTTCGATACTTGCCTTATGCGTTTTGATATCCTGACCCTATTCCCAGAAGTATTTCCGCCTTATCTGAACGTAAGTATGCTGCAAAAAGCTCAGGAGGCAGGTTTATTAGAGGTCGTCGTCCACAATATTCGGGATTATGCCACCGGCCGGCACCGGATTACCGATGAACCCCCTTATGGCGGCGGTGGTGGCATGGTTTTAAAACCGGAACCGATCTTTGCAGCCGTGGAATCGATCTCCGTATCGTTAACAAATATGGATGGAGATGCTTCCATTATAAAAAGGGCGATAACTCGGCCGGTGATCTTACTAACTCCCCAGGGCCGCCCGTTTACTCAGAATATCGCGGCTGAGATTGCCAGTCAAGAACAAATTATCCTGATTTGTGGCCGTTATGAAGGTATTGATGAAAGAGTACGGCAACATCTGGTCAGTGACGAGATATCCATAGGCGACTATGTACTTACTGGGGGGGAATTGGCAGCCTTGGTCTTGATAGATGCGGTCGCCCGGCTCGTTCCGGGTGTTCTTGGGGCAATTGAGGCGGCGGAAAGCGATAGTTTCGCTACCGGCCTATTGGAAGGACCCCATTACACGCGCCCGGCATCATTCATGGGTTGGTCCGTTCCATCTGTATTGCGTTCTGGTCATGCAGGCAACATATCACTCTGGAGGCGACAGCAAGCGCTTCGGAGAACCTGGAATCGGCGACCAGAACTTTTACTCACAGCTAGCCTTAGCGAGCAAGATAAGTGGTACCTGGCGACTTTAGCAGAAGAATTTTCCGCCAAGTGGGACTAATTCCCTATTTTTGATTTAGCAGAAAAAGCAGGATTTTGGTCTTAAGACGCAACCTTTCCCCCTGTAACTGAAAGCAATAAACGGACAAAAAAACATTTGCGCCATTCACTGGAAGCGCCGTGATGCCCATATGTGGGGTTATATTTTAGCAAAGCCCTACCTATGGTGACATATCCCCCTCGCACTGTTCAAACCCTTAAAAATTCAGCGCAATATCTTCACATAATGGGGAGTTTAGTGTATACTGTCCCACATAGTGGCTCAAAGTGGGGCGCTGTGGTGGATCGAAATGGTGCACCGGACTCGAATATTTGTGCTAAATTAGGGAAATCGCATAGAACACATGTTCCTAGGAGAGTACACACACACCATAGATGATAAAGGGCGCTTGACCATTCCCTCCAAGTTTCGGGGTGATATGGCATCAGGATTGGTGGTGACACGCGGTTTTGACCAGAACTTGATGGTATTTCCGTTGACAGGCTGGCAGGATTTGGCCGAGCGAATCCTTTCTCGGCCCATGACTGATGAAAGTGTGCGTACATTTCGTCGCCGCGTTTTCTCCGGCGCGGTGGATCTGCTACCTGATCGGCAAGGTCGAATTGTCATTCCGGCTTACCTGCGGGAATTCGCCGGGATCGATGGCGAGGTTGTTGTCGCCGGTATGTATAACTACCTCGAAATCTGGAGCGTTCCATATTGGATAAACTTGCGTGAATCTGTTGAAAACAGTAGTGACTCTGCCAGGTGGGATGACCTGGGTATCTAAAATCAAACCCAGGTTACATTAGGTGTTAGCAAACGTTAAAAATGCATATACCTGTCCTTTACGAAGAGATTATAGCATATCTCCAGCCCCGATCGGGTGGAATTTATATAGATGGGACGGTTGGTAGTGGTGGACACGCAAAAGGGATATTGCTGGCCTCCGATCCAGATGGTCGGCTACTCGCTTTTGACCGCGATCCAGAAGCTATCTCTTTTGCCCGCGAGCAACTCCTGGATGTAGGTGATCGGGTTACCTTTGTTCAAGCAAGTTACGGTGAAATGGCGGAATTAGCACCAAGGTTTGGATTTAAGCAGGTAAACGGAATATTGCTTGATTTAGGGCTTTCTTCTCGACAACTTGAAGACGGTGAACGAGGTTTTTCTTTTATGCAGGCTGGTACATTAGACATGCGGTTCGATCCAACCCACGGGGAAACAGCAGCTGATTTGATCAATCAGCTCGATGAGGCCGAAATTGCCGATATATTGTGGCGTTACGGTGAAATGAGAAATAGCCGCAGGTTTGCCCGGGCGATTGTTAGCGAGCGACCAGTAAAGAGTACTCAACAGTTAACTAACCTGGTCCTTCGCGAGTCGGGCAAGTCAAAAAAAAGGCAAATTCACCCGGCAACGCTGGTATTCCAGGCATTGCGTATCGCAGTCAATAATGAATTGGCCGAACTGGAGAAAGGGCTGGCGGCAGCAATAGAACTGCTGGCAACTGATGGCTATCTAGCCATTATTAGCTTTCACTCATTAGAAGATCGTATGGTTAAACAATTTATTCATCGACAAAGTAAGGAGTGTATTTGTCCACCTGAACTACCCATATGTACATGCGACACCCGGCCTAATTTACGACCGATTACCCGAAAGGTCGTACGGCCTTCAGTCGCTGAAATCACTCGAAACCCGCGTAGCCGAAGTGCCAGGTTACGGGTGGCCCAGAAGTTGGCAGGAGGCCAAGCGTGAGTGCCGAAGAAACACCTAAAAAGCGACAATCAAAGACAGAAAAACGTCAATCGCTGCTGTGGCTTACAGAGGCGCAGGCCGCCTTGAGCTGGGGCGTTATTTTGGTCTTGGCCGCTTTAGTCGGCGCCATCTATCTTTTCCAAGCGAGTCGCATCGCCAGAGTTGGTCGTCAAGTACAAGAATTACAGTGGGAATTGGATGAGGTGAATCGTCTGAACGGCGATCTAGAACGCGATATAGCTGAGGCTCAATCACTGGACCGGTTGCAGCAAGAAGTCTTGCGCCTCGGTTTTGTCAGAGCCGATCCTGATGATGTAGATTACCTGGTCATTCCAAACTATCCAGCTGAGATTGAAGCAACACACGAGGCCGAACTTCTGTTAACGCCAGATCCAATCAATAATGCAAGTGAAGCCTTATGGTTAACCATCGAGTCAAGTATCAGTGATCTTTTTCGTGGGGAATCACCATGACGATAAGTCAACAACGACGCCTTTGGATTATTGTAGCCGGATTGACCCTGATAACATTGGTTGTTTGTTATCGTCTGGTCTCCTTTCAGATTGTTAGAGAAGAGGAACTGGCTGACCTAGGCCGGAGATTCCAGAACTGGGAAATCATTGCCAGGCCGGATCGAGGAACTATCTTCGACCGAAACATGGCGGTTCTTGCCGGAAACGGCAATGATTACCAGGTAGGTGTTTCTCCTTCATTGGTAATCAATGGCGAACAAATCGCAAACGGCCTGGTTTCTATCCTGCAAATTCCTCGGACAGAAATATTGGAGAAACTAGATTCAGATTATCCATTTGAGTTGCTGGCCGGACGGATAACACCGGAAGCAGCTGATGCTATCCGATCTTTACCGTTTGCCGATGAAATCCAGCTAGATCCCCAACCGCGACGCATCTACCCTCAAGGGGAATTGATGTGCCATATACTTGGTTATACTGACTTCAACGGACTGGGTGGCGCCGGCGTTGAAGGCTACTATCAGACTGAACTCGCCGGTCAGGAAGCATTTGCCTCGGTGCATATCTCTCCCTTGCTAGAGCAAGAAAGCATTATTGCCAAGGAGGGAGCGGATCTTGTTCTGACTATTGACCGGACGGTCCAGCATGTTGTCGAGGAACATCTAAGCAGGGCTATCTCGGAATATCAGGCCGATAGCGGCACCATCATCGTTATGGACCCTCGCACTGGCGCAATCATAGCGATGGCAAGCAATCCCTGTTATGACCCATATGATTTTTACGAAGTAGAAGAACAATTGTTATTGAACCCGATCGTCAGCCAGCAATACGAGCCTGGTTCAGTAATGAAACTGATAACCATGGCGGCGGCTTTAGATTCAGGAACCGTTTTGCCGACAACGACCTACTATGATTCCGGGGTAATCAATGTAGGTGGCTATCCTTTGTACAATTGGGATCGCAGTGCCCGAGGCACCGTAGATATGACCGGCCTTCTGGCGAATTCACTCAACGTGGGCGCCGCGACAATCGCGACCTGGATGGGGCCAGATACGTTCTATAGTTACTTGCAAAGATTTGGTTTCGGCCGGCCAACGGGCATTGATCTAATGTCTGAGGCAAGCGGCCTTTTACCGCTTCCAGGATCAGCCAATTGGACCGAAACAAACATCGGCACAAATGCTTTCGGTCAAGGTCTGGCCGTCTCACCGTTACAGATGATCTCGTCTGTTTCAGCGTTGGCTAATGAAGGATCTCTGATGCAGCCTTATGTGGTACAAGAGATTCACAATAATGGTGAGGTATTCGTCCACGAGCCCACAGTAATGAGCAGACCGGTAAGTAAACACACGGCCGAAGAGGTCACGGCAATGGCAATTAATGCGGTTCGGACTGAGGTATTTGGCGCTCAGGTCGAAGGCTATACAGTTGCTGGCAAGACTGGCACGGCCCAAATTCCGGAAGGCGGAATTTACCATCCGACTGACACAATCGGTTCATTTATTGGTTGGTTGCCGGCCGATGATCCGGAATTAATTATCTTGGTCAAGTTGGACCGGACTAGAACATCGCCGTGGGGATCGATGACAGCCGCCCCGGTCTTTGCTGAATTAGTAGATGATCTGGTTACCTTATTAGATATACCGCCTGATTCTGTACGCTTGAGCAACGAAGTTCTCGCTGCCAGAGATAAATCGGAATAGGGATCAAGGGATATTCTTAGCCCACGATCTACCGGGTAGACTAAATCATGTTTTCCTTGGCTTTTGTATTCGAAACATTAATGCAATATGAAACATCCGGGCTTGAACCGATCGTGACTTCAGTGGTAATTGATAGCCGGCTGGTTCGACCTGGGAGCTTGTTTATCGCTTTTGAGGGGGATCAGCTGGATGGACATACCTTTGTTTCCGATGCCTTTAATCGCGGGGCCGTTGCTGCCCTGGTTCAGAAGCCGTTGCCGGGCGAATTTCTCTCCCTGGATCTTCGTCAACCAGTTGAATCCCAGGAAATCGTTTTAGATTCGCAGAAGCCGATCTGCTTGATCGTTCCCAGTACTTTGGCTGCTTTACAGTCATTAGGTAAAGCTTGGCGTCAGAAATTTCCTGGGCTTAGGGTGATCGGGATCACAGGTAGCGTGGGAAAAACAACGACAAAAGAACTAACCCATGCGGTGTTGTCCAGGCGCTACAAGACACTTAAATCGGAGGGCAACTATAACAATGAAATTGGTCTGCCGCTGACCTTGCTGACTCTGCTACCGGAGCACGAGATGGCTGTCCTGGAAATGGGGATGTACACCTCTGGGGAGATTGCCCTCTTATGCGACCTTGCTCAGCCCCAAGTTGGTGTGGTGACTATTATCGGGGCGGTCCATATGGAATGGCTCGGATCGATAGAAGCTATCAGCGCTGCCAAGCAGGAATTGGTGGAATCGCTACCTGGCGCCCCCGACGGTGTGGCCATTCTGAATATGGACGATCCCCTGGTTATGGCTATGTCTGGTTCCACACAAGCACGAGTTGTGACTTATGGTTTAGACAGCAATGCGGATCTGTGGGCTGATAATATCGTCTCCATGGGTTTGGAAGGAATTCATTTTACACTCCATTACGAAAAAGAGAAGCTGAACTTGCAGGTGCCGCTGCTTGGCCGCCATAGTGTCCATACGGCACTGAGAGCCACGGCCGTCGGATTGGTCGAAGGTTTAAATTGGGATGAAATCATTAGCGGGCTTCATGGTCTTTCAGCTCAGCTGCGTCTTGTGGCCGTTCCCGGACCCAATGGCTCGATCATCCTCGATGACACCTATAATTCGAGCCCTGAATCTGCTTTGGCTGCGCTCAACTTGCTGGCCGATCTCGAAGGGAGACGGATCGCGGTCCTGGGAGATATGTTGGAGTTAGGACCCGTAGAGGCTGCTTCGCACCGGCTCGTAGGCCGGCGTGCTAGAGATGTTGCAGATGTGTTGGTGACAGTTGGACCTCTTGGAAAACTGATTGCAGCGGAGGCTCTGATAGTGGGCATGCCGGCTGAACAGATATTCATTGCCGGTGACTCCCTTGAAGCTGTGGCAATCCTGGAGGACATTATAGAGCCGGCCGATATTATTCTCGTGAAGGGCTCGCGAGGGGTTCATATGGACCAGATAGTTTCCAGCATGGGGGAAAGCTAATGGCTTTTGCTCTGACCCTTGGCGGGGTAACCTTCCTCCTGGCCGTGATCTGGGGCGGTCCCTTGATCGAAATAATGCGACGCTTAAACCTGGGCAAGCAAATCAGGATCGAAGGACCCCAAACGCATCTACAAAAGATGGGCACACCGGCCATGGGGGGTGTTCTCATCGTTGGCTGGGTTATCCTGATTACAGTCGTCGTCAATACTGTCCAAATTGTTCGCGACCGAGAAATCGCCGAAAGCATCGTTATTCCACTGGGAGTGATGGTCCTATATGCGATACTAGGCGCTATCGACGATTACCAGGGATTTCGCCAGCGTCCAGGCGTAGGAATGTTAGCCCGCCGAAAAATCTGGTATCAACTGGCGATTGCCATATCGGCCGCGGTACTCCTATTTTGGCGGGTAAATGACCAACATGGCTGGCTGGCCGTCCCAACCATACCATTCTTGGTCGATATCGGCGTCTGGTACGTGCCTCTGGCGGCTTTTGTTATCCTGGCAACAGCTAATTCGATTAACCTTACAGATGGACTGGATGGCCTAGCCGGCATAATCGCGGCAACAGCCTTTGCCGCTTACGCCGTCATCGCCTTCTTGCAGGATCAGCAGTTTTTGGTGGCCTTCAGCTTTGTTGTTGTGGGCGCTTGCTTTGGTTTCTTATGGCATAACGCGCATCCTGCGCAGATGTTTATGGGTGATGTCGGTTCCCTGGCTCTTGGAGGCTCTCTAGGCGTCGTGGCCCTGATGACCAACCAGTGGCTCATCTTGCCGATAATCGCTCTGATTCCTGTAGCTACGACATTATCAACAATCATTCAAGTCGCTTCGGCCGTACTATCTCGCCGTTTTTTTGGGCGAGATATCCGGCCATTTAAGATGGCGCCCCTCCACAACCATTTCGTGCTCATTGGTTGGAGCGAAACTCAGATCGTCCAGCGCTGGTGGCTAATCGGCATAGTCGGCGCCATGGTGGGCATCGCCCTGGCTCTAATCTAGGTCTATTCTGGTTATTTTTGAAAGTTATGCAGGATGAATTATCAGATAAACGGATTGTAATTTTTGGCTTAGCGCGACAGGGAAAGGCCCTGGCCCGCTTTGCAGTTGGTGTAGGAGCGAAAGTGATTATTTCGGACATGAGAACAGAAGAACAATTACGAGGTAGCCTCGATGAGATCGCTGATCTCCCGGTGGAACTGGTATTGGGTGAACACCCGTTATCGCTTTTATCGACAACTGATGTCGTAGCGATTAGTGGTGGTGTTCCTGCAGATTCACCAATCGTTCAAGAAGCATACCGTCGCGGCATCACCGTGACGAATGATTCTCTGGAATTTATGAAACGAACACCGTCAACCGTGGTCGGCATAACTGGTTCCGCCGGAAAAACTACAACGACCGCGTTAACCGGGTTGATGTTTCAAGCTACGGGCCGAAGGACTTGGGTGGGAGGTAACATCGGCCAGCCTCTTATCAGCGATCTGGCCACTATGGAACCTGGGGATATTGTCATCCAGGAATTATCCAGTTTTCAGCTCGAGTTGTGGACGAAGAGCCCGCCGGTCGCAGCCGTGCTCAACGTTACGCCGAATCATCTCGACCGGCACAAGAATATGGCGGCTTATACTCGAGCAAAAAGCAATATCTTGCGCTTCCAAACCCACCAAGACGTGGCTGTCCTGTCGGCGGATGATCCTGGTGCGGAATACATGGAAAGGGTAACTCCTGCTCGGGTCAGGAAATTCAGCCTCGAACACAGGATTTCCGATGGCGCGTTCTTAAGCGATGAGCAGATATGGCTTACTGATGGAAAAGATAGCTGGTCCTTGTGCCACAAAGATGAGATACCCCTTCGCGGCCGCCATAATATCCTAAATGTCCAAGCGGCGGCTCTTCTGGCTGATTCACTTGGGGTTGGAAAGGAAGCCATGCGGTCGGCTATTCGTGATTTTTCTGGAGTGGAGCATAGGCTTGAATTGGTGAGAATGATCAATGGTGTGCAATATGTGAATGACTCGATTGCGACTGCTCCGGAAAGAGCGATAGCTGCCATCGACTCTTTTACAGAACCGTTGATATTGCTGGCCGGTGGAAGGGATAAAGATATGGTTTGGGAATCCTGGGCCGGTATCGTATCGGCGCGGGTCCGCCAAGTCGTCCTTTTTGGCGAATTAGGAAGACAACTGGAGGAAATGTTACGGGATTGTAAAACAGCAAACGAACAAAGTCCCCAAATTTTTCGGGTGAAGAGCCTTGACGAAGCGGTAATCCTGGCTTCATCAAACGCTCGACCAGGCGATGTTGTATTGCTGGCACCGGGCGGTGCTAGTTTTGATGCCTTTGTTGATTTTTCCGCCCGAGGCGAGAAGTTCAGGCAGTTGGTAAATGATCTGGCCTAGAATCCGATTCGCCGGATTCGTATTGAAGCCAAATAACATGCGATTCCAAGATTGGACGTAAGAAATACTTTTACAAATGTAAAGAGTAGATCACAAAATGGTGAGATCAATATCCAGAATGCAAAGCGCAAGCAGAGGATAAGTAGATTCGATGACAACACTTAACGTTATTCGCAAAAAACGAGGCCGGGTAAGAACTGGTCAAACGTTCATGGTCGACTACTGGATGGTTCTGGCAGTTGCCGGCCTGGTCGTTCTCGGGATATTGATGGTCTATAGTACGACATTCGATCTGGGAGAACGATTGCAGAACGATGCTACTTATTATCTGAGACGGCAACTGCTCGCTTTGGCGGCCGGGGTAGTCTGTATCGTTATTTTCCTGCGCTATGATTATCACAGTTTACGACGCTTATCGGTACCAATACTCGTTGGAACATTAATCCTCCTAATTTCAGTTCTGCTTTTTGGTGAGAAGATTTTCGGCGCCCGACGTGGTCTGTTTGGCGGCTCGATCCAACCCTCTGAAATCGCCAAATTGGCCACGATACTTTATATCGCACATTGGCTATCGACCAAAGGTGACCGGATCAAGACGCTGACTTACGGTTTGTTACCCTTCGCGGTAATAACCGGTGTTGTTTGCGCCTTAATCGTCCTTCAACCTGATTTAGGCACGGCCGGTCTGATCGCCATCATCGCTATGATCCTCTTTTTTATCGCCGGTGCAGACCTCAAGCAGTTTGCCATTGCTGGGATATCGGCCGGCGGTATGTTTGTCATCCTGGTAACTACTTTGCCCCATGCGGCTGCACGGATCGATGGCTTCAAAGAAGCTTTTAAAGATCCGGTTCAGGCCGGTTGGCAGATCCAGCAATCCGTGATCGCCCTCGGAACAGGTGGTTGGTTCGGCGTTGGATTGGGCTCGAGTACACAGAAATTCGGTCCTTTACCGGCTGCGCATACTGATGGTGTGTTCGCGATTCTCGGCGAGGAACTGGGATTATTTGGTTGTTTGTTAGTCGTAGGCTTTTTAGCGATGCTGGCCTGGCGTGGCATTCGAGCTGCTCTTGGGGCTCGGGATGGTTACGGCTTCCTTCTGGCTATTGGCATAACGGTTTGGCTTACGATACAGGCATTAATGAATATGGCTGTCATCACCGCCGTAATGCCATTTACGGGCATGCCCTTGCCGTTTATGAGTTATGGCGGCTCATCACTATTTATTTCCCTCTTAGGTGTTGGCATCTTGCTCAGTATATCCAGAGATGCCGCTATGAATATCAAAGTACAAAATTGGAAACCGATACGAGAGTCATTACGTGAAAGTCTTGATATGCGGAGGCGGAACGGGCGGCCACATATACCCGGCGTTGGCCGTGGTCGCAACGCTGCAGAAGAACGGCTGGACCGCTGATAATTTCCTCTGGGTAGGAACAAGCGGCCAGATAGAGGAGAAGCTGGTGCCTAAAGCAGGAATTCGGCTTGAAACAATCGAGGGCGGCGCTATTGCCGGTGTGCCCTGGTCTGTTAGGCTGCGAAATTTGGCCAAGCTAACCTTGAGTATAGTAAAGGCCAACACCATTATCGGCAATTTTCAGCCGGATGTTCTTTTCCTCACAGGTGGTTACGTGAATGGACCACTTGCTGTGGCCGCGCGTGCGAGAGGGGTTCCGGCTGCTATTTATCTGCCTGATATTGAACCTGGCATGGCAATTCGTTACCTGAGTCGCATGGCCGAGCGAGTAGCCTGTACGGCCGCTGATTCGTTAGCTTATTTCTCGCCGGGAAAAGCGATTGTTACCGGATATCCGGTTAGACCGGAGCTTAGAGTGGCCACTAAACTCAATCGGGGTGATGCCTTGAGACTATTTGACCTTGAGCCGATCCGTCAAACGCTATTCGTTTTTGGCGGCAGTCGGGGCGCTCGAAGTCTCAATCGGGCACTCATGAGCGCACTCCCAAATCTACTGAAATCCATTCAGATCATCCACATCAGCGGTCAGTTGGATTGGCCAGAGGTAAGCGATCGGGCAACCGAGTTGGATGGCTCCCAGCGACGTTTCTACCGTCCATATCCTTATCTCCATGACCGGATGGGTGCGGCCTATCGGGCGGCTAATCTGATCGTAGCCCGGGCAGGCGCCAGCATGTTAGGAGAGTGTCCAGCATTTGCCGTCCCGTCGATATTGGTGCCTTATCCACATGCCTGGCGGTACCAAAAAATTAATGCAGATTACCTTGTTAACCAAGGCGCGGCGGTTCGTCTTGATGATGAGAAGCTTGGCGAGGAATTGGCCCCGACGGTAATGGAATTATTGGCTGACCAAATTAGGCTGGCTGAAATGGCCCATAAAGCCCAGAAGCTGGATATACCTGATGCAGTCGACAAGCTTTCGCACGTTATCATTAGCCTAGCAAAGAGAGCAATATCATGATTAACCTCTTCCTACTTTTCTCTATGTCGCTTGTACTATTCGCAATGATTGGTTACATGCGCGGTTGGCAAAAAGAAGTCATTGCTTTATCCGGCCTGGTCGGGGCTATCGCCGTACTCCAGCAATTTGGTTATGATATCGTGTCCTTTCTGGGAATGGTGCCGGTGGAAGGAGCAAGCCTGGAAGAAATTAACTCAGCTCGTGAGTCGCAGATATACGTCCAGGCGCTATTTTTCGTTATTATCGTCTTTTTCAGCTACCAGGTCGTTACCAGATTAGCCGTATCAGCCACTGGTGGACGTCTGGGAGATCGCCTTCGCTCCGGGTTCGAGAGAAGAATAATTGGCATGCTCGTCGGAACGTTGAACGGATACCTGGTCGTTGGCAGCCTCTGGAGCTTTCTCGAATATATACCTGTACCATCTGGCTATGATCATCTATTGGCTGGAATAGAATACCCATTTGATCCGACCGTCATCATCCGACCAGCGATCAACACGTTTGCCCTTACCTTCACCGAATATTTGCCCTTCGGAATCTTTAGCCCTACAGTTTGGTTGATTCTATTCTTCGTGACTTTTTTCATCGTTATTATCGCCCTTGTTTAAACAAAACCGCTGATCAATGTTAAACCAGAAATTTACCGATGTTAGATTATTTAGTTGAGAAAGGAGTAGAACAGAACAGCATGTTATGGCCTCAGATGCACATCCATCTGGTCGGCATTGGTGGTTCTGGACTTTCGGCCATTGCCGAGGTTCTGCTTGGCCGCGGCTATGATGTCAGTGGCTCCGATCGGCAGCTTAATGACCGGACAGAAGCATTAGAAGCCCAAGGCGCAATAATCTTTGATGGTCACGACCAGTACAATGTTGGATCGGCCGATCTCATCCTGGTTTCATCAGCGATTGCGGATGACAACCCAGAGCTACTGGCGGCAACCAGCTCGGGCATACGGATACTGAAAAGAGCGGAATTTTTGGGCGCGCTAACCGCTGAAAATGCAACCATATCTGTGGCCGGATCCCATGGTAAGACGACAACTACAGGCATGATAGCCAATATAATGATCGCCGCTGATCTCGATCCAAGTTTCATCATTGGTGGTGTGCTCCCTATTCTGGGGAGTAATGGACGTTCCGGGCAAGGGAAGTACTTCGTAATTGAGGCAGACGAGTATGATTATATGTTCCTGGGCCTCAGTTCAAAAGTGGCAGTGATAACAAACGTGGAATTTGACCATCCCGATATCTTCCCAACACCGGCGATCTATCGCACGGCTTTCAATCAATTTATCGATCAGATCCAGCCAGGCGGGGAGTTGTACATTTGCGCTGATGATGATGGTGTTTCAACCCTTAGTTCAATAACCGAAAACTCCCGCTTGAACATAAACTCCTATGGAATCCAATCTGGAAACTGGCAGGCCAAGGATCTGCGAACGAACCCCATTGGTGGCACCGATTTTTTGGTCGCAGATGAGGGTGAGACGATTGGGCTGGCCCGATTACGTGTTCCTGGGGAGCACAACGTTCGCAACGGTCTGGCTGCCATCGCTGTTTGCCTTGATCTCGGAATTCCGTTTGCCGTGGTGCGCCAGGCACTGGCTGATTTCGGAGGGATGGGTCGGCGTTTTGAAATAGTTGGACAGGAAGGGGATGTAGTGGTTGTCGATGATTATGCACACCACCCAACTGAAATTAGGGTAACATTGGCTGCGGCCAGGCAACGTTTTCCGGGACGTCGCCTCTGGGCGGTCTGGCAACCACATACGTATAGCCGCACCAAGAAACTCCAGTCAGAATTTGCTACTTGCTTCGTCGATGCCGATCGCCTGGTAGCTCTTGATATCTTCCGCAGCCGGGAAACAGATACGTTGGACATCGATACACCGGCTGTATTGAAAAGCGTAAAGACGCCCCGAGCTGATTACCTGGCGGGTATTGAAGACGCAGCCTTTTTTATTCTCGATCGAATTCGTCCAGGCGATGTTGTGTTAACGCTGACGGCTGGCGACGGGAATAGGGTTGGAGAAATCATTTTAGCGGAATTACACCACCGGCTTTCTAAGGGCCAGAGCGTTGACCGGGAAAACAATTTAATGAACCCTGGTCTAGATTCCGAGGAAACGGGCTAGGCAAGAATGAATCATTTTTATCTATTGAAACAAGAAATTGGATAAAAGAATGGATCTGGAAACCACGGTTCTGGAAGCAATTCAAAAACGCTATCAAGAAACTTTCGGCGATCGGTTCGCATTAAATGAACAGATGGATCGTTATACGTCGGCAAGAGTAGGAGGGCCGGCCGAAATGTTTGTATCGGTCAGTTCGGGAACAGATCTGCAGAGAGCTGTTGAAATGGCCCATATGCAGCATATTCCTTACCTGGTCATTGGCGGTGGATCGAACATCCTGGTATCAGACAGTGGCATTAGCGGACTGGTGATCATGAACCGGGCCAGAGATGTCCATTTCCGGCATTCAGGCTCTGGTGTTGTCTGCGCGGTGGAGTCAGGGATGAATCTTTCTTCTTTGGCCAGACAATCTATTGCCAAGGGTCTCGGCGGCCTGGAATGGGCTGTAAACATCCCCGGAACCATAGGCGGCGCGGTCGTTGGCAATTCCGGAGCCCATGGTGGTGACATGGCTGCCACTTTGTTATCCGCCCATATTTGGGAGCCGGGAAGTGGTACACGCAACTATAACAACAAAGAAATGGAGTATGCCTACCGGAGCAGCATATTAAAGCGAGAACAAAAGGACATTCAAGCGCGTCGGGTGGTTATCTCGGCCGAACTTGAGCTCAAATCCGAACCGGCCGATGTGCTCATGGCCAGGGCTGACGGTTTTGTGGCTCATCGAAAAGAAACCCAGCCGACTGGGGCAAGCATGGGCTCAATGTTTAAGAATCCGGAAAACTATTATGCTGGTTATCTCATTGAGGCAGCAGGTCTCAAAGGATATAGGCTTGGTGGTGCCCATATATCCGAGAAACATGCTAATTTCTTCGTAAATGATGGGCAAGCCACAGCCGAGGATGTTCGAGCGCTCATTGCCGAAGCCTGGAATACAGTAAGAGAAATGTTCGGAGTGGAATTGGAACTTGAAGTCGAACTTGTTGGAAAGTGGCTTTTTGAAAATGGCGCCTGAATATATTTGGGATGCATAGAGGAATAAACCCAGGCATCAAATTTGCATATCGGGAAAGTAAGAAATAGGCAGCTAGAAAAAAGAAGATGAGTAAAGAATATCAACAAGCCAATAATCGCGAGCGGAAATTGCGAGTAGGCGTCATTTTTGGAGGACGCTCGGGCGAGCATGAGGTTTCGTTGATGTCCGCGCGCTCGGTAATATCGGCCCTAAATTCCGAGAAGTATGACCTGGTTATGATCGGTATCACAAAAAGTGGTCAGTGGATATCAGGTGATGTGGCCGCGGCGTTGGAGTCGGGTATAGAAGGGTCTGTTCAGAGAGCAACGCTTCTTCCAGATCCTAAGACCCAGGCGTTAATGGCTATTGAATCGATAAAGTCACAACCAACAATCTTGTCAGAAGTCAGCCAATTGGATGTAGTGTTTCCTGTACTCCATGGACCGTATGGCGAAGATGGCACGGTCCAGGGCTTGTTGGAACTTGCGGGAATACCATATGTTGGCGCGGGCGTGGTCGGATCGGCCGTTGGCATGGACAAAGCCATATTTAAAGCTGTAATGGAAGCTCATGGGCTGCCTATCTTACCTTGGACCCTTGTAACTAAGTCTAATTGGTTAAAGGATCCGGCAAAGACATTAGATAAAGTCGAAGCTTCACTGGCCTATCCGGTATTTACAAAACCAGCCAATATGGGTTCCAGTGTTGGTATCGAAAAATGCCATAATCGTAGCCAGTTGATTGATGGGCTCGCCCATGCAGCAGCATATGACAGGCGTATCATAGTCGAGCATGGCATTAGGGCTCGTGAGTTAGAAGTATCTGTATTAGGCAATCAAGATCCGATAGCCAGTGTCGTAGGCGAAGTGCGACCCAGAAGGGAGTTCTACGATTATATAGCCAAGTATGTCAGCGATGATTCCGATCTAATCATACCGGCTGATATTGAAGATCGATTATCGGAGTCAATCCGGTTATTGGCCGTTAAGGCTTTTGAGTTGATGGATTGTGCAGGCCTGGGGCGAGTGGATTTCTTATTAGATCGAGATGAAGGTCAAATTTACTTGAACGAGATTAACACGATACCCGGGTTCACACGCATCTCAATGTACCCAAAATTATGGGAGGCCTCTGGCATTCCATATCCCGAATTATTAGAGCGACTGATTGATCTTGCTCTCCAACGATTCACAGAGAAGAGCGAGTTGGAAACGTCATTTGAGGTATCAACTAGTGACTAAGCGAAAACGTCTCCGTAAGCAACCCAAACTGCAACGCGTCCAGGCTGCAGGTACTACTGCTATTCCAAAGGTGGTTGTTCCTTCTGCGGCCAAGAAACGTAAAAGGCGCAACCGGCAAAGATTCAAGATGCCAACCTCCCTCTTGAAGCAAATAGCCTTATCCTCCCGCTGGATGAGTCTCGGGCTTGTTACTGTCTGCATCTTTGCTCTCATTCTCATTGGTCGTGACGCTTCGTTTTATCTCACATCGATACCGGTAAATGGCAATGTTTCAATTCCCGAATCTGAAATCATAGCCAGGAGTGGTATTTCAGGCGCGCACATTTTCGCGGCTGATCCTAGTGAGGCGGCTTCGCTCATCGGCAAAATGCCAGGTGTAATCTCAGCGACTGTAACCTTAGAATGGCCAAATATGGTGAATATCGAGATTGCTGAGGATTCACCTCTCGCTATCTGGTCACAAAATGGCCACACCTATTGGATAACAGCACAAGGGGATTTGGTGCCGGCTCGCGTTAGCACCTCTGGCTTGTTATTGATTGAGTCTGAAGAAGATGAGCTTTTTGGCGATAACCCATACGTTCCCGAGGATGTCCTAGAAGGAGCACTCGAGCTCAGGGCACTTCGTCCTAACATTGATCGATTATCTTATCAGCTTGGCAATGGATTAAGCTATCAGGATGGTCGTGGATGGCAAGTATATTTCGGTAGCGGGCAAAATATGGGGCAAAAACTCATTGTCTACGAGGCAATTGTTGAAGATTTGTTAGCTAAATCGATTACACCGGCTTATATCAGCGTTCGAAATGGTTTGAAGCCGTATTATTCGCTCAATGGCAGTTAGGCCGTTCATTACTACTCACTGGGGATCATGATATGGAAGGCGTAATTTTTAGTATAGACATTGGCACAACGAAGGTCTGCGCGCTTGTTGGTGAAGTCCACCAGGGCCAGATTCAAATTGTTGGCTTGGGCCAGGAACCGGCACGGGGCATGCGAAAAGGCATGATTGTTGACGTTGCCCAGGCAACGATTGCCATTGCCAAGGCAATTGAGCAAGCTGAACGAAGTTCGGGCTATGATTTGTCACGGGCAATGGTGAGTATGGCTGGAGAGCATATTAGCTCAACTAATAGCCGAGGAACGGTGGCCATTGGCCGGAATGGTGAGGGCGTCACTCATGACGATATCGAGCGGGCGCTTGATGCTGCCCAGGCAATTTCTGTCCCTTATAACAGGGAAATTGTACACCTGATCCCAAGATCCTATACCTTGGATGATCAGGAAGAGGTACGTAGCCCGGTCGGTCTGCATGGCTATCGCCTGGAAGTTGAAGCGCATATCGTGACTGCTGCATCGCCCGCGCTAATGAATTTAAGTCGTACCATAGACAACGTAGGTATTGATGTGGAAGACTTTGTCTTAAATTCCCTGGCATCAGGCGAAGCTGTCTTGGAACCAACCGAAAGAGAAATGGGCGTCCTCGTGGCTGATATAGGCGGAGGCACTACCGATCTGGCCTTGTATATGCAAGGTACTGTCTGGCATACGAAAGTTATCCCAATAGGTGGATTCCACGTGACCAATGATATCGCTATTGGTTTACGTGTTCCTTACGAGATCGCTGAGAATATAAAGCTGAAGTATGGAGATTGCCGCCCGGATCAAATCGACGCAGATGTTGTCTTTACCGTTGAGCCTTTTGGCGGCGAGAAGATTCAGGTTGGCCGGCAAGATTTGGCTCAGGTGATTGAAGCGCGTGCTGAAGAGATATTCCATCTTATTCTCCAGGATATTAAACGTTCTGGATATGACGGTCTGTTACCTGCAGGAATTGTATTAACAGGCGGCGCTTCTCAGCTGCGAGGAATTACACAGGTTGCCCAGCGGATCTTGGGCGTTCCGGCGCGCGTTGCCAAGCCTAAAAGCCTGGTTGGGTTGGTAGACTCGTTGCAAAGTCCGGCATTTGCAACAAGCGTTGGCCTGTTAAACTGGGCTGTCAGCGGTCAAAATATATACCGACCTCGGTCCCGAGAAAAAGATCTTGGACGACGTCTTAGCCGTTTCTTCAGGGAATTATTACCCGGGTAGAGGGAAATGATTTAAGGTTCTTAGTTGATCATGTTGTTGTAATTAATAGTGGTAGAAGGCACGGAGAGGGTGAAAAATGAATAAACGTACGGTAAGTGATAGATATTCGAAATCAGTTCAAAGAATGCCTGAAGTCGAAGGCTCAGCCCTGATACGAGTTATTGGGGTAGGGGGCGGCGGCAGCAATGCAATTGACCGGATGATTGATGAAGGTATTGGCGGGGTCGAATTTGTGGCCTTGAATACCGACGGTCAGGCCTTGATGCGTAGCCAGGCTCCCAAGCGACTGCGCCTGGGTGATAAAGCTACGCGTGGTTTAGGGGCTGGCGGCGATCCGGAAATTGGTGAGCGAGCGGCCGAGGAGTCAATAGATGACCTCCATACGTTGCTCCACGGTTCAGACATGGTATTCGTTACGGCCGGAATGGGCGGTGGCACAGGAACAGGTGCAACACCAACAGTCGCCAAGATCGCCCGAGAGCAAGGTTCTTTAACAATTGGCGTGGTAACCCGACCATTCAGCTTTGAAGGCGCGCAAAGGGCGCGAGCGGCCGAGGCGGGCATAGAGAAATTGAAGGAACATGTCGATACCCTTATCGTCATTCCAAACGACAAATTGTTGGAAATGGGTGATAAGAAATCAACCCTTCTTGATTCGTTTCGGATGGCTGATGATGTTCTGCGTCAGGGAATTCAGGGAATCAGTGAGTTGATTACAGTTCCTGGGCTCATAAACCTGGATTTCGCTGATGTCAAGGCTATTATGTCAATGGGTGGCGCTGCGTTGATGGCGGTTGGACATGGAACAGGTGATGATAGGGCAAGAATTGCCGCGGAACAGGCACTTTCCAGTCGCTTGCTTGATGTGACCATCGACGGCGCAAAAGGTATCCTCTTTAACGTAACTGGCGGGCGAGATATGGGCTTGTTCGAGATCAACCAGGCTGCCTCCATCATTCGCGAGACGGCCCATCCAGATGTTAATCTTATTTTCGGCGCTGTAATTGACGAAACCATGGACGATGAGATAAGGATTACGGTTATTGCTACCGGCTTCGAGCATGGCATGCCTCACATGCGGCCGATGGTCGAACAAGCCTCTCGGGCAATTCCGACCGGTAGGCCGGTCCGAGAAACGCAATCTTCAAGAAGGACTGAACAAGTTGGAGCAGCTCAAACACCCTCAATATCTGGAAGCGATAGATTCCGAATTGAAGATCTCGAAATCCCGACTTTTTTACGCAAGAATCGGAACTAGGTAACTCCGTCAAGGGTAAGAGCCACATCCTGCCTCCGTATATCGGCGGATCTTAGTCATAATCGGCTAAGATCCGCATTCTCAATTCCCTGCTGCCTGCGGTCAGATTCTTTAAGGTGAATCGTGGCCGATTATCCTTGTCGCCAATTCCGGCGTATGCTATAATTTTCCTCTCCTGAGTGCTAAATATGGGGCCGCTGTCTGTAAACATCCCTGCATGTAGGGCTTCTTGGTATTGTAGTTGTTAGCTAAGGTATAGAGGATTCTCAATGAAGTGCCCATATTGCGAGCACGAGAAAACACGCGTCATTGACACGAGCCACGATACTCGGGGAGGCGTCCGCAGGCGGCGGGTATGTGGCAATTGTGGCCAGCGTTTTACAACATACGAGCGGCCGATATTAGCCACGCCAATGCTGGTAAAACGCGATGGCACAAGGGAGGAGTTTTCCCCGGCGAAGCTGGAAGTTGGCATACGGGTTGCTTGTGCCAAACGACCTGTGGCAGCCATAGATATTGAACGATTGGTTGGAGAAACGGAAGCAGAACTTCAACAAATGGGCAAAGCAGAAGTTCCAAGCCGCCTGGTAGGAGACAAAGTGATCAGGCGCTTGAAAGAGCTGGATGAGGTGGCATATATTCGATATGCGATTGTTTATTTGCGACTGGATGATCTTGAATCTATCCGGAGCGAAATAGACCGGTTGCTCGTGGACGATTAACTTAACGAATTGCCATATATCGTAAGCTGCGCATGTTTGCACGAGAATAAATTAATTGGAAATGGAGTAGTTTGATGGTATCAAATCATAAGGCGACCAGAACACCCCCTTTAATCTCGCTATCGGAAAATAGCCTGGCGGTGCTCCAGAAGCGTTACCTTCGACGTGGTCCTGATGGGAAACCAGAGGAGACCGTCGAAGAAATGTTCCTTCGGGTAGCGACACATATCGCCGGGCCTGAGCTTGAGGCTGGTGGTGATTTCGAGACAATGACAGATGCATTTTATGATATTCTTACTGAGTTCCGATTCATGCCAAACAGCCCAACTTTTACCGGGGCTGGCACACCTCTAGGCCAGTTGGCCGCCTGTTTCGTATTGCCAATAGATGACGATATGGGCCGAAATCAGTCTGGCATTTTTCAGACACTGCGTGATGCTGCCCTTATACAGCAGACGGGAGGGGGCAATGGATTTTCATTCTCACGATTGCGACCGAAGGGTGCGTTGGTCAAATCATCAGCCGGCCATGCTACTGGCCCGGTGGGCTTTTTGCGGGTTTATGATCAGGCGTTCGGAGAAATCGCTCAGGGAGGTACGCGCCGGGGAGCGAATATGGCCGTGCTTCGAGTGGATCACCCAGACATCCGCGACTTCATTACTTGCAAGAGCGATGAGAATCAGATCACTAATTTCAATATAAGTGTCGGAGTGACGGATGCCTTTATGGAGGCTCTTGAGAATAATGGGGAATATGATCTTATCAATCCACAAGATGGAGAGGTGTGGGAAACGATTCCTGCCCGCGAGATATTTGACATGATTGTGGAACAGGCCCATCATAACGGTGAGCCTGGCGTTTTGTTTATCGACAAAGCCAACCGTGACAATCCCGTACCACACCTCTATACGTTGGAAGCAACTAATCCATGCGGCGAGCAATGGTTGGGCCCTTATGAGAATTGTTGTTTGGGATCAGTGAATTTGGCCAAGCATTTTGGCCCAGATGGATCGGTAGATTGGCAACTTCTCCAGGAGACAGTTGATCTGGCGACAAGGTTCTTGGATAATGTTGTCACCGCAAATGCTTATGTCCCGGCGGTTTTTCAGTTAAAAGAAGCGGCTCTGAAGTCACGGCGAATTGGTCTGGGAATTATGGGATTAGGCGATCTCATGTTCCATCATGGCATCCGTTACGGGTCAGATGAGGCCCAGGAATTTGCCGGCCAGGTAATCGAGTTTGTTCGTTATCACTGTATGCACACGAGCATTGAACTGGCAAAAGAACGGGGCCCTTATACGGCTATTGAAGGCAGCATCTACGACCCGAACCAACTACAGTGGCAACCGCCACAACCACTGAAACCATTCGAAAAAGATTATTCTCGACCAAAAGTAGATTGGGCAACAGTCAGCAAAGGCATCAGGGAACACGGAATTCGCAACGCCGCCCAGACAACGGTGGCCCCAACTGGCACGATAGCTACTGTTGCCGGTTGTGAAGGATACGGATGCGAACCGGTATTTGCGCTGGCCTATGTTCGCCACATGAATGATAATGGTAAGGATCTGGAGCTCCAATACACGAGTCCACTCTTCGAGCGAGCCTTAACAGCCGCCAACCTTGACCGGGAAGAGCGAGAAGCAATCATCGCTGAAGTATCAAAGATAGGGAGTTGTCAAAGTATAAGCTCTGTTCCCGGTTCGGTCCGCCATGCATTTGTTGTTGCCTCCGATATTAATCCCGAAGAACATGTTCGCATGCAGGCCGCAATTCAGGCTTTCATTGACAATAGTATCTCCAAAACCTGCAACTTCCCGGGCACTGCCACGGAAGAGGATGTAGCCAATGCTTATAAACTCGCCTGGCAGTTAAATTGCAAAGGTTTGACGGTTTATGTTACCGGTTCGCGTGAAAAAGTGGTGTTGGAGACACATGCTACCAAAGCGAGCAAAGAAACCGATCCAACCCAATCTGCCCTCTGGACGTTATCAAAGAAACCGCGCGCTGGCGTCTTACGTGGTGAGACCCATCGAGTAACCACACCTCTGGGGCAGACCTACGTAACCATTAATGAGAACGGCCATGATCATCCTTTTGAGGTTTTTATCCAGACCGCCAAGGCTGGAAGTGACACAGCGGCCGTTTCTGAAGCAATTGGCCGCCTCATTAGTTACACTTTGCGCTTATCATCGACTGTTCCTCCCAGAAATCGGATGATAGAGGTAGTCAGCCAGCTGAGTGGCATCGGAGGAGGACGCCCGTTAGGATTTGGCTCGAATCGTGTCTTATCATTACCAGATGGCGTTGCCCAGGCCCTAAACGAGTATCTCAATGATAGCAGCTTGCCAGATGAACATAGCAATGGTCAGGTCCCTCGAATGTTAGGAAAGATGTTTTTCGGGGATCTTTGCCCTGAGTGCGGTGAGGCGGCCGTGGTCAACGAAGAGGGATGCCGTAAATGTTATGCTTGCAGTTTTAGCGAATGTTAAGACATTTTTGGGCAAGAGATTGTATTTATCTACTCCTTGGTGTAAACTAAGTAGGTGCAAGCATTGATGGATTCGGTTGCTTTAATAACGTTGCGATCATGTAGCATGCCACATCCACCATCTATTTATCGAGGTAGAGAAGTAGAATGAAACCAGCAGATAGGAATGAATCAGATCAGGCGAGAGAGAGCAACCAAAAACGCCAGCGCTATCAACCGCCGGCGATTATATACGAAGGTAAAATAACCATCCGCGCCGGTTCCCCGGTAGTTCCACCACCACCTGGCTTTGGCGAGGGTCCGCCTTCCCCATTTGGTTTTCCTGGACAATAGTTGATTGGTTAATCATGTGGCGAGGAGAACACTCCTCGCCACTTTTCTATTGATTCATTGCAGGGCAGTGGCGTTGTTGCTTATAGCCATTCCCCGAGACATTTTTTGCCCCCAGTTCGGCGTTTCGATCATCCAGTTCCACGTTAAACGATATTATACAAATGTGCTCGAGTATGGCCGCGATCAGAGGTAAGCCACTGTTACAATGCGCTTTTTCCTCGATTCGCTTCTAATTCAGCTAGATTATACAGATCCTGATGTCGCTGATCAGCTTAATATTCTTTTTCATGGGTGGCAACCCGGATCCAAGGTTGTCTCTGAGTTGCCGGCCGCTGATACATTCCTTCCTCTGGAACCTGATTGTAAGTTCGATTTCCAAATAAGCGATACAAAGCCAGGTCCACCCAAAGGTAAGCCGCTCTTTCAGGAAAGATCACACCTTCTGCCGTCGAGTGCCAGTTTTGTTTCTGTCTACCAGCAAGGCGAAGAGAAAACCATATACTTCCATGATGGCGCAATTGTTAGAGTTGCTCCAGGTGCCCACCCCATGGAAAGCGGACAGAAGGGCGCCACCAGTATACGAGCAATAATCGCCCGTGAACTGTTAAGATCTGGACGTCTAGAGGATATTCTTTTTACAGGATTGGCCCCTTTTTTACGTCGAAGAGGGTATTTTCTGGTCCATGCCTTCGCTGCCGTTCGTTCTAGTCAATCGCTACTATTGATTGGGCCTTCAAACAGCGGTAAAACAACGGCCGGTCTCAGTCTCACTTGTGGCGGCTGGGGGTATTTGGCCAACGATGTTGTGTTGTTGAAGCTTATAAATGGCAAAGTCTCTGCGTTGCCCACACCTGGAGCAGTAGGGATATCTGCATTAACAATTAAGCTAATTCCTGGGCTGGATACAATGGAAGGAAAAATATCCACAGGGGAAACCATTGGGAAGACATACTTTCCAGCACTGGAACTCGTTTCTTCTTGGGCTGCGCCGGCTCCAGTTAGTACAATATGTTTTCCCAAGATTGACCGGCACCAGGTTCAGCACCTAAAAAGAATTAGCAAGGCGGTGACATTAGCAAAACTGATGGAGAGCAGCGCCGATCGCTGGGACCAGGCTATGCTAGAAGATCACGTTAACTTGTTGCAATGCTTAATCGAGCAGGCGGACGGCTATGAACTCCTTATCGGTGATCAAGTTGCTTCCTGGTCAGAATCGTTATCGGAAATAATTGGATGATGGCCAGGATCGCGAGCGTACCAATCATGATTCGCGATCGATTATTACGCTCATCAATCTACCAGTTTGCGCCATTTAAGGAGAGCACCTGGTCCATTTACTGTAGGTAACCTTGGCGTCCAACAAGTAAGCTCCACACAGATCAGCGTTCTCAAGAATTATACCAATCAGATCCGCCCAACTCAGATTAGCGCTACATATGCTGGCACATCGTAGCTTCAGACCTCTTAGATCCCTGCACATTTTGTGCGCTTTGGCTAAATCGGCTTTGTGCAAGACAGTATCTTGAGGGTTGGCATCATTAAGAGTTGCCTTAAAGGCTTCGACAATCCGCCAATTTCAACCTGACTGCCTCTCAGGTTCACTAAGTGACGCTTGCCTTGTATTTCAACAGTATGGGCCTCCACAGTTATAATAGATTGGTCTTACCAGGCAAACGGCTACATATATTAGGTAATGTTCTGCCATATTGAGAGATCAAGAGCTCCATTCTTACCAAGTCAGCTCACATATTGGCCTGTATGCTTACCCTTGAAAGATGGACCGGTTGTTTCCCCCCATTTCTTTGAATTTCAATCAGGGCCGACGAAAGGTTTTTGGAGCTCATGAATGGCAGCCAATTCAATAGTCTTGGATTGGATAACTCATAATAAGGACCTCAAAAGAGGCATTCCTTGACTTCTCAATCCGCACTGCTAAAGAAACCAACATTTGCCGACGCTGGTTGATACATTTGCTGGCCATTAAAATTATCAGGCGATTGGCCTTCAGCATGATTAACCAAGGATTACTAAGCTACCCCACAAAAACAGTCCATTAGGATCATGCCGTCGGATGTCACGTAATTTTCCCCGATGGTTTTCTGTCAAATACGCTCAACTAATGCTGCGGCAGATTGTCTCATCCTGAGGTCTTCATAAAAATGCATTATTGTCGATTGTGAAGTAAGCTGATTACATCATATTCAGTAATTACAGGATGTCATGTTTCGATTCGTCGCAGGCGATGGGGATATTCTTGCGGAGTCGAATGCCAAGGCGGATCATGCGACAACCGATATCAAAATATGCGCCTGGGCTACACCCCTAGGGCAGTTCTCCTGGATTTGGAAACGGCCAATCCCGAAAATCGGCCGGACAATCGTCCGTGTCAGCCCAATAAGGATACCGCTCTAGACTACGACCAGAGCTTGTGAGAAGGGGGCAACTAGTCTGACGTGTAACCTTTCCTGTACCGTAGGCGATCGCATCGACGATCATTCCGCCTGGACCTCGGAGATAAACCTCATCACCGCTATTGCCCAGGCGCAGTATGGCGGCCGGATCGCCCCAAGATGGATCATCGATCAAGTTTGGTACCGAGGGATCGGATTCTACGATTTCAAAATTAGGATTGAATCCAAATCTGCCATTGAAACCTACCGCCGTCGAGGCAATAATTAACGTTGTATTTGGCTCAACAATTGTATTGCTTGGGAATCGACGCACGTCCTCAAAATCCTCCGGTTTAGAGGCATCGCCCAGGCTGAAATCGTCTAGTCGAATAGGGCGGTTGGTCGGATTAACCAGTTCAATAAACTCATCGTCCTCTGTCGAGCCAGGAGGGTCATAATAAATTTCACTAATGAGCATGTAATCGGCCGGGCCGCTGAATCGATAGAGCATTGACGGGAGATAAACAATGTGTGGCCAATCACTATTAAACATTTGGGCAAGCAATTGATAAAGTTCGTCAGATTGGACTATCAGGGCGATTTCTCTATTTCCTTTATGGGAGAGCTCCGTTCCGTTGATACTGCCAATAAAACTGTAACCACGCCCATCTATTTCGATTAGGATCATCTTGTTGTGGATGCCCAGGCCGGTAGGGTTGGCCTCGGTACAGTGCAGATCAAGCTGCTCGTCTGCAGCAATCTGGTTTATCTCCCGGCAAGTCATGTGGTTACCCAGCGGATCACTGATTTCGGAAAAATAACTGTCTAATAGTATCCTGGCCGAGGCCCCACGACGCGCTGCAGCCACGATGGCTTTAAGTCTTGGATTGGGATCGTCAATCGAGTTGCTGTTCGCAGGACCCCAATGTGGTCGTTCGTTAAGTTGTTGGACCAGGATCGTATCCCCTTGTCCCGCTTCGTTGAGGAGATGCAATATCCCGTCCTGATCTCGCAGGCTGTTCTCAGGGGATTGGATCACTTGGCTCTCGAATGTCCCCGTCAGAATCCAAGGAGTTGGATAACGTACAATGTAGCCACTACCACCTGTCTCAGTAATAGGAATGGTTCCGGGAGGTGGATCCCCATACTTTGGATCATCCTGCTGCCACATCAGCAAATCTGCATGATGCGACGGGTCAAAGTCAGCCTGCCATATCGCTAGGACCCGGCTAACAACTCCAGGTGAGTTCATTACCAGAACAAGACCTCGCCGTCCCCACGTCCCATCACTTTTATCGTCATTAGGTAAGCTATCCGGGCTTAGGTTTTCAGTGCTAATGATGACGCGTTGCCGGTCGATGATCATAATTTTAGCATGCAAATATCGATAACGATCAAATATATGTAGGGCACTATTCGAAATCATAAACCAGCACGCACCACCGGCCGCGTTCAATTGACGACAGGCATACTTCTCCTGGTCATCGATCCCACCTGGGGGATCGCCTTCAAGCAGTAGCGTGACACTTACCCCACGATGTGCAGCGGAAATTAACTCTGATGCAATAGGCCAACTACGAATCGTTTGTGACTCAATTTCCAAACTGATTTCAGCGTTCCTGATCTCCTGGATCATCAAATCAAAGGCATTGTCTGGAGCTATGCCTACTAAAAGGTCAGTTGTTTCCGATATCACCGGGCTGAAGAAAAAGGCATCCAGATCCCACCCGGGATATTGAACAAGCTTATTGTGGTATGTGCCTGTATTTGATTGAGCCCAGTCGGCGGCCGTATTTGTATCGGCGATAGGCCAACCCCATACTTGGTCATTCCGCCTGAATAATACCTGCCCATCTGCACCAAATACCCCCGTAAGGGCGTAAGGCATAACTGCCGGACCTGACCAACCTGACTGAGTTGTATCGCCACTCAGGTATACGAGGACATCTTGCAGAAACTCTGACGAGTCGTAGAGTAACACCAAATCTCCGTCATCAGACAAATGCCATCCTCCGCCGCTCATGTTAGGCACCGTTAGAATACTTTCCTCAATTTCATAGTCAGGTTCAAAGCCGAATTGACGGCTAAATGAGTTAGCTTTGCGGGCAATCCAAATTTGATTTGCCGGAGCCAGCACAGCGCCTTCGGGAAAGGTTGCCTGACCTAGATTATCTTGCAGACGCCAGCCAGAGAGATTTGCGGTCGAGCCGCCGACGTTCATCAACTGAATTGCCTCATCTGGCTGCTGTAATTCGTATCCAGAGAAATGAACCGCCTTGATTAACACAACCGCCTGGGATGTGGGAACGACCAGCGTGCCGGCCTGGGCATGATTGTTGGCTATTTGGGACTCGGATATTGAAGTACTTACCTGGGCATGATTATCAAACAGACCATTAAGACCGAAGTTGATCGTTGTGGTTAATTGAAGGGTTATCTGATCCCCTGGCGGTATGAACCCTAACTGCCAGATAAGCGTTCCGGGTTCCGGTTGCTGAAGCGGAAAGTGGCCATTATTTCCCGAATAGACGAATCCTGGGGGAAGTATATCGATCAGTTTGACATCTGACGCACTGGCATGGCCGACGTTGCTGATAATTATGGTGAAGCTCAGTGGCCCCCCGGCTGTGGCGGTTACCGGCGCTGTTTTTCTTAAGCTGAGATCAGCTTCCAATGTACCAGAAACCCAGGATGAATTCGGCTGACCCGGCGTGCCATTAATTGGCTCACTGTATAGATTGAGACCGTTACGGGTTATGGTGTCGTTACTATGCCAGTTGAAATCACCCGATCCCCCATTTGGGCTCGTGCGCTCCATGCTGCGAAAATCCGGGGGACCGGTTCCGGCCGGCCAACTACCACCATTTTCATTTGCAGAATCTACGATGGAATGCGTATTGTCTTGTAATACGAGCGACTCGCCAGAGTCACTCAGCGTCCCGAGGAATATCTGGTTAGCATCAATATCAATGATCGATTCTTCAGTGCGTTCCAGGACATAAAAACCTTCAGAAGGGATCGTGCCTACCAATGTGATGCTGATATCACCCCCATCGGTCAGGCTCCAACCATTGAGAGGGATCGGGATCGATGAGGCATTATACAATTCGATCCATTCGTGGCTTCTGCCAGCGGCCGTACCCTGCCAGGCAACTTCACTAATTATAACTTTCACCTGATCATCCGTTGATCTCGGGAAAGCCGTGGCGCTAAACCATCCAAGCAGGAGGGTCACCCCCGCTGCCAGACAAGCCATTATGAGGCTAATCCGCCCAAACAAAGCTACTCCCTCCTTAAGAACGGCCGGTTAGTATGGCCATACCAAAGGCAAAATGAGCATGGCGATTCCGAAGATCAGTAATTTCAGTGGTGTACCTAACTTTGTATAGTCCAAAAAGCGATTACCCCCAGGTTCCATAGCCAAGGTAATTGGTAGCTTGCCAATTAGGATTAATAAGCCGCCCAATAGCGTGCCGATGGCCATGGGTAATATAAGTTTGGATGGGGGCGTTTTTGTTTTCCGGGCTATTTCAATTGAAACCGGCAACATGAGTGCCGCAACGCCGACGTTATTCATAAAGGCCGAGGGTGCGGCCGCACTCGCCATAATAAGGAGAAGAAAGCGGATATGAGCGTTCCCGGCAACAAGGAGAACCTGGGTGCCAAGCTGGCCTGCAATGCCTGTTTTTGAGAGACCACCACTTAAAATAAAAACTGCCCACACGGTAATCACGGCTGGATTGATGAACCCAGATAGCGCTTCTATCGGTGTCACCAGCTGGGTGAGCACCAGGCTACTAAGCACGACGAGAGCCACGACACCCACCCCTAGCCAACAACTCATGAAGAGGATAATGGCGCAAAAAACAATTATGAGTGCTAAGACAATCTCAGTGGTCATAATGCGAAATATTTGACCAGGGTGATTCGATACTCGCGAACAGTTGCTGCCATTATATATCGATTTTACTTGCCATGGGAAGGATGTAATCGGGCAGGACACTATTATCGAATAGTCAAGGCGATTCTCTGCCTATTAGAAGCGAGGTTTCTTGCTTAATATTCACCAGGAGCGACCGTCTAAATCGCGATCTGGTATTCCCTTGATGAGAAAAGAAGAGGGAGCGGAAAGCCAGCGAGTCGTAGGAAATTTCAGCATACTAGAGAGCAGTGGGGGCAATAACCTGATTGCGGGAAGCGATTGAGGGCAATCGCCAGGTTGACCCATATTCTAAACTGCTCTTTTTTACTTGCAATTGGGAGGATGCATCGATCTCAGTTAAAAGCTCTCCGTGGTCCATGACTGAATAAAAGCTAACAGATCGGGCAGGTAATGATCTAGCCGAGGCATTTGAGGCGACAGGTTTTTCAGGGGACTGGTACCTATACTCGGAAGTGCCGTCAGTAAACAACCAAAAAGGGCTTCATTGGCTAAGAAATAAATGCCACCTGGTAAAAGTCGTGAATTCGACAACGTTGCTTTAGACGCTGCTTCCGCAAGATCGAAACCTCACCTAAATGATGCTGTTTTGGGTCTCCTGGTAACGACGTTAACCCCAGAAACTTGTTTTGCGATAATATCAGAAGGGAAGAAAGTCGAATATAACGAGAACCAGGCAGGCTAGGGCAACAACATCCAAGAATAGCAGCAGAGCCAACAAAAGCCGCTGAGAAGGCGAGTACTTGCTTAAGAAACCGCCGCTACTTTCTCCTTCTCCTTCCAGGTCATCATAGACGCTGCTGGCGCGAGTACTTTTCTCTCTAAGGCTATCAAGTTCATCGTCCATAATTGTTCTCCCAGAATAGGCAAATCTCCTCTAACACGACCACTTTAGGCTATCCCATTTAACATAAATTGTCAACCGCGAAGGGTTACGTCCCCGGCCGAAATCGTTGCCAGATTACCTTTATTGGTGCGAACTAATAAACGCCCCCAGTTATCAGTCCCTTCGGCTATGCCGGATATCGGCGATCGGTTGCCAGCACCGGTCACGTACACCGGTTGGCCTATATTCATTAGCAAAGCATTCCAGGCCGGCTGTGGAGAGCGACCGCTATCCGAAGATGAATAAAGTAAATCAATTTCATGTAGGAGTCGCAAGAGGAGCTGTTGACGCTGTATTTTCTGGCCTAGTTCAACAAGAAGACTGGTCGCCGGCGTTGATGTCTGAGGTAACTGATCCTCCGGAATGTTTACGTTCAAGCCTATGCCAAGGATTACCCAGCTAAGTCGATTGAGGCGTGTTTCACTTTCAAGGAGAATCCCACCGATTTTCCATGTCAGTCCATCTCTGCTAATAATGATGTCGTTTGGCCATTTTAGAGCGGCACTCAGACCGGTTTCTACATAAATAGCTCTAACAACTGCCACGCTGGCTATCATGGTTAACCAATTTGCCTGCTTGATTGGCCAATCTGGTCGGAATAGGAGTGACAAGAGAAGCGAGGAACCGGACGGTGCCAGCCAATCGCGGTTACGTCGTCCTTTGCCCTGGCGCTGGTATTCTGCCAGCAACAAGGTTCCAGCCGGCTCACCTTGCTGGGCTAAATCCTTTAATAGATCGTTGGTTGACTGGACCTCCTGGTAGGTATAGATGTGTTGCCCAAGCGAATGAATTTGCAGGTTGTCACGGATCTCTTGGGCGTCAATCATTGCTTACCTCGCCTGATTTATTGCCATTTATTCTATCGTTACCACTTCGCATCGCCAATGGTCTCATCCAGATAATTTGGCAGTTGCACGCCGGTCGATAACTCATATCATAGTTGATGGATATGGCACGATCGCGATCAAAGACCCAGAACAAAGACGTACAAAAACCAACACCTGGCCAAACGACCTGGGATGAGCGGATTATTCACCAATTATTGCCTTGGCGACGGGAGCTCATCGGCGTGGCTTTATTTGTATTGGCCACGATCACGCTTCTCGGGCTTGTTGGTTTGACCCATTCAAGTCTGCTTGAGCCATGGATCGGGTTGTGGCGACAGTTAGCGGGTTGGGGTGCTTACCCACTTTTTTTGATTTTGGCCGGATTCGGTATTTATCAACTGATCCGCCGGCTGGATTTGCCGTATGAGTTACATTCCGGACAAGTAATTGGTTTAGAATTACTTCTACTGACCATGATGGCCCTCATCCACATGGCTTTGGGCGATGGATTAAGCGGCGCATTGGCCGGGGTTGGAGGCGGTTTAGTTGGCTGGGCGCTATCAGAACCTCTGATGGACTTTCTCGGCCCATTCCTGGCAATATTATTGATTTTGATTCTGGCGGTCCTTGGTCTGAGCTTGATCGTTCGAATTGGTTGGAGCGATATTATTTGGTGGTTGAACCGCGCATCATTAAATTTGCAGATTTGGTCGAATGAGCTGGAGATCGATATCACAGAACGAGAAGCACAGCGAGGAGGCGCTGCGAGCGCCACCCAAGTTCAGACAGCGCCGGAGGCTTCTTTACCAACTCCTGATTCCAGAATCGAAGAAGGTGCACTTATTATCATTGAGGATTCAGCGCAGGCTGAAATCAGCACACCGCAGGTCCGGGATGAACGACTTCCATCACTCGAGATATTAGAACAAGGCTCTGTGCTGGCGCTATCAACAGAGGAAATTGATTTCAAAAAACAAGTCATTGAAGATACCTTGCTGGATTTTGGCTTGCCGGCCATCGTGACTGAGATTCGACGTGGTCCGTCGGTAACCCAGTTTGGCGTTGAACCTGGCTATATAGAGAAACCTGGTCCGGATGGCCAGCCAAAACAGTATAAAGTCCGGGTCAATCAAATCGCTAGCCTGCAGCGGGATTTGGCCCTGGCATTGGAAGTGCCTCGATTACGGATAGAAGCGCCGGTCCCCGGCCGGGGTATCGTCGGCATTGAGGTACCTAATGACGCTACCAGTGTAGTCCGCCTCCGGCCGATCATCGAGAGTCAAGCTTTCCGAGAGATGCAGTCACCTTTGGCTGTCGCCTTAGGTAAAGATGTCGCCGGCGCGGCAGTTGTAACCGATTTAGGAACTTTGCCGCATTTACTTATCGCCGGGACCACTGGATCAGGCAAGTCAGTCTGTCTGAATGCGCTTATTGCCTGTCTTGTATTTAACAATACACCTGACAATATGCGCCTCGTTATGATTGATCCCAAGAAAGTAGAATTGATCCGCTTTAATGGCTTGCCCCACCTACTTGGAAAAGTAGAGGTGGAGGGAGAACGGGTAATCGGTGTCTTACGCTGGTTAACAGCCGAGATGGATCATCGTTATAATCTGTTCGCCGCAGTGGGCGCCAAAAATCTCGCCGATTTTAACAAGAAAATACAACGACAACGGGGAAAACCGTTGGAGGTGGAAGGCAAGATCCTCGAAAAATTGCCATATGTCGCTGTCTTTATCGACGAGTTGGCCGACTTGATAACGATGTACCCGGCCGACGTTGAGAGGACTCTTTGTCGCCTGGCCCAGATGGCCCGAGCCACCGGCATCCACTTAGTGGTTGCTACCCAGCGACCATCTACGGATGTTATCACCGGGTTGATAAAAGCAAATTTCCCGGCGCGGGCTTCTTTCTCAGTCGCCTCAAATATGGATTCGCGGGTAATTCTCGATACCATGGGCGCCGAAAACCTGTTGGGCAAGGGGGACATGTTATTCTTGTCACCAGACGCCAGTTCTCCAAGGCGAGTCCAGGGATGTTTCGTTAGTGATGACGAAATTGAGTCCATCGTCAACCATTGGCAGACCCTTGCAGATAATGGGGAGTTGGGTGATTTGACGGCTGCCTCGGCCCCTAAGGTTGCTGCTGAAGCCCAAGCAGAAGCGCCCTGGGAAAACATGATCGCTCGAAAATCCTTTATTAGTGATCGCGATGAGATGTTGGAAGAAGCCATTGCCCTGGCCCAGAAGAGTAACACAATTTCAACTTCATTGATCCAGCGCCGCTTACGTGTTGGTTATCCTCGCGCAGCCCGGCTTATGGAAGCACTATTTGAGATGGGCCTGGTTGAAGATCCAAAGGTTGGTGGCAAGACCCGCAGGACCTATGTTGAAGAAAACGAAGACCCTATCGACGACCTAATCTGAGTCAACAGGTAATACAAATGATGGTTGTATTTCTTCTGAGGTAGTAATGCCAGGGCGAGGGCGTTGGTCGAGCACGAGCCACGGGGGAGGGTCGAAGAGATTGGTGTTAATGTCTCCTGTTCCGGGAACGTATTCAAAATAATTGGCCAAACTGTAATCCGTCACAGGAGCGATGAGCGCCTGGGTCTGGTTTTCGATGTTGAACCAGCCACCTAGATACCAGATAGCCGCCCCCCGAACGGTGGGGTAGGCCGAGTAGAGCCAGGCCGCCCATTCAATTTGTTCCATCGCCTTATTTACGGTAGGTAAATCATTATATGTCCAGCCGAATTCAGTTATCAATACGGTCGGCCGGGGGATGCCATACTTGTCGCAGATTTCGAATAGCTTCTGCAGCCGCCCGACACGCCAGGGGTATATTTCTCCCAAATCGTCGGAATTAAGGCTATATTCGTGCAGGGCAATTGCCAGTTGATCTGGATGTTGGCTGGCCAACTTTAAGAAGGCCAGCATTGATGGCGTCTCCCAATGATAGGGTTCAGGTTCCCCAGAGGACCAGCCAAAAGCCGCCCACTTATAGCCGTCCCGCAGAGCAAGTTTGGCTGTCTCCAGGGCAAATTCGCCCAACCATTCGGAACGATTCTTGTCCACTTCGTTTATTGTTTCCAACCATACGTAATTACGATCTAAATTTGTTGAGACAAAATTAGCAATATGTCTATCCCAATGTTCCGTGGCCGCCGCCGCCGGGGTTTTATTGTAGTCAGGCAATTCATATTCGCCGCCGGATCGCCGAAACACAATAGTATGCGGCACGTTACTCGCCTTAGCGAGAGCGACGGCTCCATCCAAACGCCCGGCATCATCGACGCTCTTGATAAAGAATGGAATCCCAGCAGTGTCTAAAGCTGTCAACCAATTAACATAGCCAGTTGGATTACCACCTGGCCCCAGGTGAAAACCTATCTTATTGAAGGCTAAGTCATGACCCCTGGCCTGAAAGTTTTTTTGGATGGCGCCCAAATCCAGCGGTGGGGCTCCCGTGTGCCCGATGGGCGGGGCAAGGGAAGGACCGAAACTAAAAGGATCTTTCTTCAACATGGGTAGGAAAGCTCTTGGCAGCTGGCTATTGGTTGCTTTCGAAGACATTGCATCAGGGTGACTAATGTTGCTATCGGCCGCGATAACCAACCGGCCACTGATAATAAGTCCAACGACCATAAATATTATCAGTAGTAGTAATGCCAACGTGTTCTTTACCTGCTTCAACACCATTTTCACCTTCATTAGCTTCGCTGGGCTAGGTGACATAATATCGTAGTTTTCGCGTAAATCAAGGCTTGAGCTATAGTCTGTTGGTGCTATTGATTTCGCGGCCGGTATTGTAATGCTTCAGCCAGGTGGGCGGGTTGAAGTGCCGTTTCACCGCCAAGATCGGCGATGGTTCGGGCCATTTTCAGAACCCGGTGGAAGGCTCTGGCGCTAAGGCTGAGTTGGGACATGGCACTTTTCATCAGCTGACGACCGGTTTCGTCAAGGCTGCAGAATTCGCGGACCTCGCTGGTGCCCATATCAGCATTACAATAAAGTTGGCTCCCAACAAATCGATCCTGTTGTCGCTCGCGAGCTGTCTCCACCCGCTGCCGGACAGTGGCGGAGGTTTCACCACGCCTCTGAGCCGTTAATTTCTCAAAATCTACTCGGGGGACTTCAACATGGATATCGATGCGATCCATCAGTGGACCGGAGATACGTTTCTGGTAGCGGGTGACCATCGAGCTAGAGCAAGTGCAGGCGTGAGTGGGGTCGCCGTAGTAGCCACACGGGCAAGGATTCTGAGCGGAAATAAGCATGAAGTTGGCCGGATAGGTCACAGTACCTGAGGCGCGGGAAATGGATATTTCTCGAGGATTGCCTTCCAGGGGCTGGCGCAAGACTTCTAACATGCGCTCGCCAAACTCAGGTAATTCATCCAGGAATAACACACCCCGGTGGGCCAGAGAAATCTCCCCCGGTCGTGGCCAGGCGCCGCCACCTACCAGACCGGCATAACTAATGGTGTGATGCGGCGCGCGAAAGGGGCGGTGGCGCATGAGCGCAGTATCCGTCGGCAACATATTGGCTACGCTGTAAATCTTGGTAACCTGGAGGGCTTCGTCGATGGACATTCGGGGCAAAATACTGGGCAGTGATTTGGCGATCAGAGTCTTTCCGGCGCCAGGTGGGCCGGTAAGAATGGCGTTGTGGCCACCTGCGGCTGCGATCTCCATGGCCCGCTTCACGTGTTCCTGTCCCATAATATCGGCAAAGTCGGCCGCATATTCCACTTCCTGGTCAAAAGCATCGACCATGCCTACAGTGCATGGGTTAATTTCTTGTAGGCCGGTTAGATGGCTTACCAGATCACTCAGGGTAACGACAGGAAGTACTTCGATATCAGGCATCAAGGCGGCTTCTTCGGCATTGACGGCCGGGACGATGACCCGATCGTAACCGAGTTCCCGGGCCAGAGCAGCCAGAGATAATACGCCCTTGGTGTGCCGCACTGTACCGTCCAAGGACAACTCGCCGACGATGAGCGCGCCTTCTAACTTTTGTGGCCAAACCTGCTCGGAGGCGGCTAAAATGGCCACAGCGATAGGCAGATCGTAGGCAGGACCTTCCTTGCGCAGATCGGCCGGGGCCAGGTTGACGGTAATTCGCTTATCAACGGGAAAGTTTAGTCCGCTATTGCGCACGGCTGCGTAGACCCTATCCTTGCTCTCGCGTACGGCTGCATCGGGTAAACCTACCATGGCAAAGAAAGGCTGCCCCCGGGTTATATCGACCTCAACTTCGACGAGCTGTGCCTCAAGGCCAACGATGGCGCAACTCATTACTTTTGCCAGCACTTTGATCTCCGTTTGAAACGTCTTTATCAATATAAGATAATGGCAAGATCCTCTCTGAACGCAACGAATTATATCAGGATCCAATTGACCCCTAAAATGGGTCTCGAAAGAAGCAGTTAGCCTACAGAAAATATTACTGAATGTCGTTGGCCGGTATACGACTGAAATTATTCTTCATGTCGTTGCTAAGACAGCTACTTGATTAGACAGAACGATTAGCATCCTGCGTTCCTAATACAGTTGGTCGAATGAATCAAAGCACACAGCCAGACAACTTTTCCCGGTCTATTCTTCTCATTGATAGCAACGTATATTTCCTATTCCCCTCCTTCTTATGGCACCGCAAGCAAAAATGCAGCATCCTGCCTGGGGGCTTCGCTCTTTCCATCTATTGAACCCTGATTTTCGCCCAATGGCCACACGGCCAGCATTATCTTGGAATCGCAGATCCCAGAGCGGACAGTTCCTGGTCATTTAGGATAGCGAAAGTTGCGGTGCAACTGGCTATAAGCAGATCCTTCTGTGTGACTCGGCATTGGGTTGTGACCGTTCGCTGGCCATGATGAATAACCTCAGCTTGAGCGACGAGTTTGCCCGGCCTAGCTGGTCCATGATAGCGCATCTGGATATCTTGGGTAACCATTCTGGTGGTGCCCAGAGCGGAGAGTGTCGCTCCACCGCAGGTCGAATCGGCTAGCGCGTAGGTTACACCCCCATGAGCGATACCCAGTGGGTTCAATAGATGTTCTCTGACATTTAACGAGGCAGTACAGCGACCATCTGCCATTTCATGGAATTCCATGCCCAATAGTTGGGCAAACGCTCCCCCCTGTTTAGGACTTTCACCGAGCGTACGTAGCGCCGATAGGGCTATCGTACCGCTGTCAAAAGAAAGCGTATCTACTAACATATGGGACTGGGCCAGAATATCTTCAATCAACGCAATCCTCCAGAACATCGGATATGTAACAGTGGCACATATCTGCAACTGGTTTTAGAGTATACAAAATAATAAACTCTAGGGTAATGTGCTGTTAAAAGGAACTTTACGTAAAGCAAAAATCGTGATATATTATGTCACATAACTAGACTGGTGAGACCACTTTGTTAAAACAGAACAAGGTGGAATTGGGAGGTAAAACGATGTCGGGGATAAAAGGCAGTTTTAAGTATTACATCATTGTGCTAATTATTCTCTTGATACTGTCCGCCTGCGAGCGACCGTTACAATCGGACGAAAAGACCGATAGTGAGGTGGCAGCGACAGAGGAGGTAGTTACAGCCGTTACCGAACCGGAGGTTGTGATTGAATCCGATGACCCAGCTGATGAAGCCGAAGTTGATCAAGCTGATTCTGAAGTAGAGGAAGCCGAACCAACAGCTGAGCCTTTCGCCGAGGAGGTTGAAACAGAGACTGAAGCCGATACCGAATCACCACGACCGGCTGAAGAAGTGGGGAAAAGTGACGCTGAGACCTCAGAGGTGGAGGAGAGTGTTTCCACGGATCCCGATGTTGGCGGCGGAACCCCAAATACGGCCGAAGAAGCATCTGAAACAGAGGTTGGTGAGGCTGAGGCAGATGTTGAATCGACCGACGAGCCAGAAACGACGACCGAGGATAGTACGTCAGATGCACCTGCAGCGGACACAGAGGCGGCCGGGGAAACCACTGAGGCTGAGGAAAGCGTCGCCAGCGAAGAGAATACTGAAGCCCAGGAAATCCAGGAAAGTACACCCACCCCGGTTGAATCCTCTCTGCCGACGACCCATACGGTTCAACCTAGCGAGAACTTATATCGAATTGGTTTACAGTACGGCGTGTCCTGGGTGGCATTAGCTAGGTATAACAATATTTATAATCCGAATTACATCTATGCAGGGCAAGTGCTGCAAATACCTGGTGGAAGTACGCCGCCGCCGGTACCTGATCCCGTCCCACCCGTTAAGAATCCCCCGAATTATGTAAACTATACGGTCAAGCCAGGGGATACCCTAGGAAAAATAAGCCAGGCTTTTGGTGTGCGGCCTGATGTAATTGCCGAGGTTAACGGTATCGTTAATCCAAATTTAATCTATGTCGGCCAGGTGCTAAAAATCCCAACTTCCTCTCCGGAAGCGCCCCCCGCGACGACCCATGTGGTCCAACCAGGTGAGACTTTGTACAAGATCTCTTTGCAATATGGCGTCTATTGGCTGTCCATAGCTCAGGCGAACAACATCTGGCCACCGTATGTGATTTATGCGGGGCAGACTTTGGTTATCCCTGGTGCCTAATTCGAATTGGCAAGGCGTCATTCAACAATATCGCAAATACTTGCCATTTGCAGATGATGCGCCCATTGTCAGCCTGAATGAAGGGAATACTCCCCTGATCCGGGCTGATCGCCTGGCTGAAATCATCGCCCCAAACACCGGTCTAAATCTATTCTTCAAGTACGAAGGGCTCAATCCAACCGGATCGTTCAAGGACCGGGGTATGACGGCCGCGATTTCTCAGGCTGTTGGGGAAGGGGCGGAATCCGTTATCTGTGCCAGTACGGGCAATACAGCAGCCAGCGCGGCCGCCTATGCAGCTCGCGCCGGTATTCGCTGTATTGTTCTGGTGCCCGAAGGCAAAATCGCCTTAGGCAAGTTAGCCGCATCCCTGGCTTACGGTGCCGAGGTCATAAGTATTGATGGCTCATTTGATGCCGGACTCGACATGGTCCGGGAAATTGTTCAGCGACAACCGATCGTGCTTGTCAATTCAATCAACCCATGGCGATTGGAAGGACAGAAGACTGGGGCTTTTGAAATATGTGATCAGCTTGGCGGTACAGCCCCAGATTTCCATTGTTTGCCTGTGGGAAACGCCGGCAATATCAGCGCCTATTGGCTTGGTTACAAGCAATATGAGATGGGCTTGCCACGGCTAATTGGTGGACAAGCTGCCGGTGCGGCACCAATTGTTACCGGCAAGGTGGTCAAGAACCCCGAGACGGTGGCAACGGCTATTCGCATCGGCAATCCGGCTCGCTGGCGGCAGGCATTAGAAGCATTAGATGAATCGGGAGGAATCATCACGGCGTTAACCGATGACCAGATCCTCGATTGTTGGCAGCTTCTGGCTGTAAAAGAAGGATTATTCGTCGAACCGGCATCGGCTACCGGCCTGGCAGCGCTAAGAAAGACGATAAATAGTGGTGATATAGATCCGACAGGCAAGACAATCGTGGTCGTTCTGACCGGTCATGGACTGAAGGATCCAGACACGGCCGTTGGTCGTGCGGCAACGCCTTCGCAAATACCGGCCGATGTGTTGGCTCTGGAAACCTACCTGGCTCACTCTTCCAGAAATAAAAATTCCTCCTGAATCCAGCCAACAAGACCCTCGAGTGTACGAATCTCGCGCCATATAATACCGCCCTGGTTGGCATGCCCACTTAAGATGAACACGAGATCGTCGTCAGCGGCGAGCACTAGATTCTGACCTCCAGGAGAGCGTTTTATCCAAACCGTACTACCCTGGGTTTCAATCTGAGTGGTCTCGTCCAAGATAGGGGTTGGAGTCAAGGAAGGTGTCGGCGTCACGGTTGGGGATGGAGGGGGCGTTGAGGTTGCGCCTTGCGATGACGTAGGCGATGTTGTCGCTGATGATCGCGGAGTAGCCGATTCTTGGGCAGGCGAATCACTTGGTTCTGGGGTGCTTAAACTCTCGGCCGCTACCTCAGTCTGGCGTTGCGGGGCATCGGACGTGCTAATTGGCGGTCCATCGAATGACCCGGTTGCCGGAGTCGCACGTGTAGCCGATGCCAATGCCGGCGGCTCACTGCTACCAACAATTCCCGGTTCCGGAGAACCAGGCGCCAGGTCGGCGAAAGCAGTCGCGGCAGAGTTGTTTTCTTGTAATGATACGGCGCCAGCCGCTTGGTTTCCAATGGGGACGCCGGCGACAAAAAAGCCAAAAGATAGCAGTAATAATGCAAAAGCAATGGCTGTAAAGGTACGCACGCGGAGATCCAGGCGGGTGTTGCTCAAACCGGACCGCCGTAGGAATTGAGGCGACTGGCCTACCAGGGAAAGAGCAAGTGCTATCAGGGCAGTGAGGGCAGAGATGCCCATGCCCCATAATGTCCAATCCGGAAATCCCATTGAGACGATTATATCTTCATTGTTTGACAGGTGTTAAATAGAATGGCCATGACAAGCTGGGCCACATCAGCCTGGGTGAACTCGTGCTTCACTGTCCGGATGGCGGTATAATCCTAGTTTACTGCAGCATATATCAGCACCGGCCAGAGGACCCAAACAACTCGTGGTACCGTGTTAGTTCTGGCATCTCTTAGAGCAAAGTTAGAAAATGGCTTACCAGATGCGAGATGCAGGACCATCAATTTACAACATACCCCTCTAGAGAGAACCACTCCCGGCTCATTTTAGAGAAGGGGACACAATTTTACGGAGAAGATTGAATGACAGTAGAGTTTGATGTAGCTGTTTTAGGCGCTGGCCCAGGTGGATACGTAGCCGCAATCCGGGCTGCCCAATTAGGACTAAGCGTAGCGATTGTCGAAAAGAACGCTCTTGGTGGCGTATGTCTAAATATTGGTTGCGTTCCATCAAAAGCATTGCTTAAGAATGCTGAAGTCGCCCATACTTTGCAACATCGTGGTGAAGAGTTTGGCTTTCAATTTGAAAACCTCAAACTGGACTATACCGTTGCTTTTAAAAGAAGCCGTCAGGTATCTGAACGACTTGTTAAAGGCGTCGGTTTCCTGATGCGCAAGAACAAGATCGAAGTCCTTGAGGGCACAGGGACGCTAACCGGTCATAATACGTTACAGGTTGACCTGACTGAAGGTGGGACCACCGATATCAAATTTAAGGATATCATTATTGCTACTGGTGCCAGACCTAGATCGATTCCAGGTGTAGATGTTGATGGCGAAAAAATAATCACTTATGAGAAAGCCATTTTGTCCGATAATCCACCCGATAAGGTTGTTATCATCGGCGGTGGACCTATCGGCGTTGAGTTCGCCTATATTTGGAATAATTATGGCGTTGATGTGACTATCGTGGAGATGTTGCCCCGCCTGATGCCTAACGAGGATCCTGAAGTAAGCGACGTCTTGGAAAAAGCATACAAACGGCAAGGGATTAAGTTTGTTACCGGGGTCAAAGTTGAAGCCCTAGAGAGCAAGGATGCTGGCGTACGCGTTGCGCTGGAAGGGGGAGAAGCCCTTGAGGTTGATCAAGTTCTCATTGCCATAGGCTTCAAGCCCAATGTAGAAAACATAGGTTTG
The DNA here is from genome assembly GCA_035527655.1 of Patescibacteria group bacterium. Taxonomy (GTDB): domain Bacteria; phylum Chloroflexota; class Anaerolineae; order Promineifilales; family Promineifilaceae; genus UBA11865. The sequence continues at coordinate 70,226 of DATLAB010000005.1, read as the reverse complement.
GAGAAGATTGGGGTTGAGCTAACTGCGTCTGGAGCAGTAAACGTAGATGAGAATATGCGGACCAACGTACCCCATGTTTACGCGATTGGTGATGTTGTCGCTCCTGAAGGCATCATGCTTGCTCACGTTGGATCGGCCATGGGCATCGTTGCTGCGGAAACGATAGCCGATCATCCAACGAGAACATTAGAGTATCGAATGCTCCCGCGTTGTACTTATTGTGTGCCCCAGATTGCCAGTTTTGGCTATACTGAGGAACAGGCTATTGAAGCTGGTTATGAGATTAATGTGGGTCGCTTCCCGTTCCAGCCAAACGGCAAAGCCCTTGGCTTGGGTGAACGAGATGGCTTTGTTAAAATTATTGCTGATGCAAAATATGGCGAAATCTTAGGAGCCCACATGATTGGTCCGGATGTGACCGAACTACTACCCGAGCTGACCTTGGCGCACCTGGCAGAGTTGACGGCTGAGGAAGTTGCCCGGAACGTGCATGCCCATCCAACTCTTAGCGAGGTATTGATGGAAGCTGCCCATGGGGTGGAAGGACAACCCATCCATATGTAAATTTCGCGAGATCGTTGTGGATATGATGCGACGTACTCAATAATGAATCAAAAACAGCCACCTTAGGTGGCTGCACAAGATGGGCGGTACAAGACTCGAACTTGTGACCTCTACGATGTCAACGTAGCGCTCTAACCAACTGAGCTAACCGCCCTAAGATGGTGGCATTATAGCCAGCCTAAGATGGGTTGTCAATGCAATATTAGACTTTTTGGACTGGTGGGTGAATGGCTAAAAAGAGGAGGACTAAGAGGGCAAAAAAGAAACAACTCAAACGATCCGGCCTGGGGGAAGCCTGGTTCTTTGGCATTGCCGGTTTGCTTGGTTTTATCATTTTCCTTCTTCAAGATTCTCTTGGTGTTCAATATCGTTGGGTCGGCGTGTATATATGGTTAGCCGCTCTCGTCTTTGGGTTTATCTTTTATCTGTTTTACCTACTTCAATTTGTTTTACCACTAGATTGGCGGGAGAGTTGGTTTGAGGGGTTGCGATTGGCGCTTCCTTACAATTTTCCGTTGCTTAGCGCTATTGGGGGACTGGTGCTAGGGGGTGGCCGAACACCTGCGGCCTCAGCCAAAGCAAGCAACAGCCTGTCACCTGGATTCTCGGTACATCGATCCGGGATAATTCGAAGCAATTTCGTCCTGGCTCTAACAAGCGGCCCTAGATTCTCCAGGGCGATCGGACCGGGATATGTTCGCCTGGGGAAATCGGAGACGGTGGCCCAGGTTATTGACCTTCGTAAACATCACCGACGGGTGCCCGTCAAGGCAATGACCAGAGATGGAATTCCTCTGGAGGGCATGGTTTCGATTGTTTTCCAAGTGAAGCAGGCGCCGGCCGCGGACTTTGTCTCATGGCCTTACCCATATGAACCTGGATCCATATTTTGGGTTGACTACCTAGACAATTTTCGGTCTAACCACGGTTTGCTACACTGGAACGAGCGTATTGGCCCGCAGGCAGCCAGTATCTTAATAGCTGAACTATCCAGATACACGCTAGATCAGCTCTTTGCCCAATCGAATTCTGACAGACCCCTTATGGAAGAATTAATGCTTGAAATCACCGACCGGCTCACCGATGAGTACGATCGATTCGGGGTAATTATCCTGAGAGTATCTATTGGGCAGTTCAAGCTGGCAGATGATGTGATGGAACAACGTCTTCAAAATTGGCAGGATGGATGGACTGGGCGAGCAAAACTTCGGCTGAAAACATATGATCCAGCTGCTTCCGAGAGAAGCCGACTGGCGGAGGCCAGGGCGCAGATTCAGCTGGTCCGTAGCGTTATCGAGAGTATCGAAACTATGCATCGCAGCAGCAATAGCGATTTAGCCGAGGTCGTCTATTCAAGGCTCATTGATGCTGTTGAGAGTTCGATGGCGAAGGATGAAGTTCAAAAACTATTATCGGATCAGGAACGCCAGGGCATGCAGGCACTACGTTCGTATCCATGATTAGGAATAGATGGATGACTTTAATCGCTCAAGTTATCAAAGAGGACATCTTACGGTGAAACGTATGTGGAGCCGAGCCTCCGGATCGCCAACAGTTCGCTACAACAAGCCGCTAAGCATGTTAATTCTCTTGTTGATCGTACTGGGATTTTGGATTTTTGTATGGCAACTGGAACGCATAAGCGAAATATACAACTTACCCGCTTGGTGGGATAGTATGGTCGCCACATTCCCACTACTTTCAATTTTCTCCCCTATTATTTCTGTGCCGCTGAAAATGCTTTCGCCTCGGGTTCTACGACACCTTATTCCCCTCGTCGCCGGGGTTATTATGGCCAGAATAGCAGTTCTGCGCTTTCTTGAATCCTTCTATGATTTAGATGACGGGGCGGCCGCTCGATCGCTCTTAAGCAGATTAACCGCATCCCAAGGCAGTACCCGGCCAAGGTTGGCGATCTCACCTCAAAGTATGGCGATGGAGGACTATCACACCTTACTTCACGTTGGTGGTCCTGGATCTGTATCGGTGGGACGCGGTTATGCCCTGGTCACAGAGCAGAATGGACAAATCCGACGTGTTCTGAGCCCTGGATCGCATACGTTGGCTCGCTTTGAATACCCCCATTCCCTGGTGGATGTCCGTCCCCAAGAGCGGGAGACGGAAGCTATCTATATGGTGACCGGGGATGGCATAGAATTACAGGTAGCCATTGGAATAACCTTTCAAATAAGCCAGGGAAAAAAATCGCCAACCAGGGAACAGACTTTCCCCTTTGATACAGAGGCAGTTAAGCGTGCTGCCTACGGGCAGACAGTGTTAGGTGATGGTGAAATTGCCCAATGGGATGATCTGGTCATCCTTTTTGCCATTCGTGAACTGGGCGAATTAATTACTGAATCACGATTAGATGAACTCATCCACTCTGATAGAATAGGCATTTACCCTCACCCCCGGCTGAAGTCTGAGCTAAGACGGCGAGTACAAGGGGTTCTCAGGGACCTAGGATTAGATGTCCATGATGTCCGCATGGGGCGTTTCGAGTTACCCGATCCAATCGTTGAACAGAATATTCGCCAATGGCAGACGTACTGGCAGGAGCAGCAGTCTATACGCGCTTCGATGGGCGAGGATATATCGGTTGAGGAGTCAGATCTTGCCTGGACGCGAGCAGAGGCAAATTTCGCACGGGCTATGGCCGGTTCAGTGGACCAGGTTCAGCCAGATATTGGTAAATCGGCCGGAAAAAAAGAATTAGCCATCCAACTGACTTCTTCACTTGAAAGATTGGCTATGCAATCCGAAGAAGTGACCGGATTACCTGAGCATTTGTTGGAAAAAATCGATAGTCTCCGCCGCCAACTTGAGCTGAGCGAAGGCTGACTTCGCCAGGTGCTGGTAACAGCACCAGATTGTCAACTATCATTTGAAAAAAGTAGGGCGATAATTCGTCGAAGGGTATCCGAATGGGTGATCATATACTCGTTATTGGGGCTATGCTCCTTGATACGAAAGGTAAGCCATCGGCCGGTTTAGAACCAGGAACCTCGAACACCGCGCATATCCGCCATGTACGAGGTGGGACAGCACGTAATGTGGCTGAGAACTTGAGTCGTCTGGGTGCTGAAGTATTTCTTATCTCGGCTGTCGGAGATGATTACACAGGCCAACAACTCATCAGCCAAACGAAAGAGGCTGGTGTGGATACCAGTTTTACCCTCACATCATCTGATTATCACACCGGATCGTATATTGCCCTCCTAGCTGAAGATGGCTCACTTTCTGTCGCTTTGGATGATGTACGCGTAATGCAAGATGTTACTCCGGGTTACCTCTACCAGAATCGGCGGTTGTTTCGTGATGCAAGCATGATCATGATTGATGGCAGCCTGCTTCCGGCGACCCTGGCGACAGTAGTCAGGCTTGCAAGTCAATTTGAGGTTCCTTTATGTGCCGATCCTTCATCTACACGGTTAGCCAGAAAACTGAACCCGCATCTGGGTGATCTGCATTTAATTGTTCCTAATGAGGTCGAAGCGTCTGCACTGGCAGAGGTTGAATTCAGCGGCTTTAACCCGGACTTGAGCCTGGAAACCGCTTTACTTCTCATGCGCAAAGGCGTTCATATGGTTGTCATCACCCTCTCGGATTATGGCCTTGTTTATGCTACTTCGGATGAAACAGGCTACATACCGGCCCGATACAGCCAGATGGTTGATAGTACCGGGACTGGAGATGCGGTTACAGCCGCTATTATCTTTGGTATCACAAACAATTTACAAGCGATCGAGTCTATCCGTCTAGGCGCCGCCGCCGCCAGTCTTACTTTGCAAGTAGAAGAGACAGTCGTTCCCGACTTAAGCCTCGATATGCTCTACGACCATCTCACTGTCTGATCTGCAATAGACGATTCACCCATTATTCGATCTTCTATAGACCGTTTTCTTCACGTTATGACCCCCGACTTATGAATAACTACATTGGTTTGTTGGTTGCTTATCTGTATGTTTTTATGATCATTGGCCTGGCCGAAGGTTTACGTCGTTGGCGAGGATACAGTAACGTATTCACACGTAAGTTTATCCATATTGGCGTTGGCATGTTGAGTTGGTTGGTCCCATTTCTCTTTGCTTCTCCCTGGCCATTTGTCGCCGCCAGTCTATCATTTGCACTCCTTAATATTTTCGACTGGCGCTATGGTTTTTTCTCGTCGATGGCCAGCGGCAGTCGCTCAAATCTGGGAACAGTCTATTTTCCCGTGGCGGCCGCAGCCGTTGCCTTGGTCTTTTGGAACGAACCACCTCTTCTTGTTGCGGCGTTGATGCCCCTGACTTGGGGTGATGGGCTGGCTTCAGTGATTGGCCTAAGCTATGGGACCACGACTTACACGGTTCTTGGCCATACCCGTACTCTTCAGGGCTCGGCCGGTTTTTTTGTCTTCGGCGGATTCTTTACATGGCTAGCTCTCTGGTTGATGCCCGGCTCGCCAGAGATTACGGCCGCTGCAGCTTTGGCCCCGGCGCTTGTGGTCATCACAGCCTCGACAATTGCCGAAGCAGCAAGCCCCTGGGGATTGGACAACCTGGTTATTCCTGCAGTTTCAATGATGGTCATTAGCCTTTGGTCATTTTAGGCAAACCTTCGTCAAAATCAGATAAATACCGGAGGTTACCTACCAGCAGGTGTATCTTGAGTAACAGAAGAAAGCCGGCGGCTCTTGCTATGATCTACATGGGGCGATTAAGACAGCAACCCTGGTCTTGCTGAATGGTCGAATTTACACACAGGAGCGAGCAAATCCATTTGTTACCGCGCTGGCCATCTCGAACGGGCGGATTTTGGATGTGGGCGATGATGAGGCAATGCTGGCGTACCTAGGGGCGGGCGGAGAAAAGATTGACCTGGTCGGGAATTGTGTGACCCCAGGTTTAGTCGATTCTCATATGCATTTCCGCTCATATTCGCTGGGTTTGCAACGCATCGACCTGGATGGGGCCAGGGATCTCGATCAAGCACTGGCGTTGGTTGCCTCATTTGCGCAGAAAGTGAAGGATGATTGTTGGTTGCTCGGCCGTGGTTGGAACCTGGCAACATGGCCAGGCAAGCAATTTCCTAATGCGTCGAACCTGGACAGGATCATTGCCAACCGGCCAGTTTTTCTGAAGCACAAGAGTGGGCATGCTGCCTGGGCAAATTCAAAGGCTATGCAAATAGCCGGCATAGGTCGAGAAATTCCGGATCCACTGGGTGGTGAGATTCAGCGATCCGATATGGATCAGCCTACGGGTATTCTCTTCGAGAGTGCCATTGATCTTGTCCAGGTATGTATCCCAAACCAGATGAGGTCGCGCTTGTGGCGGCCATGCGTCTCGGGCAACAGAACTGTCTCAAGGTCGGGCTGACAGGAATTCATGATTATGACGGCCGCTCTTGCTTCCAGGCCTTACAATCATTGCACCAAAATGACACTCTCCAGTTGCGAGTGGTAAAAAATATACCATTGAATCTGCTCGACCAGGCCATTGGGCTTGGTTTACGTAGTGGCTTGGGTGATGATTGGCTACGAATAGGGGGGGTCAAGATGTTTGCCGATGGCGCATTAGGGCCGCGTACGGCGGCGATGTTAAGCCCATATGAAAATGAACCAGATAATCTGGGCATTGTTGTCACCGAAAAAGAGGAGATGATGGCTCGGGCCATAGCTGCCAGCGCCGCCGGCCTTTGTGTGACTATTCATGCTATCGGGGACCGGGCCAACCACGAGGTTTTGGATGTCTATGAGGGTGTTCGGCAAGAGGAAAGCAAGCGATTGGGATCCTCCAGAACACGATCCTCGTATCTCAGGCACCGCATCGAACACGCCCAACTATTACACCCGCAAGATATGCTGCGCTTCGCAAAATTAGGCGTTATTGCCTCGATGCAACCGATCCATGCCACGTCGGACATGGAAATGGCAGAGCGATATTGGGGGAAACGAACTCGTTACGCCTATGCCTGGCGAACACTGCTTGAAGCCGGAGCAGCCATTGTCTTTGGCTCTGATGCTCCCGTTGAGCCGATCGATCCATTGACCGGTATTTACGCGGCCGTCAGCCGTCGCCGTTCAGATGGTTGGCCATCCCCTCAAGGATGGCATCCTGGACAAAAACTTACAGTCACGGAAGCGATCGCCGCCTACTCGATGGGCGCTGCCTTCGCCAGTGGTCGCGAAAAAAGGATGGGCAGCATTGCTCCGGGAAAAATCGCAGATCTGACTATCTTTGATCAAGATATCTATCAAATTCCCAGTGACGAACTCTTGGGAGCAGGCATTGCCGGCACGATGGTCGCGGGAAAGATGCGCTATCAGAACTGGTGAGATAAGTTTACCGAACAATTGAAGAGTTGACCGCGCAGGTCACTGGGCAACTGCCGTCATCCTACAGACCCTCCTGGGTTTCGGCGACGAGATTGTCTACGACCGCCCTAAGGGCAACTTCCCTATTTTCGTCACCCCCATTCTGTTCGAATACAGCTATCTGTCGATCGGCGCTAGTCCCATTTTGCAGGATTGTTCGAATGTACTCGACTTCTTCTCGGCTGCCTAGATCATCCAGAACATCATCTACAATCTCAAGGAGTTCTTCCATTAGAAAATGAAATGGAACAGATTCTTCCAAACCAAAATCAATCAAATCGCCGTGAATCCCATATCGAAGAGCCCGCCATTTATTCTCTGAAATATGCATGTGGCGATAATGTCTCCAGGACATATTGTTACGCCGCAGCTTGAGCAGTTTAGCACAAATTGCCTGGAACAAGGCAGCGATACAAACGCACTCATCAACCCTGGTGCAGATGTCGGCGATGCGAAATTCAAGCGTGTCGAATACAGGATGGGGCCGAATATCCCACCAGATCTTTGCCACTGGATCCCGTTTCCCAAACGAGCCAACTTGCTCTAATGTGCGTTCATAGGCCTTGTATTCCGCCCAAGATTGGAAGGAATGGGGGATGCCAGTTCGGGGCAACATCTCAAACACCACGCTGCGATAAGATTTTAGACCGGTATTATAACCGTGCCAGAATGGCGAGCTCGTGGATAAGGCCAGAAGGTGTGGGATGAAATAACGCGCCTGGTTCATAATCTCAATCATTAAATCCTTTGACGACTGGTCAGCACCAAAGCCCACATGGACGTGCATGCCAAAGATGAGTAAGCCACGGGCTACCCGTTGCATGTCATCCAGCAGCTCACGGTAACGAACTCCCTCTGTTATCGATTGTTCTTCCCACTTGGCGAATGGATGGGTGGAGGCAGCGGCAATCTTTAGATTGTTTTCTTCAGCAAGGGAAAACACCTCACGTCGCAAACGAATGACTTCGGCGCGCACCTCTTTGACATTGCGGCAGACACGACTCCCAACTTCAACCTGTGATTGCATGAGCTCAGGCTTTAAATCTAATTTTTTTGAACGTTGCTCATCTTGTGAAAGGAATTCGGAAATATATGAGTGCAGGTTGCGCGTAACGGGATCGATGATTTGATACTCTTCCTCGACCCCCAAAGTCATAGGTGGTGTAGGCATCGACATGATATATTGCCTCCTGTTCACTTACAAGAATCGCTTATGTCTGTTTCTGTGCTGATTCCATTCTGAATGCGAGAACCAATGGCCAACGTGGATTATCTACTAATTGGAAGCGCCGATGCTATTCTGTGCTTGCCAATTTCGCAAATAATCCGTTAGAAGTCGGACGCCAAAACCTGTTCCACCGGCGGGCGTGTACGCATCATCTTTGTCAGTGAAGGCCATACCGGCTATATCCAGGTGTGCCCAAGCATAATCGGTGAACTCCTTGAGGAATACGGCTGATGTGGCAACGCCGCCGAATCGACCACCGGTATTCTGGATGTCAGCCACCTGTGATTCAATAGCTTTTTTGTAATCGTCCCACAAAGGTAAAGGCCACAAGCGTTCATGAGTCTTGGCCCCGGCAGTAACCAGCATATCGCGCAGGGAGTCATCGGTGCTGAACAAACCGGCGGCAATCCCCTGGCCCAGAGCGATAACGCAAGCGCCGGTCAAGGTGGCCAGATCAACGACGGCCGCCGGCTTGTAATTTTTGGCGAAAACCAGTCCATCGGCCAGGACCATCCTTCCTTCGGCGTCGGTATTGAGCACCTCAATAGTTTTACCGTTACTGGCTTTTATAACGTCGGCTGGCCGGTAGGCATTGGCATCAGGCATATTTTCTGTACAAGGCGTGATGCTGATGATTCGCAACGGTAGATTCAGAAGGCCAACAACTTGCATCGTGCCCAATACGGCTGCTGCTCCAGCCATATCTGATTTCATAAGCCACATCCGTTCCCCTGGCTTGATGGATATACCGCCGGTGTCGAAGGTTATTCCCTTGCCTACCAGGACGATCGCCGGCAGATCCTGCCGATCGCTATTATGTTCCAGAACGATAAACATGGGTGGTTCTCCAGCACCCTTGGCGACGGCTAAAAATGCTCCCATCTTTCGCTCAGCCGCCCAACGGCGATCGCCTACGATGAGTCCCATCCCATGCGCCTTGGCTATTTCTCCGGCTGTCTCTGCTAACTTTGTTGGCGTTGCAATGTTGGGAGGCATATTTACCAAATCTCTGGCCAGATAGGTTCCGGAAGCTATTGCTTCAGCCACCCGGATTCCCTCTTTAATAGGCTCAATTTTCTCCTGTGCATGTTCGACGACAGTAAACGTTTCTATTTCCCAATCTTTACTTTTCTTTTTGTCGGCATCAAATCTGTATAAAGCCAGCAGGGTGCCCTCAATTGTCGCTTGGCCGGCGGCCTCTACCGGAAGACCTCCGATCCCGGCCCCATGCACAATTGTAGCGACATTCTTAGCCTTGAGTTGGCGGGCGCGAAGGATGGCGGAGGCTGATGCCTTCCGGACTCGCTCTAAATCGAGTTCATCGGACTTACCAAGACCAACAATAAGAACGCGTTGGGCAGGAATTGCACCCCGAGGATAAAGTACGGCGACTTCGCCGGCCTCGCCAGTCAGATCACCTGAGGCAATTATCTCGCTTATGGCGCCCGTCATAGCGTTATCTACTGCACGAGTAGCTCCTCCCGGTTGTGTGACGCCTGCAAATAAATTTACAATAATTGTGTCCGCTGAACTATTCTTTATGTCTCCATGGGATAACGATATTTTCATTTTTCGTCCTGGGTTTATTGTATAATTGGCAGTGTATCGACAAACTGTACACTGATGCGGAAGGATTTTCAACCATGAGACTACTTATCGTTGGCGGGACGATATTTCTCGGACGCCATCTTGAAATTGCTGCCCAATCCCGCGATCACGAAGTGACGCTGTTCAGCCGAGGCCAGAACAAACCCCATCTTTATCCTGATATAGAAAAGTTGCGATGGGATCGCGATGGAATTCTAATCGCGCTGCAGAACCGGATATGGGATACTGTCATTGACATTTGTGGCTACTTGCCTTGTATAGATAAAGCCTCGGCCGAGCTTCTTGCCCATGCAGTCGACCACTGTGCGTTCATATCCTCAACATCTGTCTATGCCGATATACGGAAGCCCATTATTGACGAGTTAGGAATGCTTGGAGTCCTTGAGCGTGAGTCAGTTGAAGAGATCTCTGGGAGTGCTCATCGACCTCACAAGATCTTATGCGAACAAACCATTGACGGGATAATGTCCGGTCGAAGTCTAATTATCCGACCGGGTTTGATTGTTGGTCCGCATGATCTCAGCGGCGCCTTTGCCCTGTTTGTAGCTAAATAGATACAAACGTGACTGGGTTATTTAAGGTGTATCAGTTAAACGACTGGGGATTGGTCGGGTCAGGGACGATGGTATCCGCCGACAAGAAGCGGTTATTATAAGGCAAGTAAAAGCGGGCATTCATGTAGATCAATCCCAGGCCGTCATTCTGCCAATGCCCAGTGTATGCCGACCGCGAAGTGGGCTTGCTCCTTGAACTAGCACCGTTAGAGATTCTCCCTTCCGCATGGGTACAGAATTCTCGGCCGAGACTTCATCAAAAGCAGCGATCGTATCGCCAAGGATAAATTGATACTTATCCAGTGGTACCGGCTTGCGATCAAGTCTTAACGCTTGGGCGCTAGTAACTCTCACCGGACCAAGCTCGTTATTTATTTGAAACTCAAACCCGACATCAATATTTTTCAAGCTTCGCTTTATATATAGGGAACGTAGTAGAAATTCGGGAATCTTGGGCAATTTAACCCAAATCCTCCATCAGTACAGGTTCAATCTGGCCAAGGGCCCAGTCAATTTCATCTTTGGTAATGACCAGTGGTGGGGCGAAGCGGATCACATTGCCATGGGTTTCTTTGCAGAGAATGCCTCTATCCCGCAGAGATTCGCAGAAGCGACGAGCCGGAACATTGAGTTCCACACCAATGAATAGCCCCTTGCCACGGACCTCTTTAATATAGTCGCTCTCGATTCTTTCGAGCCGGCCTTTGAAGTAAGCGCCCAATTCGCTGGATCGGGTGATCATTTGCTCATCAACTATTACTTTTAAGGCTGCTCGCCCAATGGCCGCTCCTAGGGGGTTCCCGCCAAAAGTGCTGCCGTGATCACCAGGAACAAATAGACCTAAGATTGGTTCATCAGTTAAGACAGCCGATACAGGATAAAATCCACCGCTCAACGCCTTTCCAAGGATTACTACGTCCGGTCTGACGCCTTCATGCTCGCAGGCTAGTAATTTTCCAGTGCGACCTAGTCCAGTCTGGATCTCATCAGCTACCAGCAACACATTGTGACGCGCGCAGATTTCGGCGGCCTCGGCAATATAACCTTCAGGTGGAATAACCACGCCGCCTTCACCTTGGACCGGTTCGAATAAGAAAGCGACTGTATTGGGAGTGATTGCCGCTTCAAGAGCGGCTCCGTCGCCATACGGGATAGTTATAAATCCAGGTGTAAACGGGCCAAAATTTTCTTTGTATTTCGCCTCAGAAGAGAAACCCACGATTGTTGTCGTCCGGCCGTGAAAGTTGCCCTGACAGACGATGATTTCGGCCTGGTTAGCCGGAACGCCTTTGACAACATAGCCCCATTTGCGAACCGCTTTTATCGCTGTCTCAACAGCTTCGGCCCCACTGTTCATTAATAGAGCTAAATCATAACCGATCAGGTTGCATAGCTCTTTAAGAAAAGGACCCATCTGATCGTTGCGGAAGGCCCTCGAAATCAGTGTCAGCCGTCGCATCTGGTCGATTGCTGCTTGCGCTATCGCGGGATGGCAGTGCCCCTGGCTAACAGCCGAGTAAGCGCTCAGGCAATCAAGGTACTTGTTGCCATCCACGTCATATACCCAGACACCGTCACCGCGATCGATCACGACATCCAGGGGATGATAGTTATTTGCCCCAAACGTATCTTCGAGTTTGATAAAGCTTTCGCTATCTGTGGTTGCCCTTAAGGCAGATAGATTCTTGCCGTTGCGTTTATCTAGCTCGACTGAAATATCGTTATTCATTTGAAATTCCTTTTGTAGCCATCTCTAACCCACAAGGGTGAATATTGTTCAATCTTATCGGTCCAGAAATAGACTGCCTCAGGCAGCGCAAGCTTCTGGATCATGTGATTGTTGATTTGAGGACAACTCAAGATCAATGGTGGGTTATCAGATATAGCCGGTCCAAAAGGCAATGATAAATGAGCGAACCAGGAGCATATTCTGACCTCTAGCCGTTGACAACGCTCTGGATATTAGCAACAACCAAATTAAGGCATTCATTTTGGCAATAGTTGAAAACATTCATGCCCAAAAGTTAATGTGAACGTTATATCTTCCTATTCTAGCGCAGTCGGCCGTATTTTTCACCTATAATAGATTGTCCTTCTTCTGATAAAAGATTGGTCAGGAAAACTTGGAGATCTCCTGAAGGCTCTTCTAAGGAAACAAGGAAAAGCGGCATGCTTAAAAGGTACGAATTATCAGCTGTACCTGTAGGGGAAGCCTGGTTTCCTTCGATGGCGATGGTGGCAACAACTTCAGTAGATCCCATCATACCGTAGCCAATGGCTCCTGGCGTGTTTGTAACTGAATCCAACATATCGATTTCGCTGATCGTTATCAATGAATCCGCCGATACAGGTAAGCCACCCATTACCAGCTTGTCGAAGCCTGACCCAGCCCCAGATCCTGGTTCCCGGCTGAAGATGACCACAAGAGCCTCAGCTTGGTTGAGCGTCGACCAGTTAGCCACCCTTCCAGCAAATAGAGCCTTGACTTCCTGAATGCCGGTTTCTGCTAGTTGTATTCCTGTATGGGTGAAAATTATCAGTCCATCGACGGCGACCTGGGATATCCAACGTCCTTCTGGTTCTGGGATTGAGTAGATAATGGCGGCATCTAGCCGACCGGCATCAAGATCCTCCAGTAACGTCTGATCGTTGCCCACAATAAAATGCAGCGCCGCCTGACCCGGATCTAAATCATTGGCGATCCTGGCTAATCCCTCCAGGGCAAATGCGCTATCGCTCAGACCAATACGTAAAGGTGTGGCTGGCGCCGTGACAATGATTTTGGGTGGTGTTGGAATGGGTTGATCGTTACATGCCGAGAATATCCCAACTGACAATAAGACCCATATATAGATCCACAGGATACGGAGTCTCATTGACCTCAAATCGCTGTAATGACCAGGAAGAGTGTACCAAAGGTAATGCAATAAAAGGCAAAGAGGTAGAGGTTGTGACGACGGACCCAAGTCAGCAGGAAATGGATGCAAGCATAACCAACCACGGCCGAAGCGATAAAGGTGACGGCTAACAGGGGAAGCTGCTCGGTGATCGTCGTTGATTGGGCGAGTTCGGTCATGGCAATCAAACCAGCACCGGCAATTGCCGGGACGCCTAACAAAAAACTATATCTTGCGGCAGGAGAGCGATCAAGGCCTCGGCCGAGACCAGTGGTTATTGTAATACCGCTCCGCGAGATCCCCGGAATCAGGGCGAATGTCTGCGCAAGCCCGATGGCAATCGCATCAGACCACCTCATTTGGTGTAGGGTTCGATTAGCTGTCCGTATCCGCTCGCCGAATAACAATATAATACCGGTGACAATCAGCATGGCGGCGACGATAGTCGGATCAGACAGCTTATCTTCTATAGTGGCGGCAAAAAACAATCCGCCAATTACGGCCGGAACTGTGCCCACTGCGATATACCAACCGAGGCGGGAGTTTGGATCGAGCATGGGCTGGCGTATTCGTAGGCCCTCAAGGACGGCCGTAAGGATTGACCACAGATCATGGCGAAAATATACGAGAACAGCCAGTAGGGTCCCCTGGTGGGCGAAAGCGATGGCGTTTAGGTCAGGTTCTGAAAGGTTGAGAATGCTGGGAATCAGCAACAAATGACCTGAGCTGGATATCGGTAAAAATTCGGTCGCACCTTGAATAATTCCCAACAAGATTGCTTCTAAATAATCCACGCAATTTAATTCCTAGATATAACCTAATGGCTACCAAAAGTGGGATTGAAGGCGGTCATAAGGTCGGATAATGTCTCAGTAATTGCTGAGCCAGACCGGTAAAGTTTCCATCGATAATCGCTTGCCGTAGCTGGCGCATTAGAGCCAACAAAAAATGTATGTTATGAGCAGTCAAGAGCATGTGACCCAATATCTCTTTTGCTTTGACTAGATGACGCAGGTATGCCCGGCTGAAATTCTGGCATGTATAACAGGTGCAATTCTGATCGACTGGTTTTGGATCTCGAGAAAATGAAGCATTGTTCAAGTTGAGCCGACCGCCGGGCACCATTGCCGCCCCATGGCGGGCCAGGCGGGTGGGCAGGACACAATCAAAGATATCGATGCTGCGCATGACCCCATTTATTATATCTTCTGCTGCTCCAACACCCATCAAATAACGTGGTTTATCCCTTGGTAAGACATCATTCAACACATCTAACATCGCATACATGTCAGCTTTGCTTTCGCCCACAGAAAGCCCACCAATGCCATAACCTGGGAAGTTCAGCGTCATGAGATAGCGAGCGCTTTCCTCACGTAGATCTGGGAAAATACCACCCTGGACAATGCCGAAAAGGGCTTGATCCGTACGTGTTTGGGCCTGGAGGCACCGTTCCGCCCACGGGTGAGTTCTTGATAAAGAGTCCTTGACATATTGGTAATCATCAGGCGGCGGGCATTCATCGAAGGCCATGATGACATCCGCTCCGAGACTTTCCTGGATGGCGATACTTATTTCCGGTGTAAACCGATGGCTTGATCCATCATGATGGGATCTGAACGTTACCCCATCCTGGTCGATCTTTCGCGTATTGCTTAAACTAAATACTTGAAAACCTCCGCTGTCAGTCAAAAGGGGTCCTTGCCAACCCATAAAGTTATGTAATCCACCCATTTCGCTGACCAGATCCTCGCCAGGGCGCAAGAACAAATGATAAGTATTGCTGAGTATCAAATGGGCGCCAAGTTCATGTAAGTCCCGAGGGGTGAGAGCCTTGACCGTGGCCTGTGTTCCGACGGGGGCGAAGGTAGGCGTCGGGATGAGGCCATGGGGTGTATAAAAATAACCAGCCCGCGCGCCGCTTTGGGGGTCGCTACTTTCCAGTTCAAATTCAAACATGGGGATTATTATACCTTGGCCCTGGTCATGGCCAATTGTCAACTTGGAGGACTTTCCCTTTTAGATCCGTCTAGGCTTTTCCATCATGGTGACATTTTCGCTGATTTCTTAATGGGTGACAGATTCGCTGAAGAATAACACAACCATTTATTTGGGGTTGACAGTTTGCCAGTCATTTGGTAGCATGTTGCCTAACAACTGAATAGCAACACACACTTTTATCCAGAGAGGCAGAGGGACCGACCCGATGAAGCCTCAGCAACCGCCGCAGATATTGCGGAAATGGTGCTAATTTCGGCAGACGTGTGAGTCTTCTGCAAAGAAGGCATACTTCTGATAGATGAGATGTGGCAGTGTATAAATACTGGCCTCTTCGATAATCTTAGGAAGAGGTCGTTTTCTTTTACGGCTTTTCGCTCTGGATACATTAGCGAAGGGCCGTTTTGCTTTTTATGAGGAGAAACAGATGCTTTGTCTAACTGAAGCGACCAGATCGAATCCGGTAACCGAGTATGAGGAACGAAAAAGCGAAAAATCCACGACGGCGGTGCATGGAGAGTTAAGGGATCGTCGTGTCCGAGCGCATCATGCATTGGTAACACCGGTGGTCCAGACGGCGACTTATACCTTTGCCGACACAGCGGACCTCAAGGCATTTATGGAAGCAAAAATGTGGGGTGTGGACCCGGTGATGGCCGAACGTGGCGAATACGGCCGCTATGGCAACCCAACAGTTCGGGCAGTCGAGAAGCGGCTGGCGGCTCTTGAAAATGGAGGGGACACTCTTTTGTTCCCCACGGGCATGGCCGCGATCACCAATGTTCTGCTGTCTATGTTATCGGCCGGCAGCCATGTGATTTTCACCGACGATTGTTATCGAAAGACCCGAACTTTCTGCCAAACGTTTTTGAAAAGAATGGATATCGAAAGCACCCAGGTGCCGATGGGTGATTTTCAGGCATTAGAAGCGGCCATTCAAGCTAATACCCGAATGATTATCAGCGAAAGTCCAACCAATCCTTATCTCCGAGTAGTTGATTTGAAGCGTCTGGTAACAATTGCGCGCCAGCATCGGATTAAAACGATCATTGATGCTACTTTTGCCACGCCCTTTAACCAGCGGCCGCTTGAGTTCGGCATCGATCTGGTTGTTCACAGTGCCACGAAGTACCTTAGCGGTCACAATGATATCATGGCCGGCGCTGTCATCGGCGAGTCAGGGTTAATTCACGCCCTTCGCCAAAGTCAAGGCATGCTTGGGGGCATTCTCGATCCCCATGCCGCTTCTCTGCTTGAACGTGGATTAAAAACCGCGGCTTTGCGAGTCGCGCAGCAGAATCGGACGGCTCAGACCGTTGCCGAATGTCTTGCCCAACATCCAAAGATTGAGCGGGTATGGTATCCTGGGTTGGCTTCTCACCCTGATTATGATATTGCACGCACTCAAATGGAGGGATATGGCGGCGTTGTAAGTTTCGAGATCGCTCAGAGAGCTGACGAAGAACCACTCGACACCACATCGAGGTTTATCGATGCTATGACCATCCCCTACATCGCCCCAAGTCTTGGTGGTGTAGAGAGTCTGATCGAACAACCGGCGCTCATGTCTTATTATGAGTTATCTACCGAGGAACGGCTGGCGATTGGCATCAAAGATAACCTGGTCCGTTTTGCTATTGGTATTGAGGATACGGTCGATATATTGGCCGATCTCGATCAGGCCCTGGCTCAAATCTAAAATGAATGAAAGGATTTTCTAATGTTACTGGTGATGAAATTCGGCGGCACGTCGGTTGGGAGTGCAGAGGCCATCCGGCGGGCAAGCGCTCTGATTTTACAAAGTAGAGAACAGTGGTCCAAAGTAGTCGTTGTCAGTTCAGCGATGAGCGGCATCACTGACCAGCTGCTCCAGGGCGCGACCAGCGCTGCCTCCGGAGATTCGACAACTTATAGGGAGTTGTCATCGAAAATCCGAAAAAGGCATTTTCAGGTGCTCGCTGAATTGCTCTCTGGCAGTTCGGAAGCGCAAGCGATCACCGCCGAAATCGACCAGTTTATTGATCGATATGAATCATTGTGCAGGGCGGTATTGGTTCTAGGGGAATTGACGCCTCGTGCACTGGATGCCATGACTTCCATTGGCGAGCGGCTAAGCATTCGAATCGTGGCCGGATATCTTCGCCACCTGGGCCAGGCAGCCCAGGCTATTGATGCCTCTGAGTTGCTGGTGACTGATGACAGCTTCCAGTGCGCCGCGCCTTTGTTAGAGCAGACACGAATACAAACGGAAGCACGCCTAGGTCCGCTGCTGGATGACGGTTCTGTCGCAGTGGTCACTGGTTTTATCGGGGCAACGGAAAACGGAATCATAACCACGCTCGGCCGGGGCGGATCAGATTTTAGCGCTGCAATTTTAGGGCAGGTGTTACAGGCCGCTGAAGTTTGGATCTGGACTGATGTCGATGGCATTATGACGGCCGATCCCCGGCTTGTTTCCGAGGCTCGTACCATCAGTCGTCTCTCTTATCGAGAAGTCGCAGAGTTGGCTTTTTACGGGGCAAAGGTACTTCATCCAAAAACCATACGGCCGGTCGTTGAGAACAATATCCCGTTAAGGATTAAAAATACTTTCCAACCCGAGAATGAAGGCACACTCATCATCGAAGCTGTTTCTGAAAATAATGGTAAGATAAAGGCCGTCACCGCGATCCGAAAACTTAGCCTGGTAAATGTCGAAGGGAAGGGAATGCTAGGCGTTCCGGGTATTGCCGCGCGAACATTTGCCGCAGTAGCCCGAAGCCAGATAAGCGTATTGTTGATTTCCCAGGCATCATCGGAACAATCAATCTGTTTTGCCGTACCAGATGGAGCGACCGATCATATTATCGAAGCCCTAGAAGGAGAGTTCGCTGACGAAATCAGCCGCCGGGACATTGATCGGATTTGGGCCCAGCGAGATGTGTCAATAGTGACCGTCGTCGGCGCAGGTATGCGCGGAACTCCGGGCATCTCGGGGCGTTTATTCACGGCATTGGGCGACGACGTTGTAAATATTATTGCCATCGCCCAAGGTTCTTCAGAATGTAGTATCAGTATGGTCGTGACTGATGACGATACTCGAGCGGCTGAAAAATCCATTCACAATCTGATCATTGAACCCTGGTAGGACTGTTAATGAATTTACAATAGTATGCGATCTCGGATGTGATATAATTGAGTTATCTGGGGATGATAGGCTTCGACGAGGAAGGCTGGTCCTGGATTGCAAGTCGAGTTCGCTTCAAACCTCGTTAAACTTGAAGCAAACGCAAAAGTGCCAACCGCACGACTGCATATAACGCTCTTCCGCTCGCTGCTTAAAGCGGGTTGATTTGCGAAGGTCTCCAAAAATGGGGACCCGTTCACCTTGATCGCTCGTTGGTCGAGCAAGATGTGAGCGTCATAATCGCCAACGTGCTTCTTCCCGACACCGATGGGAGAGACTAAGAGGCCCTTTCGGGGGCTATCGGTTAGCGGGCATGGCGACCCTGTCAGTCGGGGCCCCTGAACGCGAAATTCAAATTGGCTGACTAAACTTGTAGATGTCTAGAGGCTGAATTTTTCGGACGCGGGTTCGATTCCCGCCATCTCCACTGGTAATAAGCACTCCCGCCAGGGGGTGCTTTTTCTTGCTCTCTTTGATACGAGGATCAGATGCCAAATTTTGAACTAGTTTCTGATTTCCAACCGACCGGAGACCAGCCACAAGCTATTAAAGAACTTGTTGCCGGCCTCGAGGAGAATAACCGTTATCTGGCCTTGCAAGGGGCCACTGGAACCGGCAAGACCTTTACGATGGCCCAGGTTATTCAAACTGTTCAGCGGCCGACACTGATCATTGCCCACAACAAGACATTGGCGGCCCAGCTTTACACTGAGTTTCGGGAATTCTTCCCTAAAAACGCCGTCTCCTATTTTGTCAGCTATTATGATTACTATCAACCAGAAGCCTATGTGCCCCGTCATGACCTTTACATCGAAAAAGAGACGGATATTAACGAAGAGATAGACCGCCTAAGGCTTGAGGCGACGATGAATGTACTCAGCAGACGGGATGTTATTATTGTCGCCTCCGTATCCTGTATCTATGGATTAGGTAATCCTGAGGCTTACGGAAAAGTAACAGTCACGCTGGAACGAGGAAAACTCTACCGGCGAGATAATGTTCTACGCCATCTTGTTGATATTCAGTATGAACGAAATGATATTGAGCTGCGCAGAGGTGCTTTTCGAGTCCGCGGAGACACGCTGGAAATTGTCCCCGCCTATGCTGAGACTGCTTATCGGATCGAGTTTTGGGGAGATGAGGTAGAGCGAATAACTGAGATTGAGCCCCTTACGGGAGAGTTGCTGGCGGAACTTCTTGAGATATCTATTTATCCGGCAAAACAGTTTATCACGGATGAAGAAAAATTAGGCGCGGCGATCAATGATATTGAGGCTGAACTGAATGAACAGATCGCCCATTTCAAAAGCCAGAAGATGTACCTGGAAGCACAACGCATCGAGCAGCGAGCCATGTATGATCTTGAGATGTTACGCGAAATCGGCTATTGCTCAGGCATTGAGAATTACAGCCGGCACCTGGACCGGCGCCAGGTGGGGGATCCGCCCTGGACTTTAGTCGATTATTTCCCGCGTGATTTTCTACTCATTATCGATGAAAGTCATATGACTATTCCTCAAATACGAGGCATGTGGGCCGGAGATCGTAGCCGTAAGACTACATTGGTTGACTATGGTTTTCGCTTGCCAAGTGCGCTTGACAACCGACCGCTCAATTTTGATGAATTTTCTGAACGGATTAACCAGGTAGTCTTCACTTCAGCCACCTTGGGACCGTACGAACTTACCAACTCTTCGGCCATCGTCGAACAGGTCATTCGTCCAACTGGGGTGGTTGATCCCGAAGTGGAAGTAAGACCGGTGACGGGCCAGGTTGATGATCTGCTGGGAGAAATCCGAAAACGAACGGAGAAAGGTCAGCGTGTCTTAGTAACGACCCTCACCAAACGGATGGCTGAGGATCTCAGCGACTATCTATTGGAAATGGGAGTTAAAGTTCATTACCTACATTCAGAGATCAATACCCTCGAACGGATAGAGATACTTAGAGACCTGCGAATGGGCGTTTTTGATGTGGTTGTGGGTATTAATCTCCTTCGAGAGGGATTGGACTTACCCGAAGTCTCTCTGGTTGCCATATTAGACGCCGACAAAGAGGGATTCCTCCGTTCCGATACAGCCCTCATACAGACTATCGGCCGGGCCGCCAGGCATGTAGAGGGCAGGGTGCTAATGTATGCCGATCGCATAACTGATTCGATGGCAAGGGCTCTAGAGGCAACCAAGAATCGTCGCGAGCGTCAAACGGCTTATAACGTGGAACGTGGGATTGAGCCGCGGAGCATCATAAAGGAAGTCCGTGACCTGACCGGCCAGCTTGCCGCAAACCAGGCAAGTGTCCTTGCCGAAGAGAAAGGCGCCTATGTAACTGTGGCCGATCTACCAAAGAGCGAACTTAGCCAGATAATCAAGGAGCTAGAGAAACAAATGAAGGCCGCGGCGCAAGCGCTGGAGTTCGAAAAGGCGGCTGTTTTGCGAGATCAAATCGTTGAAATGCGCCAGATTATGATCTTTAAGGATGCCGGGAAGGGTACTGATTTACCCGAGTGGGAGCGTTTGCGATTGCTGGATGAAGCAGGTGTTGAATCGAATTGATTTAGCCGCTACCAGATGGTTCGATACGAATTGTTCCATCTTCGCCAATTATCAGCGAATCGCCACTTTTTATCAGTGCAAAATCGGGGTTGGAAAGCGCAATGACAGGGAAGGGTCGGGAGTACATCTCTTCGGCTACGATTGACGCCAGAGCAAAGAATGTATCCACATTGGTTGTTATAATGGCGGCCGGGGCTGTGTTGGCCCGCACGGCCTCTAAAAGAACAGCCGTCGTGGTAGAAGATCCTCGCGAAAATGGCACTGCCAGGATCCGGCCGGCCGAGTTTTCACCAGATAAGGCATGGCGGCGATCAGTGATTTCCCCGGTGCGAAAATCATAACCACCCCAAAAAGAAAGAGGTTCATTGGTAACCAGGGCAATGCCTTGGGCTTTTCCTTTGATGACAGGTTGGCCCTGGATAACTATTCCCATAGTGAATCATCGCGAATAACGCGACCCTCTACCGCTGAGGTGACACAATCGGCCAGGCTGCCAAAAGTTACTTCTGTACCGAGCAATCCGGGTGCGTAATAAGCATACTTCGCCGAATTGGTCATCAAAGTCTTGATTTCTGGGGGCAACATTGGCGTTGCCAAAATGCAGGTATCCACCGTAACTTTGCCGCCGAAGCTCTCTAACGCCTGCAGATAACCCCTTTGGCTGGCCAGGTGAGTCATAGCCCGGCTTGACGTTACCAGCAATCGAACATCAGGATGGACTTTTTTCTCGCTGACCAGGGGAGCTAATTTGGCAAACTCGGCTAGGGAAAAATGAGGACTGCCCAATACAACCATGTCCAGGCGTTTCCCGGTTGCCGTCGTTAAATCATGCCTGGCCTGGCGCAGATCCGCCATCGTAATGTCAAAGGACTCAGCCGGTCGACGACCTTGAAACGCGGCCGCCTCGGTTGGCGCCTCGGGTGTATAACCGACCAGGTGAAACATAGCGACAGTACCCGATGAAGCGGCCGCGGCGCCAAGAGCCTTGTACTGGTCCTCGGTAGGTTGGCGCTCGAGCCCAGTGATTACCGGGATTCGATCCTGGGCGATCTTGCCCATCAAATGACCGAAAACAGGGTAAAAAGAGTCATCCTTCTTAATCGAAAGCGGTATCTCAACCAGTTTCAAAAGCAAATCGCCGGCCCGATTTGCCGTTAAATGCAGACCGCTGGCTGGGACACGCCCGGTGATCGCACAGCAGATGTCCAACAGATCGGGGTACCGTTCTGTTCGGGCGCCAATAACCGAGTTGGCGAAGACGATGGCGTTTGATTCGCCCCAGGCGATCTGTTGGCCAAAATAGGGGCGCTGATCTGTTTGGTATGGTGCACAGGTCCAGGTTGGAATACACCCCATCTTTTGATAAGCAACCATCTGGCGATAGGCGTCGCGAGCCCAATCTGTCGGCACGGACCATTCCTGCCAGTGGCGTTCATCAAGGCCACTAACATTGACGGTGGATGGAACCGCTACCTGCGCTCCAAGCCCTGCCAGTCGTTCGGCGAACTCCAGGCCGGCCTGGCCAATGTAAATGGTGCTGTCTATATGGGCGGCGGAGATGTCCATAAGTTCAGTCGCGCCATAGACTGGTGCCATCTTCGCCAGAATGGACATTGCTATTTGGGTGGCCGGACCGAACACACCATCCAATTTCTTTTGGTCGAGCTCAGTTAGCGTGATTTGAACCATGGACTACTATCAGGGGATGTTAAACGGGCGTTGTGCCTGTTGAATCCTTCTTTGACCTGATTGGACCTGGGGCAGCGGCAACGAGGAAGCCGCTAAACATCAGGATTGCTGCAAATAACTCGCCCAGGTAGAGGTAAGAGCCATACCCGAAGCGGGTCAAGGTGCTTGCCGAGGCAATCGTTAGAGCCCCAACAGCGATAAGCACATTGCCAATCACGCGGTTAGGTAATATACGTTTCCGCCAGAATAAATAGGTCGAATATAACGCCCCACCGACCAGGGTAATCAGGCCATAAATGTTGAAGAAGGGGGTCGTCAGGCGTACTATGCCTCCCTCGGCAATAGCAGGCATGATTTCTTGATACTGTTCGCTGATTGGCTCAGATACTGAAAATATGCTTTCCGTGAGATCTACCATGGTCGTTAGTAGTAGGATGGTCGCGATAAGACTCGCCGTAACTAAGACGACCGTCGTAATTTGGGCTGTTCTTTGCTTTGCGAGTAGATATACGGTTCCTTGGCCTATCCAGGCTGCTGTCAATACAGCCCCAAATAGATACCAGCAAAAAAATACCCACTTGTTCCAGCTCAGAGCGAGATAGGCTTCCGAAAAGCTGCCAATGGCGAACATGGCAAGACCCAGACCCCAAAAAAGAAAATATAGCTTTCGGCGCACAAAATAGCGCTGGAGGACGTAGATCGTAAAGACTACCATGATGAATGCTGATAGGAACGACAGAACCAGATTTAACGACATGATGAAATTCTCTCTCCTGCTCAGATCAAGACCTGGACGCCCGGGCTAGATCTGAACCCATTGGTAAAGCCTAAAAAAAGCCAAGTAGAATCCCGGCGGCAATTAATATCAACAGCGCCATAATCACCCCGAGGACAATCAGTAGTATAGGAACTAATTTATCATAAAACAGTGAATCTTCGGGCATCTTATTCGTTCTCTTGGGAACTTTTTGTTGCTTTGCTCTATTCTCTTCCAATATTCTGTATCCTGCCTAAGTGCATCGATTATGTCTCTCAAATCCCCGATGGTTTATAATGGGGTTGGTGACGAAAAAGTTTCCCGATTGCCCTGAATCGAATTGGCCAAATCTCTTAACAAACATGCCAATTTTTATTACCTACCCAGGTTCTATTGACCGAGGATCATGTAATGCGTGTGTCTGCAAAGCGATGAAAACTATAACACCAAATGTATAGATTTGCTATACTTTCTTGCTGATCCCAAGTTATTGAATACTGGTAAAGTCAGGTTCTCGATCTCTCCCGTCTTTTTCCAAGGAACTGGACCCTGTCAATGTTTATTTGGCCAGGTTTGGATGTGCTATACTTTCACCTATGGAAACTGTACTAAATCAGCAGCAACAGGAATTGCTCAAACTAACTCGAACCACCCTGGGAACTCTCCGTGATACCTTGGCGGATGCCAAAGCGCCCGTGGATGAACGGGCGGCTCTGGCCGACTCAATTCGCCAACTTGATGAGTTGTTCTTGTTGGTAACAGCCGGGGAGTTTAATTCTGGGAAATCTGCATTCATTAATGCCCTGGTTGGGCGGCAACTCTTGCCAGAGGGTGTGACGCCCACGACAAACCAGATCTATCTGCTCAAATATGGTGAAGAAGTTTCTCAAACTCCGGGCCCGAAAGGGGTAATCATCCAGACCGCTCCGGTCGAAACGCTTAGAAATGTAAATATCGTCGATACGCCGGGGACCAATGCGATCATGCGTGAACATGAAGCGCTTACGTCGGAGTTCATACCGCGCAGTGATTTGGTGTTGTTTCTCACTTCGGCCGATCGACCTTTTACTGAAAGCGAGAGGGCCTTCCTGGTCCAAATTCGCGATTGGGGCAAAAAGATCGTTCTTGTTGTGAATAAGATTGACATTCTAAAGGATCAAGGTGCGATTGACCAAGTAATTGAATTTGCCGGTTCTTCTGCCCACCGTCTTGTCGGCGATATCCAGGGGGTTTTCCCTGTTTCTGCAAAATTGGCTCAAGAAGCCAAGGCCGGTGAGCCGAGAGCCTGGGAAGCGAGTGGATTTGAGCCACTGGAGAATTTTATACATGACACATTGGATGATGAAGGCCGGTTTCGTTTGAAGTTGCTTAACCCATTGGGAGTCGGTTTCCGCCTGGCTAAACGTCAACTGGCCATTATTGAGGAAGACCTTGAAGCCATCGGGGAAGATAGCCAATTACTCGATGACGTCCACGACCAAATGACGTATTATAACGACGATATGCAACGAAACTTTCAGGCCCGACTCGGGGAGATCGATAGCCTTCTTTTCGGAATGGAGAAACGTGGCCGGGCATTTTTCGATGACACCATACGCTTTGGCCGGATTCCTGATCTGGTCCGTCCCAACAGAATCCAGGTCGAATTCGAGGAAAAAGTTGTTGCTGATATGCCAAATCAAATTGAAGCTCGGATTGACGAATTGGTGGATTGGATGGTTGAGCAAGATCTTCGCCAATGGATGGCCGTTTCCGAACATCTAGCTCGCCGAAAACAAATGCATGAAGACCGGATCGTCGGTCAATCCGGCCCAAAAGAAGGAACCCTGGCCTATGATCGCCAGCGGCTCATAGACTCGATCGGCCTGGCCACAAACCAGGCGATTGCCGGATTCGATAAAGAACAAGAAGCTACCGAAATGGCTGAATCAGCTCGATCTGCGGTCGCTGGCGTCGCGCTGTTAGAAATTGGCGGATTGGGGATAGGAGCAGTCGTGGCTGCCCTGGCCACGGCAACCTGGTTAGACATGACCGGCATCGCCTTTGGTGTGACTTTTATGGCTTTGGGCTTGCTAGTTTTACCGGCCCGGCGGCGGAAGGCAAATCAAGAACTTGAGACCAAGCTGAATACATTGCGGCAAAATTTAGTCGGTAATCTAACAGATCAATTTAACCGGGAAATGCGTCGTGGCGCGCAACGGATCGAGGACACAGTTGCCCCTTACACCCGGTTTGTCAGGGCAGAACAAGAGAAACTAGAAAAACAGCAATCAGAGCTTATCGAATCCGAAGCCCATATTACGGGCTTGCGCAATCAACTTCAAGCGCCTCAAGGTGCTCACTAAATTGCGACTTTAAGTCGCCGGCAACCGTTTCACTCGGCCCAGAATATTCGCTAAATACCCAGGATTTCCAAAATCGCGTCACCCCAAAGCCAGCCACCAGCCACTGCCGCACAGCAACAGCATAATAGCACGACCACGACAATGGCGATGATTGTTGTACGATTACTCTTTTTTTCCATGTTATTGATTTCCTCTCTATTCGGATAGACTGATTTGGACCGCGATCTACAGGCCTGGAAGCCCCGTCATTGTACCGGTAAAACTATAACGAATGAAGCTAATAACGCCAATTTGAATGATCGCCAAAGCCAGACCGATGCCTAATGGTAAAATGGCCTGACGAATATTGATAGCCTGGGCATCACGACGAGTGATAATTAGCAAGGCCGTGGCGTTGATTGCAGTTAGAACCATTACAACACCACCGGCGCTGGCAAGACCCAATACGTACAGGATCGTTGGTTCGTTGCCCAACACCAGGGCCACGACGATGGCCGCAAGAAAAACTACGCCAGCCAACTCGCGCAGCGAGCCAATGGCCGGTTTCTGTTCTTGATCCCGCCATAAGGATTGAGCCAAAGCCGGAAATAGAATAATGCCCATCATCAAGCCTGCACCAACACCGGTAATTAGCCGCAACCAATTTTGTGGTTGGTAAAGATGGGGCAATTCAGGGAAAAAATGGCTGTATGAATTTAGCCCGTCGACTCCAAATAATACGATGAAGCCGAGAAGTACTATGATGACTCGTAAGGGGGGCATCATTGACCAACGTCGCCGACCGGCCAAGATAAGGACAACAAAGGTTAAGACCACACCCAAGTACATCCCTGTACAGCGGGCACATAAGGGTAACTGCCGACCGGCAATGGTAAAGGATCGATCAGTTATTCGGTGACAGACGGCATATCCGGCGTAATCCGCACCTTCGAGAATGGTATGCTGCTCGAGCCGGCCGCTATCTGTGACGGTATAAAATCCCAGGATTAGCAACGCCATAATCACAACCAACAGGAGAAATGCCCGCTGAGAAAATGGCCGTGACCATGGTCTTAGATGTGCCGTATTCATACAATCTTCATTCTTTTATCCCAGACACTTTCCCTCTTCCTGCTGTAAGGATATCGACATCGCCAACGGCTGGACCCCTTAAAGGACCTGGCTCAACTGGCGGTCTGGGGAGTATGGCAGCTTAGAATCAGAAACATCCTTGACCATGTCAATAACTTACTTGGGCTGGGATAAGAAATTCCAGCATTTTTCGCTACCAACTCTACGAACTTGTCCATTTTAATCGTCGACATACGGCTGCAGAATTATGCCAAAAATAAGTTCAAATATTAGGATACTCCATTGACCGAATCATGCAAACCGTAACTGAATCGAAATTAGCTGCCCAGGGCCACGATTGGAGTCTTCGAAGAGATATAAAGGGGTTCGGCAGGGTTTGCTTGACTCAGGAAATGGCCAATGTTACTATCGTGCGATCAAGTTGGCTGGGCGATCGCGGTTTGAGTTCTCAAATCGAGGAAAGTCCGCACTCCACAGAGCACGGTGCCGGCTAACAGCCGGGCGGGGTGACCCGACGGAAAGTGCAACAGAGAGGTGTATTGCCGGTCAATACCTAGTGTTAGAAACCGGCGAGGGTGAAACGGTAGTGTAAGAGACTACCAGCATAGGCAGCAATGTCTATGGCTTGGCAAACCCCACCGGGAGCAAGATCAAGCAGGATGGAGGTTGCGCCAGGCGCGATCACGGAGTCGCTCGCTCCGTTTGACATCCGGGTAGATCGCGTGAGCGGGCCAGTAATGGCTCGCCAAGATAGATGATCGCCACCTGTATAAAACAGGTACAGAATGCGGCTTATAGGCCGGCTTGACGAACAAGTGAATACAGGGATGAAGGATGTGTGGATTTACATCGCCCATCCTTCATTTTTGTAGAATAAGTGAAAAGAATGGTAAAAGTAATCTTTGTGTGTCTTGGCAACATTTGCCGTTCGCCTATGGCTGAAGCTGTATTTCAAAATATGGTCGATGATGCCGGTTTGGCCGGTCAATTTCTGATTGATTCTGCCGGAACCAGTTCATGGCATATTGGCGAAATGGCTCATTCGGGCACCCGAAACACCCTGGCAAACCATGGTATCTTATACCGTGGCCGGGCACGCCGTATTCACCCTGACGATATTGCCGATGATAGCAGCTATATAATCGCGATGGATGCCAGTAACCTCGCTGATTTACGTGCCCAAAATAGCACCCATCCCAGAATGTTTCGCCTTCTTGAATTTACCAGCGGAAATGACTTGGGAGATGTACCCGATCCTTATTACCAAGGGAAGTTTGAACAGGTGTACCAACTGGTTGAGGATGGCTGCACTGGTTTGCTCAAGATAATTCGGGAAAATGAAGGTATATGATTATTCCGTTCAGTCGTCCGGCCAATATATTTAATTGGCGCCAAGATGACCGCTTGTATGTATTACAGTTTTAGGAGATAGGAATGGAGAGAGAAATAATTGTCGTCGGTGCGGGACCGAGCGGATCCACTGCGGCAATCGCACTGGCGCAGAAAGGACACGATGTTCTCCTGTTGGACAGGCAAGAATTTCCCCGAGATAAGACTTGCGGCGACGGCATTCCGGCCGGAGCCATCGAGGTCTTGTACTCGCTAGGTATGAGAGAAAAGATTAAGGACGCTAATTTTTACCCTGTTACCAAATTATTGCTCTCCTCCCCGCGAGGTTATGTTCTTCGGGCACAGTTGAATAAAGGGGTGACTGGTGCGGATTCTCACGTTGTTCCCCGGTTGAAATTTGATGCGCTTATCCAGGAACATGCAGTTGACTCTGGCGCCGATTTTATGAAAGCTCAGGTCAAAGATATCCTTATCGAAGATGGCAAAGTGGTCGGTGTCCGCGCCCGGCTAAATGGTGTTGATGAGGAGATCAAGGCCAAGGTCGTCATAGGCGCTGATGGGGTTACTTCAGTAGTCGCCAGGGGGTTGCGGCCGGATAAACACGAAGATGGCCATCGGGCTATCGCCTTGCGGACCTATATTACTGACATCGAAGTATTGCCAAATGAAGTGGAGTTCTATCTCTATAGAGGGATTCTTCCCGGATATGCCTGGATCTTCCCTATTGGAGAAAGCACAGCTAACTTGGGGCTGGGTATGCGCCTGGACCGATTCCGTGATAGTGATAAGAGCCTCGAAGATCTGGTTGATATTTTCCTGGAGATGCCGGCAATCAAGGAGCGCCTGAACCGGGGCGGTGAACTAAACGATACGGCGGTTTGGCAGCTGAATTTTGGTTCCCAAGATATGCAACGAGCCTATGATGGCGCCCTGCTTATTGGAGACGCGGCCGGCCTGATCAATCCTTTGACCGGAGGAGGTATCCACAATGGCTTTATATCCTCACTGCGAGCGGCCGATGTCGTTGATCAAGCTATTGTGAAGAATGACTTCTCTTTTGCCCAGTTAGCCAAGTATGACGATGCTGTCCATCAGGCTACCCAACAGAATATGCGTAAATCATATTTTATTCAACGCAGTTTATTATACTTTCCGGCCTGGGTGGATTTGCTCCTGCGGTTCGGCGGGTCAAACAGCAGCGTAGCCAAGATCTTTATCGATAAGCTGTAAATACACGAAGGCTCACGATTAGGAGTGAGCCTTCCAAATATCACTTACTGCTTAATAAAGACTAGGAAATGGAGCGAAGGGGGTTTACATTCTTTGCTTGTGGGCCTTTACCCATGTCAATTTCGCTAAAGGTTACCCGATCGCCTTCGTACAAGTTACGATAGCCTTCCCCCTCTATGGCAGAATAGTGAACAAATACCTCTGATCCACCACTGTCAGGGAGAATAAATCCAAAGCCTTTGATACGGCTGAACCACTTGACGCTACCGAGCTTCCGTTCCATGGGTACTACCTCCATTTTGAATACTACTTAGAGACATCTTAAATCTACCATGGCATAGGAGCAGTGTCCATAGTTTAGCGGGCTTTTTTTCGTAATATTCACGCTGCAAGATAGATAGGAGAATCTGAACGGCTGCTGATGGACTAATGACGGACTCTGAGCACTCCTTCGATGAGGATTTCGTTCACGTCACTTTTTACAAAGCCAATTGATTCTGCCAGCTGTTTGGATGGCGCATTGTCTTCTCCAACAACGTATAAGGGTATCTGCCCTTGTTCTAGAACTGATTGCACAAGGGCAGCAACAACGCTTCGTCCCATACCCTTGCGCCGGTAAGAAGACTTGGTGTGAACATACATCTCCGCAAAGCGGTCCGAGCGCCAATTTAGTCCGGCCGAAGCAACGATCTCCCCTCTGGAACTATGCTGACCATCGCTCGACTGGCGAATGACGTAGCGCGGCAACCCGTTGTAAGAATCCGTTTTGCTAACCAGAACATTGATAATGGGTTGATACAGGTTTTTATCGAGAACAAAAAGGTCCATGTGTTGGATGCTATTTATGTCAAATAGACCCCCCAGTAACGGAAGGTAGTGCGCCGGCGCACTAATAATCGCACCCATACCTGGAGGTATCGCGAGCCTGATGAGTTCGGCTCCTGCTGAAAGATCAAGATCAACTCCACCACTCCTTAGGGGCAAGCGCAAGGTGATGAGTGGACGAAAGAGATCAATACCGGTCCTGGATAAACAAACATAACCGGAGACAATCTTTTCATCATCCTGAATTGGCACCAGGGTCGTCTTCTCATCTGGATGGTGGAACGCGTAATAGACAGCCTGGGCATCGGCTGGGGAATATTCATTTAGTAATTGGCGTATAGCGCGCCTTTCTCGGGCCAGGGTCATAATGTTGTTTTATTTATCCTCCTGCTGAGTTTACCCGAACCCTCGCGCTGAAGGTAATAAGCAAGAGTTGGTAAAAGACAGGATGCGAATCATAGAGAAGAACCATGGAGCCAATATGAAAGGACCGTCCGCAGTCCGCAGTCTTTGCTCCATTTTCATTCTTTGTTAAAGTAACCTTTTCCCTCAAAGAGATGCTGTGAAAGTTGAACAAAAAGGCTGATAAACGATTCGCTGAATATGGGCGATTGCTTGGTTACTTAAAACGCTATTGGCGGCAAGCGAGTGTCGCTTATGTTGCCATGTTTTTGGTAACCATCCTTAATTTGGCAGTGCCCCAAGTAATAAGGGTTGCGATTGATATGGGTTTGGCCAGTGGTGAAGTTAGCGCCCTGGTTAAAGCAAGCCTCCTAATCCTGGCAATTGGCTTGGTTCGGGCCATAGCCGGGATCGGACAGCGCTATTATGGTCAGTGGCTTACTCATCGGATCGCCTACGATCTGCGCAATGATTTCTATGATAGTGTGCAACGTTTGCCATTTTCCTTTCATGATCGTACTCAGACAGGCGATCTGATGAGCCGTGCTACAAGTGATATTGGCGAGACAGAACAATTCGTGGGTATTGGTCTTATGGACCTCGTGGCTACGATCCTTCTATTGGTTGGCGTTATCGTGACCATGCTCCTTGTTGATGCCCGGCTGGCCATCATGGCCTTAATCCCTATTCCCTTTCTCGTAGCCGCGACCCTCCGATTTGGTAGATTGGTACGCCCACGGTTTAAAGAAATTCAAGAACAAGTGGCTGTTCTTTCTGCCACTATGCAGGAAAGTCTAACAGGAATTAGGGTTGTCAAGGCATTCGCCCGCGAGCCTTACGAATTAGAAAAATTTGAGCGTGAGAACGAAACTTGGTTTCAAAGGAGATACCGGGTCATTCAACTGTGGGCCAACAATTGGCCATTCTTCACCTTTACTCTTTCATTGAGCATTTTTTTGCTCCTATGGTTTGGGGGACCACAGGTGATTGCCGGGGTTATTACTGTTGGCACATTATTCGCGATGATTTCCTACATCCTCATGTTAAACGGACCAATCCAACGCTTAGGCTTCCTCGTAAATCTTGCTGCGACGGCCGGAGCCAGTGCCGGTCGGGTTTTCGAGATGATGGATTTGCCAGGTGAGAAGATGCATGAACCGGGCGCCCATGTTGCTGAACGCCTAAAAGGTAAAGTCGATTTCCATCGAGTTAGCTTCGCCTACAGCGGTCGACAACCCGTACTAAAAGATATTTCCTTTTCCGTGGAACCAGGCCAGACGATTGCTTTAATGGGACTTACCGGTTCCGGAAAATCAACTATCACGAACCTCATCCCTCGATTCTATGATGTCAGTGAGGGCCAGGTTGTAATAGACGATATCGATACCTGTGAATGGGAACTGGCCGATTTACGTAGACATATAGGCATTGTCTTACAAGACTCACTTCTCTTCTCAGCGACCATCGCCGAAAATATTGCCTATGGCTTACCTGGCGCTCAGATGGAGCAGATCGTAAGTGCCGCGCACGCCGCCCGGGCTCATGATTTTATTATGACCTTTCCTGATGCCTACGATACAAAGGTTGGCGAAAGGGGTGTGACCCTGAGTGGTGGGCAGAAACAAAGAGTGGCCATCGCTCGGGCGCTATTAAAAGACCCACGTATCCTGATCCTGGATGATTCCACAAGTAGTGTAGATACTGAAACTGAACACTTGATCCAGTTGGCCCTAGAAACATTAATGGAAAATCGCACAACCTTTGTGATTGCCCAACGACTGCTAACACTTAAGCACGCAGACAGAATTCTTGTTTTGGATCATGGCCAAATTGTGCAGCGCGGCACTCACGATGAGCTACTCGAGAGTGGGGGATTGTACAAACAAATATACGACTTGCAGTTGAGAGACCAGGAAGACTTCGCGAAGATCCAAAGAAGGCCCCCAGCTGAAGATTGAATATCGAATCTTGGGTAAGGTCGGTTGCTCTCAGGACCGAAAGATACCAGTCATCTGTCGTTAATAAGGCTATTCATGAGCGGTGATAAAGAAGCAAAATACAAAATAGAAAGTGTTGGACCTCCTGTAATAGATGTGGATGATATCGACAGTAAGGAATATCGTGCTCTTCGTGAGGCGAAGATTATCGATCTGTTGGCCGATGACGAGGAGGATCTCCTTGGCAAGGCTTATGACAGCCGCCTAGTTAACCGGCTGCTAAAATACACTTATCCCTATCGTACGCGACTAATTCTTGCCATCATCTTGATGGTTATCACTGCTTTGCTGAGTGTTTCCGGGCCATGGATTATTGGGAAAGCTATTGATGAGGGCATCGCGGCCGGCGATCTGGGCCAACTACGTCGCTGGTCCATCATCTTCTTAGTGGTTGCCCTTGGGGAGTGGTTGGCAAATAGAAGCCGCATCTCCATCATGGCTTACGTTGGCACGAAGGTGGTGGCGAATATTCGCGGCGACCTCTATCGTCACCTACACAGACTTTCGTTGAATTTCTACAATCGATATAGCGTCGGCCGGCTGATGAGCCGCTTGATAAGTGATGTGGGTGTACTGCAGGATTTTATCACCTGGTCAATCACCGGTCTTTTCCGATCCGCTTTTATACTTGCAGGAATCATTCTGGCGATGGTCAATCTACATTGGCAACTGGCTTTAGTCACCTTCGCAATCTTGCCATTTATTGCCATTCTGACGAACTACTGGCGAATAAAAGTGCGTCATGCCTATCGATCCAGTCGCCAGCGACTATCACTCATAAACGGCTATCTTAACGAATCGATATCTGGGATTCGGGTAATTAAGAGTTTTGTGCGGGAAGAGACTAATTTCAGTCATTTCAAGGATTTAAACCATTCGTTCTTGGATGCTAATATCGAAGCGACAAGATTGGCGGCGATATTCTTCCCAGGAGTTGATTTTATGGGATCATTGGCCACGGCTATTGTAATCGGCATTGGGGGTTGGCTGGTGCTCGAAGATGTGCTGACTGCAGGGACGCTGGTCGCATTTGTATTATATGTGGAACGCTTCTTTGATCCGATCCGAGAGTTAGCTCAAAGATATAACACGTTTCAATCTACGATGGCTGCGAGTGAGAGGGTTTTTGAACTGCTTGACACAGTACCGGATCTTACGGATGCCCCTGGTGCAAAGCCGCTACCAAGCATCGAAGGGTACGTGGACTTCAACCATGTTTCATTTAGCTACAATGATGGTGAGCCTGTCCTAGAGAACATCAATCTTCATGCCGAGCCCGGGGAGCGCATTGCCTTGGTTGGTGAAACTGGTGCAGGAAAAAGCACAATCATTCGTTTGCTTGTACGCTTATTTGACGTCAGTGAAGGTGAAGTGTGCATCGATGGCTTTGATTTGAGGCAGATTACCCGAGCCAGCTTACGATCTCAGATGGGGGTTGTCTTGCAGGATACCTTCTTATTTGCGGGCACAATCGGTGACAATATCCGTTACGGTCGTCTTGAGGCAACTGCCGAAGAGGTAGTCAAGGCAGCCAAATCTGTTGGAGCCCATAGCTTCATCAAGCTAATGCCCCAAAGGTATCAGACCGAGGTGGGCGAGGGGGGTGTTAATTTAAGCGTGGGACAACGGCAAATCATTTCTTTCGCCCGGGCTTTATTGGCAGATCCCCGCATATTGATTCTTGACGAGGCGACTAGCAGCGTTGATACGACTACTGAGAAACATATCGAACAAGCAATTGGACAATTAATGGAGGGACGGACAACCTTTGTTATTGCTCACCGTTTAAGTACGATTGTTGAGGCGGATCAAATTGTTGTACTTGATCGGGGACGGATCGTGGAGCATGGTACCCATGAGGAATTGCTGGCCATGAAAGGGCGGTATTTCAGACTCTATACCATGCAGTGGGCGCAAGTCGCAGCCAGGAGAAGCTTCAATCAAAGTTAGTCCTGGACCGCGGTTGTAGAATCAAAGCTGTGCGGATCTATTCACCCGGCGCATATTTTCCGGAAACCTCCGACACTTGATCGCCAAAGGAGATATCGCCATTGTGAGGCGCATGAGTAATATCGCTGCCGGTAACGGAACGAGCGTTACATCTCGAGTCTCTGCGGCCTTGGAGTATCAATCACAGTTGACGGATCTCGAGTGGCTATTTGGGCATTACACTTCATCCAATGCCGAGACAACCTTTGACTAGTCGCTTGGTGGAGGTACCTGCCCTGGCGTTACCAGGAGAATCTTGCCCACCCAGTATGTAGTATACTCCTGAGATCGTTAGCGAAGAGCAATGCTTATGTCTGCCATAGTGAAGGTGTAATATTAGTAAATCTAAGAATAATCATCAAGGTCAAAGCCTTGATTATGGCCAAGATAAAAATGCTCAACCTCCACAAAAAGAGGGATTTTTTGTCAAGCTAATCCAGTTTGGATTTCGCTTACTCTACAATGAATTTGCTTTCACATATGATCCTGTTAGCTGGACCGTTTCTCTAGGCCATTGGCGAGATTGGCAAAGATCAGCGATTCCCTTCCTAAAGGGGACACAAATCCTTGAACTCGCTCATGGTCCCGGCCACATGTTATTAGAGCTTGAACAAACCGGTTTGCATGTTATTGGTCTCGACCTCTCGCCCTATATGGGCCGGCTGGCAAATCGTAGAATCGAACGAAACGACTCCACTGTCTCTGTGATCCAGGGTGAGGCCCAAGCCCTACCGTTTGCTGATAGGTCCTTTACCAGCGTGCTGGCCACTTTTCCTAGTGATTTCATCCTGGAGCCAGAAACCTTGCAGGGGGTCTGGCGTGTTCTGCCGGCCGGTGGGCGATTCGTTATTGTTGCCGGCGCCCAACTGTCAGGCAAAGGAGCAGTAAAATCCCTGATAAAATGGCTTTACACCGTTACGGGTCAAGGGCCCGGAACCACGGCAAGCAATGATTACACAGGCATATGGAATCTCGCCAGGGAACGACTAACATCAGTAGGCTTTGACCCCTCTCTGGAACAGGTTTCAGTTAAAGGAACTCTCGTAACACTATTGATCGGCCAGAGAATGGAGTAGGAATCGAATGAGATCGATGAGATTTGTCTGGCTGATCTGGTTCGCTACTGGTAAAATGGTCTTATGAATGATGATTTAACAGGTACGGAACAGAATGAAGGATCTAACGTTGATGAAATGCCAGCCACCGGGAGCGAAAAGGCGATTCTTTTCCTGGTTATGGTTATCGTGCTCCTGGCCGACTATGCGAGCAAAGTCATTGTCGAGAACAACTTAGCACTTTATACAACCTGGGTGCCAATACCAGAATTGTCTCATCTATTCCGTTTTACCCATGTGAGTAATACTGGTGCAGCTTTTGGATTTTTCCCCGGCGGGAGCTTGCTGTTTTCGATTGTGGCTGTTGTCGTCTCAATTTTTATCGTAATCTATAATCAGATTCTCCCAGGCAAGCACCAACTCTACAGGGTTGCCTTGGGCTTACAATTGGGTGGGGCCTTAGGCAACCTGTTAAGTCGGGTTCGCTTGGGCCATGTGACTGATTTTCTGGATTTTGGCCCCTGGCCAGTCTTCAATGTGGCCGATCTTTGTGTTGTCAGTGGGGTAATAATGCTGGGTTTTCTGATGCTTATGGAAGAACGCCAAAGCAAAAAAGAGCCGGTTAACTCGACTGAATCCCTGTCAGATGTTCAATCGCAGGCTGTAGAGCCGGCTGAGGATGTCAGTATGCTCTGGAATGAATGAGCATCTTATTACCCTGACTCTAGATCGCCCAGGGGAGCGACTGGACAAAGCGATTACTGAAGCCTTACCTGATATTTCCAGAACCCAGTGCCAGCGCCTTATTGCTGCGGGGCTGGTCCGTATTGACGACCGACCCGTTAAAGCCAGTCAAAGATTGAAAGGCGGGGAGCGCGTAACGATAATCATACCGGCAATCCAACCCACCGACCTGGTTGCCGAACCAATCCCTTTAGATATCCAATATGAAGATGAGGATATTCTGCTGATAAATAAACCGGCCGGGATGGTCGTTCATCCGGCACCTGGGCATGAACAGGGTACACTGGTAAATGCCATTCTGGCTTACTGCCCTAATCTTCATGGCGTCGGTGGTGAGAGACGACCAGGGATTGTTCACCGCCTTGACAAGGATACGTCCGGACTGATCATTGTGGCAAAGAACGACGTTGCCCTACAAATGGTTCAAGAACAATTTAAACGACGGGAAATCAAGAAGGTCTATCTGGCGCTGGTTGATGGGCATTTTTCACAATTCGAAGCCATAATCGATGCTCCAATTGGCCGAAGCGTGCGAGATCGTAAGCGCATGGCAGTTATTCCCCAGGGTTCATCAGCCATTTCTCGTTCGGCTCAGACGGCGACCAAAGTACAAAACTACTTTTGGTTATCGAGAGCGGACAGAAAACAGGGCGCCAAGAGCGACTTTACCCAGCTTGAATGCCGTCCATATACGGGTCGTACTCACCAGATCAGAGTGCATCTTGCCTTCGCCGGCTTTCCCATCGTTGGAGATACAGTCTATGGCCTGCGCCATCCGAGAGTAGCAATTGACCGGCATTTTCTCCATGCTTCCAGCCTCACCTTCCGGCGACCTTCTGATGGTCTAGAAATTACTCAGACGGTTCCGCTACCCGAGGATCTGCGCCGCGTGATCGATTCGTTTGCCAATCATAATTTGGAGTGACTAGTGTAAATGGGAAGCGACAGGTGAAGCCGCTGCCTTGTCCGATTTGGCTCTCACACCAGACCTAAACTTCAAGTCCGCCGATAATTGAATTGATAAAAAACATACGTGGGCCAGTTCCTTAATTGTATTATATCCTACGTACAGCCCTATTCTGAATAACTTCTCATACTTAGGTCGATATTTTAGGTCAGCGTATCGAAATGAAGGATTGAGATTCTGACACCTGAGGCTATTTGTCAAATGCACGGTTGTCATTTATGATCGTCACTAGATCTGGTCAACTTGAGCCGAAGCAGTCTGTTGGGAAAGTCCTTGTATTCGACGAAACGGCAAGCATGACCGCCAACTAATGATTGGCTCGGCTGCATGTGGTTATGCACCATAGGCGCCTATGAGACCAGTCAAATGCATTGAATGCCGGTAAATGGATTCGCGTCGCAAAACATACGCCTTTCTCATTGGATTAATCCTGCTAACCTTGCCATGCTATTGTCTTGGTATAATTGCTTACATTGGCGGGAACGATCCATCCCCCACCTTGCCACCGGCTATCATTACACTAACCTCGTTGGCTACGGTTCAAGGAGTAGTGACAACATTTACCCCTTCAGTCTCACTAACCTCATCCAGGCCGACAGACATTGCACCTGTAACCCTACCTTTTACGCCAGATCAGTTTATAACTGAGACGAGATTTCCAACATTGATTGCTTCCGTTACATCCACGCAAGTTCCTTCTGAAACACCTACTTCATCAGTTACCCCAACAGCGACAGGCACTGCGACTGCCAGCATGACACCTTCCTTGACCCCTACGATGGTGGCGACGCCTACCGCGACGCGTACCACTGTGCCGACATTTACTTCGACGGCGACAGATACAGCAACAGTGGCCGTAATTAATACAGCTACCGCAACGGCACCTCCTCTGGCGACTGATACCGCGACACCAACAGCTACCCCAAGCCCAACTGAAACTGCCCCAACAGATTTGTAACAGGTGAATTTATGTCAACTGACGTTGCCAAACTACTAAAGTTACTGACGGAGACGGCCGGACCTTCCGGGAATGAATCCCGAATTAGCCAGGCTATCGAGGAGATCTGGAGACCCTTTGTTGACTCAATCGAGAGCGACCGGGTGGGTAGCTTGATTGCCGTCAAAAAAGGATCTGCTCCAACTCCTCGTCCGCGGTTATTGTTGGCAGCTCATATGGACGAAATCGGCTTGATGGTTAAAAAACTGGTGGCACACCCCGATGATGAGAAGGGTTCTGGTTTCCTTCGAATGACTCAAGTAGGTGGTGTGGATGTTCGCCATCTATTGGGTCAAACAGTCCTTGTTCACGGTTCCGGAGCAAGTGAGCTGACCTTCGCTGGAATAGTTGGTTCTCTTCCCAGCCATATGCTGCCTGAATCCAAAAGCAATATTGCCCTCGGCTATGATGAACTGCTCATAGACGTGGGATTGCCTTACCGGTATATGGTAGAACAAATCAATGTAGGTGACTTTATCAGTTTTCGCCAACCACTGAGGAAGTTACTTAATCAGCGTGTTACCGGCAAAGCCTTAGATAATAGAGCCTCGGTGGCGGCCGTTACGCTATGCCTTGAATATCTGCAGGATCGGCGACATGATTGGGATGTGGTTGCCGTTGCAACAGCCCAGGAAGAAATAACTCTCCTTGGAGCGTTTACCAGCGCCTTTTCTCAGAGTCCAGATGCCGCAATAGCGATCGATGTCACTTTTGGAACTGGTCCAGGGGCCAAAGACGAGGAGACATTCAAACTCGATGAGGGACCCACAATCGGCCTAGGCCCCAATTTTCATCCAGGAATTTATGCAGCTCTCAACGACGCGGCCGCTAGAATCGAGATGAAAGTTCATACTGAATCAAACTGGTACGCCGGGGGTACAGACGCCTATGGCTTGCAGGTAGCCCGCCGGGGAATACCAACCGGCCTGGTTTCGATACCCTTACGATATATGCATACCATGGTTGAAACTCTGGCGACTCGTGATGTCAAGAGAGCGGGCCGGCTGTTGGCCGAGTTCGTGGCCGGCTTAAATGAGGGATTCCTGGATGAAATTGCCTTAAAAATGATGGGTAAGGAATGAGGAAGGTCGCAAAGAGATGAACGAGTTGTTGCAGAAATTAACAGAGACGGCCGGAATCTCGGGTAATGAAATAGAAGTGCGTCGCTTGATTAGCGATTTGATTGCCGATCATGTAGATACCTGGCGGGTTGATTCGATGGGCAATCTGATTGCCACAAAAAACGGGACAGGCGAGTCGGATCTGCGTGTGCTGGTCGATGCCCATATGGACGAAGTCGGTCTGATGATAACCGGTTTTGACCAGGATGGGACATATAAATTTCATCCGGTCGGCGGTGTTAGCGAACGCGCCGCATTAGGGAAAGTGGTCCAAATAGGTCCAAAGAAAATTATCGGCGTTATTGGGGCTCGGCCGATCCATTTACTTAAGCAAGAGCAACGCAAGAGCGTCGTGAAGTTGGAATCGATGCGTATTGACATCGGGGCGAAGAGTAAAGATGAGGCCATGGGGAAGGTAAAGCTCGGCGATTCAGTAACCTTCGTAACTGATTATGAGGAGTTAGGTGAAATAGCGATTGGTAAAGCTTTTGATA
Source organism: Patescibacteria group bacterium (assembly GCA_035527655.1). Lineage (GTDB taxonomy): Bacteria > Chloroflexota > Anaerolineae > Promineifilales > Promineifilaceae > UBA11865. The sequence goes on along the minus strand of DATLAB010000005.1, from coordinate 30,268 downwards.
ACCGCGCCGGATGCGCCGCACTTATCGAATTGCTCAAGGGTGAATCTTACCCTTTTACCCTTGTCGCCGCTTTTACCGTTCAGGAAGAGGTAGGCTTACGAGGTGCCGGCGTTGCCGCCTACGCCGAAAAACCTGATATTGCGTTGGTGCTTGAGTGCACTCCGGCATACGATTTACCTAATGAACGAGATGAAAGTCCCAATGTGGTGCTTGGAGGTGGACCATCAATCTATGTGATGGACCGGGGCACGATTCAGGATCCCCGATTCGTGGCCCATATAACCCGCACAGCCGCTGATTATGGGATTCCTTTTCAGATCAGGCAACCGGGCGGTGGTGGTACGAATACTGCTGCTATTCAGCGAAAAAGTGGCGGTATCCCGGCAGCAACCATTGCCACGCCGGCTCGTTATATTCATTCTCCGGTCTCGATGATTAATTTGAATGACTTCGCCAATGTTGTCAAGCTCGCGGATGGGGCTTTGCGCAATCTGCTGCCTGGTATTTTTCGACGAAACGATGATTTATTGAACGACCAATAATACTATTTAACTTATCTCCTGAGTGAGGGACTCTCGATGCTAGAATTGACAAAAAAATTGGTAGAAGCTTATGGACCATCAGGTTTCGAAGATCAGATACGTGAATTGATCCAGGCTGAAATCGCCTCATTTTCCGATGAGATATCGGTTGATGCTATGGGAAATCTTATTGCCCGGAAAAAAGGTGATGGCAGTGGGCTGAAGGTGATGATCGCTGCCCATATGGATGAAATCGGGCTCATGGTCACCCATATCACTAAGAAGGGATTTCTGCGGTTCACCAATATTGGTGGGATCCGTCCTCAGACGCTCATGGGGGCCAGGGTCCAGTTCGCTGATGGCACGTTAGGAGCTATCTACCCTGAAAAAATGGACAGCTGGAATAGTTTGCATCCACTGAATAAGCATTACATCGATGTGGGGGCGGCCGATAAGGAGAGTTGCCCAATTCCTATAGGTGCGGCAGCAGCTTTTGTCAGGCCTTTTGCCGTCCAGGGGGATCAATGGATGTCGAAGAGTATGGACGATCGTATTGGCTGTGTAATTGCGATTGAGAGTTTGCGCCGGATGGAGCATACACCTCACGATGTCTATTTTGTTTTTAGCGTTCAGGAGGAAGTTGGTACCCGTGGGGCGCAAGCGGCCGCCAATGGGCTGCAACCTGATGTCGGCCTAGCTATTGACGTGACCATAGCGGGTGATACCCCAGAATCGCAGACGATGGCCATTGGATTGGGCGCTGGTCCGGCAATAAAGGTGAAAGATTCAGGGATGATTTCCCATGCTGGCCTAGTCCGTAAGATGAAAGCTACTGCCACCCAGGCTGGGATCCCATATCAACTTGAAGTTTTGGATGGGGGTTCCACGGATGCTCGATCCATGCAAATAGCCGGCCCGGGCTGTGCGGCCGGTTGCATCTCAATCCCTTCCCGGTACGTTCACACGCAAAGCGAGATTGTCAATGCGAATGATGTCGAAAACTCCGTGCGTTTGTTAGTGGCCTTGCTTAGCGAGGCTTTGGATCTTTAAGAAGGACCATTCAGTAAGGTATGCCCAGAATCCGTACCCCAAACCAGCAGAGCGTCAGGGTCGGAATAATCTGCGTTCCTGGGATAAGCGCTTCGACCACGGCCACGCCACGTAATGCTTTGAAGCCAAGGCGGTCAAGAATTACCCAACTGAGCGGAGCGGCGAGGAAATCTAGCCCAAAATCCAGAAGATCAATAGCTATGACGACGAACAGAGGGGTGTAGTGCAACGTTTCGATAAAGGTGGCATCAGGGGGGATGTTAAGTTGCCTTATCCTACGTGCGGAGAGCAGCAACAGAGTGAGGCCAACAAGGGCGCTAATCGCCATGATTGCTAGCGCCAGGATCCCTACAGTTCGTAGCAGTTCAATCGTCATGACGCTTTAGTATGACAGCACCTGCCAAATAAATACTACAATCATCAACAAGCCACCGCCAAATTGCACGATTGTAGCAATTCCCCAACCGACTATACCGCCAAAACTCGCCCTAAGTGCCAAGTTCCAGTCACGATGTTTTTGATATTGGCCGATCAATATCCCAAGAGCATATCCAATAATGCCGCCAAAAAGATTGCCCACGATGGGGAGCAGGGCGCCAAACAGAAAGAAACCAACAATTCCGCCGATCAGACCATAAAATAGCGCCCAGAATGAAGCGCCACCTGTTTTTGCGCCGAGCAAGGCTAGCCAGATATCGGCCGTGCCCGTTATGAGGGCAATCAGAGTGAGAACGATAAAGGTTAGCCAATCGATGGCCTGGAAACCATCTACCAAAGCATACGCCAGAATGCCAAGCCATATAAGGACAGTTCCCGGTAGAATGGGCACCACGATTCCAATTAGTCCGACCAGCATAAATGCGACAGCCACACCAAAAACGAGCGCTTCTACGACAATTTCCAAGTTCTATTCCTATTGATTTGCGTGATCTACTTTGTTCGTTGTCATTTTTTCTTTGTTAGCATTCCAGCTTTCTATACGATGAGCATTGATTAACGGTTGCGTTAGCTTCAGACTGGAACGATATGGTTGGGCAGCATTTTAGGATGATATCAAGGAAAAACAAGTACCGTGGTTGGTCCGTGAAAGGTGGTTTTGTCGCCCCAAATGCCAGTGTATAATGATAGTATGGTACTGATATTGACCCACGAGAACGCTGACTTTGATGCCGTTGCCTCCCAGTTAGCCGCCCACAAACTTTATCCGGAAGGTGTGCCACTTCTTTCATGGCGGGTAAACCGAAATGTGGAACAGTTCCTGACTCTCTACTGGGATGCTCTAACGTTTATGAGGCCTAGAGACTGGCGACGACGTAAAGTAGAGCGAGTTCTCCTGGTAGACACCGTTTCCTTGCCCAGTATTCGTGGTGTGAAGGCAGATCGAGTTCGGATCCAAATTATTGACCATCACGATGAATTTGTAAAGCCGCACCAGGAGTGGGATTATCATGCAGAGACCGTTGGTGCGACGACCACGTTATTGGTTGAGATGCTCCAATCGGCCGGTCTAAGCCTCACTCCAATCGAGTCTACCTTGCTGATACTTGGCATTCATGAAGATACTGGTTCCCTGGTATATGATACGACGACTGCTCGTGATGCCCAGGCTGCTGCCTGGCTCTTGGAACAAGGCGCCCAACTTTCGATTGTCAGGCGATTCTTAAATATACCGTTATCTGAGCAACAACAAGTATTAAACGAAAGCCTTATGAACACAGCTGAATGGATAACAGTTGAAGGACAGAATATAGTCATCGCTGCGGTAAAGGCCCCTAATGATTTTAACGACGAGATCTCGGCTGTCGCCCACAAGTTGCGCGATGCTCTTGTGCCTGATGCTTTGTTTCTCCTGGTTCAACTTAAGTACAATCACATTCAGCTAGTGGCCCGTTCCAGTACGGACAACGCGGACGTGGCCGTCATCGCTCGATTGCTGGGTGGTGGCGGTCATAGCCGGGCGGCTGCGGCTACAATTATGGACCAGAGCCTCCAGGAGGTTAAGCAACAAATAATTGATTGGTTACCTGACATCGTCCAACCCGTGGTCAAAGTAGCCCAAATAATGTCCCATGGGTTGCATACAATTTCATCCAAAGCGCCCGTTAGCGAAGCTGCGACCCTGATGCAACGATCCGGTCACGAAGGGTACCCGGTCGTTGATCCATCCAGCGGTCAGTTGGTCGGTCTTTTAACGAGACGGCTAGTTGATCGAGCTGTCAGTCACCAGTTAAGCGAGTTACCTGTAAGCCAGATCATGCGCGCTGGAATGATTACCGTTTACCCGTCGGATTCTGTCGAAAGAGTACAACGACTTATGACTCGGGAGGGTTGGGGTCAAATCCCGGTTATTGCTGACGACGCCGATCCTGATAAACCTCAGAAGGTGATTGGGATAGTGACCCGCACTGATCTCATCAATCTGTTACCAGATGGGGTGAGCGCTGCTGCGAGACCAGATATGCGTCAATTGATTTTCAATAGCTTACCCGATGCCATCTGGGACATGCTTCAAATCGTCAGCAGGTCGGCCGGTGAGACCGATATGCCTCTCTACTTTGTCGGAGGTATTGTGAGGGATTTGCTTGTGGGTCGACCATCAAAAGATATCGATATGGTTACCGAAGGAGACGCAATCACTCTTGTACGTTATTTGCGCAAGACCTATGGCGGAGAAATACGGAGCCATGAGCAGTTTGGGACCGCTAAGTGGCTACTTTCTACTGAGGATTGGCGTCAGGTGGCCCCTGGTGCTGATCTCACAGATGTTCCCCTTGTTATCGATTTTGTAACTGCTCGAACCGAGTTTTACGATCGCCCTTCAGCCTTACCTGCAGTCGAGCGCGGCTCGATCAAACTGGATCTCCACCGACGAGATTTCACTATAAACACACTGGCTGTGCGGCTAGATGGAGCACATCTTGGGGAACTACTGGATTTTTATGGGGGGCTGCGTGATTTGAATAGAGGTCTCGTTAGGGTTTTGCACAGTTTAAGTTTCGTAGATGATCCTACCCGAATAATGCGCGCTATACGCTTGGAACAACGACTTGAGTTCGAGATTGAGCCGCGCACGAGCGAATTGATAGAGGCGGCCATGCCCATGCTGAACAGGGTCACTGGTGAGAGAATAAGAAATGAGTTGGAGATGTGCCTCGGGGAGGATAAAAAAATTCAGATTATGGCCAGGTTGGCAGAATTTGGGGTACTAGCTCAGATTCACCCAGGTTTAACCTGGCATAGTGCCACTGCCGACCTCTTCATTTCAGCGGACGAAGTCTTAAATGATAGCTTGATCAATGCGGAATTGGGTATGGTTTCCTCTGTTTTTGTTTATTTTGCTGTTCTCGTATTGCCTTTAGTCGCTACTGTGCAAGAAGAAGTCATGACCCGACTCAGGGTGCGTAGAACAACCCGGGATGATGTGGTTGCGACTCGCAAGTTGCTACATGATCTGGCTCAACTGAAAAGTCATCTGCAACGAAGCATTGTGTACAAAACCCTTCAACCTTATAGGGAGAGGGTTCTTCTTCTGGCTCTGGTTGTCGTTGGGAAGGACAGCAAACCAGGAGGCCAGATTTGTCGCTATCTTAAAGAATGGCGCCACGTTCGCCCATCTCTAAACGGCAACGACTTGTTGGATCTGGGCCTAAAGGCTGGTCCCGAAATTGGCCTTCTGTTAGAGAGATTGCTGGATGGTCGTCTCGATGGGGAGTTGTCCGACCGGGCAGAAGAATTACTCATGGTTGGTGAAATATTAAACAACAGGAGTAAGTTACACAGGACATAAAAGAGATACTATAATGGTGGAACTGTTCTACTAGGTGCGATGGGAGATTCGTAGGGTGCGATTTGTAATTGTATTCAAGGGGAACGATCCAAAATATGGCTCGAATCGAAACCTGTAACAATCTGCCAAATACCAGGCATTTTCGGCTACAGCAATTAGCTCAAGGCGTCTACGCCGCCATTAACCGGCAGGATGGATGGGCGATTGGCAATGCCGGCATCGTGGACATGGGAGATAGCACTCTAGTTTTCGATACAACGTTGACCCCAGCATCGGCCGGGGAGTTGCGCGCATCGGCCGAATACCTTACGGGCCATTCTGTATCTGTTGTGATAAACAGCCATTATCATAACGACCACACCTGGGGCAATATGGAGTTTATACCTCAGTCGCTGGTTTTATCATCGACAGCCACCAGGGAGCAAATCCTCGAGAAAGGAAAACAAGAGTATCTCTTCTACAAAACCAATGCGTCCCAACAACGGGCTGAACTGCAGCGTGAATATGATGATGCAACGGATGAACGGTCACGGGATGCTCTCAGATCCTGGTTAACCTACCACCAGGCAGTCCATAAGAATTTGCGAAGAATTAGACGAATTACCCCAAGTATGACTTTTGATGAGCAACTCTGTCTCTGTGGCTTAGACCGCCAGATTGAATTATTAGCATTTGAAGATGGTCATACCGATAGTGACGTAATTCTATATCTCCCAGCTGAAGGTATCATCTTTATGGCCGATCTTTTATGTGCAGGCTTTCACCCCTATTTGGAGGAATGTGATCCCCAATCACTGAAAGCAATATTAGGGCAGATAGCAAATTTGGATGCGGATACTTATGTTCCTGGTCATGGAAACATTGGGTCAAAAGGGGATCTGGCTTGCATGGAGGAATATGTTCTGCTGGTAGACCAATTGGCCAGGCAGCATATTTGCTCAGAAAAGCCAGAAGAATCTCTTGACTCGATTCCGATTCCTGCGCAGTTTCAAAGTTGGGACTTTCGACAAACCTTTAGCACGAACCTCAAGGCAAGCTACCGGCGCCTGTTAGAGGATAATTAGAATGTCGAGATAGTCCCCTTGGTTTCGGGGCTATCCTCCTGCCAATCACCAGACGCCAAATACCCTACCGTTTCGTCGCGCGTTCCGTCCATAAGAATCGATAGCCGGTGATCTGCCCTTTCCTCATGTAAATCTATCAGTTTTAGATAGGGTTCAAGTTCAGCATCCGCGGGCGATAAATAGGCCAGAAAGTTTTTGGCCGAGAGGAAAAAATCCCACTTGAACTGACTCCTTTGATCTTCGAGGTGCAGTGGCAGTGAATGAATATTTGCCTCTACCAGATCTTGGTAGAAATGTGTGCCATATGAGAGAGAGGGTACACCATGTTCAGAGGCCACCGCCATTTCGACCAGGGCTTTGGTATTATATATGTCGGCGTAACTGACCCTGATCCCTAAATCGATATTGGCGCTCCCCCAGCGGCCAGGTCCCATCATTATGAACGAATTGTTCTCCAGGATCTTATTTAATCGTCCGATTGCTCTCCCCAGCTTTAATTTTATTGCTCGATCAGAGATCTTTCTGTAGATGGTTGGATCTGAAAATATGATGTACCTGATTCCCTCAATTTTACCATCCGGGACAAGCTCAAAGGAAGTAAATAAGACATCGTCCTCAGGAAGATTTGGGGGTATCTTGACGCTAACCTCCATTTCTCTCTGGCTCAACGGCCGGCACTGAAGGAGATGGAGCTTGTAGGAAGGTTGGGGATAGTTGGCCATGATCTCTATTGTGAATTCGATATCGACCGGTCGCTGATATGCTTGCTCAAGACGTAACAAGGCTGTACGCATCAATTTCACAAAGCGCGCGTCCTTTGTTAGATAATCAAAAGTTACGAGTAAGCCATCACCGCTATCAAGACCACCAACCGTCACCATACTACGAATATAGTCACCCTGATCGATAGACATGACATATCGTAAATCTGGATAATCTGCTTCTGCGAGGGGGCCTACGATATCCCGCACAGACAGGGTCGTAAATGAATTATCGATTGTATCAATGACGTCAACGAATCGTTGCGAATATTGGCGGATTGCCTTGGCCGTCGTTTCTGGCCGTAGTTTAGGATGGCTTAGAGCCACGACTCGCGCATAGTCGTTGCTGACACGATCAACAGCCCTGGTCCCCAATCCCCACACAATGCGCAAAAAACCGTCTTCTCGGCGAATTTTCGGATTCCAGCGCAAGTTGTTCTGGCTGAAACCGACACCGGCGACAGACGGAAAAAAGTAGCGGCCGAATTTTTGACCGCGAACCGTTTGGAGCAAGATAGCCATCCGTTCGTCGTAATCAATCAATTCATGCTTTTGTCGGTAGAGGATAACATCGGGGTTTAGGGAGCTGGCATAAATGCGACGGATGGCATCAAGTAGGGCGGCCAGATTTTCTTCCGTGCTCCCCTGATTCGGGCAAAATATGCTTTCATATTTACCGGCGAAGGAATAACCAAAGTTGTCTTCCAACAGGCTTGACGAACGGGCGATTATTGGGACTTGCCCCACTTGTTCAATAACATCCCGCAACTGATCGATGATTTTTTCTGAAAATCGCCCTCGCAGATGAGCGTCGATTATTTTCGGATATTCTTCCCTGATTTCATCGAGCGGCCGATACTTCTGGTTCATGAGGTGATCTAGATTATTAAGCAAACGGAACTCATAAATTACCTCAGTTCCAATAAAATATGATTCAGGGATCACTGCATCTTGGCTGATATCCGGACCATAGGCAGGATCTTGTTGCTGTAAGATTTTCCAGGCCAACAACATGCCGGCGGCTTTTCCACCAATCTTGCCGCGTCCGATTCTGTGCCGGTGAATCCATCGCAAATCGGAAATATCAAATATTCTTCGTGCTACACCGATATAAGGTAGCTGATCACTGATCATACCTTTAATTAGCACCGCTTTTATTTCCTCAAGATGGTGATAGATTTTGTCCTTTTGTGAGGGAGGCATTGACTCGTATTCCAAACCCTGGCGAAATAATAGTTCCCATGGAGCGAGTTCAGGATTAAATGAAAGCTCATTGCCCGTTGGTGGGGATCCTTGATCCTGGAGGACATCCTGAATAATCTGTTCAAAAAGGGATGTCGGCAGGTTAAAACCAAAGTAGAAATCAGTCTGATAGTCTCTAACTCTTGCCTTACGATCCTGCCATACATTTGCCGGCTCTTTGCTGAACGGGTCAAATAATCCCTCCCGTTTTTGGGATTCGATCGCTTTAAGTCTTACCTCCTGCTCAAAATCCACCTGGCTAATTATCCCGCGCCGGAATACTTCATCGCGCATCCTAGAGCGAATTCCATCGGCCAGTATTGGATATTGGGCTAACTTTATGTAAATATCGATTGTCGAAGTCTTACTTCTTAATGGTTCATCCACGGATCCGCTCCTGGAAGTTGGCTGGATCGGCCGTTGGCCCAGACAACCAACTACTAATCGTTGATGATGGCATTGGCTTCTTCCCGGCATTCACAGGCTTCCTTAACAGAATCCCCCCGTACCAATAGCCCATCATATTCTGATCCGATACCTGTCGAGACCCAACTATTCATGACAAAGGGAATAGCACCATCGGCCGACACCCAACGACCGTTGTAGGTGCGGGTTATATGGACGTGTGTGCCATTGGTGAAACCACCTTCACAAGATGGATGACCTAGCCGGTCGCCAGCCTGAACAAAGGTGCCGACCGGAACTCGATCCCGGGATTCAAGGTGTAAATATGTGATGACCCACCCAGTTCCCTGGTAACTATCGCCATCCAGATCTACCGTAACAGCACCAAAGTCGCTGCCAACAACAATGCCATCGGCCATGGCGGTGGTCCAGGCGTCAGACATATAGCAGCCAAACTGTTCATCCGGTGGCGCAAAATCAAGCGCTGCCCAGGCTGAGCCACTGGCCCAACCCCCGTGGGGTCCGCCCGTAAAATACCAGGTTTCGCCGCTAGCCCAAGGGAGTAGGAGCCCCGGTTGAGTCAAGTTGGCCGGCCATAACGGATCGACTGTATAAGCAAATGGATTTCCAAATAGCTGATTGAATGTGGCGAACAAACCATCTGGTCCCATATCGGTAAGCCACTTTTCATATGTTTCCCCAGGAAAGGCAGCAAACAGCAGTTGGACGCCACCCGTTCCATCATTGATCTCGCGAGCAAAATCTACACGGGATCCATCGCCCATTTCCATGGCTAGTAGTCCACCTTCGGATCGGCCGTAAAATCCATGATTCAATTTATTAGCTGCCCAGCTTAGCTGTTGATAGAGTCCTTCGTAGCCTGGCTTGATGTAGCCCAATGGGTAGCCATCATCTAAAGCGATTGAATGGGTCACCCAACCGGCTTGATATTCCAGAATAGCTAAAAGCAGGCGAGGATTTACACTTTGTCTGTTGGCCACCAACTGCAAAACCTCAGCTCCGGCAACTAATTGACCTTCGATTTCTTCTTGATAAGTCAGTAAGAAGCCGCCGTATTCTGCTACCGTGGCCTGGATATCAAACTCCTTTGCCGCCGGGCCGAGAACAAGCTCACTATCAGGAATTATTTTGAAGGCTGGTCCGGTGGTGATGGTGCCTCCGGGTACCAAGAGCTGTTGCCCAACTGCGAGTAGATCGCCATCTGTTATTTTATTCAGATCCAACAGGGTGTCGACGCTGGTCCCATATAATTGAGCGATCTGCGATAACGTTTCCCCAATCGAAACGAAATGAGTATCGTAATAAACCGGATCGCCCTCTCTCAGCTGGCGGGTTGAATTGGGTGTTGGTATGCCAAAATATGTGGGCAATGCGGTTCTTGTTCGATGGATCAGGGGAGTAGGTGGAATTAAACGGCTGGGATTTCCTGCCTGGTTCTCCTCAGTGGACAAGGACAAACGAGGAGTATTGGTTGGAGGAATGACGGTGACTTCAGGATCCGGCCGCTCACAGCTACTGAGTGTAACCGACAAAGCCATAACAGATGCTGCAAATAATACCGACCAGAGTCGACGGGGGATAGCCGGCTGAATAAAAGTCCGTGGTAGGAGGTTGGTTAGTTTCATATTACCTATACTATTCTATTACGCCGGAAGCTACCGGCAAGTAGTCAGCTGCGGGCCAGAACATGATATGAGTCATATCGTTGAGGGCTGGTCAGTAAATACTCATCACGTTAGAATTTGCCCATGCAACCGAATTATGTACAACGTCTTCAACTCGTCTTTAGCAAGACAGGATCTACTCGATATATTGGACATCTTGATCTGGCCAGGACGTTGGAGCGCTCGCTTAACCGTGCTCAAATACCTCTGGCTTATACACAAGGGTATAATCCGAGGCCTCGTCTGCAATTGGCAACTGCTCTACCCCTCGGTTTCACCAGCGAGTGTGAGATTGCCGATATTTGGCTCCTTGAGAGTATAACCCCTGAAAAAGCCCTGGTGGTCATTCAGGAAAAGATGGCGCCGGGCATTCACATCCATAGCATTGTAGAGGCAGACCTTAGAGCGCCAGCCTTGCAGACTCTGGTAATAGAAGCCGAATATACGGCAAATGTCAGAAAACAGGTAGCTATTAATGATCTCAACCAGCGGATTATTGATCTGTTATCCGCCACAGAATTGATTCGTGAACGACGGGGCAAGGTCTACGACTTACGATCATTGGTGCTTGACCTGGAATCCAGCGCTGATGACCAAGAGCGGATCTTTATCAAGATGAGGCTTAGGCATGAACCAGGTAGAACCGGCCGACCTGATGAAGTCCTGAGTGCGCTGGAGCTGGATCCCTTGGACGCTCATGTTCACAGAACCAGGCTGATTATGGTAGATGCGACATTGCTGTCAACCTGAACTCACGCTGCTAATTCTAGTGGTGACTTTGCTTCTGACCGGGTGTAGTCTACCAGAGTCGGGCATATTCCCAGAGCCTCAAGCATCGCAAGCGATCGATCTAGTGGAAACACAAGCCTTTTCATCATTACTGGTGTCGCCGGCGGCAAGGCCCAATGTACCGCAAACTCCAACGAAATCGATCTCGCCGACATTCCCTGCGCCAGACACCGGATGGCAGGTATTGAGACCAGGCTTAGAACGCCGACTTGTAACAGAACAGCGAGAAGGTGCTGGCGTTCCAGAGAGATTTTACATGTTGCGGATAGATCCTGACTATTTCCGTTTTGACATTGGTTACCATCCTGGCGAACCTCAACTATTAGGTGATTGGATGACTGAAACCGGCGCGTTAATTGTCGTTAACGGTGGGTATTTTACAGAATCCTGGGAGGCAACAGGTGCCATTATTGTTGAAGGCCGGCAATACGGTACAAGCTATCAGGGTTTTGGTGGAATGTTAGAAATAACTGAGAGTAATCCAGCCCTGCGTTGGCTACCCCAACGGCCATATGAATTCCAAGAACCTCTCATGGCCGGCTTGCAATCATTTCCCATGTTGGTGACACCTGGCAATCAAATTGGCTATCCTGAAGAGGATGGCATACCGGCGCGAAGAACAGTCATTGCCCAGGATAGACAGGGTCGTTTCTTGTTTGTGTTGGCCTCTTCTGGCACCTACACTTTGCATCAACTAAGCCGCTTCCTGGTAGCTTCAGATTTGGATCTGGAGATGGCACTCAATCTTGATGGGGGATCTTCAACCGGGCTAATGCTTGCGGATCCAGTTGAAGGTATTCTGCCTTTCACACTGCTGCCAGCAGTAATCACGGTACATCCGAAGTAGCAAACATATTAGCAACGGGTGTAAACTATCGCATAGATGGAATTTTCGAATAAGAAGACAGGTAGAGATTCAGGTTCATGGCTGGTGATCGGGTGTTTGATGTTGTTTACCTGTACAGCCTGTACAGTTGTCGCGGCCGCCAGCCTGGTAATTTTTGCTGGTTGGGTTAGGGCGGGTGGTTCCTCGCAGCCTGTATTAGAATCGCTAGCGGTCGCAACGACTCCCTACCCAGGGCTCATCCCCGCACCCTCATTTTCTCCCACAACGGATCAAAGGCAGGTACTAGCTGAAACTTCCGAAGAAACGCCGGAAATGATGACCCAATCGCCGATTTCCAGAAGTACCTTGACGCCGGCTGCGACGGTCGATCAAACCGACGATTTGCCGGAAGTGACTGAGGTATCGCCGGAAATGCAAGATCCACTGACGACTCTCCTGGAAACGGATTACCCTCCTCGTGATTACTTCGAAAGCGCACGACGTCTCGGCTCATCTGATTTGGGATCCCGGACGATTATCGCCGAACCTTCCTCATTGGGGGATAGGCGTACTTTTAGAACGGATGATAGTATCAGAGAAGCGGAACTGGTAGCTATTTCGGAGCATGCCTATTTTTGGGTTGAGAGTAGCTTGAATCTCGACCCAGAGCAGGTTAATTTGGCGGCCGAACACTTCGAGAGAGAATTTTACCCAGTGGTCACAGGCTTGTTTGGTAATGAATGGCAACCAGGCGTTGATGGCGATCCTCGTTTTTCTATATTCCATCTTGACGGTTATGCTGACGATCTTGAATTAGGGTTCTTTAATAGCGGTGACGAATATCCTCGAAGCGTTTACAGCAACTCCAATGAACATGAGTTAATTTATTTGAATATGGCTAATTTGCAGATCGGGGATCCGGTCTATTTCGGGACGCTGGTCCATGAATTTCAACACCTGATTCAGTGGTACCATGATCCTAATGAACCGGTCTGGTTTAGCGAGGGCCTGGCCCAGTTCACGGAGTTATATGTTGGTCTAGATACGGTTGATTCTGTATTGGACTATTCAGCCGATCCTTCAATCCAACTCAATAGCTGGAGCTATGATGATCAAGAGAAGCTGATGGCCCATTATGGGGCAGCTTATCTCTTCACTGTTTATATTTGGGAACAGCTCGGCGGGCAGGCATTGGCAGATATGGTTCGCCACCCGGCCGACGGATTGGCGGCTTTAAATCGGGTCATCCAACAACTGTTGCCTGAAAGAACGATCGAGCAGTTTTTGGCAGATTGGCTAGTTGCCAATTATCTAGATGATGCGGAATCAGACCCCCGCTATGGGTATCGGGCCATCAACTTGCCCAGACCGGCTCACTCAAGAGCCATTACGCAATTGCCGTCTTCAACAGAAGAACTCATCGAGCCGTTAAGTGCTCAATATATTGAGCTGGACCTGGCTGGTGAGGTAACTATTTCTTTTTCTGGAGACCTGGCAGCCGAATTGTTCCCTGAAGTGCCTTTTGATAGTCCTGAAGCCTGGTATGTACCCGGTCTCAGTGAGACTGATGCCCAACTCACCGCGACCTTTGATCTTAATGATACAGATAATGCTGAAATAAATTTTTGGACCTGGTACGATCTCGAGGAGGGTTACGACTTCGCCTACGTCAGTATCTCAACCGATGGCGGAGAATCTTGGGAATTTTTGACACCCGATCACGCCACTTCAGGGACTTATGGGCCGGCATTCAGCGGCCGCAGTCAAGATGAAGCCAATCAGGTCTCGGGTTGGGTACAGGAAACGATATCTCTTTGGCGGTATAGAGGTCAAGAGGTAGTTATTCGTTTTGAGGTACTGACTGACTCGGCTATTACCGGAGGTGGGTTTGCCATCGGGGATATTGGGATTTCCCAAAGTAACACGATCCAGGTCACAGAATGGCTGGCCCAGGGATTCGTTCACACTGGACCCAATCTACATCATGTGTGGACGGTTCAGTTAATCCGAAAGACACTTGACCAACAAGTGGTACCTCTGCCGATAGACCAAAATAATCAGGGGCGGCTGATCGCTGAATTAGGGGAGGGGGGTGGCGTTTTGGTTGTCGGTGTTCTTACGCCCTATGTCGACATGCCGGCTACCTACCACCTTTCGATCGTGCCTAGTTCAGAGTAGTTGGTGGAACCTAAGATTGGTCGCCTTCCTCCTTATACTCACCTTTCTGCATCTGTTCGAACTGTTCTTGCATCTGCCGCCGAGTATCCTCCATAGCCTTGTGGGCTTCAGCCAAGGCATCTTCCCAGCGGGCAGTAACGTCTGATCGGAGTTGCTCGCCAGAAGTTGGCGCCAATAGCAAGGCCGTTACCGCTCCGACCAGGGCACCACAGAGCATTCCGGCCATGAAATTTAGTGCTTTATTCATTGTTGTTATCTCCATATTGACTAAAAAGATTGATTGCGATTCCAGAATTGACGCTTGCCAAAATTGTTAAGCAAGTTAATTGTAATACTGGTTTAACCATCGCTTAACTAGATTATAGCTTATGTAGGATTATGGCTCTACTCGATATGAGCAGCGGCGTGTAAAATAAGCCTGTCGCTGACCAGAGAGGCCACCTATTTATACCAAAGTTTCGCGGAAGTTGTATAGGATGTCTGAATATATAGAGGTATTTGCGGAGAACACAGATGATCCTGCCATTATGCTGGTACGGACCAACCTGCTTCTCGCCGACGAAGAAACTGAGGTGTATCTAACCATCCAGGACATGGAAGAAGGTTCTGCCTTAGCCCAGGCAATCGCGCCGGTTGAAGGTATTGTCCGGCTACGCATTGAAGAAGACTATCTGACCGTTTGGCGAGATCTTAAAGTTCCCTGGCATCTGATTATTTCTGAGATAACCGTGGCCCTTAAGGAGTTTTTTCTCTAGTTTGGTCAATCGATCACCATGATGAACAACTTACGACCACTGTCGACGCGTAAACCCTCGCCCAATGTCATCCTTGCCGTCATTGCCTTTGGTGTGTTTGTCGCGGCCGACGATTTAACCGTGGTAACGACCATGCTCAGGCAAATTGTTTTTGACCTGGGAATTCCCCTGCCCGAAGGTCTCGATCAAGCGGCCTGGATTGTCAATGCCTACCTTATCGCCTATGTCATCATAATGCCGTTTATTGGCCGGGTAAGCGATATTTTGGGCCGTAGGCCAGTTTACATCGCTGCCTTGGTTTTGTTCCTCCTGGGCTCAATTTGGGTGCCTCTCGCCCCTGATTTCCCGACTTTCATCATCGGCCGCGTTCTCACCGCACTTGGCGGCGGGGCCATGGTTCCTGTGGGTATGGCGATCATTGGTGATATTTATGATCGGGAAAAACGGCCAACAGCTCTGGGGACTCTCGGGGCTATAGACACCGCCGGGTGGGTATGGGGACCTCTCTATGGTGCACTGTTGATCCGATTCTTGGATTGGCGTTGGCAATTCTATCTGAACATACCTCTCAGCATCCTGGGCATCATCGCCGCCTGGTGGGCATTGCGGGATCTACCTCGATCTTCGAGCCGGGCCAGAATTGATTGGCTAGGAATAGCGCTGCTGACCGCCGGATTGCTGTCATT
Source organism: Patescibacteria group bacterium (assembly GCA_035527655.1). Taxonomy (GTDB): domain Bacteria; phylum Chloroflexota; class Anaerolineae; order Promineifilales; family Promineifilaceae; genus UBA11865. Next base: position 14,519 of record DATLAB010000005.1, on the reverse strand, counting down.
GAATATCGCCCTCTTAAACAGTGGAAGCATTCAGAATGTCAGCAATCTGTCCGAACTCTCAAACCCGGCCGGGCCAAGCATGGTACCTCTCTATCTCTTCTCTCTGGTATGCTTTGTCGCCTTTTATATTGTCGAGAAGCGATTATCTATCTCATCAACTCAGGACAGCACTGGTGTTAAACCATTCCTGGATCCATCTCTATTTAAGCGTCCCAATTTTAGCTCAGCCATTACGGTCAACTTCCTCGTTGGATCTGCGCTGATCATTGCGATGGTTAATGTACCTTTAATTGTCAATGTCCTTGAAACAGGGGTAGGAGAAGCGGCCTTAACTAGCGGATTGTTGCTTAGCGCCATGACTGTCTCCATGGCCGTCACCGCCTATTTGGGTGGACGATTTACAGAACGATGGAGTTACCGGCCAGTCACGGCTGCTGGTCTGATCGCTTGTGTCATCGGCTTTGGATTGATGGGCATCTCGTGGACAGCGGAGACGCCCTATTCGCAAATGGTGTGGCAACTAATCATCTTGGGAGCGGGTTTTGGACTTGTGACGGCCCCAATTGGCGCGGCGGTCATCAACGCCGCGCCAGATGATGAGCGTGGCATCGCCTCCAGCCTGGTAATCGTTCTGCGCCTGATTGGCATGAGTGTCGGATTATCCAGCCTGACGGCCTGGGGGCTCCACCGCTTCGATATCCTAAGAAAAGAAGTGCTATTGCCAGAGATTACTGATCCCGGTTTTCAAGATGCCTTGGTAAAAGGGTTGACCAGCATTACTGTATCTGTCCTGACAGAGACATTCCTAATCTCAGCCGTCGTTATGATCGTGGCCCTCGTCGTCGCGATGACTCTGCGTCGCGATAAGAGCTAAAAAATACCGCTATTATTCCTTGAGAGTGATATGCAAATCGTCAAGCTGGCGTTGGGATACCCCTGAAGGGGCGTTGGCCATCAGATCGGCCGCATTTTGACTTTTTGGAAAGGCGATTACCTCGCGAATATTGGGCTCACCGGCCATAAGCATGACCAGCCGGTCGATGCCAGGGGCAATGCCACCATGAGGCGGCGCACCGTACTCAAAGGCAGTCAGCATGTGACCGAATTGGTCTCTGGCCTCTTCTATCGAAAAGCCGATTAGAGAAAAAATCTTTTGCTGTAGGTCGCGATCGTGGATTCGTATGCTGCCACCACCAACTTCGTAACCATTGCATACCAGGTCATACTGTTCGCTGAGCACAGCCTGGGGATCCGTATCTAACAAGGTGATGTGTTCCGGTTTTGGGGCAGTGAACATGTGGTGGCTGGGCGCAAAGTGGTCGCCTTCCTTCTCGGACTCGAATAGCGGAAAGTCGACTATCCAGGAGAAGGCCAATTCATTCTTTTCCTTGTAGCCCAGTCTTTCGGCCATAATCTCCCTCAATGATCCCAGTACACGATAGACGACACTGGATTTATCACTTGAGAATAACAGGAGGTCGCCTGGTTGGGCATTTAATCGCTCGGTAAGCGCAATAAGTTGATCAACTTGGAAGAACTTCGTAATGAAACCGCGGATTTCTCCACTTACTTGATCAATTGCAATCCAGGCCAGGCCTTTGGCCCCGGCTCCTTGCGCAATTTCTTCAAGTTCGTTCATTTGTTTGCGGCTGTAGTTACCGCATCCAGGAATACAAATCGCTTTAGCCGGCAATCCAGCAGCCACATTTTCGGAAAAAACCTTGAAGGCGCTTTTACCGACGATGTCTGACACATCAGTTAACTCAAGTCCATAACGCATGTCAGGCCGATCGGTCCCATAGCGTTCCATCGACTCATGATAACTCAACCTTGGGAATAATTCGTAGGCCAAGGGGACGATACTGGCAGCTTTAACCATGCCTAGGATTAATTCCTCAACAAGATTCAAGATGTCATCGCGTTCGACGAAACTTATTTCAAGATCGAGCTGAGTAAACTCAGGCTGACGATCCGCCCTCTGGTCTTCATCTCGAAAACAGCGTGCGATTTGAAAATATCTCTCATAACCAGCGATCATCAGTAACTGCTTTAATTGTTGGGGGCTCTGCGGCAAAGCGTAGAATTTTCCTGGGTGGACCCGGCTGGCTACCAGATAATCTCGAGCGCCTTCCGGTGTGCTCTTGAACAGAATCGGTGTTTCGATCTCGATGAAATCACGTTCATCTAAGAAATCGCGGATAAATTTGACGGCCTTATGGCGGATGGTCATGTTGCGGTGCATTCGCGGGCGTCGGAGGTCCAGGTACCGATACTTGAGGCGTAGCGCTTCGTCGGTCGCCTCGTCCCGATTAACCGGTATCGGTGGCGTTTTAGCCTGGTTCAGGATTTTGAGTTCTTTGACGTGAACCTCAATATCTCCGGTGGCCATATCTTGATTTTCTTGTCCAGCAGGTCGCAGCATCACGATGCCTTGTATCTGCAATACAAATTCCGGTCGCACCATATTGGCCTTTTCAAATGATTCCCGTGAATGACCGGCGTCAACCACGATCTGGGTTATTCCATCGCGATCACGGAGATCTATAAAGATGATGCCGCCCATATCACGGCGACGGTTCACCCAGCCAGCCAGAGTCACTGTTTGACCCTTGTGTTCGCTTCGTATTTCTCCGCAGCTATGTGTTTTTAACATTTCAATCCTTCTTAAGAACAGTTGTTCATCGAATTTCAGCTACCTGGCAATTGATTCACTGAGCAAAACTCGCCTACACCCCACATGGTAGCTAAACAGGCAGAATTGTATCTTGGCCCAGGTCAGGCGACAAACCGGAGCCATGACGGTACTTTCTAAGAATAAATTGATAAAAATTGACATTCTTTGCGACTATTGCTAGAATTCGCTAACTCAGACTGTTGTAAAATTTGTAAAAATTCAGCAATTTCTACGAATAAGGAAAGGTATTAAATGGATACGTTAGAACAAACCGAGACAATACAAATCACCGAGGGTGCTCGAGGCATCGTAAGAGATTTGCTCGTCCAGAAAAATGTTCCTGATTACGGATTGCGAATATTTGTTTCTGGGGGTGGTTGTTCAGGCATGCAGTACGGCATGGCGCTAGATGCTGAACCTGGCGAAAACGATTTTGTCATCAACAATGATGGTGTGCAGTTATTTGTCGACCCGATCAGTATGATGTATCTGAGCGGCTCTGTAGTTGACTACGAGGATAGCATCATGGGTGGTGGTTTCCGAATCGACAATCCTAACGCTGTGTCAGCTTGTGGGTGCGGCAACTCATTCAAAACTAGCGCGAGCACAGGTGACGCGTCACCTGCTGATTCAGGTGGTGGAGGTTGTGGCTGCGGTTAGAGCCCAAATCCAATAGAGTTTATTTGGCGGGGCGTCTGTGTTCTCAATAGACGTCCCGCTTTGTGTGTGTGACAGAAGTGCCTGCCCAGTATTTCACCGTAGAAGAAGCTAACGCAATATTGCCTGAAATTGATGTTCTGATGGATCGGTTGCAGTTTCATCGCTCAAGAATGATCAAGTTACGGCGGGAAATTGTTCAACTACTTGAACTAAAGGAAAGTGATATTGGCGGTTCTGTTGCTTCGAGCCTCGTAAGCGATTTCATCGCCATCGAACGGCTGATGAACCAAATTCGCTCCCATGGATGCCTGATTAAAGATTTGAATACCGGACTGGTGGATTTTCTTTCAAAACGAGATGGACGGGAGGTCTATCTTTGTTGGCGCTATGGCGAGCCACGGATAGATTTTTATCACGAATTGCATACTGGTTTTAAAAACCGTCAGCAAATATGAACAGCGCCCTTCTGATCGGCGGCGATGAGGGCGCCTTATAGTTACGGCTTGAATTGTGAGTCGCGCTGAGACGCGATCTGGCGCAGGATGCTAACAGGCTTAAATTTATGTGGCCATTTTCTAAGAAACATATTCGCACTTCCGACATTGTTTGGCTGGATTTAGGTGACCTGGGGGATCTAGTCAATCCGAATGGCCCTCATGAGCAATGGCAGGATCATGGATTAGGTCTTTTACGTACCATCCTTGACCAAAACGGAATCAAAACCGATATCTTAAGTACCCGGGCTATCACATCATGGCATCAATTGCATGAGCAACTTGTGGGTTATAAGATGCTCATCATGAATATTCGCTCGTACACCTTCCCAGTTGCCTACAAATCCGCAAAGATCTTTAAGGAAATAAATCCTGATGGCCTCATCTTGACCGGTGGCATGCATGCTACAGTCGCGTTGGATGAGATGGTAGCGATTTCGGAATTTGACAAGATCTGTCAGGGACCAGGTGAAAATGTAATTGCCGACCTGGTACGGGATCCAGACTCATTTCCCCGAGTCTTTGTAGGCGCAAGTTCAAAATCCATGGCCGAATGGCCGATGATCGATCGAACCTTGTGGCCAAAACCAGCCAGTCGCAAACTGAACAAGAACTTTGGCTGGCCTTTAGAACCGGAATGCGGTTGGGGTCCGGCTCCCGTTGTGACTGTGATTACCAGCCGGGTTTGTCCATGGCAATGCGTTTTTTGTAATGAAAATTCTTATATTCCCAATATGGGGCGCCGGCCGGTTGACATGGTCATTGACGAACTCAATTATTTGGATGAACAGTATGGGCCAATTGGTTCTGTTGTAATCCACGATTCCATGTTCTTTCAGAATCCAAGCTGGTTGAAAGAATGGATTGAAAAATACCCGCGCAAGGCTAATAGAATCTGGCCGTACTGGGCCGCCGGCCGATCTGATACGGTTCGCCAGTGGCCGGATCTTTTTGAAGCCCTCATAAAAGAGACTAACTGGAATACTATATCCATAGGCTTCGAATCAGGTAGTGATCGCGTTTTACGCATTCTCAATAAAGAGTGCACTGAGGAAGACAATTATTTTACCATTGACTTGCTGCATAAAATCGGTGATGAAATGGAGAAGGAAGGCAAAAAGCCTCCGGTATTCTGGTCTAATATCATGTTGGGTATTCCCGGAGAGACGCACGAGGATGCCTTCAAAACAATGCGCATGCTCAAATATATGCGTCGAGTCCTTCCCTCGATTTCCTTCTATGCGCCATATCCTGGATCAGCACTCGGCTACCAACTCATTGCTGAGGGGAGAAGCCTCATGTCCAAGGATAATTACCATCGTTTCCCGGATGACGAGAAGGTTAAAGGTATCGATTATCAATTTTATCGAGATATGTTGGCTGGAAAGTATGACGATGAGATTAATAGCGAACAGCTTGGCCTATCGGCCGATAAATCAACCATCTACACCGATGCACTGACCAAGGCCTAAACAATGAGCAGTTTTAGCAATCCCCACCACATTTACTTGTTCGATCTCAAGAATGGTAAGAAGAAACTTACTTACGGCCAATCTCCTGAAGATGCCTTAGAGATCTTGAGTTTCCGTCTCACAGAAGCTGAAATGGATGAGATAATACGGGCTGATTACATCAAAATCTCACAACGGAAGCTTCAAGAATATGTCCATCTGCTAGGTTGAACCAGCATGATTCCAGCCTCAAATTAAGCAAATAATCAGAGTGCCATGTTGATCAACATGGCACTCTTTTTTTGATTTTTCTGCAAGAGGAAAAGTATTCTAGCCTCGCCGATCCATCGGAGTGTAATCCCGCGTATCGTATCCAGTGTAAATCTGACGGGGACGAGCAATGGCTTGCTCCTTATCATTCAACATCTCGGCCCATTGAGCCAGCCATCCAACTGTTCGTGGGATAGCGAATAAAACCGGAAACATTGTGGGTGGCAGTCCCATCGCCTGGTAGATGATGCCGGAGTAGAAATCTACATTCGGATATAGAGAGCGTTGGACAAAGTAGTCGTCCTCAAGGGCTATCCGTTCCAGTTCCAGGGCTATATCCAGAAGCTCATTGTGGCCGGTAATTTCGAATACTTCGTCAGCGATCTGCTTGATAAGCTTGGCCCGAGGATCGTAATTCTTATAGACACGGTGGCCAAATCCCATCAACCGAAATTCCCCAGCTTTCACGCGAGTTACATAGTCAGGAATATTTTCTACGCTTCCTATTTCCTGGAGCATGCGGAGGACTGCTTCATTGGCGCCACCATGCAGCGGGCCATAGAGGGCCGCTGCTGCGGCCGCCATAGCGCTGTAGGGATCGACTCGGGAGCTGCCAACCGCGCGCATGGCATTGGTCCCACAATTTTGTTCATGGTCTGCGTGGAGGATGAAAAGAATGTCGAGAGCCCGCTCAAGGACCGGATTGGGTACATACCTCGGCTCTGCGCGGCGGAACATCATATTTAGGAAGTTGCCGGCATAAGAGAGCTCTGGGTCTGGATAGATATAAGGGAAGCCTTTAGAATGGCGGTAGGCAAGTGCTGCCAGGGTCGGCATTTTTGCCACAAGCCGCGTCATCTGTAATTGGCGAATTGTGGGATCATCGACCAGTTTGGATTCGGGATAAAAAGTCGACAAAGCGGCTATCATACTGATTACCATGCCCATCGGATGAGCATCGTAACGATAGCCGTCCATAAGCTGTTTGATATTTTCATGAACCAAGGTATGTCTTCTGATATAACCTTCATATTCATCAAGCTGCGATTGTTCAGGCAATTCACCATCAATGATCAGGTAGGCAACCTCAAGAAAGGTGCAATTCTCCGCTAGTTGTTGAATAGGGTAACCGCGGTACCGCAAGATGCCTTTTTCGCCGTCGATATAAGTTATAGCACTTCGAGTTGACGCCGTGTTCTTAAAGGCGGGATCGTAACTCATCATGCCAAAATCATCGTCTTCTACCCTTATTTGGCGTAAATCCATCGCCCGAATCGTATCATCAGTTATCGGCACCTCATAAATCCGGCCGGTACGGTTATCCGTAATTGTTAATGTTTCTTGGGTCATTTTTCCTCCATCAAGTCGATATATCTTTGTAGGCAATACTTCCAGGAAAATGGTTTCTCCTGTTAATTTTCTGTCTTTCACTACTTGCCTGATATGCCGGTATCAAATTATTGTACGGCCTGTGGTTCCAGGCTGGTTGATCGATAACCGAACTACGACCGTTCTATGAGTAACGGTGTGATAATCTGTGGCTGACGCGACTACTTATTTACAGAAATCGGCCATGACCAATTGCTTAAGTATTCCCGTATCCGCCGCTAAGATGATTTTACACTAGAGTTCGATTCTAAAAAAGCAACTTAGTGCCAATAATGCAGCAAGTTAAAAAACCGGGAAAATGGTCACGACCTGGCAGGTGACGGCTTGTCTGTGTTACCTACGGGCATGGGGTCGACAATGGTGAAATGATAGCTAATAGGGTGGTGTGAGACGCTTGAATGTCCTGAATGCCGATTGATTCTGGCCCAACGCAATGCTGCCCGCGTAAAATCAGGCCGATTAAGAACTCTTACAGGAGCTTTATGAGCGTTTGTCTTTACCTGTTTTGGGGTCGTATCTAGTTATAGGATTCACTTATTTGATGCAGAGCGATTATTATCGAAGAACTTCCTGCCGGGCTAGAGCCAGGGCCTCTTCGAAGGAACTGACTTCACCGGCCGCCTGAGCCTCCTCGATGAGCCGCAAAAGACGGCCAATTTCTGGTCCTGGCTCGAGTTTTAGCTGATCAATCAAATCGCTGCCGTCAAGAAGTTGCGCCGGCCGGACACTTTCTTCATACTGATTAAAGTAATAGTCGAATAGTTGGCTGACGACAGCTAGTAGACGATTCCAGGCTTCGCCGCCATCAGAATCAGTATATGTGGCTAGATGGTCGGCCAATGCGAGCAAGCCAATATCAATGCCAGCTGACTGGCTGGTCCGAAAGAAGCGGTAGATTGCCCTGCGACTTAGCGTCGTCTCTTTGGCCAAGAGGAGCGGTCGCATGTGACCGGCCACGCAGCGTTTCACATAGGTGATTGCCTGGTTACTCAAGCGTAGTCGTTTCAGCGCCAGCCCGGTTAATTGCGCGCCGGTCTGATCATGGCCAAAGAAGCGAATCCGGCCGTCTTCATCAACCCTGGCAGTGTCGACCTTACCCACATCATGAAACAGACCGCTAAAACGCAATAGATTCCAGCCATCCAAGCCGCCTGTTACCGGACGATCCAGATACAAAGCCAACCTTGTTTGGTACGGCGCCAACATGTCTTGAGCTTCAACCAGGCGGAGCCGGGTCTTTTCGAGTTTAGTATCCGTCACCGGAATACTTTTTACGATAAAACGTTCGATTAACACCAGGTTATTTAAGGTGCTGCCTGTGTGATCTAGCGCATCTTCATGGTGGGGGTAACTTTGAGCTACGCCAGCCAGGCGGTCAACTTCCGGCAGTATAGCCGCTAAAATCTGCCAGGTATCCAGATATGCAAGAGCCTCTTTTGGCCGGCTCGATGCCAGCAGCTTAATCAGTTCATCGCGTACTCGTTCGACAGAAACTTGACACAATTGCGGGGCAGAAGATGTCGCAGAAAGGATTATTTCTGGGGTCAACCTAAAATCAATATCAAGCGCCAGGCGTACAGCGCGTAATCCGCGTATGGGATCAGCAGCGATTGCTGACGCATGGGTCATGCGGATCAGTTTCGCTTCCAGATCTGCCTGTCCCCCGCAGGGATCAATCAGGCTCGCGTCGGTGTCCGCTGCGAACGGTAGGGCGATGGCGTTAATCGTGAAATCACGATCCCGCAAGTCCGCCTCTAAATCTGGACCTCGAAAAGAGGTAAAGTCAATAGTCGTGGCTTGTTCTGATAAAACGATCCGGCCGGCGTCCCGCTGGCTGTCCAGCGCATAGGCTGGGACGCCAAGCTGATCGGCAACTTTGAAAGCTATTCGAATGGCATTCCGAGGAACGACAAAATCAAGATCGTGACTGTCATCACCCAGTAATAGATCGCGTACTGCACCACCAACAAGGAATATTGGCTGTTCCTGGCGGGCGAGAATTGGTCGAATACGATGAAGAAGCGGCGGCAGCTTCAATGGTTTGCCCTCAGGTGGTTCGACATAGAAGATGGATAGTCGTTCCCGAAGGCGATTGCGCCGGCCAAGGCGCTCAGCGGACATGGCCGTGTCTCCGACACCGGCAACCCGGCCACCGGTCATAGCGACCCAACGACCGGCATAAGCCGATAGATCAATTACGTTCTGCAGATGGTCAACAACGAAAGTTACTTCGTGAAGATTGTTGTCAACCTTCTCTCTGGGCGGTTGTTCGGACATGGCGATGTATGCCAGGCTCCAGTTACCAGGCTAATCTTCAAATATGTGGGCGAATATTTCAGATTTTAGAACGGCAATATATGGTAGATTGCGATACACCTCAGCGAAATCCAGCCCGTAGCCTACCACAAATTCATTCGGTATAGGAAAGCCAATGTAATCGACAGGAACTGATACTTCCCGGCGCTCAGGTTTATCGAGCAAGGTGATAATCCGCAGAGAGGCCGGAGAACGGGAAAGTAGATTGCGTCGCATGTATCCTAAGGTGCGGCCGCTATCGATAATGTCTTCGACGATGAGAACATGCCGGCCGGCTATGTCCATTTTTAGATCCAGAACAATACGAACGGCTCCGCTCGATTCCGTGCCGGCGCCATAGCTGGAAATACCCATAAAGTCTAATTCGTGAGGGCGATCCAATGCGCGGCTGAAATCAGCCAGGAACATATAGGCCCCTTTTAGGACACAGACCAACAAAAGATCATCAATACCACGATAATCTTCCATGACTTGATCGGCCAACTGACAGATCCGTTCTTGGAGTTGATGCTCATCAATTAATACTTTTGCTACGTCATCGCTCAGCTGGTAATTGGATGTCGTCATAATGAACCTCCATCTTGGGCAGGCCTGACTTCATGATGGTGACGGCAGCGAGCTTCATAGACCTCTGCTGCTCCAACCAAAACGATAGGATCATCAAAGGCGGCCGGTTCGCCATTGATAAGGCGTTGCGTTCGATTCGCATCCCGACCACAAACGACACAGATGGCATGGATTTTATCGACCAGCTCGGCCCTGGCCATGAGATCGGGCATTGGCCCGAAAGGCTCGCCTCGAAAATCTGTGTCAAGACCGGCGCAGATAACTCGAAAACCCTGGTTAGCCAATTGTTCACAGAGATCGAGGATGCCATCATCAAAAAACTGAACTTCGTCGATAGCTACCACGTTCGTATCCGATGATAAATAGGCCAAAATATCCGCGGCTTCGGACACAGGCTTTGCTTCAAAACCCAGCCCATTATGGGAGGTAACTCGCGCTTCGTGATAGCGTGTGTCAATGACCGGTTTGAAAACCTGGACTTTCTGACGAGCAATAACCGCCCGTCGTAAGCGGCGAATGAGCTCTTCGGTCTTGCCGCTGAACATACTCCCGCATATTAACTCGACCCGTCCCCGAATATCCGTAGCCATATAACCTCCTTAAGCGCCTTACCGACAACCGACGTATCGTTTAGTTATCTGAATGATGATTATGCTTCAAAAAAATCAAATACAAAAAAAGGCAGATACGAGCTACGTATCTGCCTACTATTTCACAAAATCGAGGTCCCTGAGCTATTTACTCAATCAACCCCTGGGCACGCAGGTATTTCCTAATATCGATCAATGCTTTTTGACCAACACCAGTGATGGATAACAATGCATCTTCTCCACCCTGTTCGAGACGATCAAGAATCTGGCCAGTTGTCTCAACACCAGCACTTTTGAGGGCATTCATAGCCCGGGTGTTCAGATTGATTTCGGCTATGTCAACGTTAAGCGGTGATAAGGCGTCAGCCTGTTCGTCAACCTCACTCTTAATCTCTTCTCGGCGCTGAAGACGCTTGATAAAGCGCTCAACCTGGCCCTCAGTGTCAACCAGCCGTTGTTGGCCCGTATAAAAGGGATGGTTTCCCGACCAGATTTCCACATGTAGTTCGGGCTTGGTGGCGCCAACGGTCATAATCTCTTCACCGTTGCAGATTACCTTAGCCTCCGGATACCATTCCGGATGGATTTCTTTTTTCATTTTATGTCCCTAATTTAGCTTAACTCGGCTGGATAAACGCTTACATATTTGCGACCCAGCTTCGTTTCAAACTTAACCTGGCCTTCTATAAGCGAATATATCGTGTAGTCCCGGCCTAATCCAACATGATTTCCCGGCCGGACCTTGGTGCCCTTTTGCCGGATGATGATATTGCCTGGAATGACATACTCGCCACCGTAACGCTTCACACCCAGTCGTTTTGCATTACTATCACGTCCGTTTCTCGTTGAACCGGCACCTTTCTTATGAGCCATGACAATCTCTCCTAAAGCAAATTCTAATTGACAGGTCTAGGCAGTAACGATTTCGTCTATTCGCAGCCGAGTATAGCTCTGCCGGTGGCCCTGTCGACGCCGATAACGCTTTTTCGGGCGGTATTTCCAAACGAAAATCTTCTTACCCCGAAATTGCTCGACGATGGTTGCTTTTACTGATGCGCCGGAAACCGCTGGCTGGCCAACCGTGATGTTATCGTTATCAGATACGAGCAGAACTTTGTCCAGCTCAATCTGATCACCGACTTCATTAGGTAGCTTCTCAACGACGAAGCTATGACCCTCTTCGGCGCGGTATTGCCGGCCGCCACATTCTACTATAACGTACACTGTAACCTCCCAAAAAGAACCGGCATTCAACGATGCCGGTTTTTGAGTCAAAAGTCTGTATTGGTTGTGTCGGATGACCAATACAGCGACAGGAGATTATATCTGGACGTCGGGGCATTGTCAAAAAGAAGACGGGTTCTGCTAATTTTTTGGGCTTATTTCTTTTGCCCGATTAGCTAATCAGATGTACGATACCAGCATTGTCGGCGGGCAAGACCCCATTGTCGATGATCACGACCCTTGTAACTCACATGGCAACTACTAAGATCGTAACTATTTGAGAGAGATCGGGTCTAGTTAGTTTGGATATTTCTTTTTCGGTGAGCTCAGCTGCATGTTGGGCTAATGGCGAATTGCCTCCATTATTTAGGAGTGTAGCTTGAATAATTTGAAATATGCGCACATCGTTGGCTGGGGATGCTATCTTCCAGAACGTATCCTGACGAACAATGAAATTGCGCAGACTGTGGAGACTACTGACGAGTGGATATTCTCCCGGACCGGCATCCGTGAAAGACGGGTGGCGGGAGCCCAGGAAACAACAGCCACCATGGCTTTTGAAGCTGCGGCACGAGCACTCGATGTCGCCGATCTGCATCCTTCACAAATTGATCTAATCGTTGTAGCCTCTTCGACGCCCGAATACATCTTCCCCTCCACCGCTTGCCGCGTTCAGGATTACCTGGGAGCCTCCAGGGCGGGGGCCTTTGATCTTAGTGCGGCTTGCTCTGGGTTTGTATACGGTCTGAATATGGCCTCCCAAGCTATTGCTACGGGTTCGGTGCGAAACGCTATTGTCGTTGGCACAGAGACTATGTCCCGTGTTACGGATTGGCAGGATCGGGGAACGTGTATATTATTTGGCGATGGGGCAGGGGCGGTTGTACTCAAAGGATCGAGCGTGCCGGGTGGGGTAATGGCCTCGACGATGCGCTCCGATGGTTCTGGGGGCGATTTGCTGAATCTTCCGGCAATTTATCATAATCCAGTACCAAGCCTCGGTCCCGAATATTTGGGTAATGGGCAAATGAAAGGCACGATCCGGATGTCCGGTCGCCAGGTTTTTCGCTTTGCTACCAGCGTAATAGTTGACGTCATTGAGGATGTGCTGAAGAAAGCGGAGCTAACCATGGACGACATCGCTCTCATCGTTCCTCACCAGGCAAACCTGCGTATTATTGAAACGTCGGCCAAAAAATTGGGTGTACCGACAGATAAATTTTACTTGAATCTGGAAACGAGGGGAAACACCTCGGCCGCCTCGATTCCCTTGGCCTTGTGCGACGCAGTAAATGAAGGCTTATTGAAGCCTGACGACAATGTAATTTTTGTAGGCTTTGGCGGGGGTTTAACCTGGGCAGCGTCGGTCGTAAAGTGGGATGTGACCCCGCCGGAGATATCAGTCGCTGGTCGCGAATGGCGACGCGCCCGTTACATTTCGGCTCGCGGCCGTTCCCGATTGCGTAAATTGACCCGTAAGGTTGGCGCCCGACTGATGGGTTCGCCCATGCCTCATGCACGTTTGAAAGACTCCGACAAATAGTATCGGATCTTGGCTTGAACGAACTAGAAAAACACCCACGGTCGAGAGACCGTGGGTGTTTTTTGTTTTAAGTATCAGCAGCTTAGCAAACTACACAATTTGTTCGGCCGTTGTCTGCTTGCGCAAGACCACGATGGTCGTTACTGCAAGGATGAGCAAAATTCCTACAATTGGTAGGAGCCAGCGGTTGGTTGCGTTGGCGCTAATCTCGCCCAGGGTTATACCAGTCGGGGTAAAGGGGAAATTGAATGTGGTGCAGCTGCACTTGGAAGGTGCGCCGGGAACGGCCCCGGTTGGTCCAGATATGGATCCACAGAAGCTATCATCGGCCTGTTTGTATGAAGCGCATATCTCAACATCAACCTGGCCTCCGGGGTCATTGTCATTATCCTGGCAGGCAATCGTGATGTAGTCTACAGTTTCGAACCTGATGTCGACATTGTTGCCCTCGCTGTCCCCACACGTATCAACTGTAGCTTCCGAACCTTGCCAGAAAGCTCCGATGCCACTTGTTGGCGAATAAGGGAGGGTACCAGTGTATACGGGCTGCAGGTATGAATGGTAACAGACATTGCCGGGATCAATCGCGTTAGTGCCACTTAAGGCGATAAAGTAGCCGATATCAAATCTCTCAGGACTTCCGACTCCAGCGGTCAGAAGCACCCGGACTGTTGCCGTATCACCAATATATTCGCAAGGATCCGCGACTTCAATAAATTCAACGTCGGTGATTCCGAAGTCATTGGCCGTGCACACCACTTTCTTTTCATAGGCATCTTCCATGCACAAATCATCATGCGTAGGCAGAGGCGTAGGTCCCTGGGCAACTGATACCCCGGTACCCAGCACAAATATTAAAACGGCTAGCAGGCCTCCTGACACGATTGCCATAGATATCCACATGATTGGTCGGTTCGTTTTTCTTTTTTCCATTTCCATCCTCCTATTCTTAACTATTATTTGCCTAATTTCTCCAAGACAATTGACCTTCTTGACTTGCGAATAATCTTTTTCATCTCATATCATCCCTCCATGGCTACTAATTGGCAAATGAAAATCGTTAAATTTGACATACTGTGACAAGCCAATTATTCGGAACCAGGTGCCTTTGTAAGAAAGCTTTCCAACAAACTGACAAATTCTGAGACTTCCCGGGAGCCCTCGAGTAAAGTCGGGACATCATCATGAACGATTATGAATGTCGGCGTCTTAAAAAGACCGGCTTGTTGGGCATCGAAGAGATCATGGACAACACCTTCCAGGGCAGCCCGTCCTGTCAGGCAATCAGCGAAATCTTCCAAATCCATGTCAAGCTCTTCAGCCATCTCTAAAAATGATGTA
>DATLAB010000004.1:0-113698 GCA_035527655.1 Patescibacteria group bacterium | reverse complement strand
CTCCGGTGAGTAAAATTGGCTGCGCATGAGGGTCACTTTTTCAGCCAGGGCAATCAATTTAACCTTGAACCTGCGCAGATCCGGTTCTTCGATCACCATTCGCCCACCTGTTTTCAGAACTCTCAGAAGTTCCTTGATGGCCATTTCTTGATTGTAAAAATGATGTAAGGCGTCAACAACCAATACGCGGTCGAACAGTTCCCCTGGAAACGGCAGATTTTCTGCGTGGGCCAACGAGACGGCGAGGAATTCCTTTTGTTTTGCCTGTTGTAGCATACCCAGGGACACATCTGTTAGGAAGATGTGGTTAACAAACGGGCGCAGTGGTGAGGATACCCGGCCAGTGCCACCACCTGCATCCAGTAACCGGCCGGAAATTGGCAGATCCAATAAATATTCGAGCCGGCCCGAGTCGGGCGCCGGAATCAGGCGCTCGTAAAAAGGAGCCAGAAGATTAAAGTGATCGAACATTGTTTCTTTCTGTAGCCTGGGAATACCTGGCTCGATTAAGCGCTGGCAAAGTCCAGCCTGTAGCGATAGTAGGCTGCACAGGCACCTTCCGATGACACCATTGTAGCCCCAAGAGGTCTTTCAGGGGTACATTCCTGGCCAAAAGCGGGACACTCGTTTGGCTTACTCAAACCTTGTAGGATGAGCCCGGAGATACATAAGGGTGATTCTTCAGGCTGAATCTGTTCGACTTTGAAACGGGTTTCCGCATTGAATTCAGCAAATTCTGATCGCAAACACCAGCCGCTCATAGGGATCGCGCCAATTCCACGCCACTTGCGATCGCACAACTCGAACACCTGGTTTATGATCTTTTGGGCCGGTTGGTTCCCTTTGAACGTCACCGCTCGCGAGTAAGCATTGCCAGCAACCCATTGGCTAGCTTCGAGATGCCGAACGGCGTGGAGGATACCCTGCAAAATATCGACAGGCTCGAAGCCGGTAACCACGATGGGAGTTTTGTGGGTTTCGGCGATGGGGGGATATTCCCAATAACCCATCACGGCACAAACATGTCCGGCGGCAAGGAAAGCCTGCACTCTATTGGCCGAGGAACCAAGAATCGCCTGCATGGCTGGAGGGACGCATACATGGGAGACGAGCACGCTGAAGTTCTGTATACCTAGCGCTTTTGCCTGGACAACGCTCATGGCGTTTGCCGGCGCCGTCGTTTCGAAGCCGATGGCGAAAAAAACTACCTCTTTCCCGGGGTTTTCTTGGGCTATCTTGACCGCATCCAAGGGGGAGTAAACGACGCGAACATCAGCGCCGTTCGCTCTGGCCGAGAACAGGTCCTTCTCAGAGCCAGGAACTCGCAACATGTCCCCGTAAGATGTAAAGATTACATCGGGTTGGCAGGCTATAGCCAGGGCTTTGTCAATCAACTCAAGCGGCGTTACACAGACCGGACAGCCCGGCCCATGGACCAACTCTATTTCAGGAGGAAGAAGTTGGTCCAGACCGTATCGCATGATGGCGTGAGTCTGCCCGCCGCAGATTTCCATGATGACCCACGGCCGTGTTACCGTTCGCTGAATTTCATCCAGGGTCCTTTTTACCAGGTCGGCGTCACGAAATTCATCCATGAATTTCATTGCAGCGCCATCTCTTCCCCAGGTTCAATTCCCAACTCTTCATCCATGTTAGCAATCTCGCGTATTAGAGCAAGGGTCTCTTGAGCCTCTACTTCGCTGAGCTGGCTAATGGCAAATCCGACATGAATGACGGTATATTCCCCTAACTGAGCTTCGGGCACATAGGCCAAACATGCTTCTCGGGTCACGCCGCCAAAATCGATCTTGCCCATCCTCAGCCCATTCGATTCATATATTTCCACAATCTTGCCCGGAATACCAAGGCACATTTTTAACTCCAAGTCGTTGTTTATCTGAAATGCTTAATCAGTAATAATCCTTCACGGTTGAATGGGAAGTCACATTGGCTGTTCAGTTATCTAATTCCCAGGTTGCTACGGCCGCTTGCCCAATGGCTATACCACCATCGTTAGTAGGCACCACCTGGTGTACATATACGTCGAACCCTTGTTTCCGAAGCAGCTTGACGCTTTGGACCAATAAAATCATATTTTGCCACACGCCACCACTCAGTATTACCTCTGACAAGCCGTGGGTTAACCGCAATTTCGAACAGGCAGCAACTACCATCTGTGCCAGGCTATTGTGGAACCGTGCGGCAATGATAGCTTGATTGCACCCTGCACGAAGGTCGTGGACAATTTCCCGAATCATAGGCGTTGGGTCGATTAAATCGCTTGTAAGTATAAAGGGATAGACGGCTTTTTCATTGGGATCGATTATGGCTTCCATCTCTATTGCCGCCTGGCCTTCATAGCTCGCCGAATGGCGAATCCCAGCCAATGAAGAGACGGCATCAAATAGCCGGCCGATGCTAGATGTTGGTGGGCTATTGATACCGCTCTTGATCTGGTAACGAACAACCTTGCTTAACTCTTGGGATGGATTGGATCGGATTATTGAATGGTGGATGGGAGGTAAGCTTTCGTCCCATTCGACCTCGGCTGCATCCAGCCAGGCCAGAGCCATGCGCCAAGGTTCTTTGATAGCTTTGTCGCCGCCTGGCATGGGTACATACGACAGATGATAAGGTCGTTCATAGCCGGCATAATCCGCAATCAGGATTTCCCCGCCCCATATCGCGCCGTCTTCGCCGTACCCGGTGCCGTCAAAGGCCACGCCGATAACCGGCCGGTCACCTTTAAAACCATGCTCAGCCATACCGGCAGCAACATGGGCATGATGGTGTTGCACGCCGATAGACGGCAGCGACTCTTCTTGCGCTCTTTTCTGAATATACCGGGTGGCGAGATAGTTTGGGTGTAAATCGTAGGCAAACGCCTGGGGTTCAACTCGAAATAGGCGTTGAAAATGTCTAACACCATCTTCAAACGCCTGGAATGTTTCGAAGTTTTCCATGTCGCCGATATGTTGGCTGAGAAAGGCCTGCCGGCCACTGGTAAGACAAAAAGTATTTTTAAGTTCGGCTCCTCCGGCCAACAAAGGTGGCGAAGTCCAGGGCATTGGAACAGGGAAGGGGGTGAACCCACGCGATCGGCGCAGCATGTAGATAGGCGGCTCTGTTCTAGAGGAACTCTTCATGAGGCTGTTGAAACTGCTTCCCTGGCGATCATCATGAATTGGGCTCGATCGAATAACTGAGTCATCACATCGAGTGCGAATGGCGCGATTATGAAATAGGAAAGCATCGGCCAGGTTGCCAAGCCGCTGCCGTGCTTCTTCATTGTCGGTGGCAATAGGTTCTTCGCTCAAATTGCCACTGGTCATAACCAGCGCAACCGGGAAATCAGTCGCCGGTTCCAACAGCAGGTAATGGAGCGGTGTATATGGCAGCATGACCCCCAAAGTGTTCTGCCCTGGCGCTAACTTCGTTGTTAATTGTGAAGAAGATCGCCGCTTTAGAAGGACGATAGGCCGCGAACGCAGTTCTAGGAGTGTCTTTTCACTATCGCTGACATGGCAATGCACTTGTACGGTCTCTATGTCCGGCATCATCAGGGCGAATGGTTTATCAATGCGCAACTTTCGCCGGCGTAGCTCCGCTACGGCATCTGGGTTGGTTGCGTCACAAGCTAGGTGAAAACCTCCCAGGCCCTTCACGGCTACGATTTTGCCTTGACGTAACAACGCTCGAGTGGCCTGGATAGCTTCTTCACCTTGGATTGAATCAGATAGCGGGTTCCCTGGATGGCTGCTGATTTCCCGTATGATTATTGTCGATTCCAGCCAAATATGGGGGCCACAGTCAGGGCAAGCGACCGGCTGAGCGTGGAAACGACGGTCCAAAGGGTTTTGATACTCGGTGAAACATGGCCGGCACAAGACAAACGGGGCCATTGTTGTAAGAGGACGATCGTAAGGGATATCTTTGATTATGGTGAAACGAGGTCCACAATTGGTGCAGTTGATAAATGGGTACCTGTAACGCCGGTCGGCCTTGTCAAATAGCTCCCTGAGACAGTCCTGGCATATGGTGACATCGGCCGAGATCGGCTGAAATGCGCCGGCAATGACCTCAGAAGGTATTATATCAAAACTGCTGAACCCATCCGGCGTTCGAGCCATAACTTCAATGTGGTCGATGCGGGCCAGGGGTGGGGCTTCGTTTAATAGAGCTTCTTCAAAGTGGTTTAACGCTTCTGGGGAGCCATCCGCTTCGATATCCACTCCGGCTGACGTATTTCGGACCCATCCATAAAGCTCCAGGCGCTTGGCCAACGTGTAGACAAATGGCCTGAATCCAACCCCTTGAACGACCCCGGTAATATGAATCCGTACTCCGCGCTTTTCCAATCGCCGGCCTCCAGCTACGATCCGTTTCCGCTTGGTAAGTGTTCGCTGATCCAGGTCAGCCATAAATCAAGGCCTGTACCGACTCGACATGATAATGGAAAAGTTACAAGACCTGGGTTTAGGGCTTCCACGCCTTGTCGAAAATAGTCCATGTCAAAATCGATATAGGGCAGTAGATCAATCTTATTGATGACCAGGGCATCAACACCCTGGTACATGCCAGGATATTTGTAAGGTTTATCATCGCCCTCCGGTATTGAAGCGACAAGCACACTCAGGTGTGTTCCCAACTCGAAGTTGGCCGGGCAAATAAGATTCCCCACGTTCTCGACGATCAGTAAATCGATAGTGCTAAGGTCTAGTTTGGCAAGGGCTGCCTGGAGCATAACGGCGTCCAGATGGCATTCACCACCGGTATTGATCTGTATTGCCTGCGCCCCGGCGGCCGCTGCGCGATCGGCATCAATGCTCGTAGCAACATCACCGTCTACAACCGCTACCCGCCCACGACTGGCCAGCTTCTGGAGGGTCTGCTCAATGAGAGAAGTTTTACCCGCACCTGGCGAAGCCATGAAGTTCAGCGCATAAACATTGGCCAAATCCAATTCCTCGCGATTAGCCTTAGCAATGCGTTCGTTAGCCCCCATAATCTTTTCGACGACGGTAATCCGTTGAGTCATGATCTTGCTATACCTGTGGATTTGACCGCCTCTCCCGCTGGGTCTTCTACGATTTCAATCGCCTCCAGGAAAAATTCCTGACCGGCGATTATTTGAATATCGCTACTCTCGCAGACCGGACATGTTAAATTTTCGTTA
Organism: Patescibacteria group bacterium; assembly: GCA_035527655.1. Taxonomy (GTDB): domain Bacteria; phylum Chloroflexota; class Anaerolineae; order Promineifilales; family Promineifilaceae; genus UBA11865. The sequence goes on along the minus strand of DATLAB010000004.1, from coordinate 108,522 downwards.
GGAGAATAAGTGTGTCCGCAAGCCTGGCAAGCTAACTCAGCCGGAATCCGCCGAAAATGCAAAATCGCCCCTTCAGCAGCCGTACCTTCGCTGATAAATTCCCAATAGAACTGAACTGAATCGTCAACAACAGAAGAGAGTGAACCTATCACTAGGTACAGATCAGAGATCCGTGCAGCCTTTGCCTGGCGGGCATGTCGCAAAGCTATCTCTAAAATACTCTCGGTAACCATAAGTTCATGCATGGTTATCCAACTTTCTACCATAACTAAATTTTATGCTTGCGATCATAGCACGTCTGTCGGCATCAGCTAAGTGTTCTTTGTCACTTCCTGGAGGTGACTGAGATCATACGGTTGCAGAATAACGATAATCGGGGATCTTAAAATGTGCGAGGAGCAGTGAATAAATCAAGGGGCGCTCGCTAGCGAGCGCCCCTTGTCCTGACTTCTGGATACGAGTAACTCGCCAATCTACTCGCGGGAAGTCGCTGCTGCCAGCTGAACTCGGGTCGCGTGTAGTCGCTCCATCGTCGCCTTGGCGACCATGGTTTGTAAGCCCAGGTTTAGAGCCGGATCCTTTTGGCAGAGTTCGCGCAACGCCTTTGCATCTGTTCTCAAAAGGCGACTATCATTGATGGCGATCGCTGTAGCAGTGAATTTGTACGGTTGGACAATCGCCGAGATACCCAGCACTTCGCCTGGATTGATTGTCCCAACCACAAACTCCTTGCGCAATGCAGGTTCATGCTCATCCCCAACCACATAATGCAGGTCGATAGCACCCTGTATCAACATGAAGCAGACGTCGGCCTGTTCGCCAATGGTGAACAGCACATCACCCGTCGAATAACTGACTTCATCTGAGATCATGGCCACATCACGCAACTGGTCTGTGCTCATGAACGAATAGAAAGGATAGCGTCGTAAGGTTTCTGGAGAAATCATCTTGTTTTCCTCGGCTTGAGAGCAGTGCGGAGTTGATTGAATCTCAGCCAAATACGAGGTGGAGAACTAATCGATTACCTTTCCGTTCAATAGTTTCATAACTGCCTTGGTCGCCACTGGTATTGCTGCTTCGACGGCAGGCGTCAAGTGTTCAGTAAAATCGAAAACGCGATCAGCTTCGATGGCCACGATCATCACATCTTCGGGGAGTATGACGCCCATGGCGCGCCCAAGCTTGAGTGCTGTGGGCAGCGATGTATCATGGACGGCGGTGGTATGCCCGGCTGATAGGTCCGGCAAATCGTCCAGGGGGAATGTGTAAACTTGACCGATGACGCCACCATGTGTCTGAATAGAATCGACTATGATGACTCGGTCATAGCCTACCAGCCGCTCCATGAGACTTAGTCCACCTAGTGCCAGACAGTCGATTTCAACCGCAGGGTGAGACCCCTTCAGCGCCTCGGCAACACGCCACCCAATCCCGTCATCACCCAGGATCGGATTTCCTAGGCCAACTACAAGAGTAGTGGAAGGGGTGCTCTGTTCTGCACCCCTTCCAGCTTGGTTAACAGAATTGACGTAAGACATCCACCTCATTTCCATCCGCATCGCGGATTGTTAGCTCAAGAGGCATCTGACCTGGCAGAGAATGGGTGGCGCAGCCAAAGCAAGGATCATAGGCCCGGAAGGCCATCTCAACCATGTTTAAAAGACCTTCATTGACCACAGTACCGTTCTTGATGAGACTCTTGGCCGCCTTATTGATGGACATGCTGATCGGTGCGTAGTTGTTAGTCGTACCCACAATGAGGTTTACCTTGGTTAGCAAGCCGCGTTCATCAGTCCAATAATGATGGGTTAGCGTGCCTCTCGGTGCTTCAACAATACCGACGCCTTCAGTAGGTGTTTTGGTAGGGACGGTATGGAATTTTGGTGAGGTTATCTCTGGGTCTGTGGCCAGCTCCACTAACCGTTCGGCCGAATAAAGAAGTTCGATGAGACGCGCCCAATGGGTTGCCAATCGTTGGTGCACCGGCTTGCCACCGAGGGTTTCATAAAATTTCTCATAATGTTCCTGGGCCAATGGCGTCGCCATGCCGTCGGCCGCATTCAAGCGCGAAAGCGGTGTGGCCATGTAGACACCAGAATCATTGCCATCTACAAAACCTTTCCAGCCCACCTTTTTAAGGTATGGAAATTTGAGATAGGTCCACGGTTCGACGCGTTCAGCTACCCAATCGGTATACTCGTGGGGGGCATATTTGCCCAATCGTTTTCCATCCGGGTCCACGACGCTCACGAGTCCATCATAGAAATTGACATGGTTATTCTCGTCAACCATACCCATATAATGGGTACGGTGCGTATAGATATCACCCAGGATCAGGTCGACATAGGTTTGATTTCCCAGGACCAGATCACTGAACAGCTGGAGGCTAAATTGGGCGAAATCGATACCCCATCGGCCCATATCTTCTATCTTTTGACGTTCTTCTTCATTCAATCCCTTGGTAACGCCACCGGGGATGGAAGTGCAGGGATGTACCTTGCGTCCTCCCAGCATCTCCACGATGGTGTGCCCATACTTTCGGGCTTGAATCACTTTGCCGCCAATTTCCAGTCCAACTTTGTGAATGACGCCGAGAATGTTGCGTTCGGCGACTGGCGCATCAGGACCCATAACGAAATCGGGGCCGCCAAGAGCGTAGAAGTGCGTCGTATGGTCGGTGAAGTAGAAACCCATGTAAAGCAATTCGCGGAGCTTCTTGGCGGTTGGTGGCGGGTCGACGCCATAGACTGCATCGCCCGCTTTAGCCGCGGCCATATGGTGGGCCTCGGGGCACACGCCACAAATCCTGTTAGTAAGAAGGGGCATTTCCTCGACCGGCCGGCCGACACAAAAGCGCTCAAAGCCACGCAATTCGGGAATTTGGAAATAAGTATTGGCTACATTGCCATCTTCATCCAGCAAAATCTCGATTTTTCCATGGCCTTCCAGCCGGGTAATGGGGTCAATGGTGATACGTTCCATATCCTTATCTCCTCATTAGTCGCCAACCCAGGCCGATTTTGCGGCATGGAGCAGTGAATGGGCCAAATTGAAGCGGTAGAATGATCCTCCGGGATCGGGGATGCCATCCAATATGGACTCAATCTCCTCCGGATCTCTGCTGTCTATTACTGAGGCCAGGGCGGTAATCATTCGGGCGCCGTAATCGGCGACATCTGCGGCTGGTCCGTAACAACCGATGCAAGCAGCATTGACTTGCGGGCAGAGTGCGCCACAACCATTGCGGGTTGCTGGCCCATTGCACAGAATACCCTGTTCCAACAAGCACAGATCGGGGTCGATATTTTCAACTTGATGAATTCGGACGAACTTGGTTATCTTCTTGATATTGCGTTCCCGGGGACAATCATCACAGACCGTTGAACCGCCGGCGCCAATTACCGAACCTTTCGGTGGTAGTTCCGCTTCTCCGTTCAGGGCTTTGATGACCAGCTCAACCACCGCGGCAATCTGATGTGATTCTGGTGGACAACCCGGCATGATATAGTCAACATCCACGATCTGATCCAAGGTGCGTACTGTTGGGCTGAACACAGGGATGTGGATGTCGAGTCCCTCAGGGGTCGTCCAATTATATTGCGGTCGGATGCCTTCTGGATTATCTGTTGAGATGGTGTCATAGACTGTGTCAAATAGATCCTTTCCGCTGCTGAAGTTAGCCAGACCCGGAATGCAGCCCTCTGAAGAACAGGAGCCGAAGGCTACCAGGAAAACTGACTTTTGACGCAGCAATTTTGCCAGATAGGCATTTTCCTCGTTACGAATGCCGCCATTAAAAAGAGTCAGAGTAATTGACTTGTCGGGCATAGCCTCGACATCTTTGTATTTGGCGTCCATAGCAACTGGCCAGAAAGCCACATCAAAGGCCGCATCGACATCGAGTATCTTTTCGCTGATATTAAGAACGGCGATCTCACACCCGCCACAAGATGATGCCCAATACATTGCAAACTTCGGTTTGCCGTTATCGCTCATGCAGGCACCTCCGTGCTGACTTCAACTTCTGCTACCCCGTAGCCATTATTATAGGCGCGGCTATCTTTCCAATTGAGAGGGCCAAGCGCCCGTATTTCTTCCACGAAGGTCGTGATCTCCCTGGCAAGCCTGACCCCTTCGGCCGCGCTAGCCCAAACTAGCTTGACCCGCTTGGCTTCGATGCCGAATTGGGGCAGTGTGCGTCGAAGCATCAGATAACGACGCAACGCCTTGTAATTTTGCTCCAAATAATGGCACTCCCCTGGATGACAACCGGTGAGCAGAATGCCATCGGCGCCTTCTGACAAGGCCTTCAGGATAAAAGTGGGATCCATACGGCCGGAGCACATCATCCGGATAAGCCGGATGTTTGGAGGATATTTTAACCGGGCAGTTCCGGCCAAGTCTGCAGCGCGGTAGCTGCACCAATTACAGGTAAAACCGATGATGATGGGTTCAAATTGTTCTGTCATGAAGCACCTCCTACGCTGCCACTGGTTCGGCTACTCGGGTCATGCCGTTGGATTCACTGAACATGAGCATGCCTTCGATCTGGGCCATTATTTGGTTGTTGGTGAAACCGCTACCAGTGATGGCCCCGGCCGGACAGGCGGCTACGCAGGTTCCACAACCCTGGCATAGGGCCTGGTTAATCTCTGTCACCATCAGATCCTCGTGGAAGAGGATGGCATTGAATGGGCAAAGATCATTACAAATGCGGCAGCCAGAGCATTTGTCGGCATTGACGCTTGCTCGAACTGGTTCGAGTTCGATCTGTTCTTGACCGATGTGGCACAGGACCCGGGCCGCAGCCGCAGCTCCTTGAGCTACACTGGTCGGGATATCTTTGGGTCCTTGGACAGCACCGGCGATGAAAATTCCTTCAGTCATCGTGGCTACTGGATCAAGCTTTGGATGCTTCTCAATGAACCAACCGTTGGCGCTACAGGATATACCGAATTTATGTCCCACTTCTTTGGAGTCAGGTCGCGGTTCCAGCGCTGTCGATAGGATGACCATGTCAACCGGGATGCGGCGCTGTCTGCTGATTAGCGTATCTTCGGCCTGAATGATCAGCTTGCCTTCCTCACCGGGTTGGCGAGCTGCGTCGGTGATTTCAGCTACTTTGCCCCGGATGAAATGGGTTCCCTCCTCCAGCACACGTTGGTAGAACTCGTCATAGTCCTTATAGGCTGTGCGCATGTCGATGTAGAACTCATACACTTCAGCATCGGTACGTTCTTTTACTACGTGAGCGAATTTAAGACTGGACATACAACAAATGACCGAGCAGTAACTGTTGTACCTGTTATCACGGCTCCCGACACAATGAACAATGCCCACCGATTTGGGCTTCGTTACACCATCTCGCATGACAATCTCACCATCAGTTGGACCGGCCGCATTACACATCCGCTCGAATTCGATGCTGGTGAAAACGTTCGCCAGTCGACCGTAGCCATATTGAGGGATTCTTCGGGCGTCAAAAGTATCGTAACCGGTGGCCAGGATAATATTGCCGACAGTAACTGTGATAAACTCATCTTCCTGATTGAAATCAATCGCGTCCGTGGGACAGAATTTTTCACAGGCGCGACATTTGCCATTTTGGAAGTAAATGCAAGTCTCAGTGTCGATGACTGGATATTTAGGCACCGCCTGGGCAAACGGTGTATAAACCGCTTTTCGATACCCCAAGCCCGCTTCGAACACGTCGTCGATGACTTTCTTGGGGCATTTTTCCCAGCAGATGCCACAACCTGTACAGTCTGCCTCAACAATGTAGCGGGCTTTCTTGCGAATGGTCACGGTGAAATTCCCGACGTAACCATCTACTCGTTCTACTTCGCTCCAGGTATATAGCTCGACATTGGGTTGATTGCCTACATCCACCATCCTTGGGGTCAAGATACAGGCGGCGCAATCCAGCGTCGGGAAGGTCTTATCAAATTGGGCCATATGGCCACCAATGGAGGGTTCTCTCTCAACCAGGTAAACTTTATTTCCTGAATTTGAGATCTCCAGGGTGGCCTGGATACCGGCTATACCACCGCCGACGACCAGGGTGTCTGGGTGAACCGGCACATACATCCGATCCAACGGCTCATTATGGATAACTCGTTCAACGCCACTGGCAACCATTGCTTTCGCTTTGGCCGTGGCCTTCACCTTGTCGGTGGTCACCCAGGATACCTGCTCGCGAATAGAAACCATTTCGCAGAGATATGGATTCAGACCCGCCCGATCACATGCGCCCCTGAAGGTAGCTTCATGCAAGTGGGGGGAACAAGCAGCAACCACAACGCGAGTCAACCCTTCTATCTCGATATCGTGTTCAATTAACTCCTGCCCCAGGCTAGAGCACATGAATTTGTAATCCCGCGATATGACGACGCCATCGTCACCTAACTCTTTTTTTGCCCATAGGGCGACATCTTCAACGTCGACGATGCCAGCGATGTTAGTGCCGCAATGGCATACATAAACACCAACGCGTTCTTTTTCGCTCTTCGGTGCAGCACTCATTAGATCACCTCCTCGTCTTTCGGCATTGCGGGCATAGGTAGGCTGGGATCATCCTTTTTGCGTTTCGTTTTTGGGCTAGCTTGATCTTCTGGTATTTCAATACCAATCTTCGCCAGGGCCTTACCTGGACTTACAAACTCTTTACCGATGCCCAACTCTTCGGCGTCGTGCCCAAAGGCCAACCCCATCAACTGGGTAAAGTAAAGGATGGGGATATTGAAGTTGGTCTTGAAATGTTTATTCACGTTTTCCTGATACGCATCCAGATTCAGCTGGCACATCGGGCAAAGAGTCACCATCACATCGGCTTTGTACTGGGTGGCGCCGTAGAGTAAGCCGCGAATCATCTCGTACGCTGTTGACTCGCTTATTTGGGTCATGTGACCACCGCAACAATGGGTCTTCATCGGATAGTCTATGACTTCAGCGCCCAATGCTCTCATTACCTTATCTAACGATTGGGGGTATTCCGCGTTTCTGAAATGCTTGTTTGGGTCAGGCCGGGTAATCATACAGCCATAATAAGGCGCAATTCGTAACTGTTTCAAGGGTCTAATGACCTTTTCGCGAATTGCCGCTAATCCCACATCATTCAGAATGATGTCGAGAAGGTGCCGAATCTTCAGCGTGCCGGGTTGATAGTTCAGACCCCCGGCAGATAGCGCCACGTTGACCTGTTCACTCAGCTTATCATCCTCGAGCATGTAGTTGTCAGTTTTGGATAAGTTTAGATAACAGGCGCTGCAGCCAGCCACCAAGGTATTGGTTCCATTTATTTGTTGACTGGCGAGAGCCAGGTTTCGACCAATCAGGGCATGGGCTGGCGTCTGGGCTACTGAAATATATTCGGTTGCACCACAACAATTCCAATCCTTGACTTCTTCAAACTCAATGGCGATGTCATCCCGAATGGCCATGGTGGAATCGAGGTAAGCACTAGCGCTTCGCTCCATAGCGCAACCGGGATAAAGCAGATATTTTTCCATGCCTACACCTCCACCTTGTCCAGTTCTTTCGCTTTTTTCAGAATGGCTTTTAACTGGTCTAGACCATCGATCTTGTGAGGCGTCAAGTCCAGTCTGCCCTTACTCAACATCTCCAGACCAAAAGTCGCGCTACCCACCAGGCGCATGGGTTGATGGCGAAGATAATGCCGGGTGGCCAATCCAAGCTCAAAGCTGCGCCCGTTGTTCTCAACTTGATTGACAAAAGTTTTGGACAAATCAGCCGCTGTATGGTCATCGTACAAATTGGCCTTGATCGCCATTCTCTTCAATGTATACATGACATCGGTGATGTGGATTTCCTGTGGGCACCTGCTCGTGCAGAAATAGCAAGAGACACAATACCAGGGTGTATTACTAGCAAGTACATCGTCTTTCATCCCTGCATGAATCATGGCAAATATTTGTCTTGGCGAGTGGTCCATATCCTTGGCCGAAGGACACGAACCACCGCACGTTCCGCATTGGATGCACATCTCCAGGCGTGAAACTCCCGGAGTAGCTGCCACGACTTCCGCAAGATAACTTTTCTTGGGAATTTCAGCAGGATCCAGGACCGCCTCAGCGGTATGATCTATTACTGTGGTCAATGTTCACCTCCCATGGCTGCCTTGCTTTGATTAAAATAAAAAATGGCCCATCAATGCGCCACGAATGCGCTGGAATAGACCATTATTTCAATTTAGATGCCATACTCAAGTCCCATTTACAATAGGACACAACCTGCAGACACACTATCCTAATATTCTTCCTCTGATGAAATTGTAGACCCCATTCGAAAGACGCCTTAGTGACAGATGTCATATCTTTCCTATGACGTTTGTACTTTTTTTCACAAACACAATCAGAGAATTAAATCCTTGGTATCGCTGGGGTTGTTTCACTCCATTGCGAGTATACTTTTTTGACAGAGTATCTTTCTCAAGCTTTCCGGACTTGAGAGCATGATAATGAATGATGAATCGATGTTGCAACAAATTTCGCGAGGATAAAGAAATTGAGAATAGGTGTGGTTTTTCCGCAGACAGAATTTGGTCACGATCCTGGGGCCATTCGCGAGTATGCTCAGACAGCCGAAGGTCTGGGCTACAAGCATATCTTGACTTACGATCATGTATTGGGTGCTAACCCGGTGAGACCGGGAGGATGGCATGGCCCATATACCCATAATCATCCTTTTCAGGAGCCGTTTGTTCTTTTTGGTTACATGGCTGGGTTAACCGAAACAATTGAATTTGTCACCGGTATTCTAATTTTGCCCCAACGCCAGACAGCATTGGTGGCGAAACAGGCGGCGACCTTAGATGTCTTGAGCGGCGGCCGCCTCAGATTGGGTGTTGGTATTGGTTGGAATCTAATTGAGTATGAAGCGCTCAACCAGGATTTCCACACACGCGGCCGGCGTATCGAGGAACAAATTGAGATTTTGCGCCAATTATGGACAGAGCCGCTCGTTAATTATGAGGGAGAATGGCATTCAGTTCCTGATGCCGGTATAAATCCACTACCATTGCAGCGACCGATACCGATTTGGTTTGGAGGGCATGCTGATGCCGTCTTGCGCCGAGTAGCGACAATTGGCGATGGTTGGATGCCCAATTACAAAAAGGCGGCCGACGCCCAACCTGCGCTTGAAAAGATTGGTGGCTATTTGGCCGAGGCCGGTCGCAGTTGGGGGGAGGTGGGTCTTGAACCGAGAATATTATTTGGCGATGGGGAATCAGATCGCTGGGCAGCCGAGATTGTGGCCTGGAAAGCATCCGGGGCGACGCACCTTTCGGTCAATACCATGCACGCCGGATTCCAGACGGCGGATGAGCATATATCGGCTATAAGTAGATTCGCGACAACGATAGGTTTGTGATCTGTCGTTCGGGTTCATAGGCTCCGGAACATAAGACTTCTAGGCTGGCTACCCGTTGATACCAGAACCATCAGGAGTCATATGGCCAGGGGGCTCGGGTGTTTTCGTCTGCCCTGGTGGGTCATGTGGGTTATTTTTCGGTGTATTCGTTGGTTGAGGAGTCGGGGGGACTATCTCGGTAGCGGTAGGCGGCGGCGTTAGCGCTGACGGCGTGCTAGTAGCGGTAGGCACCGGTGTTGGAACTGGTGGCGTGTTGGTAGCGCTTGGCAGCGGCGTTGGGACTGGTGGCGTGTTGGTAGCGCTTGGCAGCGGCGTTGGGACTGATGGCGTGGAAGAAGGCGTGACCTGCGGCGTCGCGATGACTTCAGTCGCCGACTGGGAGGGTGTTGCTGGAGTGGACGAAGCCGACTTTGTGGAAGTGCCAATGGGCGTATTCGTGTTTATGGGGGTACCAGTAGGCGTATTTGTGTCTGTGGAATTACTTGTCGGTGTCGGTGTGGCCGATGCATTTGGCTCAACGGCCGACAGCCTCGCCCTGGAATTTGATTCGTTTTCTTCTTTATTGGTAAGTTCTTGAGTTGCCCGTATCTTCGGGATTGTTTCGACCCTTGAAGGAGGTTCACCGACGTTTACCGTTGTCGTCTGACCGGCGTTCAGGGTAATAGTGACTCCCTGGCCGGCTACCGTAACTGTTCCCTTATCGACCAGGACGCGCGTGGTGCCTTCGTCGTCAACATCTACAGTGAATTCGGTGCCCATGACCGTGACAACCGCCGACGGTGTTTGCACTTCATAACGTGAAGCTGATGAGGATGTATGTTGCACTATATTGTGCGTAGAACCGGATGTCTGGCGGAGAACGATCACCCTGGTTGAACTATTGGACTGAGCATTCATTCGTAAGACGCTTAATTCTGTGTCAGGAGCAATCAGCACTTTGCTAGCATCGGGAAAGGTGAGCACGACGCTTGAATCATCCCCGGTACGAACCGTAGAGCCGTCTTGCAGCGTTTCATCTTCCGAAGCAGGTACCCAAGCATTACTGCCGGCCGTTTGGACCTCAGCGGTACCCTGGACAATGGCGATTTCAGTACTTGAGGAATTCGCTGGTCCTGACAAGAGCATTATGCCAGCAATAATCACCAGAAAAAGCATAGCCGCGGCGCCCACAAACAACGGCCGGGGTTGGACCGATAGTCTTCTCAACCACTCACCAAGAAAAAAGGTTGGTTTACTTTTTTGTTGATCCAGGAATATGCGCCGGGCAGACGTGTGTAAACGCGCCGGTGGATCTAACCAAATATTTGAAGCCATGAGGTTCAAAGTATCTTGCCACCAAAGCAAATCAGCCTGGCATGACTGGCACCCCGTTGCAATATGATTTTCCACTTCGCTAGATTCGGCCGGAGTAAGGCGCCGCTCTACAAAATCAAGCAATTGCTCGGTTGTTATGTGGTTACTGAGATCGCGCCGTTTTTCCATCCTACATTTAATCCAAATTCACGTTACTTCTATGCATACAGAGTGATACATGACGGAATTGATACATTTAGGTCTCTTGAATATAGCCTGACAGGATAGTACGGAGTTTATCCAAGCATCGAGCACGTAACGGGCCAATGGAACCGACAGGCATTTCGAGTTTCTTGGCGATATCAGAATAAGAGGGAATCGTGGCCTCATAGTAGAGCATCCAAAGGATGCGACGGCACCGTTCATCTAGTTGATCCAAAGCCAGGCGTATCGTCTGTTGCTCTCGATAAAGCTGCACAACTTCATCAGGAGGCATCTCGTTACCTTCTTCGTCGGTTAGAATTGAATCAAAGCTGGTGGTTGTTGAACGTTCATAATCAGCGCCGCGTCTTCTTTCCCAGCATTCCCGCCGGGCGGTTGTAACTAACCAGGCTGATATCCTATCTGGTTCCCTTAGCCGGCTTAGGTTCTTCATTAACGATAACCAGACTGACTGGAAAACATCTTCAATTTCGGTAGGCGTGAGACCATAACGCGATGGAATGGTATATACCAGGCGCTCGTATCGACTAATGATCGCTTCCCAGGCTTTTTCATCACCTGATTGGCATGCAACCAGAAGTTGCTCATCGGTCTTCTCACTGTAATCTGTCATGCTACCGTCGGTCAGCTTAAACTCGCGGTCTAAAGCAGGCGGATGAAGCGCGCTTCATCCAAGATATTGCCAGGGCAGGGTTATCAAACGATGCGAGTACCCCTATCCCGGATCTTGTCCGATCAAATCCCGGAAGATATAAATTCATGAAACACAATACTACCAAGCGGATCCATACTTCCCTAACTCTGGATTTGTTAACTAAAACCTTACAAAAAAGGCAAGTGCTTCTCTACATTTCGGCATTTCTGGCAAAGCATTTCCTCATTACATTATCGTAGACTCATTCTTGATCCGCAATTAGCCAAAGGTCCTAATAAGCGATACTTCGAACCTGCGTCATCCATTGGCAAGCCTCAGGCGACCCGGCTAACTTAGTGTGACTTCGAAACAATCACCCAGTCTATTTGATCGACAACAGATGTGCCTCGGCTGCCGAACTCTTCTCAATAGGAACCAACATTATCTCACTCGCCATTGTAGGTTTAAACAGGCGAAGTAGATTACGGTAGAGTGGTGGATTCTCCAGGTTGCAGGATCTGAACACATACATCAGGCGTGATATTAGCAGCGTGTTGGGCAAAATCAAGAGGCGGACGCCTCAGAAAACGGGTATACAATCGATCGATGCCAATTGGCCCGTAGGTTCCCCAATGAATAGGTATGGCGAGGCGGGGGCGTAGATGAACAAGCGATTCGGCGGCGTTCAATGGATCCATATGCCCTTTGCCCAAATTTGGACCCCAACCCCATACTGGGATTAAAGCCAGGTCAAGGCTCCGGCCGATTGTCGACATCTCCGGGAAAATATCTGTATCTCCGGCAAAGTAGATTTTATGGTTGCCTTCCAAAAGAAAGCCTAGAGGCTCTATCACAGGTGTCCAAGGAAGTTGCCGGCCACCGTGAACGGCTTTTGTGGCCGAAACTTGCAAGCCATTAACACCAAACGTTTCGTTTTCTTTTATTCCGTGGACATTTCGAAATCCGCGAGCTTTCAAATAAAGCGCTGCGCCCGCTGGTACTATTAATTGGGTTTCGCAGCCAAGTTTCTTTAATGATGATAAACTGAAATGATCTCCATGCAGGTGAGAAATCAGAATCGCATCGACTTTGAGCGTGGATGGATCTGGGGCGGGGGTCTGGCGACGAATTGGGCCGATGAAGCTGCCAATCACCGGGTCAGTAAGCAAACGAACGCCACCCATCTCGACCAATATGGTCGAATGTCCGACAAAAGTTACCACTGTATCATTCTTCATCAGTCATCCCATTGACTGGCGACACATTTCCTTTAATATCCCACAAAAGGCAAAACAATTAAAATGATTCACTATATCGGATTTCAGAATCAAAGGTTAAACAAAATTTTTCAGACTTTGACAGTCAACTTGTTTTCGAAAACGATATGGTGACCAAGATTGATCCAGAGGCTACTGCTAAGCTTCTCAAGGCAATGCTCCAGCCCTGGCATACGGCAGTTGTACAGCCGGTTGAAGCGCAAGAAGCAATCTTAGACCGCCTGCTGATAGATTATGCCCAAACGGATTACGGCCGGTGGCATAGCGCGGATAAGATTGACTCTTTAGCTGATTATCGACAAGCCTTCCCAATCACAACTTATGAAGAATTTAAGCCGCTTATTAATCGGGTGATGGCCGGAGATGTTCGGTTGTTGCTTAGCGAAGAACCGATCGGTTGGTCAATTACCCGGGGTACAACGAAAGGTGAATCTAAGTTCATCCCGATGACGCCCACGGACATGCGCCAGCGCGTTAGCGCAGGACGGGCCATGATGAATTATGTGGCGGATTCGGGCCAATATGAGTTGTTGGCCGGTGTTAACTTAAATCTGAATTTTCCTTCTGTCGTCGGTACGCTGACCATCGATGGCCGAGAGATAGATTATGGTTATAGCTCTGGCATCTATGCCAAACACGTAGCCCAGTTCACGCCAATTCACTCTGTGCCGAGCCAGGAAGAGATTGATACCCTGGGAGGAGGCAAGAAGATGAGTGACTGGACTCGACGATTTGAGTTGGCCTTAAAACTCTGCCGAAATAAAGATGTTACTCTTATCGGTGGTGTATATCAGACGGCCGTTCAATTCGCCCGATACTTGCGCAAGGAGCACAAGACCTACCCAAAAGATATCTGGCGGCCGAAGATCATGACGTTAGGAAGTGCGCCGGGAATCAATACGCGATATCGATCAACTCTTAAAGCGCTATATGGACCTGTAGTGATCCGGGAGATCTATGGTGCTACTGAAGGAATGTTCGGTCAACAACGAGACCACATGCGGGCCTGGGTCCCAAATTACGATCTTTTTTTCTTTGAGGTTGAAACACGCCAAGGCATTAAGATGTTGCATGAAATGCGACCCAGGGAACAAGGATCGCTAATCGTCTCAACCCCAATCTTACCTCGATACCGGATCGGTGATGTTATTCGCGCTTTTCGACCGCCGTACTTTCGCTGCATCGGCCGCGAGCAGTGGTGGACGTCTCTCCGATATTATTGGGATGAATTAACCAGCTTCAATCTGGACCAGCTTTAGCAGAAATAGGGATGGTTATTCCTTGTCGTTGTCGCGTCTGACGTTACGCAATACGATCCCAACGCCAATGGCGATCAGAATAAGCGGGCCAGTACATTCCCATCGGCCGACAGCCAATCCCAAAAAAACGATAGCCAGAATTAAGGTGCCTGTTACTGAACGGCGATATTGGGGCAGCAGTACACGAATGACGACCTCCATTAACAAAATAGCTGATGCACCCAACCAAAAGACCGTCCAGGCCTCAACTGTAAAAAACCCCCCTTCCCATGGCATATTCGCTAGATCAAATGGCAGCCGTTCGGTAAACTCGGTAATTAAGTCGAAGGCGCCAAGATTGCTGGCCAGCAATACCACGCCGGCCCAAATCAAAATGAACGCCCAGACCAGGGCCCCAAGAGGGTCGCGCTGCCACTTCTCCTCCGCTGATTTTTCTTCACGCTTTTCTACATCTTTTTCGTCTCTTTGATCCCGCTTCCCCATATCCTTTTCATCGTAGTCATTTTTACCCACGATAACCTCCCCTACATCATTTACCTACCAGAGTCCATTAATACGCTACCACCATAGTATGACATATTCTTTCGATAGCCGAAAGTGATATATGACTCCTTGATTAGTGAACATAGTCATCTATTTAGCAGCCCAAGACGACCAAACTCATCCTCTAAGCGCTCAGGAGATTGAAAGTGAATCGTTCTGAATCCCAACTGTTGGGCGGCTGCAATATTCGGCCGCGAGTCGTCAATAAACAAACATCTTTCTGCCTTTTGGTCTATTCGATCCAAGAAGAATGCAAACATCTGAGGATCAGGTTTTGCCAATCTCGTTTCCCCAGAAATCACAATAGTGTCAAACAGTTCCAGAAAAGCAAATCGCCTTTTCATGAAAGGAAAGGTTTCATGGGACCAGTTGCTCAGGGCAGTCAGCCGGTATCCCCTTTTTCCCAAGGCGTCAAGCAACTTTACAGTGCCATCAAATGCGAAGGGGACCATTTCTTCCCAGCGTGTATGGTAGGCGCGAATTAAGTCCGCATATTTTGGAAACTCCTCGGCCAATTCTGTAACAGCCAGTCTAAAGGAATAGCCCAGGTCTAATCGGTGATTCCACATTGGGCTACAGATATTGGCTAAGAAATATTCCATCGCTTCATCATCCCCCGAAAATAGCTTGCGATAAAGATAACGGGGATCCCATTCGATCAGTACCGCGCCAAGGTCAAATACAATAGTCAGATTCTTTGGGGTGATATCCATAAATGAATTACAAATTGAAAAACATGAATCGATAAGAATGACTAATTGTTACGCTTCGTTAATTGCAAACTGCTCTAATATTGATCGCATGCCATAATCGTGATTATCAAGAAGGGCAATTTGGGTTAAAGGAATATTCCTCTCCATTTCCCTGATTACTTCATGACCAAGATATTAGCCAGTTTCTTTGCGATCGTGAATATCATACCAAGAGCCGAAGAAAGAATTAACCGCTTAGCCACCGCTTACCGCACGCAGGTACTCGGCAGCCAACCAGGCCTTGTTCTCCTGGCACCAACTCAACCATCTTTCATCGGAGCCGGAAATTTTCATGTGTCTGAGATCCTGGCCAAGAATAATGTACTCGCAACGCTGGGCAAAGCCCTCGATATACAGTTGCCACCAGGGACCGGCGCCGTTAGAAAGTCCATGCTCAGCGCGCCAGTGGGAATAAGCAACATGGCCAAGTTCATGGGCAATTAAGCCACTGAGCCTTAGCTGCGTTTCATACTCACACTCTGCGATATTCTCCAGCCCAAAAAGTATCGCCGGTTTCCCGGCAAAGGTTGTTACCCAGCCAGCGCCGTTGTCAAGGCCAACATAGATGACGAAGATGATATCGGCGTCAACGCCCAGTCTCGCTTGCGCCAAATCCAAGAGCGCTGGATATGATTCAAGCAGACCCTCGTGGGCTACCTTCATAGCCTGTAACCTTTCGTTCAAATAAGGCAAGACCATATCCTTGGCGATTTGTAACCATTGCATATCCTGGTCATCGTAATCTTTAATTACTTTTTGACTGAGCTCGGGCCATTTGGAGATATAATCTGCGTGCCATCGTTCGATTTGTTGGTCGATCTCTTTTCCGGCTGCTGCCGGCCAAAACGAAAGAAACGTAGGGAAAGTGTCTATTATTTGAATAGCGGACATCTGGAATCTTTCTCTAATGGGACAGGGGTTTTTATTAAGCGAAATGGCAGCTAACTTTGATTCAGGTGCCCGTATTCATCCAGATAATCTTGCATCGCAGCCTCTACAACCTGGAGAGCCTGGACACGATCGTAAGTTTCCTTTATGACAACCCGATTTTGTTCCCCAGGCACCAATTTGTATGTGCCGAAGTAATGGCGAACGCGCTCAATGAGCGCCTGGGGAAGGTCAAAGACACTGTTGACATCACCCCAGAAGCTATCCTTAACTAGAACGGCGATGATTTTATCATCGGATTCCCCGTTATCTATCATCCGGACGCCACCCACAACCCGGGCGGTCAAGATGACCTCCGGGTGCATAATTGGTCGTTCACTAACAACCAGGATATCCAGGGGGTCACCATCTGACTGGTCCACGTCTGTTTCGAGAGCGGCGACATGATTGCCACAAAAGGTTTGTGGGATAAAACCATATAAAGCCGGAGGTTGAGACGAGGTGCGCTGAGGCCGATCAACCATCAGATAACCAGTTGCCTTATCTACCTCATATTTTACGAAATCATAAGGTGTAAGTTCTATGTAAGCATGAACGAATTCAGGTGGTTCCGGGCCGACGCTTAAACCATGCCATGGATGCGGTCGCCAGCGATTGAATGGTTTCATCGACATTGTTTTCTCCTATTATCCCATTGTAGGTTTTTACTCCCTCATTGACAAAGTCCCTGGATTTCAGACGTCTACTCGATTCCATGATCGACCTGGGGTAAAATCTTTCTGTATATGCTGGCATATAGTTGAGCAGATAAAGGACAGCTCAAGGCGGTTGAAAAGACGCCTGTCATAGCGATCAATCAATAATGGCTGAAGAAAAAACTCCCAGCTGATAAATCTGTTAGCCAATCTGATGGCCAAATTTTTTTACCGCGAGCCCGAAAACGATCAGGATAACAATGAAAAGATCTCCGAGCTTAAGATTACCGGAAAATAGGAAATTTTGGTGAGTGTTATTGACATGGAAACATCAACATTTCCAACAACTGCCATGATTAAGATCGAAGTTCCATCGTTGCAGGCTAAGAGTGTCAAGATAATAATAATTGACCAATCAGAATTCGCCGGTGCGGGTCAAGTTACAAATAATGGTATCGCGATCAGTGGCTCAGGCGAAAACTGGGCTGGGATATTGGAAGACCAGCGAGCAACCACAAAGAGTGGCGGGCATGATAGAGCCAATATTTGGGTAAACGACAAGTTGGACCTGGGTATCACAGGCTTCGGCAACAGTTTCAGGGAGGCGCCAAAAATCACCCAAGCAATTATTGGCGCAAGTAGCGTTAGTCCCATGGAGCAGTGAAAGTGGTCAGGGAGATTCTGCTCAGCATCGACGATGATTTATGCCAAGTATGCCCCATCTGCGAGGCGGCCAGGGCTTGCACCGTCCAAGCAATTGTCCATATGGATCCGGATGAATCTCCCTATCTTGATTTCCGGCGATGTTATGATTGCCGTGTCTGTGTCCCCGCTTGCCCTCATGGGGCAGTAATTTTTGGGATGCTTTCATAATTTTGGGGAGCCTTCTTAAACAAGAGACCACTTCCGTTCACCTCAACCTGAATAGCATCTCCATCGCTAAACTGCCCTTCCAAAATTGCCAAGGCCAGTGGATCGGCCAGCAATCGCTGTATAGAGCGCTTGATCGGGCGCGCGCCAAAGGCGGGGTCATATCCGTGACCGGCAATATATGTTTTGGACTCGTCACTAAGCGACAGAGACATCATCTTTTCCGCCAACATTTCTCTCAAGCGGTCCAATTGAATATCCACTATTTGCTTCAATTCTTCTTTGCCAAGATTGTGGAAAATGATGATATCGTCGATGCGATTTAGAAATTCCGGCCGAAACTGGGTCCTCAAGGCGACCAGGGCCTGATCAGGATCATACGTGTCTCCGTGCAGGAACTGACTGCCGATATTGCTGGTCATAATGATGGCCGCATTGCGAAAATTGACCGAACGGCCCTGGCCATCCGTCAGGCGACCGTCATCCAATAGTTGTAGGAGGGTGTTAAATACATCTGGATGAGCTTTTTCGATCTCGTCGAAAAGGATCACGGAGTATGGCCGGCGTCGGACTGCTTCAGTTAATTGTCCACCATCATCATAACCTACGTAGCCGGGCGGTGCACCGATCAAGCGACTTACAGAGTGTCTCTCCTGGTATTCACTCATGTCGATGCGAACCATAGCGTCTTCATCATCGAAGAGGAATTCGGCTAATGCCCGGGCCAATTCAGTCTTACCTACACCAGTAGGACCTAAAAAGATGAAGGAGCCAATCGGCCGTTGACGATCTTGCAACCCGGCCCGGGAGCGACGGACGGCATTGCTCACCGCACGGATCGCATCGTCCTGACCGACCACCCGTTTGTGGAGGCGCTGCTCCATTTTAAGTAACTTTTCGACCTCGCCTTCAAGCAACCTGCTAACCGGTATCCCTGTCCATCGGGAAACTATCTCGGCTATATCTTCACTATCTACCTCTTCCTTCAACATAGCCCCATTTGCTTGAAGTTCACGAAGCCGGTCTTCTTGCCAACTGAGCTGCTTTTCTAATTCGACCAGCGTACCGTAACGCAGGCGAGCTGAGGCCTCCAAATCAGCCTGGCGTTCTGACTGTTCAATCTGGATTTTAGCATCGTCAATCTTTGCCTTGGTGGCCTGAATCTCATCAATAGCCGTTTTTTCCGTCTCCCACCGGACACGAAGGGCATTTGCTTTCTCTTTCAATTCTGCAATTTCAGCTTCAATCCGACCGATCCTGTTCTTGGACGCCTCATCCCGCTCTTTCTTGAGGGATTCGCGCTCGATTTCTAGTTGCAGAATATGGCGATCCACGGTATCCAGTTCGGTCGGTTTCGAATCGATGACCATCTTTAACCGGCTGGCGGCTTCGTCAATCAGATCAATAGCCTTATCCGGCAACTGGCGATCACTGATATATCGATGGCTTAGCGCGGCCGCGGCAATGACGGCGCTGTCCTGTATACGAACGCCATGATGGACTTCGTATCGTTCTTTCAGTCCACGAAGGATCGAAATTGTATCCTCCACCGAAGGTTCCTCGATAAAGACCGGCTGAAATCGTCGTTCTAAGGCGGCATCTTTTTCGATGTATTTGCGATATTCATCCAGGGTGGTTGCTCCCACGGTATGCAGTTCTCCTCGGGCCAGCATGGGTTTGAGCATGTTGCTGGCGTCCATTGAACCCTCGGCTGCCCCGGCCCCAACCATGGTATGCAATTCGTCTATGAAGAGAATGATCTGACCTTCACTTTCGGCGATCTCTTTGAGTACCGCTTTCAACCGTTCTTCAAACTCGCCACGGAATTTTGCGCCAGCGATAAGGCTACTCAAGTCGAGCGCGATCAACGTTTTATCTTTCATGCCTTCTGGCACATCGCCTTTGACGATTCTTTGAGCCAGCCCTTCGGCCACGGCCGTCTTACCGACGCCAGCTTCGCCGATAAGCACCGGATTGTTCTTGGTCCGCCTGCTTAAGACCTGGATAACCCGGCGCACCTCTTCATCCCGGCCAATGACCGGATCTAGTTTACCAAGCCGGGCCAGCTGGGTGAGATCCCGACCGTACTTAGCCAGGGCTTCGTAGGTGGACTCGGGATTTTGATTTGAGACCCGTTGCCCGCCACGAATACCGGTCAATGCCCGCAGCACGTCTTCGCGACCCACATTGGCATTAGCCAACGGAGCGAGGTTTCGTATGTCTTTAGCAATATCAACCAGGGCCAGGAAGAGATGTTCGGTGCTGACGTAGTCATCTTTCATCTTGGCTGCTTCTCGTTCGGCCGCTCGGGCTACATTGGCCAGCTCTTTGGAGATCCCTACCTGGGTGGCCGGACCCACCGCCCTTGGCAGATGACTAAGCTCTATATCAACATGTCTATCGAGTTGATGCCGGTCGACGCCAATGCGGTTGATTATCTGCGGCACCACGCCTTCTTCCTGGTTCAGGAGAGCAGCCAGTAGGTGTAACGCCTCGATCTGGCTATTATTTTGCTCTTCGGCTAGGTTCTGCGCACCTAATACGGCATCCTGGGCCTTTTGTGTATATTTGTTTAAATTCATCCTTTCCTCTCGTTTGTTTCACATGTTACTCTCTGGTGATCAGCTTCGTAACGAATGTTCGATCCCAAATAACCATGATTATTGTCGGTCAAGAACATCAGAGAGCCATTGGTGGAATATCAGAGAAACGTTAGCAGTTCAATCAGGGTTGTTTTATAATAAATCATGTCTGGTGAGCGTTGTTCAAATGGTTATCAATCCACCAGGCTTTTCCTGATTTTCACCCAAATGAATGACCGAGGGTCGATATTATGCAGGAGCGAGGAGGGATGATGGCTGATAAACCCAGTCTATATAGAAATGTGACCGGTCAAGTCGATAAGGCGGCCGAATTAATGGGTCTCGACGACGATATTCGCGAAATCCTATCGATGCCGACCAATGAAATTGTCGTTCATTTCCCGGTTAAGTTAACCGATGGGACGATCAAATTATTTGAAGGTTATCGGGTCCAGCATAATAATGTCCTTGGTCCTTTCAAGGGCGGGCTTCGTTATCATCCGTTGGTAAATCAGGATGAGGTTCGTGCGCTGGCCGCCTGGATGACCTGGAAAACGGCTATCGCCAATCTTCCTTACGGTGGCGCTAAAGGGGGTATCCAGTTTGATCCTCAGGATTACAGCTTAGAAGATTTGGAAAAAATCACCCGGCGCTTCACCTTTGCTCTAGGCAGTAATATTGGACCCGAATACGATATACCAGCGCCTGATGTCAATACAAATGCCCAAATTATGGCCTGGATAATGGATACCTATCTATCCATGCAACCTCCCCATGAACGACAGGCTAATTTTCACGTGGTTACCGGAAAACCAATTGAATCGGGTGGTAGTGTCGGCCGGGATAAAGCCACCGGACAGGGGGTGGTTTATACGCTAGAGCGTTGGGCCAAGGACAACCACTTTGATCTCTCTAATGCGACCTACTTTGTGCAAGGGTTTGGCAATGTTGGATCGTGGGCATCCGTACTGCTGCAACAGCACGGGGCTAAACTTCTGGCTGCCGAAGATGCGTCGGGCGCCATTTACAATCCAGCGGGGATCGATGCTGACGATTTAACAGCCTATGTTGCCGCCAATCGTCTATTGGAGGGTTATCCGCGCGCTGAACGTATTGATCACAAGACTTTTATGGCGACCAAAGCCGACATTTTTATACCGGCCGCCTTGGAAAGTCAGATAACAGAGATAACCGCCCCCTTGCTAAATGTTAAACTGGTCGCCGAAGGGGCTAATGGTCCAACGACACCGGAAGGAGATACCATTCTTTTCGAGAAAGGGATCCAACTATTGCCCGATGTGCTTTGTAACGCCGGTGGGGTCATCGTCAGCTACTTCGAATGGTTGCAGAATAAACGCTCGGAATTTTGGGATTTGGAGGAAGTGGATGGCAAGTTGCATAAGATGATTATGAAGGCCTATGATCGTGTAGAGAAAGCGGCCGTCGACTATGAAACCGATTGGCGCACAGCGGCCTACATCGTCGCCCTATCCCGCCTGGAGAAGGTATATCGCGAACGAGGGATCTTCCCCTAGTGAATAACCCTGTGGTCTATCGACTGCGGCCGTCGACCCAGGATGATTACGAATTTATCTACCAGGTCAAAAAGACCGCTCTGGGGCCTTATGTGGCCGCGACCTGGGGCTGGGACGAAACTTTTCAGCGGGCGTACCACGCTCAAGGATTTGATCCAGCTGAATATCGAGTGATCCTTGTGGATAGCCAAGAAATCGGCGTATTGGCCGTCCAATATGGTGATTCAGAAATCAACCTGTCTGAGCTTTATATCTTGCCCGAATACCAACGACTGGGTCATGGTTCATCGATAATTAAGGATTTACTCACCGAGGGGAAGTTGAGGAGTCGCCGGTTGAAGCTGGGAGTTCTCAAAGTCAATCCCGCTAAACGGTTATATGAGCGGTTAGGTTTTACAGTCATTGAAGAAAACCAAAACTACTTCATGATGCATCTTAAACCGTAACAAGCGAGAGAGGCCAGCCTGTTCTCTTATACCAATCCAACCTTTGATTAGGGCAGTTTTCCCGATTTATCATTCGTTTAGGCAATTATTCCTTTGTTCATACGGGTACCATGAACTGTTCGACCTTATCTAGCCAAGTTTGAATCCATACTATCTGAATGATGGCCGGTATCTGCCACCAGTAGAATAGGGATATACGAGGCTAACAAAAGTGTTCGATATACTTGTTGTGGGTGGCTTTATTTTCATTGAAAGATACGAGCCAGGTGCCGGTCACCGACGATTCCCCATCGATCTGGCCTTCAAGATCTTCTAACTCGGTCAGCCGGCACTACGTGTTCCGTATGATCCAGATCGCCCCGTTTGATTCCTGTGGCTTGGCAGCTGTTCCGTTTCTATTTGATTTGCAAATGTACTCTCCTGTTGTCTTTGGTTTCGATTTTTAGTGTTGCTTAATGCTCATTGTGAATCTTTGAAATATGTTAGGGCAATGCATTTTGGAGCACCTTCAATCGTTACAGATATCCTGTAATTATTAGTTGAGTTCGTGCTTGACCGTGGGCATGGCGATGTTGTACGATGGTGCCAGATAAATAATTTTGCTCAAGCTAAGCCGAAAGGAGGCCATTGATGGACAACAGTGTGTACAAAGTAATTGAGTTAGTGGGCACCAGTGAGGAATCTTGGGAGGCTGCGGCCAAGAATGCAGTTGAGACGGCTTCAAAATCCCTGTCGAATCTGCGCATTGCCGAGATCAACAAGCTTGATCTGAAGATCGAAAACGGCAAAGTGGTCGCCTACCGAGCCCGGGTAGCGCTTTCCTTCAAATATAAGGACTAACTTTTAGCTCCTAATTTGATACGAAAAAAGCCCTGCCGGCCGATCCGGCAGGGCTTTTAAGTTTCTAATCCAATCATATTAATATCATCCCATTTGGAGACTCTTGTGTAACGAGCAAAGGAAAGAACAACGATACCACCGTAACGATCATCATTAAAGTAGACATAATACCTGGCGCCGAAGAATCACCTCAAAATACTGAGAAATCACTTGGCAGACTACCGCTGTTACAAAGGCCAACAGCCACCGATATGATGGGTTAATCCCATAGATTGATTTCCAGGAATTGTCGAAAGGTAAAGATCCCTATTTGTGGGGTGTTTTGGATACATTTGCCGGAGATCAGAAGGAACGAACTCGCGAATTTGCCAAGTCCAATTGAATAATCGTCGTTCTGCTCTATACTAAGCCGTTATAATGAACCAATCATCTGCTGCTACCGTTACTCTTGACGATGTGATGCGCCTAGTATTGCCTCTTACCACCATTGTTATCGGAGGTGATTATTCTGGACGACAGGCGAATTGGGTATCGATTCTAACAGAACTCGATAATCTCGAGGGCCAGATCTTGGCCGGCGACATCGTTTTTCTGCCAGATGCATTACAACAAAGCGCATCCGATGTGACCCTGGCCGAAATGATACAATCCCTGGCCTGGTTATCGGCTTCGGCGCTTTTAACTTTTCGCCCCATATCGAAGAATGTCATCCAGGCGGCCGAGTTCAACGATCTTCCCGTGATGATCGTATCGGGAGATGTGACCTTACGAGAGTTGCACCAACGCGTGGCCGGCCTGTTGGTTGACCGGCAGAAACAGATTGCTGAACGAGGTCTGCAACTATATCGACGTTTAACGGAGATGTCTCGCGAAGGACAGGGACTGGCAGCGATGACCGAAGTGATGTCGCGGCTCACTGGAAAGATGGTTGCTGTTCAAGATAAGCGGCTAGAGATTGTGGCCATTACGATACCACCAGGACTTGGCATAGAGCTCGAGGCTGCCCATCTGGCGTTGGGACGACAGGATACGCTGCCCCGACCCTTGCATAATCGCAAAGAAGCGGCTACATCGTCGCAAAGCCATTGGCAGCAGCTATTACCGATAGGCGACCAGGAGATGGCCCGGCTGATCAGTCCTATCGTGTCCGGAGATCGAGCCCGGGGCTACGTATCGGTGGTTGGCCAACCTGATGAATTGGATCTGCTTGACATGGTAACTGCTGATTACGGGGCGGCGGCCTGTGCCTTGGAAATGGCCAAGGAAAAAGCAATCAGTGAGGTCAAGAAGGAACTTCGGGGCAACTTTCTTGAAGGACTTCTGGCCGGCAAAATACTCGATGAGGAAATTGAACGCTTAGCTGGCCGGCTTGATCATGATACCAATTGCCCACATGTCATTTTGACATTCAGATGGGAAGGCAACGATGTACCCTCATTGCGTCGAATGGAATCCCCTCTGCATAACATCTTGTCGAGTCACAATCGACCGGCCCTGACCCATATCTACAGCACCGATCATGTGTGCATTTTTCAGGCTCTAGAAGAAGGGGACGATGATATCAACACTGGGCTTGAATTGGCCCGTCGGTTAAGAGAACATCTACGGTCTGAGTTCCCTCAGAAGCGTCTGGTGGGTGGCATCAGTGGCCCGGCTGCAACATTAGCCGAATGGCCAATCGTCTACCGCCAGGCGGTACAGGCGATGCGCCTCGCCGAACGTTTACATCTGGATACAATCGTCGAATTTAATAGCCTCGATATCTATCAGTTATTAGCTGAACTAGAAGATTTCCCAGCAACGCATAGATTTTGCGAGAAGATTATTGGCCCCCTGGTGCATTATGACGAACGTCATCGTAGCAGCCTGGTAAAAACCATTGATGCCTATTTTGATTACCGGGGGAATATCAGCCAGACTTCAGAGCGTTTGTTCGTACACCGCAACACTTTACTCTACCGGCTTGAACGCATTCAAGAGGTAACTGGCCAAAACCTGGAGAACCCGGACGAGCGCCTTGCTTTGCATCTGGCGCTAAAGTTTTGGCAGTTGCGGCCGGAAGCTGATGGGAAGGTTTCTCAATAGCGCTCGCTATCTAGGCCCCTGACATCCCCAATAAAAAACAATCCCCTGCGCTACAATAACTGGCAACTCCAGAACTTATCTAATCGGTTTGGTTTTTGTCGTTGCGACTCGAGGGGCAGAAAATTTCTTTATCATAGTTGGTAGATAAAGTAGGTTAATTGAGCCGGTTGACAATAACCTGGCCCAACTCGCGAGTCCCGAGGGCTTTCTCTTTGTCCCTGGCCAGGTCCGTGGTCCGGAAGCCGTCACTAATAACCTGATCGATAACCGACTCAATTAGCTGGGCTTCTTCAATCAGGCCTAACGAATGGCGCAGCATCATTGCGGTCGAAAGGATTGTCCCGATGGGGTTAGCAATGCCTTGCCCGGCAATATCAGGGGCCGAACCATGAATAGGTTCGTATAAGCCCCTTGGATAGCCATGCCCGTTAACAATCTCGCCCAGGGAGGCTGATGGAAGATTGCCCATTGAACCCGAGAGAACCGAGGCTTCATCAGTAAGAATATCGCCAAACAGATTGGCGGTGACGATGACATCAAAAGTTCCAGGCCGGGTAAGCAAATGCATCGCGGCTGCGTCGACCAGAAGATTTTCCAGCGGAATATCAGGATACGAATCCGCTACTTCGGCCACTGTCTGCCGCCAAAGGCGGGAGCTTTCCAGAACGTTCGCTTTGTCCACCGATGTTACTTTTCCGCGACGTTGGCGGGCGGTAACGAATGCCAAATGGGCGATTCTACTAATCTCGCTCTTGCCGTAGATCATCGTGTCGATGGCGAACTCCTCGCCATCGACCATGCGCCTTTCTTGCGGTTTACCGAAGTAAATGCCCCCAGTTAGCTCTCTAATAACCAGGAAATCGACGCCTTCAAGCCGTTCCCGTTTTAACGGGGAGGCTCTCAGCAGGTCAGGATGTGGTTTTACCGGCCGCAAATTGGCAAAGAGGCCTAACGCCTTTCTGAGACCTAATAAACCCTGCTCTGGCCGGACTTTGGCTGTGGGATCATCCCATTTAGGTCCACCAACCGCACCCAATAAGACAGCATCAGCCAACAAACAGGCTTCGAGAGTTGATTCTGGGAGCGCTGTCCCATAGGCATCAATGGCGCAGCCACCCAGCAACTGTTTTTCAGTGGTTAACTCGTGACCAAAGCGAGCGGCTACCGTAGCCACTACTTCCAAGGCAACAGCCGTAACCTCCGGACCAATCCCATCTCCTGGCAATACAACGATCTTTACTTTCATATTTTTTAAGATCCGGCTCTATATTCCTAATTAGCTTGGCCCCATCAGGTTATTATTCTTCCCATTGATAAGGGCGAACTCAATACTATCGAATAGCGCCTGCCAACTAGCCTCAATAATATTAGCGCTGGCGCCGACTGTGCTCCAGCGATGAGCTCCCTTTTCCGTGTCGATTAATACTCGAGTCGTGGCGCCGGTGCCATTTTGACTATCGAGAATGCGGACCTTATAGTCGGCCAGGTTCACGTCTTCCAGCGATGGATAGACATTTAGTAAGGCTTTTCGTAGTGCCGCATCTAAGGCATTAACCGGACCATTACCCTCGGCCGCCGTAAAGAGCATCTGATCACCGACTCGAACTTTGACCGTGGCGTCAGCAGAAACCCCTCTGTCCTGGCGGTGCTGGACCAAAACCGTGAAATCAAGTAATTCAAATGGAGGCTGGTAGCCAACCTGAAGTCTGTGCAACATCAAGCTCATGGATGCTTCCGCGCTCTCGAAAGCGAAACCTTGGGCTTCAAGAGTCTTGATCTGTTGAAGAACTTCTTGGGCCTGAACGCTGTCCGTATCGACGCCAAATTCACTTGCTTTATCCAGCACATTGCCACGTCCGGAAAGCTCCGAGATGACCGTCCGTTGACGATTGCCGACAAGGGCCGGCTCAATATGTTGGTAGCTGGCCTCATTCTTGCGCATCGCGGCAACGTGAATGCCGCCTTTGTGGGCAAACGCGCTTGAGCCCACAAAGGGGGAGTGGCTATCGGGCGACAGGTTGGCAACTTCGGCGACAAATCGTGAAAGTTCAGTTAGTTGTTCAAGATTTGCCGCTGGGACGCATTCTTTCCCCATCTTGATCTGCAGGTCGGCGATGATGGTACACAGGTTGGCATTGCCGACACGTTCACCGTAGCCGTTGATCGTACCCTGAACATGGCTGGCGCCAGCCATGACTGCCACCAGGGTGTTAGCTACGCCGCAACCGGCATCATCATGGGTATGAATACCGATAACGGTATCGACTCGTTTCATAACAATGTGTAGGATATCGGTGATCTCCCAGGGCATGGAACCACCATTTGTATCACAAAGCACGACCGCATCGGCCCCATTTTCAGCCGCCACGAGAAGGGTGCTTAAGGCATATTCAGCGTTGGCTTTGTAGCCATCGAAGAAGTGTTCTGCGTCATAAATAACTTCCTTGCCCTGGGCTTTAAGATAGCTAACGCTATCGCCTATCATTGCCAAATTTTCCGCCAGGTCGGTTTCTAACACATCATAGACATGGAGATCCCAACTTTTGCCAACCAGAGTTACGACGGGCGTTTTAGCCACCAATAGGGCATGAATATTGGCGTCATCGGCCGGCGCGGTATTTTTTCGCCTGGTAGAGCCGAAGGCCGTAATCTTGGCGTTTTCAAAATGCATTTTGCTGGCGGCTTCAAAAAAATCAACATCTTTTGGATTAGAGCCAGGCCAGCCGCCCTCAATGTAGTGGACGCCAAAGGCATCCAGCCGGCTGGCGATGCGTAACTTATCATTCAAGGAAAGAGAAATCCCCTCACGCTGCGTGCCGTCCCGGAGTGTTGTATCGTAAATGAACACAGTCTGCTTCATGCTGCACCTTCCATCCTCTGCTCGTAAGCGCTGATATCTGGTTCGTGCTTAAGCAAGAAACCAAGTTGATCCATGCCTTCTAACAAGCAGGTCTTGTTAAAAGGATCGATGTTAAAGTCGATTTGCCGGCCGTCTGGTAAGATCAGATGTTGATTCTCCAGGTCAATGGTGATTCTGGTCTCAGGTTCTTCCTCGACCAGACTGAATAACTGTTGGTGTGTCTGCTGGTCAACAGTTACTGGCAGTAAGCCGTTTTTATAGGCATTGTTTTGGAAAATGTCAGCGAAGGATGTGCTTAGGACTGCTTTGAATCCCCAACTCAACAAAGCCCACGCAGCGTGCTCTCTCGAGGACCCGGTGCCAAAATTATCTCCGGCCAACAATACTTGTGCGCCAAAGCACGCGGGCCGATTTAAGGCGAATTCCGGTTGGAGATCGCCATTTGACGCGTATCGCCAACCCGCGAAACACCCTTCAGCCAGACCTTCCTTGTTCGTGACCTTGAGATATCTGGCCGGGATGATCTGGTCAGTATCTACATCGTTGAAGGGCAGGGGTACCATGTGGGAACTGAGGTTGGCGAAGGGTTTCATCTTAGTCTTGCCTTAATGATAATTCTTGAGATTGCGGTAAGCATATTATTTGGGTTCCGTTTCTGAGACCTGTATGTTAGCTGAGGAGGAGTCGGGGATCGGTAATCTGTCCATGTATTGCCGAGGCAACGGCCGTCAATGGGCTGGCGAGAAATGTGCGTCCGCCTTTGCCTTGTCGACCCTCAAAATTTCGATTACTGGTGCTGATGGCATATTGTCCGGGTTCTAGCTGATCACCGTTCATAGCAATGCACATGGAACAGCCGGCATAACGCCATTCGGCGCCGGCCTGGAGAAAGATTCGATCCAACCCTTCGGATTCTGCCTGGCGCCGGATCTCTTCAGAACCAGGAACAACCAGCATGCGGACGCCCTCGGCTACCCTTTGTCCTCGCATCATCTCTGCTGCTTGCCGAAGGTCACTGATGCGTGAATTGGTACAACTGCCAATGAAAACGACATCTATTTTGTGCCCGGTTAAGGGCCGGCCGGGCTGCAAGTCCATATATTTTAGGGCTTTTTGAATGGCGTCTCGCCGGCGAGGATCTGATTCTTTTGCGGGATCAGGTATCTCCTGGCTGATCGGAATGCCCATACCTGGATTGGTTCCATAAGTGATCATCGGCTCAAGGTTGCCGGCTTCGATAGATACCGACCGATGATAGATGGCCTCGTCGTCAGTTGGCAAAGAGCGCCAATAGTTGAGAGCTTTGTCCCAGGCTTGTTCTTTCGGCGCATACTCCCGGCCGGCTACGTATTCGAAGGTTATGTCGTCAGGGGCGACCATGCCGGCCCTGGCGCCTCCCTCAATGGACATATTGCACAGGGTCATTCGTGCTTCCATGGGCAGGGCCTTGACGGCCTGACCGGTATATTCGAATATGTGTCCTGTGCCGCCGCTAACGCCGATCTTGGCTATTAGAGCCAGGATCATATCTTTGGCGGTTACCCCGGGACCCGGTGTTCCGGAGAAGTTGACCTCAAATGTTTTTGGTCTCTCCTGGAGTAAGCACTGGGTCGCTAAGACGTGTTCTACTTCGGTTGTTCCAATGCCAAAGGCCAGGGCGCCAAAGGCGCCATGGGTCGAGGTATGACTATCGCCACAGACGATAGTTTTTCCGGGCTGAGTCAGGCCAAGCTCGGGACCAATAATATGAACGATACCCCGGTTTGGACTTTCAAAATCAAAGAGGCGAATACCAAATTCCTGGCAATTAGTTTGCAGCTGAACTAATTGCTTTCGGGCTAAATCATCCGTCATTGGCAGGGTCAAAGAAGTGGTTGGGGTCGAATGATCCATTGTCGCAAAAGTGCGATCGGGTCGACGCACCCGTAGCCCCCTGGCCCGGAGCCCGGAAAACGCCTGGGGTGATGTCACTTCGTGAACCAGATGTAGGTCGACATAGAGGACCGTCGGTGAGCCATCGCCGCTTACAACGACATGAGCATCCCAAAGTCTATCGAATAATGTTTTTGGTTTAGTCATTAATTTTCCTGGTTTAGACGTGGTCGAAATTTGTTCCGGATTAGAATCAGAAAAAAGTAGTCGTCAGACTTAGACAGATATCTCGGCAGCAATGTCAGGTAGGCCGTATCGCCCACTGGCGACAAGAAGTTTATTGAGCGCCGACAGGTATGCTTTCGCGCTGGCCACAATGATGTCGGTATCCGCTCCATGGCCGCCAAAAGTGCGCGGTAGTTGTTGACCACTTTGGGGAGAAGTACGCTGGTGGATAGTACCATTTTGCGCTTCGAGCCGGACCGTTACCTCGCCGATGGCATCGATACCTTCGGTTACGGCGCGGACGGAAAACTCCAGTAGGCGATTGGGTGCTTCCACAACGAGGTCAATTGCCTTGTAAACGGCATCTACCGGCCCAGTTCCTACAGCTGCCAACACATGCTCCTCTCCATCGGGTCCCGTCAACCGGACAGTGGCAGTGGGCATGCCCATGGTGCCACAAGCGACTTGCAGCCCATGAAGCACAAATATTTCACGCGGTTGGTAAAGTTGATCGGTAATTAAAGCCACGAGGTCAGCATCCGTGACGATTTTCTTTTTATCGGCAAGCTCCTTAAAGCGGAAGAATGCTTCCTCAAGTTCCTTATCACTCAGGATGTAACCCATATCTTCCAGGCGAACTCGAAAGGCATGGCGGCCGGAATGTTTGCCCAACACCAGCGAGGAACGCAACAAGCCGACTGTTTCGGGTCGCATGATCTCATAGGTATCCTGATGCTTAAGCATGCCGTCCTGATGAATGCCGGCTTCATGAGCGAAAGCATTAGCCCCAACAATCGCCTTATTAGGCTGCACTGGAATGCCGGTGTAATTTGAGACCATATGGCTAATTCGGGTGATCTGGGTCGTATCGATGCCAGTCTCTAACCCATAGGCTGCCCGGCGGGTATGCAGGCCCATGGCGACTTCCTCCAGAGAGGTGTTGCCCGCACGCTCACCAATACCGTTAATCGTAACTTCCGCCTGGCGCGCACCCGCTAATAGTCCGGCCATTGTGTTCGCGGTGGCCAAACCCAAATCGTCGTGACAATGAACTGAGACAATTACATCTTCAATACCCGGTGTATTGGCCATAATGCCGGCAATCAGAGCGCCGAACTCTTCAGAGGTGGTATAACCAACTGTGTCCGGAATATTAAGGGTCGTTGCGCCGGCTTTGATGGCTTCGCCAAGGACAAGATAGAGGAATTCAGGATCGCTACGGCCGGCATCTTCAGGTGAAAATTCGACATCTTCGCAATAACTTCTGGCGTAACTCACCATCTCTCGAACCCGATCGACGACCTCCTCCGGATCCATGTTAAGCTTGTGCTTCATGTGAATTGGCGAGGTGGCTAAAAATGTGTGCACCCTGGGTCGGGCGGCATATTGGACGGCTTCCCAAGCTTTGTCTATGTCGCTTTTTGTTGCCCGGGCAAGACCGCAAATAATGGGAGGCTCACCAGAAGGACCAGGTGTGTTGCCGACCTCAAGAGCTATTCGGCGCACACCTTCTAAGTCATCTGGCGAGGCGGCCGGGAATCCTGCTTCCATAACATCCACACCTAGTCGAGCCAGAGCCCTGGCTATTTCGAGTTTCTCAGCCGAAGTAAGCGTTGCCCCAGGAGATTGCTCTCCATCCCGCAGCGTCGTATCGAAGAAGCGAACATAATTTGAATCTTTCATGATATTCTTCCGTTTTCACCACTACTCGCCGGGTTTCACCGTTACCGGATCAATAAAGGGCATGAGTGAACGCAAATCGGCGCCAACTTTTTCGATCAGATGGTCTTGTTCCATCCGTCTTTTTTCGTTGAACCAGGGCCGGCCGGCTTCATTTTCATCGATCCATCCCTGGGCATATGTGCCGTCCTGAATCTCCTTCAGGATTTGGCTCATCTCATACTTGGTTTCCTCATTTATTATTCGATTACCAGAGACATAATCGCCATGTTCAGCCGTATCTGAAACAGAATAGCGCATATAGTTGATGCCACCCCGATAGAACAAGTCCACAATCAATTTCAGCTCATGTAGACATTCGAAGTAGGCCACCTCTGGCTGGTAACCCGCTTCGACCAGGGTTTCAAAACCTGCTTTGACCAGTTCGGATACACCACCGCAGAGGACAGCCTGTTCACCAAAAAGATCCGTTTCTGTTTCTTCGGCAAAAGTCGTTTCCAGCAAACCAGCCCGGGTGCCGCCAAGGGCGTATCCGTAGGCTATGGCATTTGCTTTCGCCTGGCCGCTAGCATCCTGGTGGACGGCTAACAGACAGGGTGTGCCGAATCCCTCGACAAAAAGTTCCCGCAGCCGGTGGCCTGGCGCTTTTGGGGCCACCATGCTCACATCAATATCCGCTGGCGGAACGACGGTGCCAAATCGGATGTTAAAGCCGTGGGCAAACATCAACGTCTTTCCAGGGTTCAGATAGGGCGCGACCTCCCTGCTGTAAATACCCGGCTGTTCAGTGTCAGGCGCTAGGATCATAACCGTATCAGCCCAATCGGCTGCCCCTGCGACCGAATCGACTCGAAGCCCGGCCGCCTCAACCTTGGCCCATGATTTGCTACCTTCGCGTAGTCCGACCGTAACCTGCACGCCGTTGTCATGTAAGTTAAGCGCATGGGCATGGCCTTGAGATCCGTAACCA
Source organism: Patescibacteria group bacterium (assembly GCA_035527655.1). GTDB lineage: Bacteria > Chloroflexota > Anaerolineae > Promineifilales > Promineifilaceae > UBA11865. The sequence goes on along the minus strand of DATLAB010000004.1, from coordinate 75,604 downwards.
ATGATCGCTACTTTCCTGGATAAAATTCGCGAAGGATCTGCATCCGAGTCATAATAAATATTTGCCATGATTTCTCCTTAATCTAACCTATTTATACTTAATCTAGTCCGCATACCCCCTGGAAGAGTCGATTATGCGAGCGCTTTGACAGAATGACCGTTCCCATTCTGGTTAAGCGGTCCGGCTCCCGGAGTATGCCGGATACCTTCAGCCATGCCGCGCATCATGGCAACGTGCCCGGTGCGGACGAGCTCTACGATGCCCCATGGTCGAAGTAACTCAACCAGGCTGTCTACTCGATCATCAGTGGCGGTGATCTGCATGATCAAAGACTCTGCGCCAACATCCACTATCTTGGCTTTAAACACGTTTGCCAGACTGATGATTTCCGAACGCTGATCGGCCGTCGTGGCCACTTTGATCATAGCCAGTTCACGCAACACAGTTGGCTGGTCGGTAACATCCTGTACATCAATCACATTCACCAGTTTGTAAAGATTGGCCTCCACAAGTCTTGCCTCGGCATCACCGCTGTCAACAACGAGGGTCATCCGCGAAAATTCGGGATTGTCTGTACGTCCCACATTGAGCGAGTCAATATTAAAATTACGACGCCGGAATAGCGAGGCTATTCGATTTAATACACCTGGTTTGTTTTCTACAATTGCTATTATTGTTTGTCGCATCGGGTTCTACTCCTCAGGTATCGGCACATGATTAATACGCACCATCTTTCGAAAACTGTATCCGCTCCATTCTTAATAACAGTGTTTCCGCTCGAACATGTAGCATTATTGGTCGCTTGAACTGACCTTTCGTTGAACAGGCCGGCGTATCATATCGTCCAAATCAGCACCGGCTGGCACCATGGGGAATACAGCTTCCTCCATCTCGACTACAAATTCTAGAAGTACCGGCCCTTGTACGGATTTTGCGAAACTCACTGCATCGGCTATTTCATCCCGTTTTGTAATTCGACGACCCGGCACACCATGGGCATCAGCCAACTTTACGAAATCGGGATTGTGCATTTTTACGGCCGAGTATCGCTTATCGAAGAAAAATTCCTGCCACTGGCGGACCATGCCCAGGTAGCTATTGTTAAGGAGCATAATCTTAACGTTAGCTCCTTCAATCGCCGCTGTCGTTAATTCCGCGGCCGTCATCTGGAAACCACCATCGCCGACGATGGCCCAGATTTCGTGGTCTTTGTGACCAAACCAGGCTCCGATTGCGGCCGGAAAACCAAAGCCCATGGTTCCGGCACCACCAGAAGTGATGAACCGGTATGGTTGTTCCAGATGGTAATATTGGGCAGCCCACATCTGGTGCTGGCCGACATCGGTTGTTACGATGGCTTGCCCCTCAGTCAGTTTCCACAGGTCACGTATGACATGGGAGGAATACAACAGGCCATCCTCAGGCCAGGCCATGATGTCTCGCTCTTCTGTATCCGCTCTCCACTCAGCAATTTGATCGAGCCATTCCTCATGGTCTCCCGGTTGGACCATAGGCACCAGGTCGCCTAATACTGTCTTTAAATCGCCAATAAGGGGCACGTCAACCCGAACATTCTTATGTACTTCCGATGGATCGATCTCAATGTGAATCTTTCGTGCCCGTGGGGCATAGTTACGCAGGTTACCGGTAACGCGGTCATCGAAACGCATACCGAAAGCAAGCAGGAGGTCTGCTTGCTGAATGGCGTTGTTGGCATAGGCTTCGCCGTGCATGCCCATCATGCCCAGGCTTAAGGGGTGAGTAGCGGGCATGCTGCCCAGGCCAAGCAAAGTCATGGCTACAGGCGTTTGAGTTTTGGCAGCGAAGGACAATAATTCAGCCATTGCTCCGGACTTGGATACACCGTGTCCGGCTAGAATAACCGGCCGCCTGGCCTCGGCGATCAACTGGGCGGCCCTTTCCAGATCCTCTTTGAGGGCATGCCTGGGTGGATGGTAGCCCGGTAATGTGAATTCCACGGAACTGGGGTGTTCGGCCTGTTCAATTTGAGCATTCTTGCAAAAATCAATTAATACTGGACCAGGACGGCCGCTCCGTGCGATATAAAACGCCTGGCGAACCACTTCAGCGATCTGATCGGCGCTGGTCACCAGGAAATTATGCTTGGTGATTGGCAGTGTGATGCCTGTGACATCTACCTCCTGGAATGCGTCGCCGCCGATGAGATGGGCCGGTACCTGACCTGTAACACATACGATAGGCGAGGAGTCCATCATAGCCGTTCCGATTCCGGTGACCAGGTTTGTCGCACCGGGGCCAGAGGTGGCAATGGCTACCCCAACCTTACCGGTCGCCCGGGCATAACCGTCGGCCATATGAGCAGCACCTTGTTCGTGGCGGACCAGGACGTGATGGACCGGGTAATCAAGCATGGCGTCATAGACGGGCATAATTGCTCCACCCGGGTAACCAAAGGCTACTTCCACGCCTTCTTGGACCATTGACTCCCAAAAAATCTCAGCACCTGTCTTTAACATTATTTCTTCTCCTTCATAAGCCCACATCAGAGATATTGGGAGCAGTTGCTCCAGTCCACTTTCATGTAGTAGATCAACCTTAGCCGGTGACAGCACCTTCAGCCGCAGAAGATACCAATCGAGCATACTTGGCCATAACACCCCACTCATAGCGGGGCGCCGGCGGCTGCCATTGTTCCAGGCGTTCTTTGATCTGTTCCTCGGAAAGGTCTACATCAAGCCGGCGAGACGTCACGTCAAACTGAATAATATCGCCATCCATTAGCGCGGCGATGGGTCCGCCAACAAACGCTTCTGGGGCCACATGTCCGGCCATGAGCCCATGAGTAGCGCCAGAAAAACGGCCATCGGTTAGCAAGGCGACCGAATCGTCCAGGCCGGCGCCGACGATGGCCGCGGTCACACCTAACATCTCGCGCATCCCAGGTCCACCTTTGGGTCCTTCGTAACGAATCACCACGACATCGCCAGCTTGAATCCGTTTTTCCTGAACGGCCGCAAAGGCAGCTTCCTCAGAATCAAATACCCGGGCAGGTCCACGGTGATGGCGCATATCATGTCCGGCAATCTTCACAACGCAACCTTCAGGGGCCAGGTTGCCTTTGAGAATGACCAGGCCGCCGTTCGGTTTGATAGGCTTATCTGCCCGGTAGACTACCTCTTGCCCTGGTGTTTCTTTCGCTTTTTGGGCCTCTTCTCCAATCGTTTTGCCGGTTACAGTCAGCGCGTTGGCGTGGAGCTTGCCAGCTTCCAGGAGCCGAAGGGCAACCAATTCGATTCCTCCAGCCCGGTAGAGATCAGTGGCCATGAAACGGCCGCCCGGTTTCAAATCGGCGATAAGCGGCGTACTGTTACTGATCCGATCAAAATCATCAATGTGGAGGGAGACCCCAGTCTCTTTGGCGAAGGCTAATAAATGTAAAACAGAATTTGTTGATCCGCCAGTGGCCGCAACCGACACGATAGCATTTTCTATCGCTTCGCGGGTTATTACCTGGCGGGCTGACTGGTCCCGCTCCAGCATGTCCATGACCTGGCGCCCAGCTAATATGGCAACACCATCCTTATCCGGACTCATTGCAGGCACACTTCCACTACCCATTGGCGCAATGCCTAAGAATTCGCATGCTGTCGCCATGGTGTTGGCTGTAAACTGCCCACCGCAAGCGCCGGCCCCGGGGCAGGCATTATCCTCCAAGGTTTTTAGCTGCTCGGCCGTCATTTTTCCGGCCGCATAGGCGCCGACTGCTTCATACACATCCTGTATGGTCACGTCGCGCCCCTCGAAACGACCCGGAGCGATAGAGCCCCCATACAGCATCAACCCCGGAATATCCAACCGGGCCAGAGCCATTACTGTGCCAGGGATTGTTTTGTCACATCCTGATAGACAAATCAAGGCGTCGAACTGATTACCTCGAGCAACTAATTCAATGGAATCGGCAATAACCTCGCGGCTGATTAACGAGGTTTTCATGCCTTCTGTGCCCATCGTGATCCCATCCGAAATCGAGACGGTGTTAAATTCCATGGGCGTTCCCCCGGCAGCCCGTATCCCCTCCTTAACTTTTGCGGCCAGGCGGCGTAAGTGGAAGTTGCATGGCCCAATCTCGATCCAAGTATTGGCCACGCCAATCAATGGGCGTTGCAGGTCTTCATCAGTAAAGCCTGCTGCCTTAAGCATGGCTCTCGCCGGTGCTCGATCATAGCCTGTTTTCAGCCGGTCAGAACGCATTCATTACCTTCCTTAGGATTATAAAAAAAACGGGGCTGTCCTTTTTGTGGACAGCCCCGGTACTTGCTTGCCTCTCCGCTAGCTCTTGGTATCTTACTTCCTTGACTAGCCGTCCACGTACTCTCTCTGGTAGCTAATCCCAAGGAGTAGCACCAGAATGCTAAGAAGGCTAATAAGAATCAAGAGCGAAATTGCAGGCATTTGTTGTGTTTTTTACCCAATAAATAACAACTTACACTCTACCCAGAGGGCTCACATTTGTCTATTGTTAATATTGAACAAAAACAATCGGATAAATCTGTCCAAATTGTACAATCAGAAAGACCAGTTGGCATTGAGTATCAAATCATGGCGAATAGGCTCCTTTGGTCGGAATTGAAGCATTATGATTAGGGGACTCTATTTCGGATGTCTGAGCCAACGATATCTGAGGTCCAATAGAGTTATGTGGTTCGAAAATTCTTCACCCGGGATAGCCAGGTCCTTATTTTGTCCCCAATGGAGAAGAGAATTAAGCTATAGTCGGCGTCTCAATGGAGGATGATAAACACGATCTTATGAATTTAAAAGTGCATGCTATTCCTTTGAAGCTGTCAATGGCGTATCTGATTGAGAGTGAAGCCGGTCTGGTATTGGTGGACGCAGGTTTGCGAGGAGAGGAAAAACGAATTCTGGCAAAAATCAAGATCCTTGGCCGGGTTGATCTTAAACTGATATATATCACCCATGCCCACCTGGATCATTATGGCTGTGCGGCAGCCATGAGGCGGATTACTGGAGCGCCGATAGCTATACACTGTCAGGATGCAGAAGCGATGGCCCAGGGTGAGACCCGGCTGGGCACAGCGCGCAACTTTGGCAGAGTGATTCAGGCCTTATTACCGCTGGCGAATCCACTGCTACGGCCGGAGCCGGTTCGGGCCGACATAATGCTTGAAGATGGCCAGGTTCTCACTGAACCAGGTCTCCCGGCAACGGTTTTGTTTACCCCTGGGCACACAATGGGATCGACTTGCCTGCTTTTTGAAAACCGTTTTGCTTTCGCCGGTGATTTAGTCACAAACTCTGGTCAACCACGGCGGCAGCGTTTTTTTGCCGAGGATTGGTCTCTTTTGCCAGGCAGCCTGGCCCGATTACAGGAACAAAATCCTGAAACCACATATAGCGGACATGGCATGGAACCAATTAGAGGCCAACAACTCCAGATGTTGTGTGGCCCACTTAAAGTAACTTGATAGATCCGGTCAACTTCTGACCAGAATCAAGACCTTAAGCTCCCAGTATAAAAAAACAGCCCTCCAAGATGGTCTCAGAGGACTGTTTTCTTTTTTCTCTAACGTCCCGATACAGGCTGGAGAAGTATTCATCAGAAGAAATGCCGTCCTGTAACGGTTGTCACATTCCGTCCAAAAAAATTGAGTTGACAGACTACTGGGACAATATAATCATCGGAAAATACAATGCCTTCTCGATATATGGCGCGTGACGATCCACAATCATAGCCGCCTCAGGCACCCCAGTCCAGGGCTCTGTTTGGTTGAGACTGTCGATGGCCCTGGCCTCGAATTCATAGATGCCATCAACATTGGGATCCACAGCAGTGAATAGAGCACTTGTATTTCCAGTTGAAACCCAGTTTGTCCATGGACCGTTATTGAATCGATAACGAACGTCATAGGTTACGATAGTCACACCGGGCGCATGATAGCCTATCCAGGAAACATTAAAACTCGTCTGATCTGTAATATATGGAGAGAAAGGTCGGACAACGGCTACAGAGTATAGGACGACAGTCGTACTCGCTTGCGGGTGATTTGGATAGGAGCCGACATTTCCCGCGTTATCCGTGGCTCGAGCCTGGAATTCATAGACATTGCCCTGAGCTGCACCGGTGATCTGGCCTGAGGTTGACGAAGTACCGGTCAGCCAATTTTGCCAGCTACCGCCGTTGACCCTCACCTGAATATCATAGGTTTTGATGCCTGAGCCGCCAGGATTGTCTGTTCCACTCCAGTTAACGATGAATGAAGAGGCGAAGGTGTACAGTGGCAGGGCAACCACGGAAGCCGATGGCGCCACCGAATCAATATTGGTAAAGGCCTGGGCGCCGGTCCAGGCGCCTACATTGCCACAATTGTCGGCCGCTTGTGCCCGGAATTGGTATTGTTGACCGTCTGCCGCCCCGTTAAAGGTTGCCGATGTGGCAGTAGTTTGCGACAACCAGTTAGTCCAACTACCGCCATTACGATTATATTGAATATTATAATAGGCGATGCCTGCTCCAGTATCACTTCCCGTCCACGAGACATTAAAGCTGGTCTTGGACCAGGCAGGCAATGGATTCACTGTTGCGGTCGGAGGCGTTAGGTCGCTGCATTGGGTATAGTTGACGATCAGGTAGGGTTCATACCCACCCCATTGGCGACTGCGGAAGAAACGGTTTCGGTTGTTTTGCGGTCCTTCATCGCCGGTAATGAGGAAACCATAGTTCGGCCGCGAGCCATTGTGCCAGGCGCGAACCAGCGAGGTCACATCGGAAGATTTCCATCCCAGGGCACTAGTATTTTGACCGATAGAAATCTCATCGCCGCCAAGATAATTGGCATTGTTCCAGGTAACTGAATACTCGTTCCATCCTTGCTTCATATACTGGGCCTTGAAGCCCATTTGACCATCATTAGTTGGGCTCGACGACTGCTGGTAAATGTACATCGTGGCATTGTCAATGGTCGCCTGGGCGGGCACACCACTAACGTTAAATTGGATCAAGGGGCGCATGGCGTTGTACACACCAGACCAATAGCCCAAACCCATTGTCGTAGCGCCACCATAATTGGAATTGGCGTTAAGCGAAGATAAGTAGGCATCCTGGCTGGCTATAATCCTGGCAGTGCTCTGGGTGCCAAAAGGCAAAACCTCCTCTGAAATAACCACCCACTCAGGTTCAGCGGTGTCGCCGCCATCATCCCCTTCCTGGGCAACTACTGTTGCCGCCATTACAAATATCAATACCAACAGCAACAAGAAAGTGGACTTTCGTGGCGAGCCGAATAATCCGATCGTCTTTCTAATTAGTTGTGATTTTCTTAACATGCTGATCTCCTTTATGAGTTTGCCATGTAAATAAGCCTTACTTAAGTTAAGGCTGGTCTTTCTCTAACCAAATAGCAAAGGTTCTCCCCAACACCCACTTTTAATGATTCCGACTGGTTCAATCGTCAACATTATAACAGTTTTCAAATGAAGGGTCATCATCAGTGGCGGAACAACTGTGATACCATGGTCCTGAGAGTTTTGGAATAAGGAGGTCTGGCGATATGTATGAATAGATAGAAAACCGGCCAATCGCAGTATTTAGCGCGAAGTCTAATAATCCAGGGTCGGACATTGTTACTATTTTGGCCGGGCGCAGAGCTGGATGGGAATCTCACCCTTAGTTGCCGGGTTCCCTATAGCCACTCTCGGCGAAGTGCTGCACCTGGAAAGTATGAACAACTACCGTGGGTGGATTAACCCGGAGTTCCTCGAAGGGTAAGCCTGCTTTGATAGCTATGGCTTCCAAGAATTCGGCTGGTTTTGGTAATCTGCGCCAAACTTGTGGTAAAAGTAAGCCGCGTTTCATTTGCCAGGTTAACATGACGCCATCAACGTCTGGTCTTAGGCTCTGGATTAGGTCCTCAAAACCAGCGTACCTTAACTGTCTTAGTGGTGATAAAATTGTAACTTCGAGGCGGATATCAGCTAACTCTCCTCCCAGAACCGGGGAAAAACGAAAGTCTCGGGAAGCAGCCGTTGCATTTCGAGCCACATCCTCCGCCAGGGGATATTTGGCTTCTGTATGTCCCATACAGCCTCTAAGAAGACCTCTGTTTGTTAAGGTGACGAAGCAAGCCCCTTTCTCCCCTAAAGCCAATTGTCGTTCATCTAAATTTGGTTCGTAGAGGGTATGCTCGCGGACGTATTGCTCCAAACTGTTACGGGCTACCTGTACCGCAACCTGTCCTGATAACGGATCGATAATATCAGGCCTATCTTTCATTTTGCCAACTCCCTTGCCACTTGGCCTACCTGAAAGGCCTATATCAATAGGGAATCACCATTTATCTTGATCCGGGCTGGATCATGGAGCAGTCGTTAGCTCCAGGCTGACAGGACAATGATCTGACCCAAAAACCTCGGCATGAATATTGGCGGCAGTAACCTGTGGCCATAAATCGGGACTAACAAAAAAATAGTCGAGACGCCAGCCGACGTTTCGCCCACGAGCCCCGCCAATATATGTCCACCAACTATAAGCGCCTTTTTGTTCAGGATAGAGAGAGCGGTATGAATCCATATATCCATGGGCAACCAGATCGTCAATCCAGACCCTTTCTTCTGGTAAAAAACCAGTTGTTTTTTGATTTTGTTGCGGCCGGGCCAGATCGATCGCTTGATGGGCTGTATTTACGTCGCCGCAAAATACAATAGGCTTGCCCTGGTTACGCAACGCCTCAATATAAGCCAAAAAGTCACGTTTATAGGCCATCTTGTAAGGTACACGGCTGTGGTCGCGCCCCCCATTGGGGAAATATGCTGCTAAGAGTGTGAACTCTCCATAGTCGGCAACGATTGTTCTTCCTTCCCGGTCGTATTCTGGCAACCCTAAACCAATCTGAACCGAGATGGGTTCTCGTTTGCTGTAAAGCGCCACACCACTGTAGCCTTTCTTCTCCGCTGAAGCCCAATAGGTATGATAGCCAGCTGGCCGGCGCAATGCATCATCCAACTGGTCTGGGTGGGCTTTGGTTTCCTGGACTGCCAACACATCGGGTCCGGTTGTGGCCAGCCAATCAAGAAAACCCTTCTTTTGCGCTGCCCTGATGCCATTGACGTTCCAACTATATAGTTTCATCTCAAGTCCAGTTTATCACACACCAGGGCTTATATTCCAGTTTGTCTTTTGTTGATTCCTGATCTCATCCAATGATCGAAACAACTTACAACTTTAACTCGTGATAGCCAAAATTTCGCTGAAAAACTACCCACAGCATTTCGCTGAAAGAAGATCAATTCAGGCTCCTTATTTGCCCATCGGGCAGTTTAATTGCTCTACGATTCCGTCAATTCCCAGCTCCCAGCCCAGCCCCGACACTAATAACCATCCTCAGCCAGAAAATCAGTATCCTTTGGGAGACTAATTATGGGCAAATTTCTGTTGACAGTGAAATATTATAATATTATAATAATATGGTTCTTGTTTTAAAAGAGTTATTGTATTTAGGCCATGGAAAACCTGGATCAACTAAACCGCCAAAGTAAAATACCCTTGTACCATCAGCTTTACAAGTTGCTCAGAGGAACCATTATCCGCGGTGAGTGGGGACCAGGCACGATGATTCCTGCGGAGTCGGAGCTCTGTCGAACATTTCAGGTTAGCCAGATTACTGCTCGCCAGGCATTGGAAAACCTGGTTAATGATGGCTTGATATACCGGCAGAGAGGTCGAGGTAGTTTTGTTGCCCAACCGGCGATTGAGACTAGCCTGACCCGAATTATTAGTTTTACTGAAGATATGCATCAGCGTGGATTTACGCCGGGGAGTCAGGTCATTTTCTCCGGCCTGGTTGAATCTAACCAGAATTTGGCCGAAAGATTACAGATCGCGCCGGGCGAAATATTGGCCCAATTGCATCGTTTACGTTTCGCCGATGGTGAGCCACTGAGCATCGAAAAGGCAAGCCTCGTCCATCGCTATTGTCCAGGTGTACTCAACAATAACTTTGAAGACAGCTCATTACGTGAAACGTTGAGAACCCAGTTTGATATTCAACTAGTTCGGGCAAAGCAAAGCATCCGGGCATTGAATGCGATCAGGGATCAAGCGACATTATTGGGTATTACACCAAATGGAGCCCTCTTGGTTATTGATCGTGTGTCATATTCTCAAGATGATATGCCTATCGAACACTTGCAGATCTTTTATCATGCCGATCGTTACATCATGTATACCGATCTTCAAGGATAGCCGTTGTTATATTTCAGCCAGGGATTCTGGGCCAGGAGGTGGTTTATCTGATGGATGTTATTTGTCTGGGTGAACTGCTTGTAGATATGTTTCCCTCCGAGATTGGCCGGAGCCTGGTCGACGTATCCAGTTTTCGACCCAAACCTGGAGGCGCTCCGGCCAATGTTGCCGTCGCGCTGGCCCGTCTCGGCCGTAAGAGCGCATTTATAGGAAAAGTTGGAGATGATGCGTTTGGTCATCATCTGGCGGGTGTACTGGCCCAGGCAGGAGTCGATGTTAGCGGTGTGCGCTACGACGACTACGCCAGAACAACGATGGCCTTTATTGCCAGCCCCGATGCGAATCGGGCTGAGTATTTATTTTATCGAAATCCGGGGGCTGACACGCGACTTAAAGTGGAAGAGTTAGATCATGCGCTGTTGAAACAAACGAAGGTTCTTCACTTTGGCTCGCTGAGCCTGGTTGAAGATCCCATTCGCTCGGCTTTGTTGCAGGCCGTGAGGATCGTGCAAGAGGCTGGTGGAAGGATTTCCCTTGACGTCAATTACCGGCCGAGTCTGTGGTCTTCTCCGGAGGATGCATATTCTGCTCTGTTGGACATCTTACCTCAAGTTGACTTGTTGAAGGTGAATGAGGTGGAGTTGGCTTTGATGACAGGGGAAGATGATCCAGAAAGCGGAAGTAAAAAATTGATGCAGCATGGCCCCACGATCTGTGTATTGACCGCGGGCACTGGCGGAAGTTATTTCCGTGTTGCTGGCGGCTTTGGCTTTGTACCAGCGTTCAAAGTAGACACTATAGACGCTACGGGGTGCGGCGATGCATTTATTGCCGGTCTATTGTCGCGATTGTCATACCGTGAAGATTGGCGAGGCGATTTGCCATCCGAGGAGTTTGGGCATCATTTACAATACGCCAACGCCGTTGGCGCCTTGACGGCAATGAAACAGGGGGTGATTCCAGCCTTGCCTGGGGCTGAGGCCGTAGCTGATTTCCTATCGAGGCAACCATAATGGAGCAATGAATATGGACAAGACATTTAGGCATATAAGTGGTGCTGAGTTGATACAGATTGCCAAAGAATTAAGGCTTGATGTATTGGAAATGACCCGGCTGGCCAGGTCAGGACATCCATCCAGTTCCTTTTCCGCGGTTGAAATTGTCACCGCTTTATTATTTGGGGGGATCATGCACTACCGGCCGGATGATCCGTGGTGGCTTGAACGGGATCGCTTCATCATGAGCAAAGGTCATGCCGCACCTTTATTGTACGCCGCGCTAGCTCATGCCGGTTACTTTGATAGGGAACTATTATGGACCCTGCGCCAGGTTGATAGCCCGGTCCAAGGTCATCCAATTCAAGGCATGTTGCCGGGCGTCGAAGCAACGACGGGATCTCTTGGCCAGGGCTTATCCCTGGCAATCGGTCATTTGCTTGGTGCAAGGTTGAGTGAACTGGATTATCGCGTATACGTTCTTCTTGGCGACGGTGAATGTGAAGCGGGACAAATATGGGAAGCAGCCATGGCCGCAGCTCATTTCAAAACAGACAAGCTGGTGGCTATCCTGGACTACAACAAATTTCAGGAAACAGGACCCATAAGTCGTGAAATGGGCCTCGAGCCCCTGGCAGATAAATGGCGCTCTTTTGGATGGCATGTCCGCGAAATAGATGGACATGATGTCGAGGGTATCCGTGACGAACTTATCAGCATTCAAGAAGGTGGGGTCGGACCAACCATATTGATCGCCCATACGGTCAAAGGCAAGGGTGTTTCCTTTGTCGAGGCTGACTTTACTTATCACGGCCGGCCGATCCTGGGCGATCTGGCTGACAAAGCGCAGGAGGAAATAAAATGGAGCTAGGTGCAAAAGCAGGCCTCAGACCGGCCAAACCGATGAGAGATGTATTTGGCGACGCTATTTTGGATGTTGCCACGAAAAACAAAAAAGTAGTCGTATTGGATGGCGATTTAGGGAACTCTACTAAGGCAGAGCGTGTCCGACATGCCTTCCCTGAAAGATTCTTCAATATCGGCATTGCCGAAAGTAATCTGGTTGGTATCGGCGCCGGGTTTGCCGCAGCCGGTTACATACCCTGGATAACCAGTTTTTCCTCATTTCTATTGTGCAATGCCTATGATCAGATACGTCTATCTATTGCCATTGGCAACGTGAATGCCAAGATCCTGGGCAGCCACGGAGGGATAACTCTAGGCAAGGACGGCGCTACACAGATGGGAATCGAGGATCTGGCTTTGATGGGTGGCTTGCCCACCATGACGATCCTGGTTCCTTGCGATCCTGCATCCATGCATGCGGCTGTTAAGGCTGCTACCAATCATATCGGCCCAGTCTTCTTGCGTTCCAGCAGAGTGGCGATGCCTCACATCTATCCCGAGGATGATTGTCCGTTTGAGATAGGAAAAGCGAACGTGGTTCGGAATGGTACGGACCTGACAATTATCGCCTGTGGTTTAATGGTGCCGGCATCTCTGGATGCCGCAGCCGAGCTCTCGGACGATGGAATAGAGGTGAGGGTTATTGACCTCCATACCATTCGGCCGATGGACAATGAGACGATTGTTCAGGCTGCTCGTGATACCGGGGCGATTGTCGTAGCGGAAGAACACTTGCTGCAAGGTGGGCTAGGAAGCAACGTCGCCCGCGTTGTCGCTGCCAACTTCCCTGTCCCAATGCGTTTTGTCGGCCTTGCCGATACGTATGTTGATTCGGCCGATCCGGCCGATCTCTTAGTAAAGTATCACTTGACATCTGACGACATCAGCGCGGCAGCGCGCGAGGCTATGGCAGCAAAGAATTAAGTCAATAGTATTCGCCAGCGTAGACGTTGGGGCGGTCGACTGGCGGAAGAGTCTTAAGGGATCCGGTTATCGTTTCATTGTCTCCCTGGAGGTAAGATGATTTATCATGAGTTAGTACGCCGACAATCGCTAGGAAAACCAATCCGGGTGGGTGCTTATGGCGCAGGTTGGATGGGAAGTGGTTTTGCCGCCCAAATGACCCAGGTTCCTGGGATGGAGTTGGCTATTCTCTCAGACGAAAATGTCGGTGAAGCACGAAACGCCTTCATTGATGCTGGCTTCGCCATTGATGATATCGTAGAGACCAACTCGCCAGGGGCGGCCGAGGATGCAGTCCGCGCCGGTAAACGGGTAATCTCCGGCGACCTTGGGCTGATGGCCAAGATCGCCTCAGTAGATATTGTGACCGATGTAACGCCTTTCCCCTCGACTGGGGCTGAAATCGCCTACACGGCCATTCAACATGGAAAAGATGTCGTTCTGATCAATATCGAAGCGGATGTTACTGTGGGCCGGATATTAAAACGCCTTGCACGCCAGGCCGGCGTTCTCTATTCGGTTTCGTCTGGTGATGAGCCCGGTTGTTTGATGGAACTCTATGATTTTGTTAGTTGTCTTGGTTTCGAGATCATGGTCATCGGCAAGGGAAAGAACAACCCGCTGAACACGGCCGCGACCCCGGATACCGTGGCCGAATCGGCCAAGAAGGCCAACAAGGATTCGTATCAGACCGCTTCATACGTGGATGGTAGCAAAACGATGTTCGAAATGACTTGCGCGGCAAATGCTACCGGTTGCCGGCCGATGCAAAGAGGCATGATCGGCCCGCATGCTACTCTGGAAAATGTGTCCGAGATCTTCGCCCTGGAAGAAGATGGCGGCATTACCCGGTTTCCCGGCGCTGTTGATTTTGTCCAGGGCAGCGCCATGGCTGGAGGCGTATTTGTTACAGTCAGGGTAAATCAACCAAGGATCCGCGAAGATTTGCATTATCTTAAGGTCGGAAAGGGCAACTATTTTACCTTTTTTCGACCCTACCATCTCTGGTTTATCGAGGCGCCTATTTCAATCGCCAAGGCACACTTATACAAAGAGACAACCCTCGTGCCTCTAGATCAACCTGTGGCTGAATCGATGACCATAGCCAAAAGAGACCTGAAGCCAGGTGAGAGGCTCGACACGTTCGGCGGGTATACCTTCTACGGTTTGATGGACCGGGCCGATGAGGCTAAGCGAACGAATGCTCTGCCTACCGGTCTGGCACCCGAGGCGGTTATAACGCGAGCAGTACCAAAAGACCAGGTTGTTACCTGGGCTGATGTGAAATTGGATGAAAAAAGTACAGTTGTTAAATTGAGGCGAAACCAAGATAAAATGGAGGGTTAATCATGAAGATCGGCGTCGTTGCAGTTTTATTCCAAGAATTGGCCTTTGAGCCGATGTTGGACAAAGTTCTTGAGTTCGGATTGCAGGCAGTTGAGATTGGGACGGGAGGTTATCCTGGAAGCCATCACTGTCCCGTTGATGAGTTATTGGCCAGTGAGACGGCAAGAAGGCAATATATGGAGGCGATTGAGTCCCGTAACTTGATCATCAGTGCCTTTAGCTGTCATTATGAGCCGCTTCATCCGGACGAAAAAATTGCAAAGGAAGCAGATGAAATATTCCGCCGGACTGTCCGACTGGCAGAATTGTTAGGTGTGCCCGTCGTGAATGTGCTCTCGGGCACCCCGGCCGGAGCCCCTGGCGACAAGGCACCAAATTGGGTAACTTGCCCATGGCCTCCCCATAATCTTGAAATTCTGGATTATCAGTGGAATAAGGTAGCCATTCCATACTGGTCAGGAGCTGCTCGCTTTGCCGAGGATCATGGCGTTAAGATTGGGGTTGAGTTGCACCCAGGAATGCTGCTCTATAATGTTGAGACCTTACTGCGGATGCGTCATGAGGTTGGACCGGCCCTGGGCTGCAATTTTGATCCCAGCCACCTTTTCTGGAATGGTGTGGATCCTGTTGCGGCCATTCGGGCTTTGGGCGAGGCGATTGTTCACGTGCACGGCAAAGATTGTTACCTGGATATGTTCAATGTTTCCGTTCACGGCTGTAATGATCACAAACCGTATGATCAGATCGCTGATCGTGCCTGGACTTTCCGTACCCTGGGCTATGGGCATGGTACCAAGAATTGGAAGGATCAAATTAGCGCATTAAGGCTCGTTGGCTACGATTACGTGATTTCTATCGAGCATGAGGATGCATTGATGTCACCGGACGAGGGACTATCGAAAGCCGTAGCATTGTTAAAAAATGTCGGCATCGTAGAAGCGCCGGGCGAAATGTATTGGGCATAGCCCAGTACATTCCCAACCTTCCATAAATGGCTGATGCGCCTGGTCGATTAGGCCAGGTGTATCACTTATTTAGATATTGGCTGCTATTACCCAGGATGAAAGGAACCGGCGCCAAGGATGGGTTGAGATCAAAATTGAGGGAAATAGGCCGAAAAAATCGGCCGGGGGTCATCATTGTGGATTGTCTGATTCAGGTTTGAATTGGGGTCGGCTGGTGGATAAGTTAGCCCGTCATCCTGGGATGGATAAGGCGCTCAGTAGAAACCTTGGACAGAGCAGGTCATTGGATCAAGAGGCACTGCGTGGATTCCAGGCCAGGCCGTGTGAGATGGAACAGGTTCTGGTCTCCCATCGAGCCATCTCTGAAGTCGGTATCGCGGGAATCCCTAATCCTTAGGAGTGAAACGGTCAAAGCTTGGGTCGTTTTGAAGGACCAACAAGAAATTACGGTTACCGAACTCAAGGCCTACGGCCGGCATCGATTGACAGCCTATCAAGTGCCCGCAATTAATTGAATTTAGAGGGTTTGTCCAAGACAGCTGAAGGCAAGGTTCTCCGTCGCGCATTGCTTGCCAGGGATCAGCCTGCCAGGTCCAATGCATTTTGCTGATAAAAAAGTGACATCTGTCACCTGACACAACCATGATGGCTGTGTTACGATGAAGGTTGGAAGTGTTCAATACAATCGTTGAATTAATTGCTAAAGTTGGTAGAGTTCGGAGTCGGGAGAAAATTGATGGGTGAGAATCCTTACAAGGACCTGGCAGAACGTCTGGATGCGCTACCCCAGGGCTTTCCAGCAACCGATGATGGCGTTGAGCTTGAGTTATTGGCCAAGCTCTTTACTCCTGAAGAGGCCGCTCTTGCAGCATCCTTGCGGCTGACGCTGGAAACGCCGCAGGAAATCAGCCAGAGGACTGGAGAACCATCGGCCGATCTAGGCCAAAGGCTAAAAGGCATGGCCCGACGCGGACTGATTACCTGGGGGCGAGGGGAAAATGGTCCGGGTTTCGGGCTTATGCCTTTTGTGGTTGGTATCTACGAGATGCAGATCGGCCGGATGGACCAAGAATTTGCCCAACTGTTCGAAGATTATTATCAAAAGGCTTTTACCCAATCCTTGAGCCTTAAGCCCCAGGTGCATCGTATCATTCCGGTGGGGGAGAGTGTCCAAACTGGATTGGAGATTCGACCCTTTGAGAGCGCGGGCGAGATCGTTCGAAGTGCTCGCTCCTGGGGGGTGGTGGAGTGCATTTGCCGGACTCAAAAAGCCCTCGTCGGCGATCCCTGCGAACATCCCCGGGACGTCTGCATGGTCCTGAGTGAAACAAGAGGTACATTTGATCACAATCCTGGGATTCAAGCGTTGACCCACGCTGAAGCCATGGCGACCTTGACCCGGGCGGCCGATGCCGGACTGGTACATTCGGTCAGCAACAATCAAAAAGGCCTCTGGTATATCTGTAACTGTTGCACTTGTTCTTGTGGCATTCTTCGAGGTATGGCTGAAATGGGTATTGCCAATGTGGTTGCGAGCTCTGCCTTCGTAAACCAGGTAGATGAGGAATTGTGCCAGGGTTGTGGCGACTGCCTGGAAAGGTGCCAGTTTGATGCCTTGTCGTTAAACGGAACCATCACTGTCAATGAGATTAGGTGCGTCGGTTGTGGTGTTTGTGTTTTGGTCTGCCCTGATGATGCTCTAGGGTTGATTCACCGGCCGGAAGGTGAATTTATGCAGCCTCCTGTGACGGTCTCAGATTGGATGGCCGACAGGGCGCATTCTCGGGGTTTAGACCTTTTTGAGATCTTGTGAGGCACCTTGTTCTTAACCACAGAGGTGAGATGGTTCGGAGAGGGGGATATTCCCCGGTTGATCAGAACATGGTTTGACCTGTGTCAAGGGGAGATAACCGGCTATCAGATAAGGACTGATCTTTATCTTGCCGATCCAGGCTCCGAACTCTTGGGAATCAAGCTCAGAGAAGGGCGGCTCGAAATTAAACAGTTAACTTCTCATTATGGCCTGGTTCAACTGCACCGGCATGTTAATGGCCTGGTCGAACAGTGGCGGAAGTGGGGCTTTGAGCTTGGACCGAACCAATTCGATCCTGATGTTGCAAATCTCCATTATCCTTTCGGGATCCGGGTGCAAAAAGAGCGGCAACTTCATTCATATCAACTTGCGCCAAATGGCCTGCTGAGTTCGGTGGCGCAGTTAACTGGCACAGAAGATAAAATTGCGACCGAGGATATTCGGCGCTGCGATGTTGAACTCAGCTCGATCTGGGTCGATAATCGAAGATGGTGGAGCCTTGCTTTGGAAGCCTCTGGTCAAGCAAATAGCACCTATGAGGATCTCTTAGGCGTTTTCAGGAGACTCGCAGAAATGAACGAACCGCCCTTGCTCACAGCCAATACTTCATTCAGTTATCCCTCTTGGCTGACCCGCCTGTAAGTTGAAGCAAAGATAGGTAACTGGCTAGAGATGAAACCAGTAGACGAAACGAATCCATCCTTTTTTCGCCTTTTATGTGACAGCTGGCATATGCCAAAAGCGTCTTAATTGGCCTACGATTTTTGCTGATAATAATGCCTACCGTTGGAGAAGTGATTAATGGACCCTGGATCAAAAGGGCACAATGTCCCGTTTACAACCAATTTCTTCGCTCTGCACCTGGCCTTGCTTTCGGTTGGCGAAAACATGATGCCCATGGGTTACTGGACAGTTGTCTCGAAGGATCCGTTCCGGTTTCTGATTTCGATGGGCGTTGGTAACTATAGTATGGGCTTATTGCAAACGTATAAAGAGGCCGCGTTGCATTTTATGCCCTGGTCAGAACGAAGAAAGTCGTCCGTGCGGGTTGGGTGAGTGGGAGAGATATGAATAAAGCTGAACGGCATGAGTTTAGCCTGCGTCCGGCCGAAAAATTACAGAATACGAAACTTGTAGAGGGTGCGGATACGATTTTCGAGTTGAAAGTTTTTCAATAATTGCTTGATATTTCCCGAGAATTCTTGCCTTTTGTCACGGATGTGGTCGCCGTACATGGAATCCAACATCGCGATCCCATTTTGTTCCTTTCACGCAAAGATTTCGCTGCATTGGGAGATCATTGGCGGTTTCAGAAGTAATTTAGGGAAAAATTATGGAGTCATATGCTTATGCAGAAAGGTCAGGTGATAGGCGCCTATGTGTCTGAAGCCCAGGGCTAAATAGGCTTTTTGGGCGCCAATATTGCTCTCGTTCGTAAATAAGATGGCCTTCCTAACATCATTATTACGAGCGTCGACCAAAGATGTAGCTACCACAGCCCTTCCATAACCCTGCCGACGCATCGCCGGTGGCGTCCAAACGCCCCCAACCTGGACAATTCCTGCACCGGTCGAATTATAGACCGAGGCGTTTAGGGAACTGGTTGCCACAATCTCACCTGAATATTCAATGACCCAGGTTCGACCTTCAGCAATATACCCTCTTATGGCCTGGGTGCTGCTTTCAGGGGTTTCCTGCTCATCTAGCGTCTCTTTGAGGTAAGCAATGCGCCAATCTACCAACAAGTCTATATCATTGTGGTTGGCCAGGCGCCCTCTAACTTGACCAGTTGTTAATATTCCTGGAACGATGAGGTCGTTCAGATTCAAACTATAAAGTTTTTCTACGTCGTCATACCGCAAATCGACAGCGGATAGGCCAAGAATGTCTTTTGCTAACTGAACCTGTTCCTCTGGACCAAGCAACCCTCCAACTGGCCGACATGAAGCTCTGATAGCAGTTCTTATGAGGGCCTCCAGGTGAGTTGGTGCCTGAAAAATGAGATTGTTGTTCCAATAGTGAGCGACCAGGCCAACCAGATCCGGTCCATCAAATGCGCCAGCATAGATCCCCTCATAACGCTGCCCCCGGTAAGACAAGCCTCTAGCCTGGATATTATTGAACAAGATCATAGAATAATCCAATCGGGTCAATAAGAATTCCTCAACAATCGCTTCTTCTCCCTTGACCAGGATCCGGACTAAAATCTCTCCCATGCGAAGTTCCTTGATTGAGTTCTACTGGCTCAGTAGATCGTCGATTAGTTCCAATACTACCTTTTGTGTGCAACCGTCCTTATCAAGCTCTGGATTCCAGGAAGAGACAGAGAGCGCGTTCAGCCGGCCGGTAAGGGCAATGCGACGAAAAATCCGTTTCAAATCCGCTACCGATGGACCGCCCTCAGCCGGATAGTTCATGGCTGCGGCCTCTTTGGGATTAATAATATCCGTGTCAAAGTGGACATAGAGCGACCCCTGCGGGAGCGGTAGATCCAAGAGGTCAGTCGCAGGATTAATATGATGAACATCAGATTCTTCAAGGCTGAGGCGCTCCGCTGCATCCAGGTCGCGGGCATCGGTCAAGATCACCTGTGATTCAGGTAAAGTCGTTAAACCGACGCCACTTACGATTGTCTGATCACCTTGGCCGACCAACATGGCCAATGGCATTCCACCCAGAAAGCCACTTGGCGTCGTTTCCCAGGTATTGAAGTCACCATGAGCGTCAAACCATATCAAAGTGGGCGATAAGTTGGCCAACTGTAATCCGGCAAGCACCCCCAGGCTGGCACAACAATCACCGGCAATACTGACCGGCCGCTCCTGTTGTTGAATTGCCTTCGCCACCATCTTCCGTAGCGGATGATAGAGCTGAATCAAACGGTGCTGTTTCTCGTTGGCGGTTAATATCGGTTTGTTGATAGTCCATTCTGGCCTTGCTAAGGGCTCCAAACCCGATAATGGACTGTCAAGAAAATAAGGTGTCAGAACATATCGATTGAGCATCCCTGTCTACCTAACTAAGAGTTCGGTTCTTTTCCTATGTACAATATTATCATCTCGCTGATATTGATGCAGGCGCCTGGCGAGGTTAAATAGGTCGATCATCGTATTCGTATTATTTCTGGCGTTAACGCTCAACGGTTTAATACTCTTAATCGTGGGTTTCATCTGGGTCGTTACAATAAGTGGGTTGGTACCTCCTGACGGCGGAGAGGAAGTTAGCGATCAGATCATTGGGGAACAAATAATCGATGATTCACGGATTATCCAGATAAGGTCTTCCAAAGGTAGGACAATCTCATTTGAGCACAAATCCAGTGTCAGTTTTAACCAGATCTAAACCTGGTTTGCTGCAGAACGTTATTCTGAAGCCCTTCCCAGCCTATTAGCCGGTGGAGGTTTGCTCGGTTTGCTCATATTAAGTTCGCTGTTTTTTTTCGCGGCAATAGTAGATGAGGTCGTCGGATTCGTGATTGCCTTGGTGGCCATCTTCCCTACCGTAAGTATCGCCGTTTAATTCGTTAGATTTTCAATGGATTTTGCTGCAGTATAAGAGCCATAATTTTTGAATTGCCCGAGAAACTTTATAAACCGATTGATAGGGTGTTGCGGTGTTGAAGGAGAGATTATGGGAACCTTACAAGAAGCAGTAGAGATTTCTCCTCACAAAAACGCCTGACTGGTGCTGGTTTATCTCGAACCGGGAACGAAGTAGCCAATGGAATCTTTCGCCAGCTGCGCGATGCCGGCTACGATGTATAGTCAACCAATCCGAAGGCTGAGGAAGTTGAAGGTGTTCCCTGCCATCCCGATCTAAAGTCGATCCCGGAAGGCATCGACGGTGTAGTTGTAGCTACTCACCTGGATATGACGGAACAAGTTGTGCGCGATAGTGTCGAAATAGGGCTGACCCGTATCAGGTTGAATCGTTCTTTTGGCCAGGGCAGTGTATCAGATGCGGCTATCAAGCTCGCTCGAGAAAACAACATCACCGTTATTCCCGGTGGTTGCTCGATGATGTTCGTCGAACCGTTAAATATTGCTCATAAATGCAGACGCTGGTTTACTGGGCTTACGGGACGCCTCCCCAAAGAAGTATAAGGGCCGGCAATATTTGTTGGTGGTTTCAACCGAAAGTTGAACTCCCTGGCCAACGAGTAAAAGTCCGTAATTGATGACTGTTCAAATTTGGAATAGTTTGCCTGCCAAATATGCTTAGCGAATTGCTCGCGTATCACAAGTGTCAGGTAAGCGTCATGCAGTACAACTGGCCTGGCGCTATCTTTGAGGCATGGCAATTCTTCCGCGATCACTGACTCATTCAACGACTTACCACCGCTTATCTTTTGATCGTACCCTGGTCTTGATGACTGCATTGATTGGGGCGCCCCCAAATTTTTTGGTCAGGGACCAGGTTGAGGGTCGGGGTTGTTGCCGGCCTGGGAGCTGCGAGAAGGGAGATGACCGGCTATTTTTTTGGGCAAAACGGCCGGGGATTTTTTGCGGAATGGCAGCTTTATTGGCGGATTGAGCAGAGGATGAGGAAATCTGGGACATTGGTTATCTTCATGCTGGCTGTTATCCCTAATCCTTTGTTTGAAATCGGTGGCCTGGTAGCCGGCGCATTACGGATGCCCATCTGGCGGTTTTTGTTGAGCGTCTGGCTAGGAAAAAGTTTGCGTTTCGCGCTCCTGGCGACTTTCGGGGGGATGGCCATCTAAGCGGGGAAGCGGAGCTAGACCCCTAATTTGAGCCTATCGGCCGATCATGTAACTGAGGATAATGAACACAATAACGACAGCCGTAAAAGCATAAGCCATCGACCTAGGTACATTCCAACTCCACAATTTAAACAAGACGCCAATAGAGGTGAATATGACCAATCCGACTCCTATTCCAATGAAAACGTATATAGCGCCAATATATGGGATATAGACTGGTAGCTCCATGATTAATCACCTGTGTTGGGCAATGAATAATATTACTAAGGCAATCATACTCTGCTTGCTAAAAATCATACCATAAAACTTAACTCTTTGTTGCCAGGAAAATAATAACAGCAGGACCTGCCTTGACGCGCTCGAAAAACAACGAGAATTATCGTACCGGTACTTGAGGCTGCTTAAACAAGGTAACCAGGAGCAACCAGGTGCTTCTACTCTATCAAAGCTCTGAAATCGATATGGCCGGTAACAGGCTGCTTACCGTGATTATCTCCGTACTTCTGGTATCATTCTCCAGTGAAGATGAGAGTGTTTCCCGTGCGCTCGGAACATTTCGGTAACACTGAATAGATTTTGTTTAAAGAATGATTGGTATCCACAAGGGGTTTCAATAGTGATCAATGATCGTGACCCATATCTGATGAATCCTCCATCGCCTATTGAGTTGCTCCAGAAGCTGATTCGTTTTGATACGACCAATCCACCGGGAAACGAGGAAGCGTGCGTCCACTATATCAGTTCCTTGCTGGAGGGGGCCGGGATTCCGGCTGTGATCGTGGCGCGACAACCTGGCCGGTCTAATCTGATCGCTCGCCTGACTGGGCGTGGGCAAGCGCCCCCCTTATTACTCTACGGGCACGTTGATGTCGTCATGACTGAAGGACAACAGTGGCGATATCCTCCTTTTGAAGGAATCGTCGCTGATGATTCTGTTTGGGGTCGGGGAGCGCTGGATATGAAGGGTGGCGTGTCTATGATGGTTTCTGCCATTCTAAGGGCTAAATACGAAGGTCTATTGCCGGCCGGAGACATAGTCTTGGCGATATTGGCCGATGAGGAGGCCGGTGGTGATAATGGGGCCGGGTATTTGGTCAGCGAGTATCCTGAATGGTTTAAAGGCATCCGCTTTGCGATTGGGGAGGTTGGGGCAGCGACGACGTACTTGGGTGGTAAAAAATTTTACCCAATTCAGATCGCTGAAAAACAAATCTGCTGGCTGCAGGCGACTGTGAAAGGACCGGGTGGTCATGGCTCTCGGCCGATGCGCGGTGGCGCAATGGCAAAGATGGCGCAATTTCTTCTGGATCTTGATCAGGCACGATTGCCAGTGCACATTACGCCAGTTGCCCAGATGATGATTGAAGCGATTATTTCCGAGCTCGATAGCAAGGATAAGCTCCACTTCCAACAGCTTTTGGATCCACAACGTGCTGATGTTGCCCTGGAACAGATGGGTGTAGCAGGTCGCTTTCTGGAGCCGCTACTTCGCAACACGGTAAACGCCACTATCGTGCAGGGCGGGCAGAAGGTGAATGTGGTACCTAGCGAGATTCATTTGCAATTGGACGGCCGCCTGTTGCCAGGTTTTAAGCCAGCCGATCTGATCGAGGAATTACAGGCTATTATTGGGCCTGATGTTGAGCTGAAAGTGCTCCGGCATGATCCAAGCCCGGTGGTGTCAGATATGGAAATGTTTGATCTGCTGGCCGATATACTGCGCCGTGCCGATCATGGGGCTATTCCAATTCCCATGTTATTGGCCGGAGTTACCGACGGACGCCTGTTCTCTAAGTTGGGCATACAAACCTATGGCTTTACACCAATGAAACTGCCCGAGGGATTTGATTATGGCGAATTGATCCATGCGGCTGACGAGCGTGTGCCTGTCGAAGCTATCACTTTTGGTTCAGAGGCGATATTCGCTCTGTTTAAACGATATGGTCAATAAGGTGGTTTCAAGGCAAACTCTTAGGAGGGAAGATGTCTAATTCATACGACGTTATCATTGTTGGCGGTGGCATTATGGGCTGCTGTAGCGCCTATGAATTAGCCAAACGTGGTCTAAAAGTGGCCATATTTGACAAAAAGAGTATCGGAGCTGGTCCGACAGGTAACTCATCGGCAATTATCAGGCAGCATTACTCCAACATCCTTACGGCGAGAATGGCACTCTATAGTCTGCGAGTTTTCCAGGAATTTGAAGATCGTATTGGAGGAGAAGCCGGTTTTACTCAGGCAGGCTTTGTCATTATGGTTGAAAACAAAGATCGACTGGGCCTGGAAACCAATGTGGCCATGCAACAGCAGCTTGGGATCAAAACTGAAATGTTGCCTGCAGAAATGCTGCGGGAGCTTGCCCCGACCATTGCCAGAGATGATCTTGTCGCCGTGGCTTATGAACCCGAGAGTGGTTATGCCGATCCTTACCTGACTGTAAACGCTTATGCCCAGGCCGCCCGCAGGCAAGGAGTGAAGATTTTTCAGGATAAGAAGGTAACGAAAATAAACCGTCGGGGAAATAGGGTAGTTGGCGTCGAAGCGGGTGGCGAAAGATATGATGCTGCGATCATCTTAAACGCCACCGGCGCCTGGGGTAACGAAGTGGCCAACCTGGTTGGCGCCGAAGTACCAATCAATGCTTGTCGGGTTCAGGTTGCTTTCTTTCGCCGGCCGGCAGGGAACGAAGCACCCCATCCGGTTATCGCCGACTTTATTAACGCGACATATTTCCGACCGGAGACCGGGGGGCTGACTCTGGTGGGACTCATTGATCCCGGCGAAGCTGAGGCGATCGTCGATCCGGATAATTTCAAGCAATATATGGACGATGATTTTGTCCTTACCGTTGGCGAGCGGTTGGTACGTCGCTATCCGGCGATGGAGATGAGTGAATCCACGGGTGGTTATGCCTCCCTATACGCAATTACCCCGGATTGGCACCCGATCGTTGACGAGGTTTCAGAAGGGAGCGGTTTCTATATCTGTAGCGGATTTAGTGGTCATGGATTCAAATTGGGACCGGCCGTTGGGGTAATGGTTGCCGATTTGTTAACAGGTGAAAGCGAACCACAATTTGATCCACGCCTGTTCCGTTTAGGTCGTTTCGTCGATAATGAACCGGTCATCGGGCAGTATGAGTATAGTATTGTTGGCTAACCGGCTGTTTCCCCATATTCATTGTTAGAGTCTTCTTTGGAATAGACCTTGGTAAGATAGATAGTATGACAATTCTTTGTATCATGCGTTAGAATGGGCTGTTCCTGAATTACTAGCCTAGAGGATTTCGAATAATGAGTGATAGTTCCACCGGTTTGTACTGCTTAAATTGCCTCCGTCCAGAAACAGATATTCCCCTGGTTAGTCTCCGGTATTCTGGAAGAGAAGCATGGATCTGCTCCCAATGTTTGCCAATATTGATTCATAATCCGCAAAAATTAGCTGGCCGTCTAAGCGGCGCCGAAAACATCGGTCCTGCGCCTAAGGTTGACGAGTCCGGGGAAACCATATGAATCGTCGTGACCCCTGGCGGCGATTCTTTGCCCCAGCGTCAACATTCTTTGCCCTGTTGACCCTGGCTTCAATTTCCTGTGTAATTAGCCTCGATCAGCCGACTCGGCCGCCCCCTACGGCGACGCCGCCGTTGGACCAGGTCGTTTCATATACTATGCCAATTTATACGGCATCACTTGAGCCTGGAGAAAGTATCCCCGGGACACAGATGACTTACATCAACCGGGAAAATGCGATATTTAATGTAACCATCAATGATCTGCCGGCAGTGAAACGGGCCGGTGATTCTTTCACCTGGAAGGGAATTATTGCCCCTGGACTGATTGCCAAATACAGCCTGCGTGTATCGCCCACATTATTAGGTAACAACATGTTGTCCGCAGGTCCTGTCGAGTTATGGGTCCTCAATCCCATTCCTGTTGAAACAGATGTGGATCCGCTGGTTGGCAATGCCTTCATCCACTTCAGCAATATCGCGCTGGATATGCGCGTACCCATTGGAGGCCAGGTGCCTGGCACATCGTTTATCTATGAAGGTTTTGATGATCAGGGTGCGAATTTAACGGGATCCAGTAGCTATCCATACCTGGCCGTTGGAGATTCACTGGCCTGGGCTGGCCGATTGAGGGGCAATGTTCTGGTTCGTTATAGCCTGCGCGTAGCTTCCTTTGACGTGGATAATTTGCGCCTGATCGGAACTGCCGAGCTCTGGATTGTCTGACCAACATAGGGCACCCATTTGAGCCAGATTACAGTCGCCACTCTGAATCTTCGCAATCGCCAAAACCGCTGGCTTGAGCGCCGGAAATTAGTCGTCGCTGAATTAATTGACGCACAACCCGATTTGATCAGCCTCCAGGAAGTATACCGGCCGATCGGCCAAGGGCGATGGTTACGAAACCAAATAAACAGCCGGATATCCGGTTCTAGCAAGCACCCTTATCAGATTGTTCAAAAACGCCGCCAGCATCTTATCAGGGGTTACTTAGAGGGAATCGCTATCATTTCCCGATTGCCAATCTTGGCTCATGACGCTGTCAATCTAGGTTACCAAGGTCGCATCGCGCTCCGAACGAATATTGAATTGCCGGATCGTGACACACTGGATTTTGTGGCCGTACATCTAACTCATGGGGCTCAAGATCGCCAGGCAAGGCTTGAACAAAGCATGCAGCTCACTGGCTGGTTAAATGACCATAATCCGGCACAAAAACAAGTCATCGCGGGCGATTTTAACGAGATTCCCAGCGGACCGGCAATTCAGCTAATAAAACAGACATATCGTTCAGCCTTTGAGGAATTCCGGGGCTCTGATCCCATCGCGACCTATCCAACAGCCCTAATATCCAGGTCTGATGGATGGAGTGGTTGTCTTGATTATGTGTTCATCTCGCGGGCTGTTAACCGGGTCTTATCAGCGCGTTTATTCTGCCACCGATCAGCAGCGGAAGATCCAAAGCTCTTCCCCTCGGATCATGTGGGCTTACTGGCAACGCTGGATGTTGGGCAAGGTGCTTTCGAGACCAGTTTGCCGGCTGATCGCGAGAATCACTCGCATTGACAGTAAACATTTGAATGCTGCCTAACAGTAAGAGTCCTACGCTCAAGAGCCTGCTCGACCTCGATCGCGCAATGCGAATGGTTGGGTAATGAACACGGCATGATAAGCGTGTATTATATAGGGTAGTTTTTTCAATTAGCGTGTTTGCCGCAAAGCGATATAACGATGATTTCGATAGTTGTTCCAGTTTATAACGAGGAAGAAGTGCTGCCTGAGCTTCACCGGCGAGTCAGCCAGGCCATGGACAAGACCGGCGAACAATGGGAGTTGATCCTTGTCGACGATGGCAGCATCGACCGGTCGGCTGAAGTGATCCAGAGCCTTAACCACCTGGATGCACGAGTGAAAGGCATCACTTTCTCTCGAAATTTCGGTTTTCAGGAGGCGGTGACGGCCGGACTTACCCATGCCAGGGGGGACGCCGTCGTCCTATCCGATGCCGATTTGCAGGATCCCCCAGAAACAATACCCGAGATGTTATCCAAATGGCGAGAAGGGAACGATGTTGTTTATGGGATAAGAGCTCAGCGGGTTGGCGAAACGTGGTTTAAGAAAATAACGGCAATGGTCTTCTATCGTACCATTCACCGCATTACCAGCGTCAATATCCCTCTAGACACCGGTGATTTTCGATTGATGGACCGGCGAGTTGTTGATTCCATTCTGAAAATGCCCGAGCGGAATCGATTTCTGAGAGGGATGGTGCCTTGGGTCGGGTATAAACAGATCGGGGTTATCTACGAGCGCGAGGCCAGGTACGCCGGTGAATCAAAATTTAGGAGCGTCAGGCAGATGCTCCCTTTTGCCCTGGATGCGATCACTAGTTTTTCTTATTTTCCGCTACAGATGGCAACTTACCTTGGCTTCTTTATCGCCGCTATTAGCCTTATAGCCATTTTGATCGTTGTATTATTGCGATTATTTGGTCATTCCCAACCGCTGACCGGGCAAGCGACCACACTGGTGGCCGTCTTGTTTTTGGGTGGCGTACAATTGATTTCCCTGGGGATTATTGGCGAGTATCTCGGTCGAATTTATGACGAAGTTAAGGGACGGCCGTTATATTTGGTTGACCAAAAATGGGGGTTTGACCAGGAAGAATAAACTATAACTACTTACCCACCGATCTCTGACATTATGCGGTTAAGCGGAATTGTATTATCGGCCAGACCATGCCCCCAGGGTTTCTCCCAAACACCACCGCGAATGATGTTTTCAAGCTCACTATCGGTTGCCCCGGCACGCAACGGTGAAATTATATCGACCTCCATCTCCCGCAAAAGACACAAGCGTAATCGACCGTCGGCGGTTAGTCTGGCCCGTGTACAGGCAGCGCAAAATGGCTGGCTCACCGAACTGATGAAACCCAGGGTGCCCTTCGCTCCCGGCAGTTGATAGAGCCTGGCTTCGCCGTCCAGATTTCCCCCGTTGGCCAATACCGGTTTGCCGATTCCCGCAGTTATCGTAGCCTGTAGTTCCTCTTCGGTGACAACCCCGGCTTGTTGGAAATCCGCTACCTCACCAAAAGGCATCATCTCAATAAAACGAACCTGCCAGGGGTGAACCATGGTTAGTTTGGCCAGGTCGACCACATCCTCTGTGTCGTTATAGCCCCGAACGACAACCGCATTCAATTTTACCTCTAAGCCTGCGGCCATAGCTGCCTCAATGCCAGCCCAGACATCCTGTAGCTTTCCCCAACGAGTTACTGTCTTGAACTTCTCGGGGTTGAGGGTATCGATGCTAATATTTACCCGATCTAAACCGGCTTTCGCCAAGCCAGGCGCCAATTTATCGAGCAGCAAGCCATTCGTCGTCATGGCGACTGTCCTGATACCAGGAGTTTGCGCAATCTGGGTCACGATTTCAACTAGGTTAGCCCGCACCGTAGGTTCTCCGCCAGTCAGGCGGATCTTCTCAAAACCCAGGGACGCAAATAGGTTGACCAACCGAATTATCTCGTCGTCCTGCAGTAACTCTTCGCGCGGTCGAAAAGTCATATCTTCAGGCATGCAGTAGACACACCGCAAATTACATTTATCGGTTAGAGATATTCTTAGGTAATTGATATTACGACCGAAACGGTCAAATGGCATGATTACTCAGGTATTTGTATAGTACGCAGCGGCTTTTGTTCGGAGCGAACATAAACCAACGCGATATCGACATAGAGACTTCCGGGATTATATGTTAACAAAGGTATTTTTATCAAATTCATCTGTTTTATTAGTATGAAATTAGTAATGACGGTAAATCGTCGATCAAGCGGCGGATGATTGTCCTGACACCTTGGCCTCAAGTGGCTATAATGCTGCTTCTATATGTTAGGATTGCATGAGCATGATGCTATTATCGAAGGCGTATTGTTTTTCCAAAATTCACCAGACCGATGGATGATAGATGTTCTATCTTCATGGGCTGCCATATTGCCTGGTTTTCTCAGAGTAAATTCGATAATACGAGCGATATATTGCTGCAGCGGATTTATTGAATAGCTTCCCTCAGGCTAAGGAGTTTAATTTGTCAAAGTCAAGAAGGCGTATTCTGCCATTATGGTTCAGTGCCATTCTGGGCGTTACCTTCGTAATCTCTGGAATTATGGTGTCGGTGTTCTTCTTCCTTTCGCTGACTGCCTTTCTAAACCGGCCGCTTAATCCTCTGGCCCAGGCGGCGGAGGCGGTAAGCGATTTGGAGTTACAGCCACTACCACAAGCAGGCCTGGTTTCCGTACCGACAATGGCCGAAGGCTTGCCGACACCCACCCTTATCGCGACTTCCATACCGCGTGGGGGTGATCGAGTTAACATATTGGTTATGGGTATTGATAGACGACCGGGGGAGCCTTTCATCTCTCGGACCGACTCGATGATGCTTTTTTCTATTGATCCACAAAATGACTCGGCTGCTATCTTGTCGATTCCCCGTGACCTTTATGTCGTCATCCCGGGGCAGGGGAGGGATCGCATCAACACCGCTTTTGTATATGGATCGGCCGGTGGAAATCCAGCCGGGGGCGCTAATTTGGCCATGCAGACTGTAGAATATAATCTTGGCGTAACAATTGACCATTATCTCCTGGTTGATTTCGGCGCTGTCACTCGAGGCGTCGATGCCTTGGGGGGTATCGACTTGAACGTACCCTATGAGATTTACGATGAGACCTTTCCTGATATGGACTACGGCTATGACCCCTTTTATGTTGCCGCAGGAAGGCAACATTTTGATGGTGTCACCGCTTTGAAGTATGCGCGAACCCGCCATCAAGACAATGATTTTTACAGAGCAGCCCGCCAGCAACAGGTTGTCCTGGCGGTACGCGACAAGGTTGCCGGCATGGGTATTACCGAACTCCTACGCCAGATCCCAATTCTTTATCAACAACTCAACGAGGGCATTCGCACCGATCTTAGCCTTGATGAGATAATCGGGCTAGCCACGGCCGCGGCAAACATGCCTGACGGTAGCATTCAAAACATCGTCCTGGATCAAAATTATGTAACAAGCTACCGAACACCCGCAGGAGCAAGCGTTCTGGTGCCTATCAACGAGGCAATCACCCCCCTGGTTCAAGACCTTTTTTATAGTCAATGAATCGAAACACCTTCCGAAAACGCATGAGAGACGGCCCGTTGTTGTTAGATGGCGCTATGGGAACTGTGCTTCATGGACATGGGTTTGCCATTGATCAATGCTTCGACGTGATAACCCTTGAGGATCCAGATTTAGTAGCTGAAATACATCGAGGTTATATCGAAGCCGGGTCTGATATTATCGAAACGAATACTTTTGGGGCGAACCACTTTAAATTGGCCCAACATGGGTTAGAAGATCAGGTTCACAACCTTAATCAAGCCGCAGTCTCGCTTGCTCGACGGGTAATAACAGAATCGCAAAAATCCATCCTGCTCGCCGGATCAGTCGGCCCTCTAGGCGTGCGCCTGGCACCACTGGGTCGTGTCAAGGAAAAGCAAGCCCAGAGCGCCTTTAGTGAACAGATCGCTGCCCTGGTATCTTCTCCCATCGATGCCCCCCTGAGTCAAGGCGTGGATCTCATCATTTTGGAAACGATTTCAGATCTGAAAGAGATGGAAGTTGCCGTAAAGGCAGTAAGGGCAATGGCGCCGGATATAGCGACAATCGGAATGATGACCTTTACCCGAGATGATCGCACATTATTGGGGGACACGCCGACGATTGTGGCCGGCCGGCTGGTCAAAATGGACCTAGATGCGATCGGGATCAACTGTAGCAGCGGTCCGGAACAAGCAATTCGTTTGCTGAGGGTGATACGCGAGGTTGCTGCGGATATCCCCATCGTGGTCTCGCCCAATGCCGGTTGGCCCGAGCAACTCGATGGCGGACGGGTTATGTATCCGGCAACAGCGACATACTTCGCTGAATACGCGAGAGAATTTGTTGAAGCAGGGGCGAGCATAGTAGGGGGCTGTTGTGGTACGACGTTCGAGCACATCGCGGCCATGCGCCTAAACCTTGACACCTCGTTGCACCGGCTTGACTTGCCCCCGCATATTGAACAATACCTGTCGACCAGCACTTCATCGGATGGGCCGATGGCGACGGATCGGCCAACGAGACTCAATCAAGCGCTACAGGAGGGTCATTTTATCACGACCGTTGAAATGAGTCCGCCTCGCGGAATAGGCGCCAAGCGACTGTTGGAAGGCGCGCGTATGTTGAAAGAGGCCGGAGCGACCTTTATTGATGTCGCAGACAGCCCATTGGCTCGTATGCGAATGAGTGCCTGGGCGGCAGCCTACTTGGTGCAACAGGAAGTTGGTCTGGAAGCGGTACTTCACTTTCCAACTCGGGGACGTAATCTACTCCGCATCCAGGGGGATCTACTGGCTGCCCATGCCTTGGGTATCCGCAATCTTTTCATTGTTATGGGTGATCCGACCCAGATTGGCGACTATCCTGAGGCCATGGATAATTATGATATCGTTCCCTCAGGTCTTATCCGCTTGATCAAAAAGCGTTTGAATGTTGGGGTGGACCAGGCGGGGCAAACTATTGACGAGCCGACGGCTTTTACCGTTGGTTGTGCCCTAAATCTTGAACCTCCAAATCCTGACCGTGAGCTGAAATTATTACGCAAAAAAATCAATAACGGCGCCGATTTTGCCTTGACCCAACCCGTCTTTAACACCGCCAATGCCAGGTCTTTTATCGATAGATGTATAGTGACTTTTGGGCCAGCGATGCTCCCGATCATTGCCGGCGTCCAGCCATTGTTCAGCAGTGGCAACGCCGAATTCTTACACAACGAAGTGCCTGGAATTCAGATCCCTGGTATCATTCGCCGGCGAATCGCTTCTGCTAAGGACGAGCAACAGGAGGGCGTTCTCATCGCACAAGAGACGCTCGAAGATCTGAGACCCTATATTGATGGTGCATATCTCATCCCGGTATTTAACCGTTATGATCTTGTGGCAAATGTAATGGACATTTTGGTTGAGAACGTATGAACCTTGTTGGCTTAAGTATCCTTTGGGCGATAATCGGCTTGCTGTTGGCGGGAATCATTAATATTTTGTCTGATGATTTACCGGTCCGTCAAAACCCACAACGACCGCACTGTCCCCGTTGTGGTCATGTTTATAGTGCCGGCAGCTGGTTGGCGATAACGAGATACTTTCGGGGCTCTGCCTGTCCTGAGTGCGGTCTGCCACTAAGGAACAGGACTCTCTTCGTAGAAGTCGGCATGCTGATATTGTTCGCAGCCTTACCTTCGCTGATCGAACCAGTCAGCGATCTGGCCATATATAGTGTTTACATTGCTGTTCTAGTGATGGTTATCGTCATCGATCTGGAACACCGGCTGGTATTACATATAGTAACTTTCCCCACGACCACCTTTGCGTTAATAGCCAGTTTCCCCTTGACCGATAGCGGCATCCGCCTGGCCCTGGCCGGTGCTGTAGTGGGCTTTGGTTTTTTCTTCCTGGCTTATCTGATCGGCGAGCGATTTTTCGGACGTGGGGCGTTGGGATTCGGTGATGTAACCCTGGCAATGATGATGGGAGCAATGCTTGGTTTCCAGCGCATCTTTTTTGCCCTAATTCTTGGCATACTACTGGCCGGTTTATGGGGAGCGGTGGCTCTTTTGACCGGACGACTTCAACGCCGGAGTCATTTTGCCTACGGCCCATTCCTCGCTGGCGCTGGCATTATCGTAATCATTTGGGGCAATCAAATATTTGACCGGGTAAGTGGGAGTTAGTAGATCAGCCTGGGAACTCGTCGTTGAAGCTTATTCATCACCGGTGGACTCAAATTTCCCTTTCAGGCCAACCTCCAGGTAATGCTCGTGGAGGCATAGCTCGATACTTTTAACTTCGCCCCGGACTGCCCGCTTCTGTAGTTGATGGGGTAAGGTGCTCACGATAATCGCTGCTGGATCAGCCAACTCGCGTCGGGCTAATCCATCAATATCAACGGCCGCCAGGGCTGCTTTGGCCTTTAGGTCAAACCGCCTCGTATCTTGCGTGATCTTCAATGAACCGTGCTTCATCCTGAGATTTCTGCCGGCAGAAACCGGATCGTTCAAGAGAGAATAGCTGAAAGATATGAAAGCAATGATTGGCTTGTGAATGTGGACGAGGAAAGATACGTCAGCCTGTTGGTTCTTAATCGCAATCTTCATGTTGGGGACATTGTGAATAAGTTTAACACCCCGGCCGCCGATTTGCTGTTGGCTGAAGATGACATACACGAGATTTCGCAGAATGAGAGCCAACTCTTTTGCGTTCAAAAAGCCATGAAAACTACCGCTGTCCACGAGTGACGTGGCAATGCGATCCTCTATTGGCGTGACAGGATAGTGGCTGGCCGAGGCGGCTTCAATTTGAGCCCGTAAATTTTCATCGGTTGGTTGGGTTCTTGCCATCTTGTTCTTCAAAACTTGTCAGGTGGTAGGCAACACCGGGCAAGTTTACCGTTGGACATGATCGATGGCAACCTCGCTAGAGTGGGGCGAAAATGGCCATTCTTTAATGGAGTCGTATGGACTAATCTAAAAAGTAGAAATGGCGATGGCCTCTCAATCGTCTTGTTGTCGATCAAAATTGTTGTCGCTCTAATATCTTCCCTCTGATAAAATGACGGCCGTGCGGGCATAACATTTACTGTTTCTTTAGATTGTGGACCTTGTCTTATGGGTGTGATTGAAATAAAACAAATCACTGAAGTTGCCGAAGCCCTGAAGCTTGAAGATGTACAGCGTCAGGCCTGGGGGATGGAGGAAGTCGAGATATTACCTGGCCGTTTCCTGCATGGATTGCAATTCAACGGCTCATGTTTGTATGGTGCGTTTGACGGCGATCGCATTGTCGGCTTTGTTTTTGGTTTACTTGGGACAATCGAGAACCTGGAGAACAGGATTGACCAGGTGGCTGCCGCCCGCTTGCAGATGTACTCAGCTATTATGGGCGTCATTGGCCCCTATCAAGGTCAGGGAATTGGTTACCGGCTCAAATTGGCCCAGCGAGAGTTCGCCCTTCGAATTGGTGTTCGTCTGATTACCTGGACATACGATCCTCTTGAAAGCCGTAATGCGTATTTAAATATGTCCAAATTGGGCGCTGTTTGCCATCGTTACTTCCGCGATTTTCATGGCGTCCTTGGCGGTATCAATGCCGGGGTGCCAACCGATCGTTTCTATGTGGAATGGTGGATAACCAGCAATCGAGTAAAGGGTAAACTATCCAATAAACGATCACCTTTAGGCTTTGATGCCTATCACACTGGTGGAGCTACCCTGGTCAATCAGGTAAAGGAGTTTGATGACGAATTACCGGTGCCATCAGAGGAATTTAGCAGGAGTGAAGGCAATATCCTCATTGTTGAGATACCAGGTTCCTTCCAGAGAGTCAAACAACAGGATATGGCACTGGCATTAGCCTGGCGCGAGCACACCCGTCAAATATTTGAATATTATATTGATCGGCATTACCTGGTTACAGATTTAGTCCGAGGATCGGATAAAGATGACCATGGTGGCAGTTATTATATTCTTACTCACGGTGACGCCTGAATGGAAATCAACTCTTGAAAGATCCCACGTGACGATAAAGAGTCCAGATTGATACTCGAATAATTGCCTGATGAAACTCTACTGCTTGGCCAATTCTTAAAACTGCGCAAGCCTTTGTGAGCTCTCCGAGACGATCTTAGGGAATTCTGATGATAATGGGGATAATTGGTGTTGTTATGGTAATTCCAGGATAACGATGATCATTGAACAGATTGATCTGTATCACATTGGCCAACGGTTGGTAAATCCCTTTGTTACGAGCTTTGGCCGGGAAGAGGAGCGCCAATGTCTTCTGGTTGCCGTGCATGGCGCCGGTCTAACAGGTTGGGGTGAATGCGTTGCTACCAGTTGGCCTGGCTATAGTTATGAAACGACCGGCACTGCCTGGCATATCCTGAGCGATTTTTTGATCCCCGCTATACTTGACCTGGAATTTCATGAACCGGAAGAGATCAGCGATCGGTTTAGCTTTGTCAAGGGGCATCCTCTGGCAAAGGCGGCGTGTGATCAGGCAGCGTGGGATATCACCGCAAAACGTGACGGGTTATCAGTGGCTGCCAAATTGGCCGGGCCCTATTCAGAAGGACCGCGCGAGCGAGTGAAAGTTGGTGTAAGTATTGGGATCCAGCCGACGATAGATCAGACTTTGGAGGTTATTCGCCGACATCTAGAAGAGGGATATGGTCGTATAAAGCTGAAGATCCGGCCGGGTCATGACATCAACATCGCACGTCAGGTACGGTTGGCTTTTCCAGAGCTGATGTTCATGTTGGATGCCAACTCGGCTTATCAATTGAGTGATGCGTCCATTTTTCAGGCTATGGATGATCTCAACCTGCTCATGCTTGAGCAGCCCCTGGATTACGAGGATATTTTTGATCACAGCCGGTTACGCCAACTGATCAAGACGCCATTGTGCCTTGATGAAAGTATTCATTCAGCCAACCACGCTCGTTATGCACTGGCCATTGGCGCCTGTGACATTATCAATATCAAGCCGGCTCGAGTTTCTGGTTGGACAGAAGCGAGAAAGGTGCATGATATCTGCCGCCAGGCACAAATTCCGGTATGGTGTGGCGGTATGTTAGAGACCGGTATCGGCCGGGCAGGCCAATTGGCGCTGGCTTCTCTGCCCGGGTTCACCTTACCAGGAGACATTTCGGCTACCGAACGTTACTATGTTGAGGATATTGCCCGGCCGTCGTTTACCCTGAATGCTGAAGACAGCACCATAACCGTACCGAACAAGCCGGGACTTGGTGTGGAGGTTGATCGTGATCGGCTTGCGGCGGTAACGCTTCGTACTGAGACATTTTCCGCCTGAACGATAAAATGTCTCTCTCGTCATAAATTATTAGTGGAGTTTTGTCATGTTTGCGAAAACAACAATTGCCTTTATTGGCAGCGGTATTATGGCTGAGGCCATGATCCGTGGCCTGCTTGCCCAAGAGATAGTCAGACCTGACCAGATTATCGCTGCAGGTCCGCGACAGGATCAAGGCGAGTATTTGCATAAACGACACGGTATTCGATATACAACTGAGAATAAGGTGGCGGCAGAACAGGGCAATATCGTTGTTCTCTCCATAAAGCCCCAGGTACTAAATCATGTAATGTCTGAGGTTCGGGGTCATTTGCTTCGAGAAGACCTGGTTTTATCTATTATCGCGGGCATGCCGATTGAAAACATAGCCAATGGTCTTGCCCATGCGGCCGTCGTGAGAGCAATGCCTAACACACCGGCTCAAATCGGCCAGGGGATTACAGTTTGGACTGTAACCCCGGAAGTCGATCCAGGCCAGAAGGCACAAGCCGGCACGATTCTCGCTTCTTTGGGGGAAACGGTTTTTGTAGATGACGAGGATTACCTGGATATGGCCACGGCCTTGAGTGGAACCGGCCCAGCTTACGTTTTTTTACTGATGGAAGCGATGATCGATGCTGGCGTCCATATGGGATTTTCTCGCCGTATAGCCAAGCAACTGGTCTTTCAAACGATGCGCGGCTCGGTCGAGTTTGCCGACCAATCAACAAAGCACGTGGCCGAACTGCGAAATCAGGTTACTTCGCCGGGTGGCACAACGGCGGCCGCTCTCTATCACATGGAGAAAGGTGGTCTGCGTACAGTAATTTCCCGCGGAATCTGGGCCGCATACCAGCGGTCCATAGCCCTCGGTGAAGGACATAAGCGTGGCAAGCTAGAAAATTAACCCCAAAATGCCAAGATGATCTACTCACAAACGGCAACCTTATTAGCCCATGACGACCCATCAGCCTGGGCAAGTCGGATAATTCTCCAAGATCGCGAGGGCAGCCGCTGGCTTCATTTCAGCAACCCGCGCACCATCGTGACTACCAAAAAAATTGGTGAAGTCCCGGAGCAGCTTGCTGCGATCGAGCGGATGGTCAATGAGCAGGGGCTGTTTGCGGCCGGCTTTATCTCCTATGAAGCTTCACCGGCATTTGATAGCGCGCTCGTAGTGCGTAAACCCAGCGACATACCGCTTGTCTGGTTTGGACTATATGACTGCCCAATAGAGATTCCGGCCCCAACTGCTTCAGGTACCTACAATCTGGGCGGCTGGAAGCCATCGGTAACTAAGGCACAATACGATCAGGCGTTTTACCAGATAAAAGACCTTATCGCCGCTGGCCGAACGTACCAGGTTAATCATACGCTACGCCTGCGGGCTAGATTTTCAGGATCGGCGTGGGCATTGTTCCAGGATCTGGTTCATGCCCAGGAATCTGATTATGCAGCTTATCTCGATCTTGGATCGGTAGTTATTTGCTCGGCGTCCCCTGAGTTGTTTTTTGAGTTGGAAGGCACGCGACTAACGGCTAGGCCAATGAAGGGAACGGCCCCTCGCGGCCGGACCTTGATCGAAGATAACCAGCTAGCAGATTGGCTATACCATTCGGAAAAGAACCGGGCCGAGAATGTGATGATTGTTGATATGATTCGCAATGATATCGGCCGGGTCAGTGACATAGGAAGTGTCAGCGTTCCTCGTCTATTCGATATTGAACGATACCCGACGCTTTTGCAAATGACTTCAACAGTTGTCGGACGTAGTGCAGCAAGCATCGCCGATATTATGGCCGCCCTATTCCCCTGTGCTTCCATAACCGGCGCGCCGAAAGTGAGCACCATGCAGAATATCGCCGCTCTCGAATCGGATCCCCGGGGAATATATACTGGCTGTATTGGTTATATTGCACCCGGCCGGCGGGCCCAGTTTAATGTAGCGATTCGCACCGTAATGATCGACAGGCGCCGGGCAACGGCCGAGTATGGGGTTGGCGGCGGCATTGTTTGGGGTTCTGAGGTAGAAGGGGAGTATGAAGAGTGCCAAACAAAGGCGCGGATTCTAACCGAGCGGAGACCAAAATTTAAGTTGTTAGAATCAATTCTTTGGACTCCTGAAGATGGCTATTATTTACTGGATGAACACTTGATTCGCCTGGGTGATTCGGCCGAATTCTTTGGATATTTCATTGATCAGGGGCAGGTTAGGAGAAAACTCAATCGTTATAGTCATTCACTGGCCAATGAGCCTCAAAAGGTTCGCTTGTTACTCAGTCGGGATGGTGCATTGCATCTTGAGGCCCAGACCGTCGCTGGATCATCGCTGGCCGAAGTTGGGTTACCGGCCAAGGTAGCCTTGGCCACCATGCCCGTTGATGAAAGTGACGTATTTTTGTATCACAAGACAACGCAGCGAATTGTCTATGATCGGGCTCGAGAACGGCAACCGGGCTACGATGAGATCTTGCTCTGGAATCGGCAAGGTGAAATTACAGAGACGACGACGGCGAATGTTGTATTCCGAATGCAAGATGAATTTGTAACGCCGCCGATAACATCAGGCCTTCTGGGAGGAACTTTCCGTGCCGATTTATTGGCCAAAAAGGTTGTTCGCGAGGGTGTAGTTACCATCGAGGATCTCGAACTTGTGGAGGAAATCCATCTGATTAATTCTGTCCGCAAGTGGCGAAAAGCCTGGTTGGTATCTCAAGCGGTACCGATCTTGGAATCGTGACTTGTGGCGACAATCTCAGCCATGATGGCGATGGCGATTTCTTCTGGGGTTTGCGCGCCAATTTTTAATCCAATAGGCCCATGAATTCGTGAAAGACGCTCTTCTGGCACACCCGTGGCTAATAAGCGACGACATCGCTCCTGGTGAGTCTTATTGCTACCGAGGGCTCCTACATAGAAGGCAGGCGTAGCCAGCACGAACTGTAGAGCAGGATCGTCGATCTTTGGATCGTGGGTGAGGCTGGCCACGGCCGTGGATGAGGTAATCTGAACCTGGTCGAAAGCTTCTTCCGGCCAGGCTTGAATCAACCTATCGACATGGGGAAATCTTTCTTTACTGCCAAAAGATCGCCGGGGATCAATGATGACAGTTTTATATCCCAGCGTTTTCGCCATAGCCGTGAGCGCAATAGCGATGTGGACGCCGCCAATCACAATCAGGCTAGGGGCTGGATGTGATATTTCGATGAAAACCTCAAAAGGCTCTAAACCGGTATCAGGGAGATCGATCACCAGGCGCTCTGAATTACCGCGGGCAAGGGCTGTACGGGCTCTTGCAGCGGTAGCTCCATCAATTTCAGGATTGATCTCGCCGAAAAGTCGCCCGCCTCGTTGAACGATCAGCTTTTGGCCAAGCAGATCGGCTGGACCTTTTATGATCGTGACTGTCGCAAAATACGCATCCTTATCCAACAAATCATGTAAAAACCGATAGCAGATGGCATCAAGGGGCTCGACAAAAACGTCGATGCTTCCACCACAAGCCAGGCCAACATCCCAGGCTGTCTCATCAGCCACGCCAAAGTGAAGGAGTTGGGATTGGCGGCTGACCAAGGCCTCCAGGCTGGCTTCGATAACTGCTCCTTCAACACAGCCGCCACTGACAGACCCGGCGATTAATCCAGCAGCCGAAACGACCATTTTTGCGCCGACTCGCCTGGGGGCAGACCCCCAAGTATCGATGACCGTAGCCAAGGCTATCGGTGATTCTTCGGCCAACCATCGATCAATAGTGGATGTCACATCACGCATGTTGGTTCCTCCTTTTCAGCTCACACTCAAACCAGGGGGATGTTGGCGTCGCAGCGGCCGTCTCTTTTTAATATGGATTAACTGCACCGCTAAGTCCTCCAGGCTGATCAGATTGTGTACGGGTAAAAAGTCGTCTATGTAGGGTAGGGCAGCCTGCATGCCCCGGGTCAGGGGTTCATAATCTGGAGAACCCAGCAGCGGATTCAGCCAGATCAGGCGGTGACAGCTTCGTTGCAGACGTGAAATCTCGTTTGTTAATAAAGCCGGATCGCCGCGATCCCAGCCATCACTGATTATTAGAATTACCGCTCCATGACCGGCAACACGCCGGGCCCAACGGTAGTTGAACCGTTTGAACGCGTCACCGATGCGCGTACCGCCTGACCAATCCGGAACTGATTGTGATACTTCTCTTAGAACCGCGTCCACATCTTTATTTTTTAGTTGATAGGTTATACGCGTCAGACGAGTGCTGAATACAAAGGATTCGACTAACTGTTCCAGTCCAATGGCCAGACTGTATGTGAAATGCAATAACAAGTTCGTATAGCGCTCCATCGAGCCACTTATGTCAGCTATGATGACCAGCGGCCGAGGTTTGATCTTAGCCTGGCGATAGGACCATTCAAGAATATCGCCACCGTAATGCATGTTGCGGCGCAAACTCCGGCGCATGTCGATTGATCTGCCACGACCGGGCCGATAGCGACGGCTCTGTTTTTGTCCTAACTGCCAGACGATTTGGTTGATCAGGTTTTTCACAGCCCTCAATTCATCCGGATCTAATTCCGAGAACTCCTTCTGGCGCAATCTCTCCTGGGCGCTATACATTTGTGTCAGATCTAGGAGGGGGGGGATGTCTTCGTCCTCATCCTGCTCTTCCATAACTGTCTCGACCGCTTTGGATAACGGCGAAGGTTCTTCGTTAGTTTGAGGATTCTTCAAGTGAGGCTGGGTTAACGACGGTTGGTCCAGATCTTCAAATTGAAATCTTAGCCCACGCTGGCCGGGTTGACGCCAAAAAAGTTCAAAAGCTTTATCAAAAATAGGAATATCATCTTTATCATTGACCACAAGGCAACGAACCGCATGATAAAACTCTTCTTTTTGGGCGATATTCACATATTCCAGGGCTTTGACAAGGGTGATCAAACGTTCCGGGTTGATGACCAGCCCCAATTCGCGCAATAAGCGGCCGAACAACACCAGATTATGCAGCAAATGCCCTGACGACTCCTCCTTCGCTGTCATGGCCAACTTACTTGATTCCGCCAACTTTCTCAACAATGCGCCGCGTTGTTTTACCTTTGATACTATTTACATCATCCTGGTATTTAAGAATCACCCCTAGAGTGTCATCTACAATTTTTGGTTCCAGGGCCTGTTGGTCAAGAGCGAGCAGGGCTGCGATCCAGTCGAGCGTTTCGGCCACGCCAGGTATCTTGTAGAGTTCAATCAGACGAAGTTCCTGAATGAATGCTGTAACTTGCTGGGCAAGCACGACTGGCGCTTCTGGTACCTTGGCATGCACAATCTCAAGTTCCTTTTCGAAAGTAGGGTAGTCAATCCAGTAATAGAGGCAGCGTCGCTTAAGGGCGTCATGCACTTCCCGGGTTCGATTCGAAGTGAGTACGACTGTGGGGGGCTGACTGGCCGCAATGGTCCCAATCTCCGGTATGGTAATCTGGAAATCAGACAAGATCTCCAACAAAAAAGCTTCAAATTCCTCGTCACTCCGATCAATTTCGTCGATTAGAAGGACAGGTGGTAGCTCATCAGCGAAGTCTACAGCCTGCAACAGAGGTCTACGCAATAAGTAATCCGAGCCAAATAACTCTTCCTCGGAAGACCGCTCTCCATGCGCCTCCATCAGCTTAATGTGCAACATCTGGCGCGTATAGTTCCACTCATAGACCGCCTGGTTTACATCCAGCCCTTCGTAGCATTGGAGCCGGATCAGCCGAGCTCCTTTTAGCCCGGCAATCACTTTCGCCACTTCAGTTTTACCGACGCCGGCTTCGCCTTCCAAGAAAAGGGGTCGTTTAAGTTTCAAAGCCAGGAAAATCGCGGTAGCCAGTCCGTGGTCAGCAATATAGTTTTGCTGGCGCAAAGCAAGCTGGAGATCGTTGATTGATTGAATGCTCATTTGACGATTACATAGACCATGGGACGACGACCAGTTTCGGCATATAGGAATCTAGACAGTGCGCTTTCCAGTTTTTTGTTTAATTTATCCCGGTTGCGTCCACTGGCGCTGATTGTTCGATTGACGACCTCTAAGGCGCCTTCCATCATATCGCCGGCCTCTTCTAAATAGACAAAACCGCGAGAGATTATCTCTGGTTTACCAATAACCTGACCGTGTTCATTTAAGGATACAACTGTAATAAAGAAGCCGCTATTGGCCAGCCTTTCACGATCACGCATCACGGCCGGGCCGACATCGCCAACTCCGCTTCCGTCAACGAAAATATAGCCACCCGGGATTCGCGGGCCGATGGTCAACGATTGTTCGTCAATTTCCAAAATAGTGCCGTTCTCGACCACTGCGATTCTTTCTTCGGGTATTCCCATTTCTTGCGCCAGTTTACCATGGGCTTGTAGATGCCTTATTTCACCATGAACAGGTACGAAGAATTTGGGTTTTACCAGGTTGATCAAGAGTTTCATTTCTTCTCTACTGGCATGACCAGACACATGGACGTTGGCGACTCCTTCATGATAGACCTCCGCCCCACGTTGAAGCAGTCGATTGATGATGCGATAGATCATCTCTTCGTTACCAGGAATCGGATGGGCGGATAGGACGACTGTGTCCCCTTTCTCGATATTGAGACTGGCATGCCGGCCGGTGGCCAGTCGGCCTAGCACTGCGCTTGGTTCGCCTTGCGAACCGGTCGCTAAAATCGCAACTTCGTTTGCGGGCAACGATGTAGCCTGGTTGATGTCGATAATGATGTTATCATCCAGATCTAGATAGCCTAATTCTCGGGCGATGCGCGTATTATCGCGCATCGATCGCCCGGTTATCGCTAGTTTTCTATTGTAACGAACCGCCGCATTGGCAACCTGTTGAATTCGGGATATCAAGGATGCGAAGGTGGCGACGATGATCCTCCCTTGCGCCTCGCGAAAGAGTTTGTCAAAGGCTTCGGTTATCACAGCTTCGGATTGCGTCCAACCCGGCCGGTCGGCGTTGGTGCTGTCAGCCAGGAGGCAAAGCACATTTCGTGAAGAAAATTCCGCTAACTTAGCGAAATCCGGTGGCCAGCCGTCCACTGGCGTGTGATCAAATTTGTAATCTCCAGTATGGACAATGAGGCCAACCGGAGTGGTAATGCCATAACCGACTCCGTCTGGGATGCTATGAGCCACGTGAAACGGTTCGACGGTAAAGGAGCCGATCTGAATCACATCGCCCGCCTGCAGCGTAATCAGGGTTGTTTCAGACAAGATTTTTGCTTCCCGAAGTTTTCCCTGGATCAGACCTGTTGTCAGACGCGTCGCGTATACCGGGGCTTCCACAATTCGCATCAGGTGGCTCAAGGCCCCAACATGGTCTTCATGGCCATGGGTTATCAGGACGGCTTTTATCTTATCTAGCCTATCCATGATGTAATTGTAATCGGGGATTATCAGGTCTATACCTAGCATGTCGTTTTCGGGAAACATGATGCCGGCGTCGATGATGAGGATCTCATCTTCATATTCGATGACCGTCATGTTTTTCCCTATTTCGCCCAATCCCCCGATGGGGACAATTCTTAGCTTACTTGTCATTACCAACTCCATTTCTCTGATTGAATATGCAAGAGCAGGGGCAGCCCATCAGGCTGACCCTGCTCGTCGTGTTTACTTTTCCGAAACTGTTTTTGGGTTTTAACCAGTCAGCAGATTCCAAATCAAGATGATAAGTATGATCTGTATAATGACTAGAATCGTTATGTAAATCCAAAGAACTCGACGAGCACGCAAACTGGATTTTATGGGTTCGGAACCAGGAACCATGACAGGGTCATTAGAGGTATTGTCTGATGGCTCTTCTGGTCGTTCCCCCAAAACCAACACAGCTGCGCTAATATTATCTTCACCGCCCCGTTCATTTGCTAGCTCAATCAGCATTTTTGTTGCCTTGGCCGGCGCTTCTGATTCGATGATTGATGCTATCTCCGAATCAGAAACATGACGGGTCAGTCCATCACTACAAAGAAAAAGGATGTCTCCAGGGTTGAGTTTAACCTCGTAGGAGTCGATCTGAGGTGTGCTCTCAGGCCCGATGCTATGTAGAATTACATTCTTTCGTGGGTGGGTGAGAGCCTCTTCCTCGCTTATGGCACCCTCTTCCACCAGGCGGGCAACCAGGCTTTGATCTTTTGTGATCTGTTTAAGCTTGCCATTCCGCCAATGATAACCTCTGCTGTCACCAACATTAGCGATCGAGGCGATCATGTCATGAATAACGACAGCCACCATTGTTGTGGCCATCCGTTTGCCTTCCCACTCCTCGGCTACCATCTTGCGCAGATCGGTATTTGCGTTCTGCATGGCATTTTGCAGTCGCTCACCCCAACCGAGTTTTTCCTCGTTAGCTAAATAGTGTTGACGGGTTTTTTCGGCCGCGAACTGACTGGCTACTTCTCCAGCATCGGCGCCACCCACGCCGTCAGCCACGATGTATAACCAGCCATTTGTGGATGCATCACTAGCATCCGTGGGCTCACAAGAAGCAATGTAATCTTCATTGTGATCACGAACACGTCCTTGATCTG
The DNA here is from genome assembly GCA_035527655.1 of Patescibacteria group bacterium. Lineage (GTDB taxonomy): Bacteria > Chloroflexota > Anaerolineae > Promineifilales > Promineifilaceae > UBA11865. Next base: position 30,682 of record DATLAB010000004.1, on the reverse strand, counting down.
TGCGCATTGAGGCATCGATGTGCCCGGTGCCTACCATGATGCGAAATATATACTGACTCCCCGATATGGGCAAGAGATGAACCCCAAATCTAGAATATTGATCTCTTAGGGGTTCTGCCACAAATCAGGTAAGGATTATTTTCTGTTTCGTTCTTCAATAACATTGGCCACACGATTGGCCAGCCGGTTGGTCCACCAATTGCCAACGGTACCTATAGCAAAGAGCAGGCCGAGTACGATCACGATGCCTTGTAAAATGCCCTTTCTCTGTTCAGTAGGCACCATATCATCCAACATTTTCAAAGTCATGCCGGCAGCAAATTTTAATTCTGAGGGTGGTTCAATAGGGGCAAACTCCTCTCCGGTATCCTCGCCACGCACTCGAGCCGCTATCTGGGCGTCCAGCGACTCCAGGCTCTGACGAAGGAGCGCTTGCGTAGAGCTTTCCATCAATCTTTGACCAACGCTGGCAAGGCGGCCACCAACTTGGGCATCACCCTGATATGACATGACGGTTTCATCACCTTGCTGTTCTAAAGTCAAATCACCAATACCTTTAACGAACCCGGGCGCCCCTTTACCATCCAACAGGAGATGACAACTTTCCGGAGGATTTAAGTCCGACAAGGTCACCGTGCCATTAAATACACCTTGAACGGGACCTATACGGATCTTCATCCGAGCTTTATAGTCATTCTCGCCGGTTTTTTCTAATTCCTGTACACCGGGAAGAGTACGAGCCAATATATCCGGATCCAGAATCGTCCTCCAAACCAGATCTTGGGGGGCTGCAAATGTATAAGTACCCTCAATTTTCATGATCGGTGCCTCCTTCGAGATGGTAATATTTATGAGTAGATAGAAATTTCCGCGTTCACGATGAACTGAAAAGAGTTGCCTAAATAGGGCAACGAATTGCTCGTTGATTGCACCGATTATACAGCCCGGTTGTCGCGATCGAGATTGAGATCAATTTCGTCTAATTTGGCAACTAGTTCATCAAGCCGTTCGTTGAGCTCTTTAATGTCATCCTCCGTTGGAATACCTCGGTCAGCTAATAGTTGTTCTAGCTTTGCTTCGGTTGGCAGAGCAGCTTCATGATCCCGTGGGTTCGTAGTCATGAGTTTCTGACGGAGGTCTTGACTTTCTTTTTCAGTCAGTTCTCCTGAAGAGGTTAAGCTTTTTAACCTCCTCTCGATCTCCATATCCACATGAAGTCTCAGGTTCAGTGGAGATGCAAGAGTGCGCCGTAAAGAGCCTAATGTTTGCCCACCAGATTGGATCAGACCTGTCAGCACTGACCGGGGAATAAAGCCGCTTTCCTTCTTCTCCTGCTCAAAGATGATTTGGGTCAAGGTTACAGCTGTGAGATCCTCCCCAGAAGAGTGGTCGAGAATCTGTATTTCTTCGCCTTCAAGAATAAGTTGGGCGATGCCATCTAGCGTTACATATTTCTTAACAGTCGTGTTGTATAATTTGCGGTTGGGATAACGCTTAATGATAATCATCGTCTCATTCCTCTTCACAGTTGACGGCGCCGACTTCGGAATATTCAGCCCATGCGGATTATAGATCCCCACGAGAGACGATGTCAAATTGCCATGCGAAAAAGAGGAGATAACCCTAACCGGCGAACCCGGCGGACCTCTCCTCTTTTTGTGAAGGCTACCCGGTCTACTTGAAAAACCGCCTTCTACTAATCAGTTGACAATATTTCTGAGCGAAGAGCCTGGTGTTAATTCTTGAGATCGTCCAGTTTATTTGTCAGGGCCGTGATCTTGATATTGAGTCCATCGATATCGGACTTGCTGGCAATATTCATTCGAGCAAGGACGCCTTCCATCCGTTTTTCGACTTCATCCTCGGTGCCAGAACGGACTTCTGCAGTCTTTTTACGACGGCGATCCATGATATCCGTGATTAACTTACGACCATCTTTTTCGGCAATTTCACCACGTTCGACCAATTTGCCGACAAATTTCTCGATTTCTTCCTGGGTCAAAGCCATTGCACCGATGCCAGCTAACAAAACTTTGCGGGCCATCTCCAGCATAGGGTTAGGACCATCCTCTACCGGGCTCTCTTCAGTGATTTCAACTTCATCTGTCATTGTAAACCTCCCATCTTGATTATCATTTTTAATATTATGACTTATAACGCAGTGCGTTATAGAAATATTGTAACGCGATGCGTCATAAGTGTCAAGATTTCAATCATTAGAAATGTATATGAGGTGAGATATTTACAACGACATTCATGCCGGTATAATAACTGCGGAGTGAGCTGTCTGGGCTGCTTCAGATTTGGGGGTTGGTATTGAAGGCAGTGGCTATCAGAATCCAGGACGGCATTAATAAGATGGGAATGGAGAAATGGCAATTAGTGACAGGCGGGTGATCTTAGTTACTGGGGTGGGGGATTATTGGGGAGCTAGGATTGCAGCTCGCCTGGCAGCCGATCCAGATACCCTTGTCATTGGTCTTGACGATGTAGCGCCTCTTGAAGAGATCGAGAATCTAGATTTTATCCAGGCCGATATTCAGAATCCATTACTACCAGAATTGTTATCGTCAGAGGGAGTGGATATTGTCTGCCATCTAAAATTTGTAGAAAGCTCAGATTGTAGCGAGGCTAACTTCAACTTGAATGTATCGGGAGCGATGAAGGTTCTCGGTGCTTGTGCTGATGCGGGGGTGAGGAAGGTCGTACTCAGGAGCAGCACCGCCGTCTATGGCGCCCACGCCGGTAATTCCGCTTTCATAGCCGAGGAAACGCCGCTACGCGGGAGTAGCAAGTACGGTTACACACGAGATCTGGTTGAGCTTGAGGCTTTTTGTAATGGTTTTGCTGTCCAATTTCCTGAGATATCGTTGACAATTTTACGCTTCGCCAACATTGTTGGACTCACAGCGACTTCGCCGATGACCCGCTTCCTGAAACACAAAACGCCTCGAATTTTGTTGGGATTTGATCCCATGATGCAGATTATTCACGAAGATGACGTAGTAGAAGCCCTGGTCCATGCCGCACAGAATGATGTCCGTGGCGTATTCAATATAGCAGCGGAATATGCCATGCCTTTGTCTCGGATTTTGCGACTTGCCCGCCGGTTCCCTGTTCATATTTTTCATCCAGTTGCCTACAAAGGCTTTAACTTGCTCCGTGGTTCTCGTTTTGGACCGGCAGAGTTTGCACCCATTGAGTGGGATTATTTGCGTTACCCGTGGGTGGCAGATCTAAGGTTGATGGTCGAGGATTTGGGCTTCAGCCCGTTATATCGCGCTGAGGAAACTTTGCGGGAATTCGCCGCCGACGGGCAATATAATATGGAAAAAGATGGCGATGAAAGAATAGCGTATGAAGAAGGGCGACTTCGCGACATTTTAGAGATACGCCGGCGAGCTAGGGAGCGCGCCGATCAATAAAATTCGGAACGGAGAACCTGTCGTTGTTACCCTGTTTTGTGAAGCGATTAGTTGCTGCTGGCTGAGGTTTATTGAGGAGATCCTTCGATGAGTGATGAGGAAAAAATTGTCCGCTGTGAAGCGCTAACCAAAGCGGCTAGCCGTTGCAAGAACAAGGCAGAACCAGGCTCCGTGACCTGTTGGGTTCACCGTTCATTGGCCGTAAAACTTGGTGCCCAGAGACCCTCTGTAGAACGATTCGCAGAACAAAATCTCAGTGATCGTGAACTTCGCGAACGGCTGATGGCGGAATTGGACGATCTGATTATTCGGGTTCAGGGGATATCTCCAGAATATTCACCACCTCCATTTTCCCCGGAGAAAATGGTTGACTTGCTTGATGAACAGGGGGAGGATGGTGATTCCAGTTTTCGTTTGGCTTTGCTTAAGCGACTTCGTGGATCGATCAATGAAGACATACTCGATATTGAGACCTGGAAAGGCGCCTGGTACATGGTTAACTACACGATCGAATACCAGGGTGATATCGTCAAACGCCGTCTGAAAGGTGATTATGAGACTGATGCGTGGGGGCTTGATTGGGAATTTATTGAGGCTGTCCGGCCATTCCTGGATTTCATGTATAAGGTATATTGGCGGGTAGAGACCACCGGGATTGAACATATCTCTGATTATGAACGAGCCTTATTGGTCGGAAATCATTCAGGGCAATTGCCCTGGGACGGAGCTATGCTCATGACCGCTCTGCTAAACGAGCATCCAGCGCAGCGATTGGTTCGCAATCTTTATTCCAAATGGCTTCCCACTTTACCTTTCATGTCGTCAATCCTGGTGAAAATGGGGCAAGCACTGGATTCCGTTGAAAATGGCGTTAGATTGTTGGAACAAGAAGAGCTTGTAGGCGTGTTCCCTGAGGGCTACAATGGAGTAGGCAAACTTTTTCGGAATCGATACAAACTGGCACGATTTGGGCGGGATGGTTTTGTAAAAATGGCCCTTAATGCCCAGGCGCCTATAATTCCAGTCTCCATCGTTGGGGCTGAAGAGACATATATTACTTTGGGCAAATCATCAACATTGGCGCGCTTAACTGGCTTTCCATATTTTCCAATCTCGCTACGCTTTCCCTGGTTAGGCTTGTTGGGTGTTGTTCCCTTGCCCACCAAATGGTATATTGACATTGGTCAACCGATCCCCATGGATGATTATGGCTCTGATGCGGCGGTGAACCCGGCGCTACTCTCCCAATTGACCGATAAAGTTCGCAATGTGATTCAAGAGATGGTAAATAACCGCTTGGAACAAAGGAGAGCGATCTTCTTTTAGCATGCCTTTTTTTTCAAGTAGTGATCAACTCTATATGCTAACTCAGGCACTTTTTGACCGTGTGCAGAACGAAGATCGCCAGGCCGCGGAAACCTTAAACAAAGCCAAGTTATTGATTCGATTTAATTGTCGTGAGCCTGAAGCAGTGATTATGATTAATGGTCGTCGAGTACCGGCCGAGTTTACTTTTGGCGTTAATATGACACGCCCGGAAGTTGATATTCGATTGGCTGCCGATACCCTTCATCAGATCTTACTGGGCGATTTGCATCTTGGTAAAGCGTTGGCCTTGCGTGAAATCGAAGTGCGGGGACCGGCGCACAAGGCGCTGGCGGTAGCCGATTTATTCCATGAGTGCCAGTCAGTTTATCCCCAGATTTTATTAGAACATGGCCTGCAACTGTAATAGCCGAGGCTATCAGACGCTCTCTCTCAGGAGGTTTTAGGATGAGCATACCATTTCCAAGCGACGCATGGGCTAAGGCAGCAATGATCGAATTGAATCAGAGCGCGGAATACAAGGAGGCGGCGAAAGCCTGGGAGGGGGACATTGAATTCATCGTTACAGCTCTGCCAGATGAGAGGAACGAAGTTATCCTCTATATGGATCTGTGGCATGGGATATGTCGTGAAGCTTACGAAGTTACTGATCAAAAATCAAAACCAGAGTTCACGATTCTAGCGCCATTACCTGTCTGGCGAAAGGTATTGGAAGGAAAACTAGACCCAATTCGTGGCCTAGTTTCAAGGCAATTAAAGATGCAGGGAAACATGATGAAAGTCATGAAAGCGCCCAAAGCAGCAGTTGAACTCGTAAACTCTTGCGCCAAAGTAGATACAGAGTGGCCGGCAAAGTAGAAGAATAAGATTTCGTCCGATCACCAGCCAACGATCGCCTGGTACCGCTGGTCGGGAGGTGGCAGTTTAGATGCAGATTGGCCTGGCCCTCAGTGGTGGAGCCGTCCGCGGCATCCTATCTTGGCGTTTTATCGAGCTTGATCAAGGCGGGAATTCCGATAGATTTGGTTGCTGGATGCAGTGCTGGGGCGGTCCTGGCTGCGCTGTTCTGCTGCGGGACGCCGATTGAAGATATCCACGCTCAAATACCCCACCTATCCTGGCGCCGGCTGGCCCGACTCATCCGATCAAATATAGGCCTGCTTACCATGGACAGGTTAGAGCGCTGGCTGATGATGCTCATAGGCGACTTGGCTTTCTCTGACTTAAAGATTCCACTAGCCATCGTGGCGATGGATGTTGAAACTGGCGAGCGGGTAATTCTGCAGGATGGGCGGCTAGCTCGCGCGGTCCGGGCCAGTTGTTCAGTCCCGGGCATCATCACACCGGATGAAATCAACGGCCGCTTCCTGGCTGACGGAGGAATCGTTGACAATCTGCCGGTTGATGCAGCCCGCCATATCGGCGCTGATATTGTTATTGGTGTTGATATGTTTGAGCCTTATTATGGTCGGGAAAGTGGCCTATTAGGCAGTGGATTGACAACATTCGAGACGCTAATCCGGAATGCGGGCGGTGGTGTAAATCTCGCCGATTTCTTGATTAAACCATGCCTGGCCGGACAAACTTTTGTTAGATTCTCTCAATGCAAAATGCTCATCGCTCTTGGCGATGTAGCAGCTGAAGCGAGCTTGCCCTCTCTATTTAAAGCCATGAATGAGGTCGGATTTACGGGGTAAACGCGAATGATCACCTTGCCGGACATTTAACCAGTCCGATTACGGCGGATAATCTGGGTGATCACCACAATTCCCACGGCAATCGCCAATCCAATCAAAAAGAAAAATAAGAAATAGGGTTTGGTCTCGCGGTCGTCCAATTTTCGCGATTCTTCCTGCTGAATATCAGATCCAGGGCTCTCTATTCTCCCGGCACCGGTTACAGTTGGATCAGGGGTCGACTGACTCCTTTCTGCAAGCTCGGCCGGACTGGATGTCGATGTATCAGGGGATGAAGCCGGCGTGATAGTCGTTACCGCTTCTGTCAAGACAACCGTTGCTTTGTGAGTGGCAGACTTGACCGGTCCTGGCGTAATAGTCGGTTTAGACGTCAAGGTCGGTACCGAGAGGTCGGTTGCCGGTGGAGAATGGGTGGGTGAGGGTGGCTTGAAAGCGATCGCCGAGGTGGTTATCTGAGGTGTTGGTGTGCTGGCGATAGGCGTTTATTCGGCAACCAGGGTGTTGGTTCCTTGGGGCGACCCAGCGACCGGCTCCAGGGTGTTCGTGGGTGGCTCCGCTGTTGGCGGTGAGGAGGATATGGCAACCAGCGATGCATTATCCCAATAAATGTCATTATGCTTATTGGCAAAATCAGGTCTGGTTCGCATAAAACCGGTCATAATATTGCCCTCAGCCCTCCCTTCGACGCTTACCAGACCCCACTGGTCAATAATACCGGACATGGGCGCCTCTGCTGACCATATAACTTCATCCGAACCGGCGTTCCAGAAACCATTTGGATCAATGCCTACCTGAAGATGTGGATTAGCAGGCAAAACCGAGGTAAAAGGATTATCCTCTACAGAGGATCACACCTGCGCCCAAATCGTAAAGCGATAAAGTTGACCAGGCCTGGTGTCAAATACTTGCTGGTACATGCCGGCTACATGAGAGGCGTGGAAAGTGAACCACTGTTGGGCTGATTCCCCGCTCAACACCCGGTTGGGGTAAAAAGCGGCCACCGCCCTTTTGTATTCCGGTCGAAAATAGGGCGGATTATGATCCGTATTATCCCACCACCAGGGCGTCCAATTTGCAGCTACTTGGATTTCGGAAATACTGTTCCAAGTCTGGAACTTGCCTTCGAAATCAGGATTCTTGATCAGGTTTTCATCTTGTGCGGGTGGTCCGGCTGGGGCTGGGCTGGCTGCTATATATCGGACACCCACCACGGGTACGATGAACAATCCAATGATGATGGCCAACCAAATTTTACGTTGCATTGCCAGCGATCAATCGAAAATTAATATACAGCAAAAGATTTGTGGAGTGCCTAAGACGAGCCTATAGTTACCGCAACGTCGTGACTTATAAAATCATCTTCCCCGCGTTCGCCAAAGCTGGCCTCTATCAGGGCAGGACCGCTCGCGTCGCCCGGGATATATAACTCGATTTCCCAATAACCGTAATAATCTACGACCGCCATGCCTTCTGTCAGAAGTCGCCCATTGTCAAGTAGTACACTCACCAGAATCTGGTTATCCGGGGAATTGTAGGCTGTGCCATAAAACAACAATGTCTTACCCGGAACAAGATTTCGCTCAGGCGGTGGATTGCCAATGGTGATCCCCCTGGCCTGCTTATCTTCTCTGGCAAGCACAGTCAGCGGAACCTGTACCTCGCGCCATTCGTTATCTCCAGGTATTCCAAATAGCGCAATCGCACATACGGGCCCGACAATATTTCCGGGAATCACTAAAAATCCCTGCCAATAGCCGCTTCCACGAAGGCGGTAACTTTGCCTTGCCAACTCATTACGACACGACTCATTCCTAACGGAGATCGAAACCAGGTTGTCTACCGGCAGTTGAGCAAGGCCATCATAAAACAGATAATAGCCGGCGACCGCCATCGTATCTGAGGCCGGCCGGAACAAGGCCAGGTAACGGTCTGTACTTTCCTGGTCGACCGCCAGCAACACAGGGATGCTATCCAGCGCAACAACATTACCTTCGCGATCAATCACAGCCGCTTGGATTTCTGCCAGGCCGCCGACTGAATGAGGGGCTTTAACATCACCTTGCCAACTGTTAAAGTTATTCAATTCCACATTGGCCTGAGCAAGGGTGTAACCTGTGGCGGCAACCAACGTTACGGATAGGGTATCGCCTGCACCCAATTGGACCAATCCACTGACTGCAAACTCGTGGCCTTGCAGGATTGTTTGATTGGCATTGGGCGAGGTGATATTAATACCCGAACCGGCCATGCTGGTCGGCTGGATTTCCGCAAATACAGGGGTAGGCGACGGTGTAAGGGTCACGGCAATCGTTGGTGAAGGATCAGGGGTAACTGACGGGATTTCCCTTCGAGTCGGCGCCGGTGACGGTAGCATCGCTGTTGGAACGAGCGTGGGTATTTCTGAGCTCTGACTACAGCCGATAAGAAGTGAAACTGCCAGCCATACCGCGCTAATCTTTAATCCTAAATACATAACGCTGCTTATTATACCTCCCTCTAGTTTATCTCGAGAGGTGACTTTTGCACTAAAGGTCAATTGTGAGCATTATTGCTCAGGCTATCGAAGGGCAGTAAACTGTTCAACGAAAAAGAGGCTAAGTATTTTGGACTAAACATTAGATGCCGCTTGATTTTAATGGCCGTGTCATTGCCTATCCGTCAATGAATGGCAACCATGCGGCGCCTTCAGGAAACATGGTAACATCTACACTCCTCGTTATTATTCTCTTATTCCTTACCGTAAGCCTGATTGTTACGGTGATTGCTGCCTGGCGAAAAGTTCGCATTACCTTTGAACTGGCTCTCGCCTTTGTCGCGATCGGCCTGTTTCTTTGGTTGCTACTTGGCTTTGATCTACCACACTCTTTAACCCTGTGGCAATGGGCGGCAAGAGGAGAAAACATCAGGTGGTCGCTGCTGGTCGACACACTAACCTGGCGATTCGGTTTATACCTCCTGCTTCTATGCATTGCAACGCTACTTATTGCCCGCCCTCAGCTTAAGCCAGGGGCCCAGGAGTCAAAGTTCTCTACAGGTCAACGGTCGGCGCTGCCTATCCTACTGTTTCTATTGTTGACTGGTTTGCTGGCAATCTTGGCGGATAATCTTGTCGCAATGGCCAGTAGCTGGACTATCCTGGTTATAAGCTGGTTCGTGTTGTTTTGGATAGGTGGACGGCCGATCATCCAGGTAAGAAGAGCATTAACGTTGGGCGGGACTCTGATTTTTGGCGTTGGATTTTTGTGGCTCGCGGAAACGGCTCTTCCTGGTTCGATATCGGGAAATTCCGACGGCCAGGATTGGTCGGAGCCAGCCATCATTTGGGCATCCATGGCGGCCATGGTTTATCTCGGGGCCGTTCCGTTTCAATGGTGGCGTTCAATAATCCAGACGGGCAAGTTATCGACCTCTACAACAGCACTTATCCAACTTGTTCCGGCTATTGTGGGTGGATCTCTGTTAGCCCGGATTGCCGGGTTCGAGACTACCAACACCGGTTATCTGTTATTTATGACAGGTCTTGGTCTGATTGGTTATCTCGTCGGGATCAGCGTGGCCTGGATGCATCTTGGCAAACCACGAAAGTCGCTGGCAGGATTAATTTTAGCCGAAGCAAGCATGGTTATGTTGGTGGGTCTTTGGGCCAGCCCGTCGGCTGTCGTTGCCCAGGTGGGTGTTTTTACCCTGGCTATGGCTTCCTTTTATATGATATCTGAGAAGCCACAATGGCTATTTAACTGGCCGATAATCGTGCCCGTGGCCGCCATTGCCGGTATGCCGATGACGGTAGGTTTAACCGGAGTGGTAGGTCTTTATGGCAGCTGGCTTGATCACAACTTACTAGCGCTAACGCTGGTTGCCGCCTTTCTAAATGTCCCGCTTATCGCTGTGGCTTTACGGGCCTGGCGATCTGAGGAACCGATTATCCATACCGCACCATTTGATCGTTTTCAACCATTCCTCGAGCGTGGCGGATTAGTTTTATTGTCTTTGGGTCTTTTAACCTTGCCTGATTTTCCGCAGACGGGCAATGATGTTTTAATATTACTGTCTATTCTACTGGCTGGCGCTGGTGGTATTGCTCTCGCCTGGTTTACCGCCCATACTTCCCTGGCGCATGCAGATTTGAAAGATGCCTTTCGTATTAACTTACCTAGGGATCGGGCAAAAAAAATTATTGGGCAATTCTTAGCTGGTATCACCCTGATTGTACGCGAAACGATTAGTATCCTGGAAGGAGAGGGAGGCATGATCTGGGTGGTTGTGCTCATAATCGTCATGTGGCTGGCCCGGCGAAATTAGGACCATCTCGAAAGGTATACTTGGACGCTTAATTACCTAAATCATGGGAAATATACCTACTATTTATGAGTTTCTTGAATATTTGGATTTTCTTCGCGGATTTCCGGCCGCCTATGTGGTCCTCATAACCGCGTCGCTTATTTTGATATTTCGTGATTGGCGATGGTCGATCCTGGCTTTGCTCATTCAATATTTGGTAGTCGGTCTATTGTTAGCAGATGTCATGCCGCCGCACCTGGCGTTTATGAAGGTCATCATTGGCATCTTTATTTGCCTGATTCTCTTCATTACAGCCCAACAGGTAAATTGGGGGCGATTGCCGGAGGACGTTACCGCAGAGGAAGCCGTTCTGCTCGGCCAAGAGCGACTTTTGCGATTTGGACCCTATATGTTGCCTACTGACGCGCCATTCCGTATTTTCCTGGGTCTGGCGGTCGCTTTATCTGTTGGGGCGTTGACACAGAAAGCTGCTTTTCATTTGCCCTTTGTTGACAATCATCTCAATCTGGCTGTGTTTGGCCTATTTGCTATGGGCTTGGTAATAATGGTTCTAACCAGCGAACCTATGAAGTCCGGCATGGGTTTTTTGACCCTAATTACCGGTTTTGAGTTGTTTTATAGCACGGTCGAACAACCACTGGCTGGCATGGTTATTTTTGCCGTTATTAGCCTGTCAATTGCTCTGGCTATTGCTTATTTGACGCAGGTACGTCATTCGTTTCCTGCCCTATTTGATTGATCAGAGCTGCCGGCTGTGGAACGCGAAAAGGTTGACTATAAAGGGCGATTCGCGCAGATAAAAAACTTAAGTGTGAGATGTCTACACCAGTACTGTTATTAATTATTCCTCTAATCGCCGGCGTCGGAGCTTTTCTGCTTCGGCGATGGCAGTTAGCCACCATCCTTACTGGTGTTGGGACCGTGCTAATCCTGACAGGCCTATTAGCGGCAACCGATACACAGGTGCTGGTAAACGGCGCCATAAACGGCCCCTTTTTCGACAATACTTGGGTAATACTTGAACGGTCATTCAAATTGGACCAATTGAGCAAGGATGTCTTATTGATTCTCTACAGTGGCGTAGGCTTTCTATTCTTGTTTTCGCTGGTGTTAAGGCAAGACAGCCTATTCGTTCCATTGGTCCTGCTGGCGGTATCTCCACTTGCAGGCACGCTTATCGCGGAGTCGATATCTACCGGCACCCTGTTCCTGGTTGTTGGAATGGTCGTTATAACGATCCTGATCCAGGGTGAACGGGCCGGTTCGACCTTGACATCAATGCGATATCTCACCCTGATCGTACTGGTTTTTCCTATCTTGCTGTTAATCGCTTGGATGGCCGAAACGAGCCTGTCTCAATACCTGGCCTGGATGCCCTTCTTGTTATTGGTCGCCTTCCTAATTCTACTGTTTTCCTTCCCATTCCATATATGGGTTTCCCCGACAATATCGGAATCAAAGGCCTTGGTGCCAGTAGCTTCCTTCGGATTAGTTCAATTAGTCGTGGTGATACTCTGCCTCGGAGTTATCGTTGAAAATCCTGTTGTTTATGGCAATGCCCGTTTGTTGCAAGTGTTAAGAGCAAGTGGCGCGGCAACCATTATTCTGGCTACAGTCCTGATATTGACTGCGCCAAGTATCAGCCGATTGATAGGTTATCTATTGATGATCGACCTGGGTTCAACCACAGTCGCGCTGGGTTTAGGTGGAAAGATTGGACTGGAATTGGTCTGCTACCTGGTAATGATCCGGATAATTGGTTTATTGATGGCCGGATTCGGTTTAGGAATGATTCGCCGGCAATTCGCTTCAGACTCAGGAGATACATACCTGGCCTTCAAGGTCGAGACTTTGGCACGGCGCTCGCCGATAGGTCTGGCCCTGCTTATTTACGGTGGATTTTCGTTGGCCGGCCTACCGCTGACGCCCGGGTTTGCCGGCCGGTGGACTTTGCTAACAATTGCGAGCAGTCAATATCAGTGGATTGGGTTAATAATCGTGGTAGCCGTCGTTTCTGCGGGTATTGGCCTGGCCCGAATGATGCTTCCTAATCCGGCAATTCAAGAAGAGACAGTTCACTCTTTTGCAGATGAAAGCAGAGCGTTGCGTATCGTTGCTGCACTATTATTAGCAGTCGGTGTAATATTCGCGCTCATTTCTCCTCTGATGATGTCACTTTCTCAGAACCTGGTAAATATGCTCTAGAGCTTTAACCCTGAGCCTGTCGCCTAACAGGAATTAGATGTAGACTTTAGTATATGTCTGGTCATTGGTACGCATTACATGTAAAACCCCACAAGGAACGATCTGTTCACGAGTATATCGAAGCAGAACAGATTGACGTGTTCTACCCGCGCTTGAAAGTGAAGCCAGTCAACCCTAGAGCAAGTCGTGAACGGCCATTTTTTCCAGGCTATATGTTTGTCAGGTTAGATCTTAACCAACTCGGGACGAATGCCCTACGCTGGACTGAAGGCACTCATGGATTGGTCCAATTTGGGGGCGAGCCCGCCATAGTGCCTGAGAATTTGGTTTCTGAGCTCCGCCAGAAATTGGAACGAATCCAGGCTGCCGGTGGAATCGATCTCGCGGAACTAAAGAAAGGCGATCGGGTGAAGATTGTGGGTGGAGCTCTGGCCGGTTATGAAGCCCTGTTTGACACAGCCTTGCCGGGCAGGGATCGTGTTCAAGTACTACTGGCCTATTTGAGCGAGCAGCCAAAGAGGCTACAAATAGAAGCTTCTCAAATCAAAAAAATTCGTTGAGAGAGCCCATTCGCTCAAAGAGAATCAAATGAGTCATGCAAAACAAGCATTAATCTCAAAGATAAATAGCGGGACAGCCCGTATTGGTGTCGTTGGATTGGGTTATGTTGGCTTGCCCCTGGCAGTTGCTTTTGCTGAAGCCGGTTATCGGGTGGTAGGTGTAGATGCGAACCCGGCAAAGGTAGAGATGCTTAATCAGGGGAAGAGTTATGTTGAAGATGTGCCTGATAGCCAGATCGCACCATTGATGCAAGATAATCTGTTGGTGGCTACGACGGATTACGCGGATTTGGAACAAGTTGATTCCATATCCATTTGCGTGCCAACACCCTTAAGCAAGACGGGCGACCCAGATATCTCTTATATCGTCGATGCAACCGATAATATCGCAAAATATGGTGGTTCCGGAAAATTAATCATTCTGGAAAGTACGACATATCCAGGAACGACTGATGAAATAATACTCCCTCGTTTGATTAGTAACGGTGACGTTATTGGAGTTGATGTTTTTGTAGCCTTTTCCCCAGAAAGAATTGACCCAGGGCGAGAAGATTTCACCATCCATACCACGCCAAAGGTGATTGGTGGCGTCACTGAGAATTGCCTGGAAGTGGCCATGGCTCTTTATGGAAAAATCATAGATAACCCGGTGCCGGTATCCAGTACGGCCACCGCAGAAATGGTTAAATTATTAGAAAATACCTTTCGGGCTGTGAACATTGGCCTGGTAAATGAAGTCGCTTTGATGTGCGACAAGCTGAATCTTGATGCCTGGGAAGTAGTAAAGGCGGCGGCTACGAAGCCCTATGGATTTATGCCCTTTTACCCTGGACCAGGCCTTGGCGGGCATTGTATTCCAATCGATCCAATATATTTGAGTTGGAAGCTGCGATCACTAAACTATACCGCACGCTTTATTGAACTCGCGGCGGAAATCAACGACCATATGCCTGATTACGTCGTTACGAAGGTGACCGATGCCCTCAACGAGGATTTTAAAGCAGTCAAAGGCAGCAAAATAATCATATTGGGTGTCGCCTATAAACCGAACATTAGTGATGTTCGAGAGAGCCCGGCGATCGGTATTATTTACCTGCTACGCGAGAAGGGAGCTGAAGTTGAATTTCATGATCCTCATGTTGAATTACTCCAGGCCGAGGAAATAGAATTAACATCAATAGAATTAACTACTGAAGCCCTGCAGCAAGCGGATTGTGTCCTTGTCGTAACTCACCATGATCGGATTGACTGGTCGTTTGTGGCTGGTCATGCTAAATTGATCGTCGATACGCGTCACGTTGTGGAGGGATCGGCCGCAGCCAGGGTTGTCTATCTTTAGTCGAGAGTCTATTACTCAAATGCTTGCCTAATTCATGCGGCCTAAAAGTCCGTACTTAGCCCATAGCGCCTCCTGGTAATAAAGATCAATTTCCAGGGCGCGATCATAGCAGGTAAGCGCAGTGCCGTACCGACCAAAGTGTTCATGAACACGACCCAGGTTGAGGTATGGAAATTGAGGGGAGTCGTAACGCTGAGCTGTCGTAGCCTTATTTAACCAGGGAAGCGCTTCTTCCCACTGATCGAGCTCAATAAGATAAGCCCCGATATCGTTGTAGGGATTGCCAAAGGATGGGTCGATTTCGATGGCTCTCTCACAACTGGTAATTGCTTCATCATAACGATTCATCATGCTGTAAGTCCAGCCAAGGTATGTATATGCTTCTGCTGTAGCCCGGATTGCCAACGATCGTTCGTATAAGATGATGGCGTCGGCCAACTCACCTTTCATTTGATGGCGCAAAGCTCGGTCAAGCAGGATCATAGCCTGTTCTTTTGCCAAATCATCGCTCATGTTGGATCCAGTGTATCATGACCAAATCAGCTGTTCAATGTCTCTAAGGGACCGTATCTCCAAGTGATTATATCGCTAAGACACCAGGAAGTTCCACCAACGCATGAATCGTCGCATCTGGTAAAACTCCATGGAGAGGGGGGAACCGATCGTTGGAGGCAAAGTGGACTACGTCTATTCCAGCGCTTCTGGCGCCGGCAACATCGGCTCCAGGATCGTCGCCGACAAAAAGGGTTGTAGCGGTTCCTGAGTTCAATTCACTCATAAGCTGGAGAAACGGGTCCGGCGAAGGCTTCCACATGTTCGAATCGGCGGAGAACAACGTCGCGTCGAAATAGGAGAGCATGCCAAATTTCATGAGGTCGTCCAGGTGAGCCTGACCGGAAAACATAGTATTTGAAATCAAACCCAAGCGGTAACCTGCGGCTTTTAGCTGCGCCAGCAATTCCCGGCTATAGGGGATGGGTTCGGCGCCGGCGCATATTGTCTTCTCATATTTCCTTGCGGCCCCTTCCAGGAGAGAATTTTCAGGCAAATTACCTTCAAACTGATCAAGAATACAGGCTAATAGAATAGGAACGGTGAGATTCCTGATGCCCATTTTGGCCCGTTCCCAATAACCTGGGAGTAGTTCAATACCGACCGCTTCAAATTGACTCACAGGAGGAACCGGGACTCCCTCCTGGCGCAAGTAAGCATGGGCAGCTCTCATGCCCGGCTTTTCCAAATCTGGCCAGCTATCAAACTTGCCAGCATATTCAATCAGCGTACCGCCGAGATCGAAGACAATTGCTTCATATAGTTTCATATCCTACCTTTGAATCTAGCTATGGAAATTAATAACAATGGAGCTTAGTACAAGAATTTGCCGGCACCGCATCAAGGCATAGCAACTTAATCACCATAAAATTTTGCTACCGTCACTCCTGGACCTCCCTCGCCATCAAGCCCCTCTTCCCATGATGATATGTGGCTATTTTGGTCCAAGGCTTCACGAACGACTTCACGCAGGCGACCGGTGCCTTTGCCATGAATAATTCTTACCCACGGTAGCCTGGCCAGGAACGCTGAATCTAAATATCTGTCCAATAGACGTAACCCATCTTCCGCACGTTTTCCTCGTAGGTCTAGTTCCATGCCGGGCGACTCCTTTTGAAACCAGTGAATTGGCGTCGGATTTTCAGACTCTTCTACCTCTTTATTGTCTTTGCGGTCTTTGAATTGAAGCTCATCAAGGCGAGCCCGCATATGAAGCCGGCCGACCACAATTTCAGCTTCTTTCCCTGATAATCCAACAATATTGCCTTTAACCCCAAGCGTCGATACCAAAACCGTATCACCGACCTGGAGAACTGCCGGTTTTGTTCGGGCTTTGACTGGAAGTTCGATCGCCGGCGAGGTTGTCTTCATGCTGGCGATCATTTCCTCCTCAACCTCGACAGTTTGTTTTTGCAGCTCCTTCAGGCGGTTGAGCGAGGTTGCATCCCGTAATCGCCTGCGCACCTGGCGAAGCTCAGATTGAACCTCTTCAAGTTCATTCTCGGCTTGTTGGTGAGCCGAGGCTAAAATCTCTGCTCGTTCGCTTTCAATACCCAGTAATCTTTCACGCAAGGTGTCTCGTTCGTTATTAGCCTGCTGCAGTGCCAGGCGAGTGCCTGCTTCCTGCGATGATATCAACTCTCTCATATCGTATATAGAGTCAAGTAGGCTGGCGGCTTTATTATTGTTAGCTCCAATTAACTGTATCGCTTCGTCTAGAATCGAATCATCTAATCCAAGACGGCGGGCGATGGCAAAAGCATTGGACCGGCCGGGCATACCAATGCTCATCTCAAAAGTCGGCATGAGTGTTTCCACATCGAAAAGAAGTGAAGCGTTTGTGGCACCGGGTGTCTGGCTGGCATATACTTTCAATTCGGGAAAATGGGTGGCTATGAAGGTGGTTGCCCCTTTATCGCGCAGGTAGGACGTTATTGATTGAGCCAAAGCGGCTCCCTCCGTTGGGTCGGTGCCAGCACCTAGTTCGTCCAGTAATACCAGCGAGCGATCATCTACATGACCCAAAATTCGAGTGATATTAGCCAGATGGCCTGAAAACGTGGACAGATTTTGTTCAATCGACTGTTCATCGCCGATATCTGCGAACACGTTGTCGAAAACGGTAAGCCGGGCGTCGATAACGGGAAGATGGAGTCCTGATTGAGCCATCAGGACCATCAGACCGATTGTTTTTAAGCTTACCGTCTTACCTCCGGTGTTTGGTCCAGTTATTAAAACAACAAAGACATCATTCTCTAATTGAAGATCTGTTGGAATAACCGACTCTGGATCTAATAAGGGATGACGGGCGCCTCGGACCCAGATGACCGAACCAGGGTGAAGGCTGTCTCCTACTGCTTGACCTTCTGTTTCAAGGACGCTGATTTCAGTTTTTGAGGTCGATGCCGGTGGTCGCCAGGGGATCAACTCAGGCATAGATGCTCTAAGGACATCGGCATATCGAGCCCGGGCGAAGATTAAGTCTAGTTCAGACAATCGTTCGACGATACGGATGATCGCATCCGCCTGGATGGCAACCAGAGCCGTAAGTTCGGTCAATATGCGCCGGATCTCTTCTTCCTCGGCAAGCTGGTTTCCACGGTACTCATTATTTAGTTCCACCGTATTAAAGGGTTCTATCCACAAAGTGGCCCCACTATTGCTTTGGTCGTGTACAATCCCTTTAATCTTCCCCTTGTGGTTGGCCATGAGCGGAACGACATAACGACCGTTGCGCGTTGTGATCGTCGGTTCCTGCAGATATTGGTTATTGCTGCTTCCAATCAAGAGGCGAAGTTTTTCTTGAATACGGCCGTGGACAATTCTCAACTCTCGGCGAATATTCCCTAGTTTAGGGCTCGCGCTATCAAGGACCACGCCACGTTCGTCAAATGTGTTGCCAATAGCCGATACCAGGCCAGGACATTCCTCGATTAGTTGAGCGATCTCGGCCAACAATGGGGTTGATTCTTTGACTTTTAATAGCTTCCGTCGCAATTCTCGTGCGGCCAAAATTGTAGATCGTACATTGAGCAAGTCTTCTGCCTGAAGAAAGAAACCCCGTTCAGCATTAGCCGCTAGCCGTCGAACATCCCGGGCGCCGCCAATTGTCACATTCGCATTCGTACCAAATAAATCCCGGGCTTCCTGAGTCTCGATCTGCCAGCGCAGGACTTCTTGCAGGTCTGGAGACGGAGTTATTTTTCGGGCTAAATCTTCCCCGGCGCTAAAGCTTGTGTATTGGGCGAGTCGCTCGCGAATCTTATCAAATTCTAGCGTTCGCTGTGATTTTTTATCCATGATTGCTACCAGTTTCTTTCAGCCGATCTCCAACATGCACCGATGAAGACATATCTACAACCTTTTGGTTATTCTGACCGGCCAGAGTATCAGGTCAATTATGCCTTCAAGATGTTCAAAGTGGTATAATCGATTTTACACTCATGAAAGCGACCCATATTTTTCATATGATAAGATTTGGATAAAATGACGTATTCTACGAGATCACAGGGCCAAGGTTCGGGAACAATCGTTAATAGCTCTACAATTTAACCTATAGTATCCATGATCGGCTTTGATTGTTAGCTGATCACCACTCAATATTCCAACTAAATCCGAATCCCTCGGCCTGAAATATGTCGAAACAGCCGATGATTGTGGGCAAATGGGCATAAGATTCAGCATTTGAATCAGTAAAACGAAATATGTAAGAAAACCTGGGAGAGATTGGTGGAACCGAATTATCCAGAGGCTTCGGGGGTGCCGGCGGTTGAATTGTCAGATGTTTCCAAAGCATTTGGCGAGGTGATAGCCGTTGAGGAGCTTTCACTGGCTATCAGGGACGGAGAATTCTTCTCCCTGCTCGGTCCAAGTGGTTGTGGAAAAACAACAACTTTACGAATGATTGCCGGTTTTGAAGCGCCATCGTTGGGGGATATTTTCATCCGAGGCCAATCTATGGTTGGCATTCCTGCTCACCGTCGACCGGTTAATACAGTTTTTCAGAGTTATGCCCTTTTTCCCCATATGACCGTCCACAAGAATATCGCCTTTGGCCTGGAAATGAAGAAGGTTCCGAATGAGGAGATAAACAGACGGGTCTCTGAAACCCTCGAATTGGTTCAATTGAAGGGCATGGGAGAGCGAAAGCCCCGGCAACTGTCAGGTGGCCAGCAGCAACGCGTGGCCCTGGCTCGTGCCCTGGTAAACCGCCCGGACGTACTGCTTCTCGACGAACCGCTAGGCGCTCTGGATCTGAAACTTCGAAAGGCTATGCAATTAGAGCTTAAACAAATACAAACAGAAGTAGGTATTACTTTTATCTACGTAACCCACGACCAGGAAGAGGCACTAACGATGTCTGACCGCATCGCCGTTATGGATCTCGGTCTCGTCCAGCAAATCGGTCCTCCCAAGGATATATACGAACATCCCGCGAACCGGTTCGTTGCCGACTTTATCGGTGAAACGAACTTTCTCACTGGCAATGTGACCCAGATCGAGACATTTGTCCAGGTGGAAGTTGATAGTGTTCCTCTCTTGGGTGTAAGCAATGGTCATGAGGTCATCCCGGGTCAGAGTGTGACTCTGGCAATACGACCAGAGAAGATAAATCTATATCCTCATGGCGAGATCGCAGCAACAAATGCCGAATTGGATCCTGGCGAGTTGGCTGAACTGTTCGGTTCTGAGTTGCCTTCAGGAACCATCAATCTGAAGCGATATCTGGCGGCCGAAGGAGCTAATGTCGTTTTGAATGGCTCGATTGTGGAAGCTATCTACATCGGTACAGATATGCGATATCAGGTAGCCATCACCGATAATGTCACTATCTCTGTTCGCATGCAAAATTTTGGTTCCCGGTATGACGAGAGTTACGTCGCAGGTGATAAGGTTTATGTGCATTGGGCGATTGAAAACGCCCAGGTTTTGACCGAATAAGTTGGAGCGACTGTTGGCTACAGCCTCTGCGCAAAGAGAAGAAATCAAAGCTGGTCTAAATCCTATGATACGCTTGGCCGCGTATCTTCTTCTGGCGATTGCCTTCGTGTGGGCATTGCTCTTATTCCGCTGGATGACTTTCAGTGTATTTGATTGGCAGCCTTTCGATATTGAATCACTAATTGCCGAATGGCCGCCAATCCTCCCCTACATCATCTACGGTACGCTCTTGGTTGTCGATCTGATAATTGGTCTGGCCTTGCTCCAGGATCGCATTTGGGCAAGATCCGTCGGAATTGCCCGCTCGATGATCGTATTGACGGTGGGGTTATTGTTATATGTTTTTAGCCAGGATTTTATTGGCGCAGCGTTTCTTGTGGGCACATCCGGCATGATGTTGGTATTGCTACTCAGGAGTACGCCCTGGACCTTGGCTTATCCCGCTGCGTTCTACCTTCTGATCTTTTTTATTATTCCCATTATTATTGTGCTGGCGGTTAGCCTTGGCGACCGTTCCCGATTAGGTACGGTCACATATCCAGACTTTGAGCTGAACAACCTCGGCGCCTATTTGGACGACTACGTTAGATTTTTTAGCCGGATCGGTGGTCAGTTTATCTATCTGCGTATTTTTGGGCGATCGGTGCTTATAGCGGCCGCGAATACAATTATCTGCCTCTTGTTTGGCTACCCATTCGCCTACTGGATTGCCCGCCGGCCCCAAGGGTATCGTAACCTGATGGTCTTGCTAGTTATGATCCCTTTCTGGACAAACTTCCTGGTGCGAACCTACGCCTGGATGCTCATTCTGCGTGACTCGGGTCTGATAAATAATTTTTGGACCATCACTTTACACGAACAAGCCCTGATGCTGGCCGATAGCAACCAGTTATTTTCCTGGTTGGCTGAAATATCCGAGAGCAAATTGCCTTTACTCTTCAACCAACCAGCCGTCCTGTTGGGTCTTTTTTATGGCTACCTACCGTTTATGATCTTACCCTTGTACGCCAACATTGACCGTCTTGACTGGTCCTTGCTCGAGGCGGCGTCCGATTTGGGCGCGGGACGGCTAAATAGCATCTTCAGAATCCTCATTCCTCTGACAATGCCCGGGATTGTCGCCGGCTCGATCATTGTTTTTATCCCTTCATTAGGGGCATACGTGACCCCAGACTTGATGGGCGGTGCAAAGGTTTCACTCATTGGCAATCTATTACAACAGCAATTTATGACCGTACGCGACTGGCCTTTCGGTTCAGCCATTGGGTTTATCTTGATGGCCATTATGTTGGTAGCGATCATAATCTACTTCCGCATCTCTGCGAAAAGTGAAGCGCTCTAAGAGGATGTCATGACGACCAGCGCAGTGAACAATCAATCCGGAAGCATATCTCTGAGCAAGCGAATAGCTCAACAAAAAGTTCATCTACCTTTGGGCAGCCGTTTGCTAAATTGGTATGCTATCGGCGTATTTCTATTTCTGTACCTACCAATTCTTATCCTCATCATTTACTCTTTTAATTCCAATAAGGTCGTCGGAGTCTGGGAAGGATTCAGCCTGCGTTGGTACGGCGAGTTATTCAGGGATAGAGCCATTGCCAGCGCTCTTAAAAACAGTCTCTGGGTGGCGACCTGGTCCACGATAATAAGCGTGATATTGGGTACGCTGGCGGCTATCGTTTTGGAACGCTACCGTTTTCGTGGTAGAACGACCTATGATGCCGTACTCTATCTACCGATAATCATCCCTGACATAGTCATGGCTTTATCCACTCTACTATTCTTTGTCATGGTGGGTATTGCCCTTAGTCGATATACGATTCTCATAGCCCATGTCGCATTTAATATATCCTTTGTGGCGATTATTGTTCGGGCGCGACTGGCGAGCATGGACAGTAATCTCGAAGAAGCGGCAGCCGATCTGGGCGCCAACGAATGGCTGGCTTTTCGCCGGGTGACGCTGCCGCTTTTGGCGCCCGGGATTATTGCCGGCGGTCTGTTGGCTTTCACCCTTTCTCTTGATGATTTTGTGATTACCTTCTTTGTGTCGGGACCTGGCTCGACAACTTTGCCGGTGCGGGTCTATTCCATGATTAAATTTGGGGTTACGCCAGAGGTAAATGCCATCTCCACTTTGATGCTGGTAGGTTCAACTATCCTGGTTGTTATTTCGCTCGTTATTCAGCGCCGCTGAGGTAAATTTGATGTATACAGGCAGGCGAATAATCTTCATCTATGAAACCCAAGAAGGCAGAAAAAGGAGAAGTGATATGAAGAGGAAGATGTTTTGGTTGATGGTGGTTATATTGGCATTAGTAATCAGTGCATGCGGTGGTGGACCAGGGGAGGAAAGCGAGCAGACAGCAACCGTCAATGCGGATGCGGCCGAAACGCCTGTCGAAGAAGAAGGATCCGCGGCAGAAGCGGGGGAAGATACAGCAGATGTTGAGGCCGAAAAGGAAATGGCGCTAGCTTCCCAGCTAGTAGTTTACAATTGGGATGACTATATTGATGAAGAATTACTGGAGATCTACAGTGATGAGTTTGGGGTAGAGATAATCTATGACACCTTTGCCTCCAATGAGGATTTACTGGCCAAGCTTCAGGCTGGGGCGACCGGCTATGATGTTATTTTTCCCTCCGACTACATGGTCTCCCAGATGATCGAACTTGGCTTGCTGGCTGAAATTGATGTTAACGATCTCGAGAACTGGGGCAATATTGCCGATAGCATGAAGGATGGACCTTTTGATCCTGGAAATCAGCATTGTGTTCCCTACCAATGGGGTACGACCGGCATCGGCTATCGAGCCGGTGATCCCTTCTTTGAGGAAAATACGCCCGATAGCTGGGCTTATTTGTTCGATCCGGAATTGTTGGAACAATATTCTGATGGCGGTATAAACGTCCTGAATGATCAACGAGAGCTGATCGGCGCTGCCTTGGCGTATTTGGGTTACAGCGTCAATGACACAGATCGAGCTCATCTGGAAGAAGCCCGTGATATTATCCTTGAGGCAAAACCGTACTGGAAGACGTTCAATAGCGAGGATTACGATGATACCCTTCTGGTGCCTGATGAGGTTGTTTTGTCGATGGGTTGGAGTGGTGATGTGGCCTCAGCCTACTATAATACCTATGATGACGAACTAGAAGATGGCAACTGGTATTACAGTATCCCGGAAGAAGGGGGCGTCAAGTGGGTGGACAACATATGTATTCCGGCTGCGAGTGAACGGTACGAAACTGCCTTACACTTCATAGATTTCCTGTTGGAGGCCGAAAATGGGGCGGCAATTACGAATTACACCTATTATGCCAGCCCCAATGAAGCGGCCAGAGAATTTATCGATCCGGAAGTTCTTGAGGATGAGAGTATCTACCCGCCCGACAGCGTCTTTGGGAAGTTGGAGTGGTTAAGTGAGGTTGGCGATGCCGTCTTTATCTTTGACGAGATGTGGACGGCGATTAAGGGTTAGTATTTGGACAACTGCCGCTATTGGCCTGCTCTCGAAGAGCGCTGGCAGATAGAAGCAGATGTAGGAGGGTTTGCCCCGATCGACGCCGGTCGGGGCTTTTCTTGTGCCTGTCGACCTTGGCCCAATATGAGCCTTGTTTGGTCGAGCCTGGCTTTTTGGTTAGAATGGCGAGCTAATCGCCTATATGTTACTGCGTTAACGAATTGCGATCATGCTGGCTAGAATAATGATGAAGTCCAAGGCGAGATAATCCCAATATGACACGCGATTCCGAGCGAAGTATCGACAAAGAAAAGGATCCGGCAATAAGATTTGCAGCGGTGAATAAGCGCTTCAAGTTCAATGCCGATAGCCATAACTCCGTGCTAGAGATTATCGTATCGGCGTTTTCCCGCTCTGAAAAAAGGGTAACGGAAGACCAAGCATTGTGGGCGCTACAGGAAATGTCCTTTGATATAATGCCCGGCGAGTGCGTTGGCCTGGTCGGCAATAATGGCAGCGGCAAGAGCACTCTCCTCAAGGTTGCCGCAGGTATTATTCGACCTACAGCCGGTCGGGTAGAGATAAGGGGCCGGTTAAGCGCTTTGCTAGAGCTAGGAGCCGGCTTCCACCCAGATCTGACCGGTAAAGAAAACATTTGGCTGAACGCCTCTATTCTGGGTTTATCCAATTCTGATATTGCCAGGGTCTATGATGATATTGTCGAGTTTTCCGAACTGGGCGAATTCATCAATATGCCGGTTAAACATTACTCTTCCGGCATGTATATGCGACTCGGTTTCAGCGTCGCTGTTCACGTCCGGCCGGATGTGCTCCTCATAGACGAAATTCTAGCGGTTGGTGACCAATCTTTTCAGATCAAATGCATTTCCCGCTTGCATCAACTAAACGCCCAGGGCGTAACTGTCATTTTCGTCAGCCACAACCTGGAAACAGTGCGATCTCTCTGTTCGCGAATTTTCTGGATTCTAAAAGGCGAACTGGTGATTGACGGGGATACGGATGAAGTGATCAGGTCTTATCTCGCTAGCCATGAAGCCGAAGGTGAAAAGAATAGTGAGGTTAAGAGTGAGGCAATCCGGCGTTGGGGCACCGCGGAGGTCGAGATAACCTCTCTTCGATTATTGGGTAGCTCCGGTCAGGAGAGGGATCAATTTGTTGTTGGGGAGCCAGTGATTGTTGAAATGCACTACCTGGCCCAAAGAGACGTAAAGAAGGCGGAATTTGGATTATCTTTCTTTCGTGATGATGGTTTTCTAGCAGGAGCGCCAAATAAGCAGGTAGCCGAAACTGAGTCAGCCGTCAGTCAAGGATCGGGAACCGTCCGCTGTCATATCGGACAATTGCCCTTGTTAGCCGGTGTTTATGATGTGACAGCAACAGTTTATGATGCAACTGGGGTCATCGCCTACGATCATTTTGAGCAGATTAAATCTTTCCGAGTCCTAAACAAGCCTGATGATGAAGCCGGTTCCCAAATAGAGATATCTGCACATTGGGATACAGTGGCGTCGGAAGTTCAGATCGGGGATGGAACTCGATCTGAGGGGTCAAAAAATGAAGGATCCGAGCCCAATCCTTCGTTAGCAGTCTCCAAACACGCCCAAGATCCATCCGGATGATCCAGATCCACAATTTTCGACCGCGAATAATCGCATTGTCAATAGCTGGACCGCTCTTATTCTTAACCCTTTTGGTAACCATTTTAGACGTCGCTGGGACAGGCGGCCAATTTTCTTCGCCCCTGATGTTGGATAAAGGCCAGATGGAAATAACAACAGTCCCTGGGGTAGCGGTGGCAGTTTCAGAGATAATAACCGAGCAAGCAAGTTGCCGGATCGGGGTTACCAGCCTGGGACCCAAGCAGATTAATTGGGTTGATGACCTGGGGGCTGGCTGGTTTGTGTTTTTCGCTGGATTTTCGGATTCGGCAACAAATGGCGCCGAAATCGCGCCCGTGATCGACGTGAGGCAGAAAAAGGACACCCAGGGCAACTATCTTGATGATTTTGAGATCAATCCACCCCTGACCACGGCTGGACTGGGCAGCCTGGTTGATTCATATCCCGGAGTGCTTTGGCTGGTCGGCAATGAAGTGGATCGCGGCCCCAACCCCGGCGGTAATAGTGTAGGCCAGGGGGATACCTTTCCTCAGGTTTACGCCCGAGCCTATTACTCAGTCTATCATTATATCAAGGATCGCGATCCCACAGCGCAGGTGGCTATATCTGGCCTGGTCGAAGTAACTCCTGGACGGTTACAATATCTGGATATCGTGTGGCAAAGTTACCTGACCCTTTACGGTGTGTCTATGCCGGTAGATGTATGGAATATGCACCTTTATATTCTTCCGGAGTTGTTGCCTGACGGGCGGCCGAACGGTATCGCCAACGTCGCACTGGGTACAGATCCGGCGTTAGGGATTCTGGAGAGTAATAATGATCCATCACAATGTTCCAGGCCTGACGTGTACTGTTTCGCGGAACATGATGACCTGACTGTTTTTGACCAACAGGTGCGGGCTATGAGAAGCTGGATGCGAAGCCACCACCAGCAAAACAAACCACTGATTCTTTCGGAATATTCAATTCTGTACCCCTATATTCCTGAAGGTGATTCTTGTTATCTACAGGATGAATTTGGGGAATGTTTTACTCCCGAAAGAATTATCAATTTTTTGGACGAGACGATGAGCTATTTTAAGATCGCCAAAGATCAGAAAATTGGCTACCCAATTGATGATTTTCGCCTTGTCCAACAAACAGCCTGGTTCAGTATTAATAACCTGAATGGCGTCGGCAACGTCAGTGACCTGGTTGTTGACGATGTAACTGACGGCACCTTGACTGGTCTTTCCACGATTGGTCAAGCATTTAAGCGAAATGCGCAAGCGGAGTCGCTTTATGTCAATCTTCGTTTGGGTGAAATAGCTACCCCGGTCGGCCGGGTTATCGAACCAGCAGAGACAACAAGCGTCACCCTTTGGGCTGATGTTGGAAACAATGGTTCAATCGCTATAACGGATTCATTCAGCGTCACCTTTTATGCCAATATTAGCCGCACGGATGTGATTAGCACTGTCATTGTCGAAGTTTCAGACCTGCCAGACCATCAACTGCCAGGTTGTGCACGTCGACAGCATCAAGTCAGCGTGGTGTGGAGCGGATTGGTATCAGGCGCGCACCCTTATTGGGTCGAGATAGATAGTGGGAACCAGATTGAGGAAGGGGTGATTGAAGCTGATGGAGAGGAAGACAATATCGTTCAGGGTATTGTGTTGATAGATCAAGCCATGTCCCTTTTTCCAGTGATAATTAATTAATATGCGAACTCGCGAAGGTTGGTGGCTGTTGTTACAAGAGCCCCTCAGATCCTAAGCCCAGTTCAAGATCCAGATATTCGCGATCAAAATAAAAGCCACGACAACGATGGCCCCCAAATAGTAGTAAGTTTGCGTCGCGTAATCACGAGTTCTGATAAACTCGAATAGTAACCAGATAAGCAGAAGAATGACTGCGGCCGCCAACAACGTAAAAAATTGAGATCCGGGCCAGCGACCATCCAATAGTTCGCCTAACGGGGAGAGGGGCTGGACAAAAAAATCTCTGGGTGAAGCTATAATATCGGAGAAGTGTCTGGCAATAGATTTAAGGAACTCCTCGTACGAAACTTCAGACCATCTATATTCAGGATACATACTCATTACCCGGCCGCCGATACGTTCCTCCAATCCGAAACGTAAGAGTATCCACTGGTGAAATACTAAGCCCAGGCCTAGGATAGCGACTATGGGCTTGCGCACCCTTCCCTGAATAGCTTCAATGAGCCCGCTGTAGCCAAGAATAAAGACTACAAGTTCACTTGAGAATCTTCGCGGGCCATAACCACCACCGCCAAAACAGTCCTGCGAACTGCTATTAACGTATAAAGTTGCGAGCAGGAGTATCAGCAAGGGGAATACCAATCGGGTACGCTTCTTGGCCATCAAGAGCAAACCAAGAACCGCCAGGAATGTCACCGGCATCCAGGAAAGCAAGCCACGAAGGGGTGAAAACAATACCTGTATCCAGAAATGGGCAGACAAATTCATGAAACTGTCACCCTGAGGGACCGTGATTGAACTACCATAAAGTAGCCGCCAGTGCGAGAATTGAAGCGAAAGAACCACCAGGATCGTAAGACCAAGGAGCGTAAAGGAAACGATCGCTCGTTTCCACTCAAGCCGACGATCTGATGCTGGCATATCAAGCCACCACCAAATTGTTGTGACAAGTGGAAGGAAAATATAGGTGACGTTTTGCCAACGCACCAAGCCGGCCAGACCGATAGCTCCCCCGAGCAATATCGCCTGCATGTAAGATGGATTTTGTCGATACGAACGCCACCATATATAGACGACCAAGCCGTTCACAAAGGCCGAAGTGGCATGAGAATATAGCGGTTCGAAAAATTGATAATAGATCAAGGGTGTAGCAAATAACAGAGTCAGGACTGATGCGAGAGCACTGAATTTACTTGTTTCAGGCGAAGCGACCCTGTATCCAAGCCAGAAGGCGAGTAAACCTAGTAGAGCAGAGAAAGCGGAGATTGTAGGGGCGAAATACCATTCATAACCGGACAGTTGTCCGGCTAAAACGTTGACCGATTGGCCCACCGCAACAGCTCCCCTTAAAAAAACAAGGCCTGGAAGCCAAATCAGGGAGCTGCCGATGGCATAGGGGCTCTCAACCCGGCCGGTTTCCGTTTTGACCCGATCGTACCCTTTATTGACAAAGTCGGCCGTTGCAGTAGGGTATGAAAGCCGAAGGTCGTTATCTATCTTTAGATCACCATCGAAAGCGACTGATCTGGTGTAGGCATAGTAATAGGCTGCATCCCAGGTTGGATAGGACTCCTTCGATAACAATGCCCACAGGAGAAGGAAAGCCGCGACAATGACTATTTGGGGCTTTTGAAAACGAGCCAGAGTTTTCATATTCCGATATCAACTATATCATGCCTCTACATCGACTGGTACCTAATCGATTACCGGTGAGCTAACACGGGTAAGCTCTGACCTGCGGTAGGGTCTAGCTTGGTTCAGCCTTGTTCTACATGGTGCACCACCTTTTATGTGAAGCGAGGGTTTTCTTGATGGCATGTTAGCGGATTTGCTACTCAATTCCCTGGATGGGATAATCCTTCTTCGTTCTCTATTCGATCGTTCTATAAAAATAGCGACTGCTAATCCCGGGCCTATTCCGAGTAGTCGAAGGCGCGCTTATCCCAAATTGACTTGATTCGCAAAGTAAACGATGACATATTTAGAAAGATCTACGGGCCATTTGAAGAGGATTAACTTAAAGCCAACGGGTTGGCTCCTTGTCTTGGTTATGGTCTTAGCCATCGAATTTAGATTGTAGCGACTGAACACAGATTTGCCGAATATCTACCAGTCCGATGAGGATCTCAACCTGGTTCTTATTCAAAATATGCTCCGGAATGGCGATCCGAATCCGCACTTCTTTCGCTACCCTTTGCTACTCTTCATTTTGAATGGAGTCGTCTATTTTTTCTATTTCCTGGTGGGCAAACTGGCCGGCCAGTTTAATTCCCTGACCGACGTCCCATCGCCGATTATGGCAGCCATGGGCAGCGGTAAGATCGTGCTGCCGAATATCATGCTGGTCAGCCGGATGCTCAGCGCAATATTTGGCATTGGTTCGGTTCTACTCCTCTATATATGTGGGCGAAAATTGACTGGAAACATTGTTGTTGGAATTGTTGCTGGGGTTATCCTGACGGTATCTCCAACGCATATTACCAGCAGTCAGAAGATAGCCCCCGATGCCTTGGTCGTTTTTTTTTGTTCTTCTAGCCTTTTATGGCGCTGTCGGCATATTTGCAGAAGGAAAGCTCGGTTATAATGTGATCTCCGGGATGGGCGTAGGCCTAGCCGCTTCCTCCAAATACATCGGTGCCCTGATCATGGCGGCGCCGCTCGTTGCCCATTTCTTTCGGTATGGGCGGGAGAGCTTCAAACGACGGGAGTTATATATTTGCCTGGGGATTTGTGTGCTCACTTTCTTTGCCACCACCCCATTTTCGATCATGGATTACCAACTCTTTATTGAGGAGATGACATTTGAGGCGCGGCATTTTGCTTCGGGGCATGTGGGGTCCGAAGGAGACACCATTCGATCGTATACCTCTTTCCTGCTCACTACCCAGGGTCCTCTATTGCCGTTGGCGCTCGCCAGCTTATTTTGGGGCGTGTACCGGCGATCAAGACCCGTTCTACTTGTCGCTGCCTCTCCTATAATAAATTTTATCTTCATAAACAGGTTCGCGGTTCGAAACACCCAAACCATCCTGCCTGTCATTCCATTTTTATCTCTTTTGGCTGCCATAACGCTGGTTGGTTCCGCGCAATGGCTAGGCTGGAGATTCAAGTCGCCACAAAGAACCTTCTTTTTAGGTGGTTTGATATTAGTTGGCCTGGCTCTGATCATTATCCCCTTTGCCCAGTCGACGGAAAATGCTCTCAACCTCGGAGCTTTTAATGAGCGTGAGCCAGCAAGAATCTAGGTAGAAGAAATCTTGCCAGGTGGCTCGAAAATTGCTATGGAACCCTATTCCCCCTTTGTAGATCCTGATCGCTACGCAGTGGTCAGATTGGACTTCAGAGCGATAATCCATCCCCTGCAGTGGTACCGAGATGAAGGTGTCGTATATATTGTCATGAATACAGGCGCATATGCGCGTTACTTCAATGATCCAGGTCGATATAGTGATGAGATCGGGAGATACGAGCAGCTTTTCTCAGGTTTTACTCTGCTAAAGTTGTTTGAGTACGAGGAGTATACAGCACGAATAT
>DATLAB010000003.1:0-6574 GCA_035527655.1 Patescibacteria group bacterium | reverse complement strand
TCCCAACAGGACCTGGTGACCTATTACCGGAATTGTGACCTCTATCTCTCGATGAGCGAGCACGAAGGATTCGGTAAACCATTCATCGAGAGCATGTACCTGGGTTTACCAATCATGGCCTATCGCTCAGCGGCTGTGCCCAGCACGCTGGGTGAGACAGGTTTGCTATTTACCCAGAAGGATTTCGAAGCCCTGGCCGAAGTTGTTCAAATAATAATCAGCGACCACTCCTTACAGAATCGAATCATTCGGCATCAGAAGGAGCGGGTTCAGAATTTCTTGGAGCCTGTGGTCAAAGAGATATTTCGGCGCTATTTAGCTAACTTAGGACTTCAGTAGATGAAACGGCGGTGGTCTATGTATGCTCGCCTCAGGGAGAAATCCGAGGTAATTACCTTGCTCTTACTGACCATTTTCGTTTTTGCCTTGGCTTTGGTCTCGCCGGTAACCTATGCTTCTGCTGATTCCCATTTTAGCTTAATCGTTTCCCAGGCGATCTTAGAGCACAGAACAATCCAATTGGATGCCTATCATGAAGTTGCCCCAGCCTTATTTGACGCCTTTGATTATCAGGTGGACCTGCAGAATGGCCACTGGTTATATGATTATCCGACCGGTTCATCCATCTACTCCCTCCCATTTGTCGGGATCGCTCTGTTATCCGGTAGCAACATGCTCAACACGGGCGATAATCATATGTGGCAAAATATCATATCTGCGCTGGTTGTAGCAGCCGTTTTTTTGGCCATCTACAGGATCGCCTCTGCGTATCTATCGTTCTGGCCAAGTTTGACCATTACCCTGGTTTCGATGATGGGGAGTACGCTAATCAGCACTTTGAGCACAGCATTGTGGAATCTCTGTTTCGCAGTGCTCTTTGTTTCTTTGGGTTTGGGCCTGATAGCCCGATATGATGCTGGTCGCAGCCGAACTGTTCATCCATATTATCTGGGCCTAATATTGTTTGCCTCCTTTCTCTCCCGACCGTCGACGGTTTATTTCATCCTTGTTGTACTCCTTTACCTGGCTATCAAGAAAAAAGGATTTCTTGTACGAACAGGAACAGTTTCATTGATCTTGTTGATCACCTTCCTGGTATTCTCCCGTATTTCCTACGGTAGCTGGTTGCCGCCTTACTATTCGGCTGGCAATTGGCTTAATCCATCAGGTTATCTTCAAGCCTTATATGGGGTTTTGCTTAGCCCGTCCCGGGGTATCATTGTCTATAGCCCATATCTTCTACTGGTGGCTGGTGGTATGGGGCTCTATGCCCTGCGAGGTCAGCAACACTTATTGTTCTGGCTCTGTGCGCTTTGGGTTGGCTTTCAAATATTGTCGGTATCGGCCACGCGCATGTGGTGGGGTGGTTATTCTTTTGGTCCTCGTCTATTGACTGATGCCATCCCGGCCCTAGTTCTGATGACTGCAGTTTTGTGGCAAGACCTAGCGCCTCGGTTAAGCAAGCGTCAGCAGCGTTCAGTGATCGTTGTCTATTTTTCTTTGGGTTTGATCGCAATAATGATTAATAGTTACGTGGGTTTATTCAATATAAAAACGCCACTCTGGAATGCCTACCCAGACATTGATCAATACACGGATTACCTTTTCGATTGGGAATATCCCCAATTCCTGATTACCAATAATACTTTTCACGAGCGACGCCTGAATCACTACAGACAACGAATAGAACAGAATCCCAAACTGCTTGACCCATATATCGTTGGCCAGACACTATCTGTTGATGATGATCCGACCCTGGCAATTTTTTCCGGCTGGTGGGGTACCGATACTAATACATCCTGGACCGAGGTCATCGAAACCCAGATTCTCTTCGTGCCAGAAGCTGTCTCCGATCTGGAAATGGTGCTGACATTGACCACCAGTTCATTTGGTAGACAGCCCTTAAGACTTTACCTGAACGACACTTTATTAGGCAGCCTGGATATTAGCGGGGACAATGGAACGTACGAGCTGCCTGTTGACGGCCGGCTGTTACAAGACGGCGAACTGAATGAATTGGATTTTTACCTGCCAGGAGCCAGAAACCCTTCCCTTGACGAACTTGTTGAACTTGGAATTCGATATGCCCCACACCGGCTAGGCCTACGAAACGTCACAGTTCGCTTTGAAAATGAAACAAAAACGGTCGATGGTTAGCTACTGAAATCGTTATTGGTTGATAGAAGGCGGTTGCCGAGGAATCTCAGACATGTAAACTTGATGCCGGTACCTCTAGCAATGCTCGCGTTATCGACTTTACCGCTGAAGCCGTACCCGGCTTATATAGGCCGCGGATTGTCGAGGTGGTGACACTCGACAAAACCCTCTCGGACGTATCCAGGATTGATATGGTCAAGCTGGATATTGAGGGGGCTGAGCCAAGAGCCTGGCAGGGAATGCAAGATTTCGTGCGACGTCACAGACCGGTCCTCCTCTTTGAGTTTTCTCCTGAGCTACTTCGGGTAACCGGTCATATCGAGCCGGCAGCGTTTCTGGATAAGATCGTTGATGCCGGATACGCGTTGTATCTCCTTTCGATGATGGCAAAAAGAGTGATCTTCCTCAGAGCAGGGACCAAATACTGCTGGCGCAGGAGCGTTCTGGACGCATGCATCTCGATCTGGCAGCTATGCCAGCCTAAGTTGTGAGAACTTACTCATCAATACATCTTTCCCATTGATATCATTTCCCTGATTGATTAGAATCAAGCTGATGTCCGAGTTCGGCCATAACGGGTGATTGTCTGCCACAAGTAGATACAGTTTTCGAATCCGGTTATCTCTTTAAATACGTCTTGGAGAATTCATAACTTATCAAGAGTGACTTTTTTTATTGGTATCTAATAGTCCAAGCCTAGGGATGATTTGGTACCGCTGATTTATTCCATCAACACAAAAGAGGAACCGAACTTTGCAAAGTGCAGCACAAGCTGACCACAGGCCATTGCCTCGACTGGCTATCCCCATTTTCCTGGCGGTGTTAACCAGCCTGGTAGTGTGGCTGGGTCATAACCATACGGAACCGGTTACCGCGGCCGGTTTTGCACCAACGCAGTGGACTTACGCTCTGCCGGTCGATCTATGTTATAACTCTACTAGCAACGACTGTCAGGCTGGATCCCCGGCGCTGGCCGACATCAACGGTGACGGCTTCGACGATGTGGTGGCGGTTACAAATAACGGACACATCGTTGCTATCAAGCATAATGGAACCTTGTTGTGGGATACCGATGTTGCCCCCTATTTCAACATGGCCCCCGGGACAAATGAGATCCAATCATCGCCGGCCGTGGCCGATATCGACAGCGATGGCTATCCGGAGATAGTTGTTGGCGTAGGTACTTTAAATCGTGAAGTTTGCACGGTTGGTGGTGTGATTGTGCTAAACCATCAAGGCGAGGTGGAAACCGGCTGGCCAATCATCGGATTTGATCACGATATCCCACCAGCCGGTTGTCCTGATTCTTTCTTCGCTACCCCGGCCCTTGGCGACATGGATAATGATGGCGACCTAGAGATCTTCGCGGCTGGTTTCGATAAACGGATTTATGCCTGGCATCATGATGGTTCATTGTTACCGGGATACCCACCCTCCAGCAACCACGCCATACGCTTCCCTCAATGGCAAGATTTAAAGGATAAACTAGGTGATCTGACCTGGGGTTCACCGGCATTGGCCGACCTGGATAGGGATGGCTTTCTTGACATGGTCATCGCTACTGGAGAGGGGAATTTCGATGATCGCTGGGGGGGCGACTCTGGTGGCTGGACTTGTCCCTATCGGCTTCCCCCAGGTTGGGCGCCGGGTTATTGTGGCGGCTCCGTCTATGCTTTCAACCGCTTCGGCGAAGTCTTGCCCGGATTTCCCCGTTATTTTTATGAAGCCTTAGGTTCGACGCCAGCAATCGCCGATACAAATGGTGATGGTGCGCTAGAAATATATGTCGGCGCCTCGAGATTCTATCATGATTTTAGCCCTGATCATCCGACCTATGGATTCAAGCTGTATGGACTTGATACCCAAGGAAAAGACCTGCCCGGGTGGCAGGGAGGCAAGAGTTTAGGTGGGGCTACGCCGGCCTCACCATCCATCGGTGATATCGCAGGGGACAAGAATCTTGAGATTATCATCGCGGCCACCGATTTAAAACTGTATGCCTGGCACAGCGATGGTACTCTCGTGTCCGGTTTTCCCATGAAGCCAGTAACTCAAAACGGCCAAAGTTATCTTAAATATGAGCATGGTGTGTCTTTCCCCCTGGCCGACTATGACGGTGATGGGAAGATGGAGATCTTTGTCAATCAGACCTGGGTTGTCGTTGTTGTCGATGGAAATGGCCAGCAACTGACCAGTAGCAACTTCCCTAATGACCAACGGCCTACCTACTACGCTGAAGGAAATCTATTTAACACCCCGGCCGTGGGCGATATTGACAATGACGGTCGCCTGGAGTTGGTAGCCACAAACAGCGATGTATTTGTTTGGGATCTACCTGGTTCGCAAGACCTGGTCCACTGGTCAAATTTTAAGTGCGATGCAGCCAGGGAAAGTTATTTTTGTTTCCCGCAGCTTACTCTGTTACCAACGCAGCTAATAATGGTCCATCAGCAGGGTGAAAGCGGCGATGAATCCAAAATCGTTCAACTACGAAATACAGGTAGCGGGTCCATCTCCTGGTCGTCGACTTCACCGGCTAATATTTCTATTTCGCCATCGGAAGGCACGGTAACGAAAGGGGAACCAGCCCTCTTGACGGTTACTATACATACAGCTGGGCTGAGCAACGGCTTCCATGAACTGGGTTCTGTTCAATTATCAGGTGAAGGTGCCGATAGCCAGGTATTCCCAGGCGAACAGAACGTATCTCTGTTGATTGGCGACCTGACGCACACCTTCTTGCCTGTTGTGAATCGGTAGTTTGGCGGATACCGGCGTCTGGATCCCGCAAGGCGACCAGGCGCCTAAATCGTTTTCATCTGAACCTACTGACCTAATTCATGACCAAGCGTTGGTAAAGATCAAGAACGCGTTGGCATTTAAGATCCCAGGTATGTTCTTTGAGGACCTTCTGTCGCCCACGCTCGCCCATAACCACCGCTTCCTGTGGATGGTCCAGCAGAAATTCGATGGCCTGCGCCAGAGCCGGTACGTCAGCAAAAGGCACAAGCAGACCATCCTGCCCATGATCGATGATGTCGGAAACGCCCCAGGTTTGCGCGCCAATTACCGCCAGTCCATATAGCCAGGCCTCAAGATAAACAATACCAAAGGATTCAGCGCGAGATGCCAGCGTGAACAGATCCGCGGCCGCCAGGGCGTCCTTCTTTTCAGCATCACCAACCGGGCCAAGGTGCCGGATACGATCGCGATCGTTTGTTGGAATTTCCCCCAAGAACGCTTCAAATTCGGGTAGCGGATGACCGATCAATACTAGTTCCAGCTTGCGACCCTCTTGCCACAAGCGACGTATCGCCTGGACGAGATGAACTGTGCCCTTGTCTAATGACATGACCCCTATCGCAAGAACAATCGGATCCGAGATGCCAAGGCGAGAGCGAAAACGTCGGCCATCACCGCCTTCGACGTCGGCCGGGGTTACACCTGGGCCGCCGACGATGATCTTGTCCGGTGGCACACCAATCTCTTCATAAAAACGTTTCTCGGCCGGCGTTTGGGCCACAACCGCTGTACTATCCTTTACCAGCTTAACCTGGTGCCGCATGGTGTAATATTGGCTCATCCGATCAGTTGCCGGCCGTTCTCCGGATCCGAGATGGGTCAGGGGATAAGTTACAAAGGGGATCTCGAGCCGGCGGGCCAATCTGAAGCCGTCGGCCAAGAATCGTTCGTAGGTGATATTCATCCCGGCAACCAGGTCGAAATGGCCGGGGTGATCTTTTATCCAGCGGTTCAACTCTGGAACTCGCGGCGTATAGTTAGCCAGGCGCATCGGCAACGCTGTGGGAAGAGGCTTTATCCGGGATATCTCAAACATCAGCCGGCGAATGGCCCGGTAGGCCAATTTGCTGGCTGGCAGATGTCGAACCGGAAAACGGACGATTTGCACCCCATTATGTTCCCCAGTGCGGCCGGTTACACGGCGGGCGGCTGGGTCCCAAAAATACTCAAAATCCAGCGCATCGGACGTGGCCACAGTTACATCGTGCCCGGCCGCGACGAGATAGTCTGAGATCTTCTCCAGTTCAATTTCGGCGCCGCCAACGGCCGGGAAATAGCGCTGACTGAGATGCAGTATGCGCACCTTGCTATCCTCTAGGTAAAAGAACTACCCGGAACTCAATGATCAGGCTAGATATCATCTGGCCCACCTGGTTTCCTGGGTTAACGCGAGGTAGAGCTCATCGACCATTTGGCATTGATGCTGCCAGTCATAATCTCGAATCACCTTTTCTCGACCACAGCGGCCCATTTCGTTGGCTTTTTGTGGATTATCCAGAAGCTGGCGCATCGCTTGGGCCAATAGGTCCACAGCTCCGAATGGCACCAGCAGCCCATCCTCTCCGTCGGAGATCACGTCCATGACACCCCAGGTGGTGGCGCCGATCACCGGCAA
>DATLAB010000002.1:0-6662 GCA_035527655.1 Patescibacteria group bacterium | reverse complement strand
AGGCGCCACCAGCCGGGAGGGGGTTTTCGCTGCCGGCGATAACGTTCATGGCCCGGATTTGGTAATTACCGCTATTGCCGCTGCCCATAATGCAGCATCGAGCATAGATGCCTACCTTAATCAGCAAACGATTGATTGGGTCGGAGTCCCAGCATAACTGTCTCCCGGCCGGAGTGCCGGATATATTTTGCATCTCTAAGTGGAAATAGGGTGAAGTTTAGCCAAACTTCGCCCTATTTTTTTGTCTGGCCGGCCAACCTGGGTACGGGGCATTTGGGTCAATAATTCGTTTAATTTATCCTTCCTGCCACTTGAAATTAGTCTTCCTTATCCTTTCGGATAAGGGAAAGCAATAAGAAAAACCTATAGAAAGGTTAAAACCGTAACTGCTCTGCTTATATAATAAGTCTGGTTGTTACAATTTTCATAATCGCTTTTCAGTTGCGCTATAGAGTTCCATCCGACCACATAATGCTTCATCACCACTTGATTCAAACAAGGTTTAACCATATGAAAAAATTCAGAGCGATGATTGTATTATTCATGGCTATGTTTTTCATCGGCGCTTGTTCGGCCGCAGAAGAGGAGCCACCTCTCGTGATTTCTAAAGAACCTTCCATACCCACAGAGGCGCCGAAAGAATCTTCGGTCTTGGTAGGCACGGCTGCTCACCGATGGACGGATGCGGAAGAAGTCGTAGCAACCGAAACCCAGGTTCCAGAACCAACAACTTCGGCCAAACCAACAACCACACCGACCTAAACACTGGAGGTGGTTGCCTCAGTTTCCGACGAATGCCTGGCCTGTCATATGGATAAAGTAAAGTTGATGGAGACAGCTGCACCGGAGGAGAAAGCGCCCAGCGAAAGCTCGGGCGTTGGCTGAGGTAGTGAAGTGGCTCCGTTGGAGCCTTGGGAGAAAGTACTCGTCGATGCCGAACTATATCCTTAGACAGTGCATGGTGAGATAGCCTGTACCGATTGTCATGGCGGTCTACAGGAATCAGACAAAGAATTGGCTCATACCAATCTCATCGCCCGACCTAGTGCCGATCTGGGCGCAACTTGCGGAGAGTGCCATGAGAAACAAAGCAATCTCCAGCAGGTAAGTCTTCATTCGAATCAGCAGGGTTACTGGACTGTTATGGAAGCACGCGGCGCTTCCCATGAGGATCCGGCCATGTAGGAGATGTTTGGAAATCATTGTGCCAGTTGTCATACGACTTGTGGTGATTGTCATGTCAGCCAGCCGGCCAGCGTTGGTGGCGGTCTTTTAGACGGCCACCAACTTCACTAGTGATCCACCAACCTCCGTACTTGTACGGCCTGCCACGGTAGCCGGATCGGTAACGAGTTTTTGGGGAAAAATGAGGGGTTGCGACCGGATGTCCACTTCCGCCAGGAACGATGACCTGTATGGATTGTCAAACAGGTGATGAGCTTCATGGCGATATAGGTGATACAGAAACAGCTATTGCCCATCGTTATGACGATGCCCCAGAGCCTAAATGCACCAATTGTCATCCGTCAATTAGCGACTCAAATATGTATCACGAGGCTCATGGTGAAAAGCTATCCTGCCAGGTATGTCATTCGGTTTCCTATTCCAGTTGTGACAGTTGTCATGTCGCGATTAGCGAAGAAAGCGGAAATCCTTTCTTTGAAACGTCAGATCACTATCTAGCCTTCTTGATTGGCCGCAACCCACTTCAGAGCGAAGAGCGCCCTTATGATTATGTACCGGTTCGTCATGTGCCGGTCGATCCGGACAGCTTCGCTTTCTATGTCGACAACTTGTTGCCTGATTTTGATGCTCAACCTACCTGGCGATACGCAACACCACATAATATCCAGCTCGAAACACCCCAAACTGAAAGCTGTAATGCCTGCCAAGGGAACCCGGACCTCTTCTTGACGGCTGACAAGGTGGCAACTGCAGAACTTAACGCGAATACACCAGTAATCGTAGAAACGGTCCCGGAATAACGTTCGGGTCAGGATAGCCAATAGTCGGTTTCCGAACCCGGTACCTGTAAACATTTAGTAAGAAGTAGTCATAGGAGAAGGACAAGATGAAAAATAAACTCTATTGGTTGCTCGTTCTGATGCTGGCCTTTGGCCTGGTACTTAGCGCTTGCAGTGCCGATGAAGAACCGGCTACCCCTGAGGTAACAGCCGAGAGCGTTGCCGAACCCGTGGAAGAAGTAACTGAAGAACCGGAGAATGAACAACCTGAAATTGTGGAAGCAGAAGTGGCCGAGCCGGTCGAAGAAGAGATGGAAGAGGTAATGGAAGAGGAGGTTGCTGTGGCAACAGAGGCCGACCTGGATGCCGCTTTCACTCCCTTCCTGGCCAGCAAGGTCAAGTACAATACTACGGGACTGGATGCTCTGAACGGGCAGTTGGCCGGCGATCCACCGCCGTTTTTGCTCGATGTTTGCCAACCGGCGGAGTTAGAGGAAAAAGGTCATATAGAGGGCGCGATCAATATCCCCTTTAAGAGAGCTTGGTCAGAATCTTGATGATTTGCCAAGTTTTGATACGCCTAGTACCAGCGACTGCGGCAGCGGCTGGCGTTGCACTATCGCCATGACCGCACTTGGCGCCTTGGGCTATGGGGATAGCCTCAGTCTGAAAGGTGGCAGCTATGGCGGTTGGCTTGAACCGGTTACCCTATTGTAGAAGGCGCCGCGGTTGAACCGCTGGTCTTGGATGTTGCTGATCTGGATCCTGCCTTGCTGGCAATCATGGATCAGACGATGAGCGCCATCCCCGAAGGCTGGGGCGGCCTTACGGCTGAAGATCTCAATACCGAACTGGCCGAGAATCCTGATCTGATCGTGATCGATGTGCGGACCCAAGCTGAGGTTGAGGAGAAGGGCGTTATCGAAGCAACGAACCTGATCCAAATCCCTCTTGAAGAGCTAGTCGCCCGGAGAGCCGAATGGCCGGCCGACAAGAGCGCTCCGATTGTGATCTACTGTGGAAGCGGGCATCGTTCGACCATGGCCATGACCATCCTATGGCAATATGGCTATTGGGATGTCAGAAGTCTCAAAGGCGGCTTTGGCGGCTGGATTAAAGCGAGCTATCCCGTTGTAGAATTCGAGGCAGTGCAATCGTAAACTCATCGCTAACAGGCACTGCAAAATTGTCGCTCAATCAAGGGAGTTCCAAAATAAAAGACCTTGGGCGACCTAAATGAGTTATCGAGGCCTCATCCGGCAAACAAACCGATGGGTCCTCGATTATTTTTAAACAAACTGAGCCAGGTATTTTGGGGAGAAAAAAACGTCACTTTCCCTCTACCAGGTAGCCGGGAAAGTGATGTTGGCAATTATATTGTTGCGGGAAAAGGCGACTAGACAAATATAATCTGTGCCCCTTCAGCCATTTGCAGGAAATCCATTGCCCCGACGACGCTATCAACTTCGTCGAATAGATCGCCTTCCTTGAGGCCCCACATGTCATAGGTCATCCGGCAGGCATAAAGTTTTCCACCTGCATCGGCAATTGTCTGCAGAAATTCCCTTACCGGCGGGAAATCAAGTTGTTCCATTTCCTTCTTCATCATGCCGGTGGCGAAATCAGTCATGCCCGGTAAGATAGCCATAGCATTGGGAATACCCCAGCCATTTGGCATCACCATCGATGGATTGCCCAACGGTGTACATTTTAGCTTGTCCATCTTGGACTCGGTGATCATATCCTGGCCCTAGAAGGTGAAGAAAATGCTGGCCTCGATGCCTACCATTAAGGCCGCATTAGCCAGCACCATCCCTGGATAAGCCATGTCCAAGGTTCCTTTGGAACACACTAACATCAACTTGCAATTACTTTCCTCAAACATTAAATTTCTCCTCAGATCTAGTTACGAAAATGAATTATTCTATATGCAGCCGGTGGGCTTGCCTAAACCGGATACGTAGGCCACTTTTTTAGCCGGTCCTTTAGGAAATAGCTGATAAATCTCTTTGGTCGGTACGCCGGCCTGGGTTGTGATGCGTCGCAAAGTTGGCGAATCACCCTGGCTTTTGAAATCACTACGGCAGAATTCGATGACCTCCCAATGCCTGTCAGTCAAGGGGTCGATGCCTATTTCCTGGGCCAGAGCCTCGGCCACGTCCCGGTTCCAATCATCAGGATTCGCCATGAAGCCTTCGTCATCAAAACCAATCTCTTTGCCAGCAACTTCTCTTGTGGTCATTTTGTTTATCCTCCAAATTTTATTATTAGTTTTCAGAAAATGTTTTTAGTACATTTAGCGTCTTTGACAAACCACGCCGTACGTCTGGGTCATTCATTTGACGCACAATATGAAGTATAGAGACCTTCTCTGGTACTTCCTCTTCTCGCAAGACATTCGCGGAAATACGCATCAGGGTCATGATTTCCGGCTGGGTCATCTCTTTAACGGTCTGTAAGATGAGGACGATGTTCTCACCCAGTTGCCGGACATCCTCTTCGGTGAAATTAGAGACGATTTCGTCCATGATCGTCATGCCACCCTGGACAAAGGAAAAGTAACCCTTCTCTTCCATTTCACTCAGACGGGTCATGATGGTCATGAATATTTCATCTGATAGAGGACCCAATTCTCTCGCCAGGTCACTGAAACTTTCGAGCTGATCCAATGCTTCCTCCAGATTACGGGTATTGCGAACTAGCCGCTTTGTAACCCGTAAAATGTCTTCTAGCTGGACATAGCCCTCAATCTCATCCAGCTGCCTGACCGACAATTGGTAGACCTCATTAGCGACAGGGGTTAAATCATTCTTCAATTCGTCCCAATCTTGCCGGTTTCGGCGTTGCAACTGGGCTTCTTCGGTAAGAAACGCAATTTGTGTGGTTAGGAAATCGACTTTCTGGTTTAGTTCAACTAATTCCTGGTCCATAACTCACTCCTAGCTCCACTTGCCGGCCATGGTCATTTGGGCGGTAATTGGCATTTCTTTCCCCTTGAGTAAGATGTTCCAGTACATCCAGCGGAACATCACTTTACCCCAGTGGTTCATCTCGGATTCCTGCAATAAGGAGAAGGGTCCGATCCCCGGTAAGGGGTATTTGCCTGGTAATGGTTCGACGTCGTAGTTGAAGTCAATCAGGATGCCCTTGCCAAATCCTGATTCGATAAAACAGTTCGCATGACCGTCAAATTTCTCCAACATCGGCAGTCCTTCAATGTAACGCAGGAAGTTATCAACGAATACTTCCACCGCGAAATGAGCTACTGAACCCGCCTTAGCTGTCGGCAGATTGGCCGCATCTCCGAGCGCAAAGACATTGTCATGTTTGACAGAGAGGAAATTATGCTTGTCCACCGGCACGTGATTCAATTCGTCGCCAAGACCAGATCGGGCAATAACTTCCGCACCCATATTGATTGGCACTGTCACCAGTAGGTCGTAAGCTACTTCATCTTCATCATAAGAGATCAAGACGTTGTTCTCAGGATCTACCCGCGCTGGGTAAAATTCAGTTACCAGTTTAATATTCTTATCTTCCAGGGTGCTGCCAAGCAGGCCGGCAGCCCGAGGCTTTGTAAAAGCGCCAGGAAGTGGCGTCACCAGGGTCAAATCGACCTTGTCCCGCATGTGCTTGTCATGAAAATACCAATCGGCCAAAAAAATAAACTCCATGGGTGCTACCGGACACTTATAGGGCAACTCCATAATATTGACTACAAGGCGGCCTCCTTCCCAGGTACGCAACTTTTTAGCCAGGGCCAGTGCGCCATCATAGGTGTAAAAGTCGTGAATAGAGTCTCGCCAGGCGCTTTCTGTCAAACCTGGCGTCATGTCAGGACGGGGATGAGTGCCGGTAGCGATGACCAGATAATCGTAATAAAGATAACGATCATCTTTTTTAATCTTGACCCGGTTCTGTTCCGGCTCGATTAGCTCGATTTCCGAAAGGATCATTTCAACACCCTGAGGAATAAAATCCCTCTTGGGTTTGATCACGTCGTTTTCACCGTAGATCCCAAATGGGATAAAGAGGAATCCTGGCTGGTAATAATGGGTTTCATTTTGATCAACGATTGTCACCTTCCATTCATCATGACCAAGGACGTGACTGAGTTTGTTTGCCACCATTGTCCCGGCCGTACCTGCACCAAGAATTAGTAACCTTTTCATAGAAATACTCCTTTACAAAGCTGTCAAATTGGC
The DNA here is from genome assembly GCA_035527655.1 of Patescibacteria group bacterium. Taxonomy (GTDB): domain Bacteria; phylum Chloroflexota; class Anaerolineae; order Promineifilales; family Promineifilaceae; genus UBA11865. Next base: position 493 of record DATLAB010000002.1, on the reverse strand, counting down.
AATCGCTGCCAGGCGACCGACCAAAGATTTGCGTTCATTTACGATGTGGGCCATGATATTGGCAATGCGCTGCATGGTATCTAAAACCTGCGTGCGCTGATTTCGATCAAGGTAAAATATATCGTCGAGTCGAGCGGTCAACTTTTTTTCGTCAACACCGAATTCGGCCGCCATCATTGAGAGCTCGTCGGGAGTAGGCGGCCAGACATCTGGCGCCACACAACCCGCCGCTACCATGCCCTTCAATTCATCTCCGACCCGAATCATGGCCCGGGTGCAAAGTAGGCCCAGATGGCTGCGGCTAAATTGTGGCTGTAGATCAATGGTCGTAGCCAAATCATGCCAGCTGTTGATGCATCTCTGTAATGCCTCCGGTTCTTGGCTGATTACGTCAAAGAGACCACAGGTATGACTGGGCTTGGTAATTAGATTACCAACCATGTCAGTTACCAGCAGCATCGTTCCTAGCAGGTCGGCGAAAGTATCCTGGATC
>DATLAB010000001.1:0-215875 GCA_035527655.1 Patescibacteria group bacterium | reverse complement strand
TTACTAACAGAGGGAATAGCGATCAATTTGATACATAGAAAAGAATTCAACTGGAATTTCAGCGGATCCGTGTTATTGTTTGCCATCAACTCAGAAAAAAATGGCCACTTCGGAGCGTTGTCGCTCGAGTTAGTTACAATTGGCGGCTGATTGGCTAGCGATTATGAGCAGTTGATGACCCATATCATGTTATGAAGGTGGAGGATTTTCATTGACCCAGTTGCACCCGGCTTTCGATTGGCCAGCGGCGGCGCGTATCATGTTAACTTCACGGCGCATTGACGATCTTGAAGAACAGCAGCTACTGTCGACCGGCGAGGTAACGTACCAATTCTCGGCCGGCGGTCACGAGTTGGGCCAGGCGTTAATCAGCCAGTTGCTTGGACATTCGATGGATGCTGTGGGGGCCTATTATCGATCCCGGCCGCTGATGCTCGGTCTGGGCTTAAGCATTGAGGAAGCCCTGGCCTCGGACATGGCCAGGAGCGGCAGTATGAGCGCCGGCCGGGACGTTGGCGTGGTCTTTAATATGCCACGGAGGAGTAAGGCGACGGTTTTACCCCTGGCCGGCGATGTTGGCTCCCAATATACCCCGGCCGCCGGTTGGGCCCAATCCATACTTTACCGGATCGAGCAGCTCAAAGAAAAGCAACACACAGGCAGCATCGTCGTTGTATTTGGCGGCGATGGCTCTGTGGCCTCAAATGGCTTCTGGTCGAGTTTAACGATGGCCACAACCTTAAAGTTGCCAATGCTCTTCGTCATTGAGGACAATGGCTTTGCTATATCAGTCAATCGCGATTTACAGACACCGGGCGGAAATATCGCCGAAAATCTCGCCTCGTTTCACAATCTAGAAATCTGGGATGGCAGCGGAACTATTCCATCCGAGACAGCCCAGCTTATTTACACCGCTATGGAATATATGCGGAGTGGAAAAGGTCCGGGATTATTGCGCCTGGTGGTCCCACGCCTGTCTGGCCATTCGAGTGCAGATAACCAGGCCTATAAATCGGAGGGCACGCGTTTACAGGAAATAAAAGACGATCCGATTCCTAGGGTACGCGAGGCCCTGGTACCGATGATTATGGATGCCAGTGAGTGGGAGGACCTTACGGCCGATGTGGAATCAAGGGTAATGGAAGCTTACCGAAAGGCCTTGGCGCAGGCCCAACCGGTGGCTGGCGAAGTGAGTAGGTTTGTCTTTTCAGAACCTGACCAACCGCAATCTGTCGGAGGATTGGTTGCCGAAGGGATCAAGCTTCCCAGAACTGTCCAGCAAAGCGTTCCAAGCGGCCGGCGCTTGAATATGGTGGACGCGATCAGGCAAACACTAGACCATGAACTCACCATCAACCCCCGCTGCTTGATATTCGGCGAAGATGTCGGTGAAAAGGGTGGCGTGCATACAGCAACCATGGGCCTTATGACCAGGCATGGCCGCGGCCGGGTTGTTGACACAAGCCTTTCTGAGGAAGGAATTATTGGTCGAGCGGTGGGAATGGCCCTGGCCGGATTAATGCCAGTGCCGGAGATTCAATTTCGAAAATACGCCGATCCCGCAACAGAACAGCTCAACAATTGCGGTACGATTCGCTGGCGCACAGCCAACAAGTTCGCTGCTCCTATGGTCGTTCGCATTGCCGGTGGTTATGGGCGGAAGGTGGGCGATCCCTGGCACAGTGTGACCAGCGAGGCGATCTTAGCTCACGCTGTAGGCTGGCAAGTTGTTGTTCCTTCCAATGCCGAAGATGCGGTAGGTTTACTGCGGACCGCAATGCGGGGCAACGATCCGGTGATTTTTTTCGAACACAGAGCCCTGTTAGATGCCGCCTGGTCGCGCCGGCCTTATCCAGGGGATGATTATGCGATTCCCTTTGGTAAAGCGAATATTTTGATTGAGGGGACCGATCTGACAATTGTCACCTGGGGGGCCATGACTGAGCGTTGCCAGGAGGTGGTCAAAGAAGTTGGGGCGAGTATAGAACTTATCGATCTTAGAACGATATCTCCCTGGGATAAGTCAACTGTCTTGTCATCCGTGAGCAAAACAGCTAAGTGCTTGATTGTGCACGAAGACATGGCTTTTGCCGGTTTTGGTGGTGAAATATCGGCAACAATTGCCCAGGAAGCATTTATGGCCTTAGACGGACCGATTATTCGTCTTGCGGCGCCCCAGGTACCCATTCCATTTAATACCAACCTGATGGCGGCCGTGGTGCCTGAGAAGCGGTTAATCACGGAACGAATAGAAGAATTACTCGCCTATTAATGAGATTCTTGCTTCCTATATAGTGGCTTGTTCGTGATAGCGGCTTTGATCGCGCCTACCAGAGTTGAATTTATCTAACAAACAGAACCATCTACTTAGCCAATTCCTCAACCACCAGGCCTGACCGAGCCACATTGTTATTGTTTTCAATAACCACAGCCACTGGTTGATCGGTGGGTGCACGACCGGCTTGATAAGAGACGGCCGCGGCAAGAAAAGAACTGAACAAGGGATGCGGATGATTGGGCCGGCTCTTGAATTCTGGATGGAATTGGCACCCGAGCATGAATGGATGATTGGCCAATTCGACAATCTCAACCAGCCGGTTATCCGGAGAAAGACCGCTAAATATTAATCCATGATCACCGAGACGCTGCCGGTAGGCATTATTGAATTCCCAGCGGTGCCGATGACGCTCATAAATCGAGTTGGCATTATAGGCCGTTGCCGCAAGGGTTCCTGGTACCAGGTCGCAGGGATAGCGACCCAAGCGCATGGTGCCACCCATATCGGCCAGCCCATGTTGATCAGGCATCAGACTGATAATAGGGTGGGCAGTCTTCGAATTGAATTCCGTGCTATTTGGCTCATCGGTGCCTACTAGGTCACGGAGTAGTTCGATGCACATCACCTGCATACCGAGACATAGACCAAGGTAAGGCACTTTCTTCTCGCGGGCCCATTTGGCCGCCAATATTTTGCCTTCAATTCCCCGGTAGCCGAAGCCGCCAGGGACAACGATCCCGTCGAGGTATTCAAATTCTTCCCAACCGTGGCCTTTTTCAAGATCCCCGGAATGGATCCAGGCTACCTCGACATGACGATGATTGGCGATCCCCCCATGATCCAGGGCCTGGCGAACGCTCATGTAGGCGTCGTGAAGTTCCACATACTTGCCGACGATGCCGATTCTAATCGTTGGTTTAGGACTTTGAATCTCCTCGATCATTTTAATCCAGCGGGTGAGATCGGGTTCTGCGGCCGTGAGATCGAGGCTATCGACAAGGTAGTTTCCAAAACCGGTGTCCTCCAGCTGCAAAGGGATGCTATACAGTATCTCGCTGGTGACGGCCGGAATAACGGCCCGTTTATCAACCCCGCAAAAGAGGGCAATCTTATCAATATGCTCAGCTGGGATCTCGTAATCGGCGCGGGCAATAATTGCATTAGGGTGAATGCCAATCCCTCTTAATTCACGGACGCTATGTTGGGTTGGTTTTGTTTTTAGTTCGCGACTGGCGCCGACATAGGGCAGAAATGTGACGTGGACATAGAACGTATTCTTGGCTCCAACATCCGTCCTCATCTGCCGTAACGCTTCCATAAACGGCAGGCTCTCAATATCGCCAACTGTACCGCCAACCTCGACGATAACCACATCGGCGCCGCTCGTCTCGGCCATAAGATGTATGCGGCGCTTGATTTCATTGGTAATATGGGGAATTACTTGGATGGTACCTCCCAGGTAATCACCGCGTCGTTCTTTGGCGATGACCTCTGCATAGACCTTGCCAGTGGTTACGTTTGATTCCTTGCTCAAGTTGATGTCGACAAATCGTTCATAATGGCCCAGGTCGAGATCAGTCTCCGCGCCGTCTTCAGTAACAAAAACCTCACCGTGTTGATAGGGGGACATGGTTCCAGGATCAACATTAATGTAGGGATCAAGCTTTTGAACTGTGACCGAGATCCCCCTGGCTTTTAGAATCCGTCCGACAGCTGCAGCGGTTACGCCCTTACCGACTGAGCTGACAACGCCACCTGTAAAGAAGATAAATTTTGTCATTTCCTACCTCTCACCCTAATAAAAAGAGGGGCATATCATCTTGGGTGACATGCCCCTCTAACCCTTAAACCTGGTTGAGTTTTTCAGTGCAAAGGTTAACAAATTCACAAAAGCCTTTCGATATCCTCGGCCGACCGCCGCATATCTAGGAAAATGAGGCCAAGCTTTGCCTTGCTTCTAGCCATGACAGTCAACACAGCCTCTTCACCAATGGCCATTAAGACTATGATACCATCAGATCCTTCGATGTACACCCGCTGCAGTGTTCCTCGTTTAAGCTCCCCGGCAATTCGATCACCAAGCGAGAGCATGGCTGCGGACATAGCTGAAATCCTGTCTTCATCAACTCCGCTGGGTAATGAAGACGCCATAATTAGCCCGTCGACGCTGACAACAGCTGAAGCTTCAATATCAGGGGTTCCCGCTTGCAGGTCCCGCAATCGGTCTACCATCATTTCGGTGCGTGACCTCATAACCTTTTCTCCCACCTCGAATAATTGCCACAAGAGCAAACATATACAGCGGTTTCTTTTATTATTTCAGCTAAGGCAGGCGGATAATAACATATGAGGCCAAGAGATGTCAACGTGACTATAGGTAAATATCGAGGGGACAGGCCAGGTTGAAAAACAGGATCGGTCAACCTGCTCTGAATCGTAATCTTTCATCATTTCTCGCGACGGTGTGTTGATGGTACTTCATTCTCTTGCTCTGCTTTAGCCGGTTGATGGGACTCAAGTCGCCTCCAGGCGGCCGAGATTCTCATTAACTCTTCCTTGTTTTCCGGAAACTCCCCATAGTGTATACGAACATATGCTTCGGTAATCAATTTTGTTTCCTCCAGGCCACCTGGCCAGGCCTGGGACAGGGTCAACAAGTATTCGTAGGGAGTTTCTGACTCAGTGCGAGGATAACCAAAATCGGCCGCGGTCGCACACATTTGACGATATAGATGACGAATTGAAGCAGCTGCCCGCCAACGCTGAAATGTACTCAAGCGATCAAGCAACCTTTGACCGAAACTAGGTCTGGGTAACGATCTGGAGAGGAGGAGCGGATCAGTTGTTTGGGATTCACCGGATGAAGTGCGCCGTAAGGACCTGCCAAGTCGACCCAGAAACAGAGTGACAAATAGGACAATAAAAAACATAACCAGGATAGTGAGCAGCTGACGGGGGAACTGGAACGCGCTTTCTGGGTTTTCTACCAACTCCTCGGGCAATTGTTCTGTAAAGGGTGTGAGGTTTAGCAAATCAATACCCTCCAATCCCTTTCCAAATGCCGTATTAAACGCACCGGATAATAAGCTGATCAGCCAGTTAAGAAGGATGAACAAGGGTGAACTCAGATAGCCGATTATGGCAACAATAACAAATCCCATGTGGCTTAGTGCTTCCCAAAGAGGGCTGAACCAGCCCACTGCATTATTGATTGATTCTTTGCTCAGTGCCCCGGCAAAGGCACCGGTAAAAAAGGCTATTACCGTAGCCGCCCCTGAAACGACAATCAACCAGCGGAAAGAAATGGGAAAGGACTGACCGAGTCGACTCACCTCAAGTTGTTCTACCCGGGTAACGAATATCGCCAGGAGAGATGCGAAAAAGAAGAGTAAGACGAACGGCGTTACTGACCAGGGTAAAAGTGACCCGGCTAATCCAGCGACTAATATGAACACGAGGAGAACCTCTAATCGCATTCGCAAACCGATTTCGGATATATCCACGTGTCGCCCGATCAGTGAAATGCCGCGCCACCACATGAAAGTGACCAAGAGAAATATGGTGATGTCTCTAATACGAAAAGGGTTACCTGGAACTTCAATATGATTGAAGAATTCGGGGATCCAGCCCAGATCGCTAGCTGATCGAGGAGAATATAACAACAGTCTCCAGGCAATAATAATTGTTAAAATGAGGCCTGCTGTCAGAACGATACGTTGCTTATCAAGCGGCACATCTATAGTACTCATCAACCGGCTCAAGTTAAAAGGTAACAACATCAGCAGCAATAGCAGGATGACTGTCAAGCCGGGTGGCCAAAAACGGGTCCAGGGGGCAAAGGCAAAAAAGAGCGGCGTAATTATGGCCAGTTCCATGAGCGCCCAGAGTAGATAAAGCAGCTCATGGCGAAGAATATTCCAACCCGAGTTTGACCCACCGGCCATTTCGCCGTCTAGTGTCTTCTGTAGATGGTTAATCTGAGGTTGAAGGGCCATTTATATCCAGGGATATTTCTTTTGGAATTGGTATCGTGTTCAGAGCTATTTCCGTTGCTGAGCCTGCCGGAATACCGTTCTCAAATGCCGGAAGGGTTGGAGGCACGTGATAGATCAATAAACCTCCAGCCTCGCGAGGTGGCGGCTCCGAAGCCAGCGAGATCAACGTAACTCGCCGCCCGGCTTCTTTCAACCTGACCAGAGTGACAAGCATCTCTTCGCTTACGACGGCCGTTACTAGAACCAAAGTTGTTGCCCAGGACAACCTTCTGCTTTCGTTGTGCATCAGGATCTCGATCGATCCTGTAGCAAACTCAGTAACCGAGGCCAGTGCCTCGAGAATGCGCATCAGCTGATCCGGCGCTCGCCCTGGAGCTACTCGAATTGGTTGATCAGAACCCGGTACCGACCCGTTGGCAAAAACCCCAACGCCCCATTTTTGTTCGGCAGCATAACTGACAATGGATGCGGTAACGCTAACTGCACGTTCCAACAATTCTGGATCGAAACCCATCCAATGCTTATCGAATGTGGCTACATTTAGGAAGGCTACTATTGACATCCCGGAGGTTGGGTCATAAACCTTTGTCTGGAGTTCCCCCCGCCGGGCTGTCGCCTTCCAATGAATATCCCTAAAACGATCTTGTGGTTGATAGTCTCGAACACCCTGGGTTCTTACTGGATCAGTAAACAAACTTTGGCGAACATTGATATCACCGAACATTTCCTTTGCCGGAAGCGCTAGTGTTTCCAGGGGCCATACGCGGGGATACACAATCAGATTGTCAATGTAACGGTATTCTCGATCAATAGTAAACAAAGTGAAGATATCGCCAGATTGATAGCGTACAGGCCCAAACTTGTAGAAGCCGCGTTTAGGAAATCGGAAGGTGGCCGCACGATTCACTTGTTCAAAGCCAAACATCGAAAGTGTATTCTGCAGGGAATAGTTCCCGGCAATCCTACTTGCTAAAACAGCTAGTTCACCTCGTTCTGTGGGCGCGATTGGCGCCTGGTCGGTGAATTGAAGCCAGGTAAGAGGAAGCAATTTACGGTTGTTGATTGTCACCGACATGGTGACTGGCTCACCAGGGAAGACGTGTGTGCGATCAAAGGTTCTCACATAAGACACGCCAACTAACGATGCCCTTTTCCAAAGATTGCTGACGAGAGCTATGAGGCTGAGCCCGATTCCTACGGCCATCATAGCCGCATTTCTGTTGGCAATCAGCCCTAATACCAAAGCCAATATGGCAATAAGCATCCAGGCATCGCTGAAGATGCTGTTTTCCCTTTCACCAATGACCAGGCCCCTGGATCGAGCCACTTCATCAAGCCCAGGGACCTTACCTTCACGGATACTCTTTTTAACCTGACGCCTAGCAATTCGGCGAACTCTTGATTGGCTTTCTTTAAGAGAGATGTTGACTTCTTCCACAATAGTGTCAGGCTTCTACTGGGGCGGGGACAGTATTGACAATGTCGCGAATGATCTCTTCTGGCTTACGACCTCGCAGGCGAGTTTGGGCATTGATAATGAGTCTGTGGGTCAGAACGAAGGGAGCCAAAAGCTTGACGTCATCCGGCAATACATACTCTCGGCCACGGATAGCCGCGAGTGCCTGACAAGTCCTATAGAGAGCCATGGTGGCCCGTGGGCTGGCACCAAGTTCAATATCTGGATGTGAGCGGGTGATGCGACAAATCGCAACAATATAATTGCGCACTGATGCCTCGACCCGGATGGCACGAACCTCGTTTTGCATGCTGAGTATCGTTTCCGGATTTACGACTTCCGACAATTCCAAGAGCGGGTCGACCTGTTCGAAGCGGAGCAATATCTCATTTTCTTCTTGCACGCTCGGATATCCCAAGCCTATCTTCATTAGAAAGCGATCCAGTTGTGCTTCTGGCAGTGGAAATGTACCTTCAAGTTCTATGGGATTCTGCGTGGCCAAGACCAGAAACGGCCGTGGTAGGGGGTGAGTAACAATATCCACGGTACTCTGCCGCTCTTGCATCGCCTCCAATAGTGCCGACTGAGTTCGAGGTGTTGCCCGATTTATCTCATCGGCGAGCAGAATCTGTGAGAATATTGGACCTGCTCGAAACTCGAATTCCTGTATTTTCTGATTGTAATAATAGATGCCGGTGACATCGGACGGTAAAAGATCGGGCGTAAATTGTATCCTTTGGAATGAGCAACCAAGCGATCTGGCTATGGTTTTTGCCAGAGTTGTCTTTCCGGTGCCGGGCACATCCTCCAGTAGAAGATGACCTTCGCAAAGCATGGCGATCAGAGTCAACTCAATAGTTTCATCCTTGCCAATTATTACCTTTTGAATATTATTTCGAATTTTTTCAGCGGTTTCAGCGATCATATACTAATTTCCAATTGTGTTTTATGTATAGCCTATTATCATCCTTCACAGGCGAAGCGCGTTTGTTCGCTCTGTTAATCGATGCGCGCCAGGTGGCGGTGTGGATGTAACAACTCGATAACCTGTTGGTGCAAGGCCTGGTTGGTCGCGATAATTCCGTTTACTTTAGGCTTAGCCTTATTGAATTGAAAAGATCGATTGTCTAAATCAACACAATGTCCACCGGCCTCATTTACCAACAGACTTCCGGCGCATATATCCCACTCGTGCTTGGGACCACGGCTCCAGGTCGCATCGGCTTGTCCGGCGGCAACTCGAGCCAACTTATAGGCAATGCTGCCCAATGTCTGAACATTTACTGTTTTTTCAAATGGCTCGAATTCGCCGCGGTTGCGTTCACTACGGCTTGCGTCAACAGTCATACCAGTCAAATCTCTTTTCTGGCTGACTTGAACCGGTTCAACGTTCAAAAAGACGCCGAAGCCTTTCAAACATGTGTACATCTCGGTCGTAGCGGGGTTGTGAACAATGGCCAGAATTGGCTTTGCCTTGGCAACCAGAGCGACAGAGACTGAAAATTCGGGAATGCCCATTACAAACTCTTTTGTCCCATCAAGCGGATCAACAATCCAGGTAAATGGTCGTCCCAATCGGTCTGGATCATCAATGGTTTCTTCACTTAGCCAACCAGCCTGGGGCAAGATTGCGCTTAGCCGTTTGCGCAGCAACCGGTCTGCAGCCAGATCTGCATCAGTTACCGGGTTGTCTGGGGATTTTTCGATTACCTGATAGGATTCCATAAAAAAGCCCATAATTTCCTGCCCGGCAGCGACTACGACTTCAATCGCGAGGGTCTGAAGTCGGCGAAGTTCAGTAGGGGATAGAAGCGATTCGGATTGATGAGTCAAATTAGGGATTACCTCTTTATATTTTGTGTCTGATTAGTTGATATGAGTTGAAAGGAAATCAAGAATGTCAATCTTCGTTAGAATACCTTCTACCTTTTCCCCGGAAATGATGAGAGCGACGCTCTGACTGGTAAAAATATCCATTAAGCTCTCCAGGGGAGCATCGGGTTTAACGGCAACGACATCGGGATCGACGATCGCCTCAATCGTATTTTCTGCAGCCATATTCGCGCCAGTGCGCAGCATGTTATCCAGGAGAGCAACCTCCGTTACTAGGCCCTGAAGCGTACCCATCTCGTCAATTACCGGAACCTGAGAGATGTTGTGAAGTTTTAGGAGGGCGATTACATCTATTAGTAGATCTGTCGGTTTAGCGACAATCAAGTGGGCATCGCTCTTGGCGCAATATACATCCCAGGCGCGAACATCAACCCAGGCCCGATCTAGGAAACCATTTTCGCGTAGCCAGTCATCGTCAAAAGCCTTTGATAAATACCTTGATCCTGTGTCTGGCAAGATCACGATCATCAAATCATCTTTGGTAAGCTTGTGTTCTCTGGCGTAATGTATTGCTCCCCAGACGGCCGAACCAGATGAACCACCGGCAAAAATGCCTTCCTCGCGGACCAGTCGCCGAGACATCAGAAAACTGTCACGGTCTGTGACCTGGACCACCTCATCGATGACGGAAAGATCGGTGGTTGAAGGCAAAAAATCTTCACCAATCCCTTCAACTTTGTAGCTTTCAGCTTTGAAGTCTGGATTTTTTCGATGGATATCAAAAAGGATCGAACCGTGAGGATCAACGCCGATAATTTTCACTTGGGGATTCTGTTCTTTCAGAAATCGGCCGGCACCGGAAATCGTTCCACCCGTCCCCATACCAGCAACAAGATGGGTGATCATTGTTTCAGTTTGTTCCCATATTTCGGGTCCGGTTGTATTGTAATGACTTTCGGGGTTAAGCGGATTGTGATACTGGTTGGCCAGGAAACTATTTGGTGTTTCATCGGCCAGGCGATGGGCCACTGAGTAATAACTTCTCGGATCGTCCGGCTCAACGGCTGTGGGCGTCATTATAACTCGAGCGCCGAAAGCTCTAAGTAATAAGATTTTTTCTTGCGACATTTTGTCTGGCATAATAAAGATGCAATGATAGCCCTTTGTGGCTGCCGCCATAGCCAGGCCGACACCTGTGTTTCCAGATGTCGCTTCGATGATAGTACCACCGGGCTTTAGTAAACCTTCCCGCTCCGCATGTTCAATAATTGCCGGTCCAATCCTGTCTTTCACGGATCCCCCGGGATTAAATGACTCGATCTTGGCAGCTATAGTGCATGGCAAATCTCGGGCTACAGAATTGAGCCGAACGATGGGTGTGTTGCCAATAGTCTCAACAATGTTTGGGAATATAGCCATCCTTGCCTTCCAAATGTAAGTGAACAATATCGGTCATACCGTTCAGTACCTGACTAATAACTGGGATCGTTTGCTCGATTCGGCTGACTGCCAGATTGAATCCAATCGGTATATTCTACCGCATCTCCGACCAAATCATGGAAAAGTGGTTGTGTCTTGAGCAAGAATGTATATAATCTATTGAGATTATGTTATGTCTAGCAACTGTGTCCTGGCCTGGTAAACAGTCGCACCTGGGGCACTCTGGAGGAGAACATGAAAAGGTCGCGTATTATTCTCGGTATTGCAATAATCTTAATATCCTTCCTGCTTGTTTCAAGTACCTACTACGATTCAACTTACGTCGTACAGCCTGGTGATACGCTTTCGAGCATTGCCCGGAGCTTCAACACGACAGTTTCGGCGATAATTTCGGCCAATAATATTTCTAATCCAGATCTGATTTACGCCGGGCAAAGCCTGATTATTCCAACTGGCGGTGGGGGCGCACCTCCGCCTACGCCACCGCCTCAACCGCCCCCGTCTGGAAATTGTACCTATGTTGTTAAGCCGGGCGATACACTTTCCCGAATAGCGATTGGATACAATACGACTGTGGCAAATCTGTCAGCTCTTAATGGGCTTTCAAACCCCAACCTCATCTATGCTGGCCAGGTTTTAAAGGTGCCTTGCGACACAGGTGGTCCCGAACCTCCACCAAGCCCCCAACCTCCGCCTACGTCTCCTCCTCCGCCGTCCGGCGAATGCACCTATGTGGTGAAGCCAGGAGATACCTTAGGCAGAATTGCTCTTCAGTACAATACGACGGTCGCCAACTTGTCTTCTCTGAATGGGATATCAAATCCTAATCTGATTTTTGCCGGTCAGGTTCTAAAGGTGCCATGTGCATCTGGTGGTGGGACACCCCCGCCTCCTACGTCACCACCCCCGACATCACCTCCACCAACTAGTTCCGGGTTTGAAGCAGGTGGCCAGACTCAAACATTCGCCAATCCAAGCCGTATGCACGATACGGGTATGAATTGGGTAAAACTCCAATATAAGTGGGCGGCAGGAGATCCTCCTGGGAATGTTGCTGGAATGGTTGATGATGCGCACCAAAAAGGCTTCAAGGTATTACTCAGTGTGGCGGGAAAAGACACCTATCCGGCAGCAAGTAGCATTGATTTTGGTGCGTTTACAGAATTTTTACGTGGCGTTGCTTCCCTTGGCGCTAAGTCGCCTGAAGCAATCGAGGTATGGAACGAACAAAATATCGATTTTGAATGGCCGGCCGGGCAAATCAGTCCTGCCTCGTATGTGAGCAATATGCTTGCTCCCGCTTACCGGGCCATTAAAGGGGCTAACGGCAATATTGGGGTGGTTAGCGGCGCTCTGGCTCCCACGGGTTTTGACAATGGCCACAATGCCTGGGCTGATGACCGGTATATCCGGGGGATGGCCAATGCAGGCGCAGCCAACTACGCAGACTGCATCGGCATCCACCATAATGCCGGGGCGACTTCTCCTAATGCCACAAGTGGCCACCCGGCAGGGTCGCATTACAGTTGGTACTTCCGGCCGATGGTTGATCTCTACTATGGTGCCTTTGGAGGTAGCAGACAACTGTGTCTAACGGAAATCGGCTACTTAACCGGTGAGGGTTACCCTGGTCTTCCACCCAATTTCTCTTGGGCTTCAGGTACAAGTGTCAGTGAGCAGGCTCAGTGGCTGGCCGAAGCAGCGGACATATCGAACCGAGAAGGCAAAGTACGGTTATTCATTGTCTTCAATGTAGATTTCACCTTCTATGACCCGGCAGGAGACCCGCAAGCTGGATTTGCCATTGTCCGTCCTGATGGCAGTTGCCCTGCCTGCAATACATTATCTGGTGTGATTCCGAGATAGTAGCATACAGGTTAATACTTTGCTTATCTATACTGCTGGAAGGGGTTAATGTATGAATATTAAGGGCATCCTGGCGACCAAGAGTCGTTTAGTGTTCACAATTCGGCCACAGCAAACAGTAGCCGAGGCAGTCGATATGCTGGCCAAGCAGAATATTGGCGCCCTGGTAGTAACTAATGCTGAAGGCAAAATTGTGGGCATTATTACTGAGAGAGACATCATTCGGCAGGCTGCCAAAAGTCAGTCGATTTTTGCGCAAAAGGTCTCAGATATCATGACCCGAGGGGTAATTGTGGGATTACTTGAGGATGACGCCATGTCTGTCGCGCATACAATGACCGAAAGACGATTTCGACATATTCCCATCTTGGATGGGGAAGAGCTAATTGGCATTGTATCAATCGGTGATTTGGTCAAGGCTCAGCGCGATCAATACGAGGGACAGATTGATACGTTGGAGACACAGATCTTGGCCGATGAGAGATAGGTCGGTTCCGGGCCGCGCTTTTTTATTTTACCGGATAGAAACCTCGCGGATGATCACGAAAGTACTGTGGCTAGCGAATTGCCCCTCTAAACGTATCATCGCGTTTGCTATTATTATTGATTATTTGTAACAACAGGAGAGCCTATTATGTCGGAGATTGGATCGATCTCGCAACCTCTACGTGTCGCGATTGTTGGAGCAGGCCCTGCCGGTTTTTATGTTGCCGAGCATTTGTTCAAACAGAAGAAGCTGAATATCGAAGTTGATATGTATGACCGCTTACCAACACCATTTGGATTGGTAAGAGCGGGAGTCGCGCCTGATCATCCGAAGATTAAATCAGTGGTCAAGATATTTGACAAAGTTGCATCAAATCCTGGTTTTCGCTTTTTCGGTTTTGTCGAACTGGGCGAGGATGTGACTGTTGAAGATCTGCGAAACCATTACCATCAAATAGTTTATACAACCGGCGCCCAAACGGACCGAAGTTTGAATATTCCAGGGATCGACCTGATAGGGAGCCATGCGGCGACCACTTTTGTTGCCTGGTATAACGGTCATCCAGATTTTCGAGAGCTAGAATTTGATTTTTCTCAAGAGAGCGCAGTAGTTATTGGGATTGGCAATGTAGCTGTCGACGTGGCGCGGATTTTATGTCGAACGACTGATGAATTGGCTAAGACTGACATTGCCGATTATGCGCTTGATGCGCTGGCGAATAGCAATATTCGCGAAGTGCATATGCTTGGCCGGCGAGGTCCAGCACAAGGAAAATTTACACACTTGGAACTCAAAGAATTGGGTGAGTTGGAGGATGCTGAACCATACGTTTTGCCCGAAGAGGCGAAATTGGATGACCTGAGTGCTTCAACACTTGCCAATGCAAGCAGAGGTACGGCTAGAAATGTTGAGTTAATCGAACAGTTTTCCTTGCCGAAACAGTCTGATAAATCAAAAAAACTTTACATTCGATTTCTTGTTTCACCGACTGAACTTGTGGGGGATGAAACTGGTCAAGTTCGAGCTCTACGCCTTGGCCACAATGAGCTTTATGCCACGGAAGCCGGCACCCTGAGACCTCGGTTAACCGACAGGTTTGAGGTTATTCCTGCAGGCCTGATATTTCGATCCATTGGTTATCGTGGTGTTCCGGTTCCGGGGGTTCCATTTGACAACAATTGGGGAGTCATTCTCAACGAGAAAGGCCGAGTGATAGATCCTGAAACCAAAAGTCCGAGGGTAGGGGAGTATACTGCCGGCTGGATCAAACGAGGCCCTACTGGTGTCATTGGAACAAATAAACCGGATGCCGTAGAAACTGTTAATCTAATGCTAGACGATTTGAACAGCGACTCAGTTCTAGAGCCTTCGTTCCCCGGCCCAGACGCAGTGAAAAAGTTGATCATGGTTCGCCAGCCCCAGTTTTTTAGTTACGACGATTGGAGACGAGTTGATGAGTCGGAAATATCAAGAGGTGAGGCCTTGGGCCGGCCGCGATTGAAGTACACCCGGATTGACGAGATGATATTATTGAAAAACAGCTAATGCAAAGACCATGATTTTGTAAAAGCAACGTAACCCGGTGAATCTTATGCAAGTAACCATCTTTACTGATGGAGGTGCGGATCCGAATCCAGGTGTAGGAGGATGGGCCGCTATCTTACAGGCTGGCGGTCGAGAGAAGATCTTGACAGGTAATGAGCCTTGGACAACCAACAATCGAATGGAGTTGCAGGCGGCCGTTGCTGCCTTGCGCGCACTTGAACGGCCCACGGAAGTGAAAATATATACTGATTCTGAGTACCTAAGCCGGGGTATCTCTGAGTGGATTACGCGTTGGAATGAGCAAGGTTGGCAACGTAAAGGACGACCGATTCCGAACGCTGATTTGTGGCAAGAATTGTGGAAACTCGAACAAGAACACGATATTGATTGGCAGTGGGTTCGAGGTCACGCGGGTAATCCCATGAATGAGCGGGTTGACAGACTGGCAACGGCTGCCCGCCAGGCGGTTACTCCCGAGGTCACAATCGAAAGTGACGCACCACGCCTTTATGTGCGGGCCTCATGCAAAGGTAATCCTGGACCTGGAGGATGGGGTGTCGTGCTACAACGAGGTAATGAAACCGAGCAGGCAAGTGGATCGGAGCCGACGACAACGAATAATCGAATGGAGTTGGTAGGGGTTATCGAGGGCCTACAGCTATTGCCCGGAAATAGCGAAGTGATCCTCTATTCGACCTCTGATTACGTATTGACAGGTGCAACAAGGTGGATCAAGGGTTGGCGTTCTCGAGAGTGGCTCAAAAGGGATGGCAAGCCAGTAAGTAACCAGGATCTTTGGAAAGAATTAGACCGACTGATGTCGATTTATCGCATCAAATGGGTTAGTTCGAAGGGTAAAAGCCAGGATAGATCCCAAGGCTTGGTGGAAGCTTCACGCCTGGCGTCTGAGGCGATCGTATAGTTTATCCACCAAGATTTCATGCGATTGGCGAATTGTATCTTGACTATTATTACCGAGTTGGTAAAATGCCGAATCTGACGCCGAAGTGGCGAAATTGGCAGACGCGCTACGTTCAGGGCGTAGTGAGCTTATGCTCATGTGGGTTCGAGTCCCACCTTCGGCATTGTTTGGGCAGCCCGGCCGTTTGGCAAGGGCTGTTTTGCTTTTAAGTTTGAGGGGCAATAGATGAACGCAATCGTGATAACCAGTCTTGTAGTTGCCGCAACACTGCTATTAGGGGTCCTCATTGCTATGGCTGTCCGCATATTCAGTAACCTGATCGATCGGGAAAATGACGCTTATAGTGCGAAAACCACCAATTACCAACCGGCTGTTAGCCTCGGATATATGATTCCGCTCGATGCAAATCTTAACAATCAACTTCTAGAGGCTCGAAAACTAGCTGCAGTGCTGGCAGCCAAGTTGCCCAGAGGGGCGAATGCAAACATTGGTCATTCTGGTGATGATAATCAAAAAACCTCCTTTGACGGAATTGATTCAGATCCTGTATCGGCTGTGAGGATGGCCTATTTTCATAGCTGGCCGGGTTTAAGGACAGGAGCAAAGGCAATGCGACCAGCGGCTATCCCGGTAAAGGGTGTGGCCGAAGCCGTTGCACCTGTCAAAGATAGTGGTGATCTGATACCCGGGAAGGATTACCCGTATATTGAAATTACCGAGGAGATGGCGCCTGCCGAAAAACGCAAGGCCAGGATAGCCAATGCCAAGGCGAAATCAGCCGCCTCAAAAGCAGCAAAAACACGCGATGTGACGCCAGGGGCTCCTATAGCCGAACCGGTGACCCAAACAGTTGCAGCGACGAAAACGCCGGCGCTGGCAACAATTGGAGAGGCGGGCGAGCCGATACCGGGCGTCGACTACGATGCGATCGCTATAACCGAGGATATGGCTCCGGGTGAGGTCCGCTCCGCGCGCATTGCCAATGCCAAGGCGAAATCGGCCGCTAACAAGAAATTTAAGTCTGCTGGTGCTGCTAGCGCTGTACCTGCTTCTGATGCAGTTGAAGCTATTGCTCAGCCAACGGTGCAACCTGAAACAAGCATCGAGGAGTCAGGTCCCTCAACGAAATCGGTTCCTGCGAATATTCCGGCCCCGAATTACATAGAAATTTCTGATGAAATGGATCAAGATGAGATCCGGAAGGCCCGAATTCAGAATGCAAAGGAAAAATCTGCATACAACAAAGCCTTGAAAGCGTCCGGTATCGATCCAAAAAAAGTGGGATAGCTTTGATATTGGACCAGTTAACCGTCCGATAAAGGACTTCTTTTTACCACCTTAATAAATTCGAATCCTTTTAAATTATATACTAATCCAAGGGCTGGACCGTTGCCGAAGGTGGTTCAGCGCTTTTTGCATGTCAATTAGAGGTTCGTCCTGGATCTGACGTTATGTTAAAATCTTGAGTCGTGTTAGTAGACTATCGCGTCCGGCAAAGAGAATACTTACTAGCTATTAGTCGAGCCCTCACGGCGGAGTTGGATTTGTCCGATGTCTTGCGGATTATCGTTCAAGCTTCGGTAGAATTTATCTCTGGACGAGCAGGCGCGATAGTGTTGGTTGATCCCAATGACAATACTTTTCGGATTGCCGCAATATATGGGATTCCTCGCAACCATTTTCAGCTTCACGCACCCTTGTTACAAGGATTGCCATATGAGCCGGGAAATGAGCAAAGTGTGATCCCGGAATTAACCAGGAGGATGCAGAAGGTTGCCCAGGAAGCGGACATAGGATTAACCCAAGTATTGCGCTTGCCGTTGCTTAGCGGGGAGACTTTGATCGGCATGATTTACGTTTTTCAAACTGATAGTTACCGGATAAATACAGACGCAGCAAATCTACTGCAAAGTTTCGCCGATCAAGCGGCCATCGCGGTCAAGAATGCGCGCCTTTACCAGGCGGTTATTGACGAAAAACAGCGCCTGGATGCGATCTTGGAACAGAGTGCCGATGGAATCATGATTCTCGATCGAAACTTGACTATCGCTCGTTTCAACAACTCCTTGGGCCGCATGACTGGTTTACACCCAGCTGATGTTGTAAACGAGCGGCATCAAGATATTGTCCGCTGGAAGAAGCTACGGACGGAGCTCACTCTTGAAGCAGCGGTGTCAAACGGTTGGCCATTACCTGGCGCTGCTCAACTTTACGTTGAGGGAGATCTTCGCCGATCCGAGGGGGATGAGATTAGTTTAGGAATAACCTATGCGCCTTTATTGAATAGTCGCGGAGCGATGACCAATATAATTGCCAATGTTCGCGATCTCACCCGTTATCGCGAAGAAGAAGATCTTCAGCGAACTTTTATTTCTGTCGTGAGTCACGAATTAAAAACACCTGTATCGATAATAAAGGGTTACGCTGGTACCCTGGGCCGACCAGAAGCTCACTGGCCCCAAGAAGTGCTTCAAGAGTACTCCGCGGTTATTGAAGAGGAAGCCGACAGGTTAACAGAATTGATAGATAATCTATTGGAGGCATCACGTTTGCAGTCCGGCACTTTTAGACTTGAAGTAAATTCAGACGTATCGTTGGAGAAACTGGCCGCCGATACGATACGAAGGTTTGAAAATCAGACCAATATTCACGAGTTTAAATATGATTTCCCTGAGGATTTCCCGGCGGTCTGTGCCGACGAGCGTAGGCTCAATCAGGTATTCAATAACTTGATTAGCAATGCAATAAAATATTCGCCAGACGGTGGATTGATTGAGCTTAGTGGTCGTTTACATGCAGATTATGTGACGGTGTCTGTACGCGATTCGGGGATCGGAATACCAGATCACGAACAACACCGAATTTTCGAGAAATTTAGTCGACTGGACAATGCATTGAGTCGAAAGACCGAGGGGACTGGATTGGGTTTATTCCTGACCAAGTCCATAGTTGAGGCACATGGGGGAAGTATTTGGTATAGCAGTAATGGACGATCGGGGTCGGAGGGAAATGGGGGTACTACCTTTACATTCTCCATTCCTCGTATTTGCTGAATGGTTCAGTAATAGTTGATAGAGATGGTTTGTCGCTTATAGAACGAGCAACGCTGCCTAGCGGACGCCCATTTCGCCCATAAGAATTCTCCAAAATTGTGCGGTCGGCCGGATAAAAAGATATTTATACCTGATCCTGGATTGTCATCAGCTAAGACAAACCCTAACTCGTGGCTAGTAAATTTAGGAGTAATTATGCAATCTCAATTCACATGCCCATCTTGCCGTAACGTGTTTGCGGAGGAAGTACACCAGATCGTAGATGTTGGTTTGCAGCCCGAGCTGAAAGAGATGCTACTCAGTGGCTATTTGAATGTTGTTCAATGTCCGAACTGTAGTGCGATTACCCGGGTTGAGATGCCAATGTTGTATCACGATCCGGCACATGAACTATTCATGGTCTATATGCCGATCGAAATGAAGCTTAGCCACACTGAGCAGCAAGAACAAATTGGGCTCCTGGTAAAGCAAGCTATGGACCGCCTACCGGCCGAACAGCGCCGTGGATACATGTTTCAGCCACTAACGTTGATTAGTCAGCAGACTCTAATAGAGAAAGTACTGGCAACTGAAGGTGTTACACCTGAGATGCTGTCCAGGCAGACGTCCCAGATGGATCTTCTAAGAGAGTTGCTCTCCGCAGAAGGTCAATCGGCAGAGGTAATCATCAGCGAGAATGATGATCTAGTCGATGAAACTTTCTTCGCCATTCTACGATCATTGATGGAATCGGCTGAAAACCCAGATCAAGAAACTGAATCGTTGAAGCTTGTCAACATCCAGGCCAAATTGTACAAGCTAACGACTGTTGGTCAACGTCTGGAGCGCCAACAACTGGCACTTCTTGGCTTCAATCGAGAGGCGAAGCGCGAGGGTCTATCCCAGAAATTGCTGTTGAAGCATGTGCTGGCAAACAGAGAAGATGGGGAAGTAGTTAGGGCGCTGGTGGTTTCAGGCCAGCAAGCTTTCGATTACCAATTCTTTCTCTTACTAAGCGAGAAAATTGAGAAACGAGAAAAAGCCGGCGTTGATGTTCACGAAATGGTAGCCTTGCGGGAAGCCCTAATCGAATTGCAACAGAGAATGGAAAGGCAATCTCGAGAAGCGCTCGCAGACGCTAATGCTACCCTTCTGGATATGATTGCAGCCAAGGATAAGACAGAGGCCGTCCAGGATAATTTAGATCGACTTGATGATTTATTCATGATGGTTTTGTCGGCAAATCTGGCCCAGGCTAAAGAGGCCGGTGACACCCAGCGTCTCGAGTCATTGCAAGAGATCCAAGAATCAATCTTCATGGAAGCAGAACGCCAGGCCCCGCCAGAAATTGGGTTGGTCAACCAACTGGTAAGGAGTGAGAGTGAGGAGCAGCGGATTCAATTATTGGACAAAAACCAGGCGCTTATAAAACCGGAACTTCTCCAGTTGACAAAAAGGATCGAACTCCAGGCCCAGCAAGAAGGCAATGTTGAATTACAAAACAGGCTTGTAAAAATTAGTTCTTTGATCGCCTCTCGATTGTTGAACTAATCGGGATTATCGTTGAATCGAAAACCATGACCACGAACGGTCACGACAAATTCGTGATCATCCAATTCTGAGAGTCGATCTCGCAAGCGCCGTACTAAGGCGTCGATAGCCTGTTCAGTAACGCCGAGACCATCCGTTCCTGGCCAGACGATGTCGATGATTGCATCACGATCAACGACCGCACCGTCGGAATCGTAAAGTGCTTGCAACAAACGAAACTGAGCTAGCGAAAGTGGGGGCGCTAATTCCTGGTCCTTGATTCGAATCGTTCGACGATCGGGATCTAACTCAAGAGCACCTGCAGGTCTGTCTGCCTCCACAATGAGAGGGACGGTCGCGTCGGTACCAATAAATAGCAATTTCACACGTAAGGCTATTTGAATCTCATCTCCATCCCGAAGAGGGATGGAGCCTCTGACTCTATTTCCGTTCATGTGAGTACCGTTTTTGCTGCCCAGATCGTGGAGGATGTATTGCCCGGACTCACTCAAAATCTTAGCATGGTGGCGAGATACTTGTCTTTCGGGCAATACAAGTTGACAATCACTACCGCGGCCAATCAAGAATTCGTCGCTCTCTATTGTCCAGCGCTCTCCCGTCAGTTGACCTTCACGTGCTATTACAATTGGTTTGTCGTTCATTATCCTGGAACCTCTCAAACCTGGCTGAATGGCTCAAAGGGTTAGATATACCATGAAATACCTGTGACTCAATACGGAGTAATTAGATTATAATTGATATTAGAACTGAGGATCGTCAGCACGTCAACATGCAAACAGAATTAAATAATAACATCGTTCTTCGAGAACGATATCAATTGAAAGAAATTGTAGGCCAAGGTGGGATGGGTAAAGTCTATCTTGCCGAGGATCTAAGGTTACCCGGCCGGCTTTGTGCGATTAAAGAAGTTCGCCCTGAACCCAATGCTTCGCCTGCTGAGCGTCAACAGGAGCAGGCACAATTCTTGAGAGAAGCCAGTCTATTAGCCCAATTAGACCATCCCAATCTTCCGAGAGTATCTGATTTCTTCTCTGACAGAGGTCTTGATTTTCTGGTGATGGATTACGTGCCGGGTAAAAATCTAAAAGAGTTGATCGATGATAGTCATCTTCGTGGCAAAAACCTAGATGTTGATGTTGTCGCTGAATGGTCAGAACAGATCATGGACGCCGTTGCATATCTGCATCGCCAGGCACCACCTGTTCTACACCGGGATATTAAACCAGCCAATATTAAATTGACGCCAGATGGGCGAATAAAACTTGTTGATTTTGGGTTAGCCAAAGTAATGTCTGGAGATGACTCGAGTACGATCACAGTTATTCAGGGCCGAGGTACTGCTTATTACACACCGCTGGAACAATATGGAGCGGATAACGAACACACGGATGCCAGATCTGACGTATACTCATTAGGAGCGACACTTTTTCACCTCTATGCGGGACAAGCTCCACCTCAAGCAAAACAGCGTTTCCTGAATCCGGCGAGCCTAAAACCACTACAATCAATTAATGGAAAAGTAAACCAGAATGTAAGCGACGCGGTGCACTGGGCGCTAGAAATGCACCCGGACAATCGTCCAGATACAGTTAATAGATTTAAGCAAGCCCTGAGTGGAGAGTTACCTGCTGAGAATTCACAAGTGGGACGCGAAAGAAAAGTTGGTCTAGGTGAAGCACTGGCAATGAACTTTGGCATCATTGTCATATTTGGCGCTTTTTTGTTACTTGCGATATTGTTAACCTTACTCTAACATTCAGCTTGACTCTTTTCCACGGCACAGATATATTTTGCATACGATGATTCAGGCAGAGAATGGCAGAGTGTCGTGGTTCCAATCTTTTGTAGCCTTGAAGGAGGTGGCCGGGTGGCAAGTGTAACGTATCAGAATGTATTTAAAAGGTTCGGCGATTTCATAGCAGTAAATGATCTAAGTATTGAGGTCGAAGATGAGGAGTTTGTTGTTTTTGTCGGACCTTCGGGCTGCGGTAAGTCAACTAGCCTGCGAATGTTGGCCGGATTGGAAGAGATTTCAGATGGACAAATATTGATTGGTGATAGGGTAGTCAACGATGTACCCCCAAAAGACCGAGACATCGCCATGGTGTTTCAATCGTATGCCTTATATCCTCATATGTCGGTGTATGACAATATGGCTTTCGGGCTAAAACTACGGAAAACACCAAAAGCGGACATCGAAAGACGAGTGAATGAGGCGGCCGAAATCTTAGGACTGACTACGCTGCTGGATCGTAAACCAAAAGCTCTTTCAGGTGGCCAGCGTCAGCGAGTTGCTGTAGGTAGGGCAATTGTTCGAGAGCCTGCAGTATTCCTGATGGATGAACCACTTTCAAACCTCGATGCAAAGCTACGGGTGTCCGCCAGAGCAGATATCTCCAAACTTCATAAGCGACTCGGTACGACTTTTATTTATGTTACTCATGATCAGGTCGAAGCAATGACCATGGGCGATCGTATCATGGTGATGAACGATGGCTTATTGCAGCAGATTGATTCGCCGCGTCACCTCTATGATTTTCCAAACAATATCTTTGTAGCTGGTTTCATCGGCAGCCCAAGCATGAATTTCTTCGAATCGACTCTCATCTCTGAGGAGAATAAGTTATTCCTCGATACTGGCGATTTTCGAATCCACGTGCCCGAGGACCGCAATACCGCTTTTGCCAATTACGCTGGCAAGAAGATCGTTCTTGGCATACGCCCGGAGAATATTCATGGTGTACCATTTGTGCCGCCGAATATCAATAGCGCACCCATAAAGGCCAATGTGGAAGTCGTTGAGCTGTTGGGTCACGAACTTCATCTATTTCTAAATTCTGGCCAAAATAGTTTCGTATCTATAGTGGATACACGGTTGGCACCTTCAGTTGGCGCTGATGTGGATCTGGTGATTGATGTTGATAGAATACATCTGTTCGATCGTGACACGGAGCAAGCAATTCGCTAAGTGCTGGATAGGAAATCACGGCAGGACCGATACTGCATTGGCAGCGGTCCTGCTTTTTTTATTCCTGCAACCGCCAGACATTCAATAATTGGATAACCCCAATAAGTAATGCCTGAAACTCATTTTACTGTTGGTGAACTTTTTCGTTCACAATTTGTTTGGCGTCTCCCTTCGGGCGACTTTTTAAGAGCCATTTTTGAGCTCAAAGTAGTGCTCATCGATGACATCTCTGACAAATATGTTGTAAAGCTCGAGGATTTTGTAGCTGGACGGCAAGAAACGTCAGCTGGCGAGATTCTGCCGGTTGAGGCGATAAGCAAGGAATATTGGGCCTTGGTCAATAGGTTGACGGGTCATAAAATCTCACTCGCATTTGAGGTTGATGATGGACGACCTCTATGGCTCCGATTTGAGACTTTAACGGGGGATCACAACTTCTTCCGCCGGTTAAATGAACTGCCAGAGACATTGGGTGACTGGAATGCCAGTAATAGATTTTAGGGTGCTGCCGCTTGAATTATTCGCCAAAGAAGCGACGCCACATATTGGTCTGCAATATATTCTCAGGATCGTGGCGTTTCTTTAATTCCTTAAAGCTGTCTATTGAACTAGCGCCAAGAAATGCCTCAACGGTTTTCGATTGTAGGGTGCTGTCCTTGGCGAAGTAGAATCTCCCCCCAGCCTGCAAAACTATCTCATCTAATTCATTGGTCAATGCTTGGAGGCGGGCTTTGCGTTTTGGAGTGATTCGAAAATCCATGGCCAGACTATAGCCATCGACCCCATGACTAATGTGAAAATCATCGCGCTTGTGACGCTTGAGGACAGCAAGATAATTTATCAACTTCCTCTTATGACAATGTCTAATTATCTCAGTAAAAGTATGCAAGGCATTGGCTTTTGGTACGAAGCATTGATATTGAATCAAACCCCCGTCACCATAGGATCGCTTCCAATTTGGCACATAATCCAATAGGAAATGAAAAGCAACATGCGGTTGCCTAAAACGAGAATCATGGGTGTATAAAGAGGACATGTACTTGGCCCAATTTATAAAACGGGCGCCATGATCATTGAAGAAAGGACGCATAAATCGCCACATAATCGAACGGGGAACGAGGCCGAACATGGTATCGGCCAGATGCTGATTTTCGAGACGTAAAGTTTGGCCTGGTTGGGGATCTTGATCAGTGGTCAAATAGTTTGCGCGATGTATCTGTCCCCGGCCAAGTGATTTACCTTTTGCAAACCCATCGATCCAGCCTACTAAGTAATCTGATTGATCGAGGTATTCATCGAACTGTTGCATCATCTCCGCAAGATCATGACTGGCCAGAGCATGAACCTCAAGCAGACCTGACTGGATTCGTTTTAGCTGTAGTGTGATCGACGTGAAAATTCCCAACATGCCGAATCCACCAATAGCGGCGATAAAGAGTTCTTGGTTTTGTTCTCGGCTGCAGAAACAAATTTCGCCACTCGGCAACAATATTTCAAACGAGGAGATCTGGTCTCCAATTGTTCCTACTTTCCAAGCATTTTTTCCGTGAACGTTCATTCCAGCACAACCACCGATGGTCGGTTTTGCAGTGCCTGGAACTACTGCCGGCCACCAGCCATCTTCTAAGGCGTATTCCCATAGTTTTGCAATTGTTACGCCCGGTTCGACACGAATTTGACCTGATTCTGGGTTCCAATCAAGAATTCGATTCATCCGCTGCAAGTCGAGAATAATGTTTTCATTATTTAAGGTGGCATCTCCGTAACTATTGCCTGCTCCTCTAAGTCCTATTGACCGACCACTATCTCTGGCCAGATCGAATACCTGCTTAAGGCCGGCTATGGTACTCGGCCGATATACGTACGACATGGATGTTGTCGCCTCGCCCCAAGAATCGACCTGCTCCAAATGATCTTGTGGCAGAGGAACATCCCGCCGGATGGAACTCCCATTTTGGGAAATTACAACAGTCTGGGTTTGCTGGTCCTCTTTTTTCGTCATTATCTGTCTATCAGTAGCTCCTACTAATCCCTTCAAAAAATTGCGATGAGATGATTATGGATTCAGCAAGATTTCAATAATCACCAAAGTAATATCTAAAAGTTTAAGCGACGAAAAATAACCGAGGGAATGTGCCGGATAGTTAATCCGACGAATCGCCAACGCCCCGGTATATATGTGGTTTGTTTCTTGCGATGGATTGCTTCAAATATCTGTTCAGCCGCTTTATCTGCTGAAATAACCCAGAAGCTCCTTGGCGAGTTTGCCAGTAGCCTAGTTTCGACAAATCCCGGTTTGATGGTTGTAACTGATACCCCAATATGTGTTAGCCGGTTTCTTAGACCTTCCAGGTAGGTTTCAAATCCGGCTTTGCTGCTGTTGTAACCTGGGTTTAGCCTCCGGCCTCGATCGGCGGCAATAGAAGATATGCCGACAATATGTCCGGCGCTGCCTCGTTCGAACCGCGCCGCAGCAATGCTCAGCCAAGCCATCGCACCGAGCTGGTTCACCTGAACCATGCCCCTATCCTTGGAAAAGTCATACTCGTCTGCTGCCATCGGAGGTTGGTTGCCCGCAGAATAAACTATAAGGTCCAACCCACCGAGTTTTGCAGATATATGCTGGAAAAGCCCTGGTACCTGGTCGAAATCTGTCACATCATGAACATAGTAGTTGGCCATGTTACCGTTTGGCGAGTTGCTATTGATCTCGGCGCACAGATCGGCTAGCTCAGTTTCACGCCGGGCAACGGCCGCAACATGGTAACCTTCTCGGGTCAGAACCTTTACAAGCGCCGCACCCATTCCGGATGAACTCCCAACGACAATGGCTGATTTTCGATCTTCCAATGGAAATACAGGCTTTAATGGTTTATTTGACATAATGTTAATCCAAATAGACGATACGTTATTCTAACACATCTAAATTGAGCTAAAAGTTTGGAGATCGAATTTCGATGAATTTCAGTGGAATCAGTTTTGAATAAGATAGATTGGATTGCTGAAGATCCAGCCCCGTTCTTGTCCAAGAAAGTCAATATAACATTCAACTCGATAGGCACCGGCTTCAACCGGGATATATGTCATATTATCTTCCAGAGCACATTGGGCCACAATAGCGCCATCTCTCACCAGGCGAATGCGGCACTTTTTTGGTGTCTTGATCTGTAGAGTAGCGCCTGCTCCTAAGCTAATTTGATCACCCATCATGCTATTAGTCGTGCTTTGACCACCGAAACGAAATTTTCTTGTGGATTCAGGCAAGTCGTAACCAACCCAACAATTTCCTCTTCCGATGGCTCCAAGAATGAGCTGCTTATCGTGAGCCAGATCGCCATTGAGTTCTTCTTTGGCAAGAATATGGGTATTCACAGTCGTGAATAAATATTGATAAGGGAAGATGATCCGCTTTAGAGGACCTAATCTGTAGGTCAAACCATGGGCATCACTGCTCCCAATTGCTACCAACCGTTTTCCCTGACGCAACAATTCGTCCCATTTGGCTAAGGTTTTTGGATCAGGCCCACTGATATATTTCTCCGGACTTAAGGCAACTCTAAGGCTTCGGAGCTTATTGCCTAAAAGACCCTTGAATTCAGACATGTAATTCCATATTTCCAGGCCGTGATATCCTTCATAATCCCAATCTTGCCAGCTAAGGGAACCTTCACCGATACTCGGCGCAGCTGGATCGAACGGATGTGCGAGAAAGCCATACCCCCCATTTTCATGAGTTTCCCGGAAAAGTGAAGGGAGGTCGACGGCGAAGGTTGAAAGTTCCTTCCCCGCGCCGTAGGCCAGAAAATGGTTTGCCTGGGGATTCCGGCGCGGATTGTGTATTTCTTCACCGACTAATAACAAAACTCGGCCTAGCTCGCTTTCATAATAACCTTCCAAACCATCAACCCAGATGTTGTGGTCTGTGACGATTATGAAGTCGAGACCGGCCGAGATGGCTTCATCAGCTATCTCATGGTGCCATTTAGCGCCATCCGAAAATGGCGTATGCATATGCAGGTTACCACTATATTCATGCATGCGAGTTCAACAATTAATCTTTGATCGACTCTTTGGGTAGTAACTGTCACCAATCTATAGGCGGGCAGATTATAATTGAGCGAATGATTTGAGCAAGCAAGTATTACGATCACTGTTTGCTTGAAGATCTGTCCTGGCTATAATGCCGAATATGAAGGTTATAACTATAAAGTTATTCCAGTCGGACTACCGACTCGTTCTTTTGTTCCTGTTACTATGCCTGTATATAAGCGCATGTCGCGACAATCCCCAGCCTGACGCATCAAATTCGGCGGATATCGGCACGTCTCCATCAACATTAGAACCCGTAATGGTGTTGCCTGAAGTGCCTAAAATGCCGGCAAGACGGGATACGGATAATCCTCTGCCACAGATTCTTGATTTGAACATGGTAACAGCAAGCAGCGAACCGACCAGTTTGCAGATGCCAGCACTGATCGAGGTCATTGTAGCTGGTCGGGATATTAACAGCATCGCCGTGGTGGCCGGCCGTCATGAAAATGAAGAGGGAAGACGACTGGTAACATACGAACCAGTTGGGCCGGCCACCGCAGAGCAGGTGTGGCCATTTCAATGGCCTGACGGCATCCACGATATATCATATGTTTGGTATACAGAAGGCGACTATCTGAGCGACGGCAACACGGGAGATTTTGTCTTGCTATGGCAAATTGAACCTGGAAGCAATCTAAAGAGTACCAATGGTCAATTCCGCAGGTCGGGGGATTCTGATTTTATGGATTCGGTATTGATGGTTGATATGTATAGTGGCCTGGCTACTGAACTACTCGACGCAAAAACAGGAAAGGTAATTGTTCCGCGATCGGGAGATCAATTTCAGATTACTAATCTACTCCTCGATGATACCGGTGCAACCATAAACGCACCTGGCGCGATCCTCACATTTGGGGAATCGGCCCAGTTACAGTACGAGCGTAAGAGTCTACCTCAGGGAGATTATTTTCTTGGCGTCATTACCGAAGGCGGCCCCGGTAACGCAGATTCCATCTATGCAAATTACTCAGTAAGCAATGAAAACTTGTTACCTGGTCTCCGCGCTTACCTCCAACCTGATCATGGTTTTCAGCTTCTTTACCCTCTTAAATGGAGCGAGTTTTCTACCTCCGGGCGAGGCGTATTGGCCAGTGATAATACGGAGACACTAACGATGCAAATCGCTGTTGATCGGAACTCAAATCATACTTCCCCGTCGGCCGTCAATATCGAAGTTTTAAGGACTTTCGGGGACGTACAGGTATTGTACGAAGATCAGGTTCAGATCGGTCCATCAACGGGTGTCCGGACGGCATACGGTTATGAATCGCCGACAGGCCCTCGTACAGGTGTACTATTGAGTATTGGGCACGACGTCTGGGAATACATCATCGATGTCGATGGGCCTTCTACTGAAGAAGCTACTATCTTAAATGTTATCGATATGGTTATTGATAGTTGGATATGGCGACCTATGGAGGAAAAATACCAGGCAATTGAATGGAAGGACTATGAGATTGACGGCTACCGGGTCGCTATACCCGCATATCTTCAATACAACCTCCTCGGAAACGGATGGCACCGGTTTTCCGACAATTACGGAGGCGGTTTTTTTGCAATCCGCATTGAACCACAGGAAGGTGAGGATCTGCCGGACCAGTTAGCCCATTGGCTTGAGGTTGCCGGTCGAGACATTGATGGTTTTATTAACAGTGAAATCTATGACTTTCAATTCTCTGGAATGCGCTGGTTGAGGGTAGATTTTCAATATACTGATGATGAATCTGGGGAACTGTGGGGCGCAATTTTGGCAACCGAATCGGGTGAAGACCATGTCGTGGCCTGGTTCGAAGCGCCGGAAGCTGACTATTTTCATTGGGAGGAGAATCTTGTAACATTGAGCCTGGCCGATCTGCTCAATGAATAACTAAACTCCTATGCAACCCTTCCAAGTCAATAAAGCTCACTTGACGACTACTTTTGCGCCGCCCCGTCGATTGTCGCCTGCAGCGACAAGATGGCCGGATGGTGTTCGGGAGACACTGTGAGCGCCTCCGAAATAAATACTTCTGCGATCCCAGCGATTGACTGGGTATCCTAGTAGCTCTAGCGTATCAACAGCTTGGGGATCATAGCCAAGCTCGCATTGAAAAACACCGCTTTCCAGGTGATAGCGTGAGACATTTACCGCATTATCCAGCCGCATTTCAAAATCTAGCAGATTGGTCAGGACCTGCAAAATGGCACTACGAATACGAATACTTCCACCACTGCCAACTACCAGACGGATCTTGCCATTGTAAAGAACAACTGTCGGCGTCATCATAGTTGGAATGCGGCTTCCCGCTTTACGCCTATGGAATCCCTCGGGGTGGAGGTCCGCTTCCCCGAGAATATTGTTAGGGATAAAGCCTGTACCAGGAACGACATAGCCGGCTGATTCCCCAGCGGTTGTTGTCAAGCTAACCGCCATACCTTGCCCATCGATGACGCTTATGTGGCTTGTTTCGGGGTGGGGGGAAGGTTCTGAAAGCGCAGGAAGGGTGTAGGGTCCCATTAAGCCAGCCAAAACTTCGTTCTTATAATTATCAACAAAACTATCAGACAAAAAGTAATTAATGGCTTCTTCTTCGGACAATTCTTCAGAGGCTTTATCCCACTTAGGGCGTGCTCTGGTGGTCGCCGCCATTACCTCGAATAACAAGCGCAAATAATCGGCCGATCCATGAGTGAAATTTTCCAGGTTGAAATGACACAACAACTTGAGTGAAAATGCCGTAAGAACCCCTCCGCTGGAACTGGGAGGTGGAAGCAAGATTTCGAAATTCCGATAATTTATGCGAATAGGTGGATTCCGTCTCACTCGAAACGCTTCAAGATCTTCCCGTGTTAGCAGCCCCCCTTGTACTTTCTGGTCATCAAGTATCATTTGGGCTAACTGGCCACTATAAGCATAAGCAGCTCCCTGTTCGGCTAATGACCGCAGCGTTTCGGCTAAATCGGGGACAAATAATCTTTCGCCGGAACCAATGATGCGACCGGTAGCTGCAAATATCTGCCTCATCTCGTGCGTGTGGGTGTAAATAGGTTTAAGCAATTCGCAGGTATCTGCCTGAAATGGGGCTAATTGATGGGAATTACTAGCTAAATCTATGGCAGGCTCAAGAATGGTTGTTAAAGGAAGTTGTCCGAATGATTCGGCTAACGTACAAAGACCGGCTATGTTTCCGGGAACTGCAACGGATCCACGACCAAGGAAAAAATCTTGCGTCGTCGGTCCAAAATCAATGGTTACCCTTTCGAAGTCCAAATCTTTTGGACCTGGCTGGCTACCTAGACCAGGCATGGTGCTAAAGAAGTCGAAAGTCGTACAGTCGTAGGTATCAATTCCGTTTGCCGGCCGAAATACTTGGGCGACACCACTGCCGCCCAGATGTACAACCCCAAT
This sequence comes from Patescibacteria group bacterium, assembly GCA_035527655.1. Classification (GTDB taxonomy): domain Bacteria; phylum Chloroflexota; class Anaerolineae; order Promineifilales; family Promineifilaceae; genus UBA11865. The sequence continues at coordinate 185,022 of DATLAB010000001.1, read as the reverse complement.
CTCGGCAATAAATGAAGCAAAAGCAGCGGCTACGGCCGCATCCACCGCATTTCCACCTGCCTTTAACATCTCTGCGCCAGCAGCGGCAGTATGCTTATCACCAGCAGAAATAACGCCTGGCATATGACACTCTCTGAAAACCCTTCAGACTATAATCTCCGACTGTATTCCAAGGAGGCATACGCCTCCTATACCTGCGAATCTTAAGGATTAAATCCCTAAGAAATGGTAATAAATCAGCCTCGTTTGAACGAACGCACAAGTTTACCGTGTTCTTGACAGGTGGGCGAAAGCACCTATAATTATCATAATTGATAATGTTCCTAATATTAATAATTACTATGTTGAGGTGATATTGTTTTGAGTAGTAACAAGGTCGATCTAGTTATTCACCCAGTCCGGTTCAGGATTTTGCAAACACTGCTGGTTGAGGAACAGAGTACCAAGCAGATTGCCCAACAACTTAGAGACGTACCGGCTTCATCCCTATACCGGCACCTGAAGATTCTTCTGGAAGCTGGGTATATTTTTGTGGCTGATACAAGAATAGTGCAGGGGATTCAGGAGAAGATCTACCGCCTCGAACGATCACCTCGGCTAGGGACGGCTGATTTGACCGGAGTAACACCTGATGATCATCTGCGTTATTTCACAATCTATCTGATGACATTATTGCAGGCCTTCGCTGTTTACCTGGAGGCTGCCCCGGAGCTTGACCTCGTTGGGGATAATTGCGGCTATACCGAGGCCGTCGTCTGGGCATCACCTAAGGAATTCAAAGGCTATATTGAAACCATTAATCTGTCGCTTCTGCCATTGCTTCAGAATCAAGCTGGCGGCGACAAGATAAAACAGAAAATAGCGATAGTAACCCATCCGATTCGTAAAGTGAGAGTAGATAATGAGTGAAGATGTATGGTCGCAGATTAGTGATTACATACCCCTGTTGATTCCTATTATTCTGATTCAACTGGGTCTTATGATCGCCGCTTTGGTTGACTTGATCAGGCGGCCCAAGGTGAACGGTCCAAAATGGATGTGGGTCCTGATCATCCTGATAGTAAATTTTATCGGACCGATCATCTATTTTGTCGTGGGGCGTGAGGAGGCCTGATGGATGCAATCCGGTGCGAAGGTTTGAGCCGCCGTTACGGGGAAGTGGATGCTCTTCGGGATCTTGATTTAGAGGTTAGCCAAGGAGCAGTTTTTGGATTTCTTGGGAAAAATGGGGCAGGAAAGACAACAACCATTCGCCTGCTAACTGGTCTGGCTCGACCATCGTCCGGACAAGCTTGGGTCGATGGGGTTCAAACATTGGATAGTTCAGGCAGTGCTCGCGGCCATTTTGGATACCTGCCTGAAGAACCAGCTTTCTATACCTGGATGACTCCAAGAGAGTTCCTTGATTATGTGGGCAAACTATATGGCCTAGAATCGTCTGACAGAAAGGATCGCATCTCCGAATTGCTTGAGCTTACCGAATTAAAGAAGGCTGAAAACCGAAAAATTGGCGGGTTTTCTCGCGGGATGCGCCAACGACTCGGATTGGCACAATCGCTCATCCACCACCCGCCAGTCTTATTCCTTGACGAACCTACCAGCGCCCTTGATCCTTCTGGACGACGAGCAGTGCTTGATCTAATTGACCATCTCCGAGGGGAAACGACGATTTTTTTGTCCAGTCATATCCTGGATGACGTCGAGCGAGTGTGCGATCAGATAGGAGTCATACATGAGGGCAGACTATTGTTAGTTGCCAACAGGGATGAGTTGCTGGAGCGGTATACTTCAAATGTAGTTATTCTCGAGTTTGACCAGGCCTGTGTACCGCTGCCAAAGGTGTTCTTGGACCAATTGGTAAAAACAGAATGGATAGAGTCGATCAACCACGAATCAACCCAGGTCCGCCTAAGTGTGAGCGATATTCAGACTTCCAAAAAGGAAATGCTTAAAATAATCGGGGAGTCTGGGCTTTTACTGAATCGATATGAGTGGGTCAGGCCCAGTCTCGAGGATATTTTCCTTAGAATCAGTACCTGATAATCTGGATTGCATCATGATAGCTATCGGTCTTTTTGGATCAGCAATAATTTTTATAATCACACTGCCTGTCATGTTAGCAATTAGATTGCGGCGGCGTTTTACCGTTCCCTGGCTTTATTTTTGCGTTGGCATGCTAACGTTTTTGGCGGCACAGATTATACATTTGCCATTGGATGAATTATTATCACGTATTGGTCTGCTATCCGATGACAGTAGCGGGAGCGCGCAATTGGCGCAATTTGCCTTGATCGCGGGTCTTACGGCGGGTCTTACTGAAGAACTCGCCAGAGCAGCCGGCTATGCTATTGTGCGTCGGGCACGCAGATATGAAGATGCGATCATGATGGGTCTAGGTCATGGCGGTATTGAGTCGATGGTGGTTGGCGTTCTCATCGCCGCTGGTTTAAGTGCAGCAGGGCTATTTGGCAATTCGACAACGCTGGTTACCGAATTGCCATCAGCGCATATAGGCATAGCCGGACAGCACCTGGATATTCTTGGAGGTAGCCAGTTTTTGTTGTTGGCGGCTATAGCCGAACGGTTAATTGCCCTCGTTATTCAGGTTAGTTTATCTGTTCTGGTCATGCAGGCGTTCGTTCGCCGAAACTGGCTGTATATTGCCCTGGCGGTCTTGTATCATGCAGCTTTTGACTTTGTGGCCGTTTATGGTGGTAGCCAGTTTAAGAGTATGTGGTTGTTAGAAATTATCCTGGCGCTTATGGTCACGCCATTGCTGATTTGGGTATGGCGAATACGTTCGGGAGCTCCTGGGAAAACGAAAAATCAGATCGAGTCGTTGATTCCAGAAGTTCATTTATTCGTCGTTAGCCTGGGCAAGGAGATGTTATTCCAATGGCGGACGCGCAGGGTGATCATTGTCGGAGCGATATTCCTGCTGTTTGGCATGGTATCTCCGCTATTGGCCAAGTTTACGCCTGCACTACTGGGAAGCCTCGAGGGAGCTGAGCAACTGGTCGACCTCATCCCTGAACCTACAGCCGAAGAAGCTATTGGGCAGTATATTAAGAATCTGACTCAATTTGGTTTTATTTTGGCAATCTTGCTGGGCATGGGTTCAATAGTCGGTGAAAGGGAGAAGGGGACTGCGGCCATGATAATGAGCAAGCCGATGCCTCGATGGGCCTTTATTATCAGTAAGTTTGTCAGCCAGGCTCTCGTGTATTCTGTTGCTTTTATCCTGGCAATGGTTGCCGCTTATTACTACACGGTTTTTCTTTTTGGTTCTCTCGATTTTTTTCCATTCTTTGTGGTAAATCTATTATTGCTGCTCTGGTTACTGGTGTTTGTCGCAATTACTATCTTTGGCAGTACTTTCGGCCGGACAATTGGTGCGGCTGCAGGCATAGCTTTGGCCGGCTCCGTTCTGATTTTGTTGGCCGGTAGTATTCCTCGTTATGGGGCATTGGCTCCTGGCGGTCTGGTCACCTGGGCCAGTCAATTAGTGATAAGAAATGAGACATTGCCAAATGGCGGTTCCATCGCCCTGAGCTTTATTCTGATCCTGATGGCCCTGGTGGCATCTCTGGCTGTTTTTGAAGAGCAAGAGTTATAATAAAGCTCTGGTTGGTTATGCCTGGGTAGTCGGCGTACCTCTTGAAAGAAGGTGATGATGATTTTGCCAGTGTATACAGATCATCGAAGCCTGGAAAACATCAGACCGGTCTATATAAGGTTTTTTGCAGTTTTGTTTTAATCTACCGCGATAATTTTGAGGAAATCAGCTTGGACGTATCACTCGCAAAGACAATACTGGATACCATTTCGTCAAACCGAGACGAGATGATCTTCTTGTTAGAACGGCTAGTTCTCGCCGAATCCCCATCCACTGATCCCGACGCCCAGGCAAAGATTCAGAGGATACTAATTGAACAATTACAACAGTTGGATTATGAGGTGCATCATTTTTCCGGAAAAACGACCGGCGGATACCTAGTGGCCCGACCGGCCGGCGCCGATGTTTCTCAACCATCACAACTTTTATTAGGACATTGCGATACTGTTTGGCCTTCTGGCATATTAACTTCTATGCCATTCTCGATTGAGGCAAATATCATCAGGGGGCCGGGAGTTTTCGATATGAAGGGTGGGCTCACGCAAATGATATTCGCCCTTAAGAGCCTGCTTGAAATACGATTGGTCCCCTTGTTAACCCCAATTATACTTATTAATTCTGACGAAGAAATTGGCAGTGTGGAATCTGAGTCTCGAATCATTGATCTGGCAAAAGAGGTTGAGAGAGTTTATGTGCTCGAACCCGCGCTCGGTCAATCCGGGAAATTGAAGACGGCAAGAAAGGGGGTGGGTCGGTTTAAGATTAGGGTTATTGGGCGGGCGGCTCATGCCGGTCTGGATCCGGAAAAGGGCATAAGTGCCATTTTGGAACTCTCTTATATTATCCAGAGACTGTTCGCGATGAATGACTATGATAAGGGTATTTGCGTCAACGTTGGACTGGTGGAAGGTGGTCTCCGGTCGAATGTTGTGGCGCCGACCAGCAGTGCAGTTGTGGATGTCCGCGTACCCACATTAGAGGCTGCCGGCAAATTGGAGCAGGAGATATTAAGCCTGGAACCAACTCTGGCTGGTGTGAGTATCTCTATTGAGGGGAATATTGATCGACCTCCTCTAGAGCGGACACCCGCAAACCAACAACTATGGCACAAAGCCCATAACATGGGAAAGGCACTCGATCTGAACCTGGAGGAAGGATTGGCCGGTGGTGCATCAGATGGCAATTTAACCAGTCAGTACGCGGCTACCCTGGATGGTCTTGGCGCTGTTGGCGACGGCGCCCATGCAAACCATGAATTCATATTTTTGGACAAAATGGTTGAGCGATCGGCTTTATTGGCTTTGTTATTGTTGGCGCCAGTTCATGAGCAGCTAGATTGATTTGTAAGAAGGATCAGATGTTAAAGAGGGAACTGGATAGCCATTTTGAACGCAAGCTTGATTCGTATCTTGATTTGTTGAAGCAAATGGTGGATATAAATAGCTTCACGGCGAATGCGGATGGGGTTAACCGGCTGGGAGAGTTAACAATCGCCTGTTTTTCTGATCTTGGATTTTCATCGAGACGATATCCTTCCAGAAACCCTTCCTTTGGAGATCATATTGTTTTGAGCAAGGCAGCAGATTCAGGGACAGAGCGGCCGAATATTGCCCTGGTTTCTCATCTCGATACGGTCTTTCCGCTTGATGAGGAAAAGCGGAATCAATTTTCCTGGCGGGTTGAGGGCGATAAAATATTTGGTCCAGGAACTGTAGATATTAAGGGCGGAACGGTCCTTATGTTTATGGTATTGGATGGCCTCCGGGAAATCAATCCGGTTCTGTTTCATGGGGTTAATTGGTATATCCTGCTAAATGCTGCCGAGGAAACGCTGGAAGCAGAATTTGGTGAGCTCTGTCGCAAACAGATCCCAAAGAGTGCTTTGGCCTGCCTGGTATTTGAAGGTGGGCGAAGAAATAACGATCGTTACTCGATAGTGACAGCGCGAAAAGGGATGGCTACCTATCGAATCATGGTTGAAGGCAAGGCTGCTCATGCGGGTTCGGCACACCAATCTGGTTCAAATGCTATTGTAAAGCTTGCTCAAGTTGTTACCGCCATAGCGAAAATGACAGATTACGATCGTCAACTTACCTTTAATGTAGGTACAGTTGCCGGAGGCACTGTCATTAATCGTGTGCCACACATGGCGGTAGCCAGCGGGGAAATGCGAGCGTTTGAATCTGATATTTTAAATGCCGGGATTGCAGACTTAAAGGCATTGGAAGATATCGGGCCGGGTCTCAGTAGGAATGGAGAATTTCCAAGCCAGGTACATATCGAAATAATAAATCGGTGGCGTCCCTGGTCTCCAAACCGGAAGACCAATATACTCCTTTCACTATGGAGTGAATCAGCCAGTGATATGGGGTGGGAGGTGGTGGCCGAGGAGCGAGGTGGGTTAAGTGACGCTAATCAGGTCTGGGACCACGTGCCAACCCTGGATGGCCTGGGTCCGTCTGGAGGTAACGCCCATTGTTCTGAAAGGAATGCAGATCGCAGCAAGGAACAGGAGTATGTTTTAATTTCTTCTTTCATTCCAAAGGCGATCCTGAATACCAGGGCAATCAACAGCTTAATAGAAGGTAATGGAGAGAAGCGGGCTGAATAAGGTGAGTTCTATGAAAAATGGCCGGTTAAATCAAAACGGTGATTCGGCGGAGCAGGACCGATCGGAAGCTGACTTAGGACGGGAATCATTAGCTGCCTGGAAAGAGAGCCAGCCTGACAATTTTTTCGCCTATGATCTTGGTTTTCAGCGATCTTTGGAATTCCTCTGGGGAAGAGATACTTATAAACAGCATGCCGGCCGCTTGTTCCGGTTTGGCTCGCTCTTAGCGTCCACAGTTGATGGACTCGTTGAGGAAGCGAGCCGTGACCAAAATCAACCCCGGCTGGAGCGCTACGATCCGATTGGCGAGCGAATTGAAAGAGTGATTTATCATCCAGCGCACCACGATGCTGGAAGAATGATATTTGATTCTGGCATGATGAGCGTCTTTGCAGAGCCAGGGAATAATCTTCTAGCGCTGGCAATGTTCTATCTATCAGCGCAGAATGGAGAGGCTGGTCATAACTGCTCCTTGGCGTGCACGGCCGGGATGATAAAGGTTCTTCAGGCAGTTGGTAGCGACAAATTAAAGCGTAGATACCTGCCGCACCTACTCGATTCAAACTATGACACCCTATATCAAGGGGCTCAGTTTCTGACTGAAATACAGGGAGGATCCGATGTGGGGGCAAATGCTATGCTTGCTAAACCGCTTGAGCTCGAGAAGGGATTGTGGCTACTTAGCGGGGAGAAATGGTTTTGCTCAAATATCAGCGCTGATCTAGCCTTGGTTACAGCTCGAGTGGCTGATCAGGGTAGCGGTACTCGAGGTTTGGGATTATTTCTTATGCCGCGGGGATTAGAGAACGGCCAACCGAATGCCATTCGAATTAATCGGTTGAAAGAGAAATTGGGAACCCGAGGATTGGCAACAGCCGAGGTAGAGTTTCAGGGCGCGCTGGCACATCAGCTTGGCCCATTGGACCAAGGATTTAAGAATTTAATGACCTTCGTCATTAACACCTCCCGAGTATACAACGCCCTGGCGGTGTGTGGCGCTGCAAGGCGTGTGTACATAACCGCAAAAACATTCGCTCAAAACCGTCGTGCATTTGGTCAGGCCATTATCCATTATCCGCTTGTGCAAGATACTTTGGCCAATATGCGTGCAGATAGTTCGGCAATATTGGCCGGTTCTCTCCATATCGTCAATCTAGTGGATAAACTCGAGCTTGGAGATGCAGGCAATCAAGCCCGAGACTTTCTTCGGCTGGCAATTAATCTCAATAAATACCGTTCAGCGATTCTCACCCGTGAGATTATCGCCCAAGGGATTGAGCTTCTCGGCGGAAACGGGACCATTGAATCCTTCTCAATTTTGCCGCGATTATTACGGGACAATTTTGTTTATGAGAATTGGGAAGGTACCCACAATGTTTTACTGGCCCAGGTGCAGAGGGATATTCGGCGCTACCAGATCTCCGAACCTTTTCTCCTGGCTATAGAGTCAATGTTCTTGGGTATTGAGGAGGAATCGCTGCGTGTCCCTGGGTTAGAAGAGCAGGCAAAGACCAAAAATGAGCTAACTGAAGTACTGGCAATGGACGAGCTAACCGCAGCGATTTTCTTTCGACCGCTTATGAACAGAATAACGGATCTCTATTATGCAGCTTGTCTCGCTGCAGAAGGTGAGTGGGAACTCCGAGAGAAGAAGGATGGCACCAAATTGCGGTTGGCAAAACTTTTTTTTGACAAACGTGTGCTCGGTAGGGAGCCGAAAGATATTCCCTATTACGATGATCAAGTCAGCAGGCTATGTCATTGACCTAACGTGTAATAGCTGTCACCGGCGCAATTGCGACAAATTACGCCATTTTGCCCAGACACTTCTCGCTCATTCATTACTTCTTCTCCACAGTACGAACAAATAGCCCGGCTATTGGCCTTACTGAGGATTTCAGCAATCGAGTGGGTAAGTTGAACTTTTTGAAGGTCCATTAATTCACTGTCGGGTATCATCTGATATGCCTGAACGTAAGCATGCCAACGATCGCTCGACTCAGGTAAATGTTGGAGTGCGAGTTGCCTGGCAGCTAACGAAGGTATGACACGAATAGCCTGGTTTGTATGTGTATCGACCAGGGTCGCCGCCAATTTTCCATAATCCAGAATTCGTAAGGTCCGGTGCCCAACGGAACAGTTCGTGGCAATCGCCACCCCATCAGCTCCACATCCATCTGTTTCGACAATCACGAGCAGACGCTTATCATGATTCAAGAATCTTGGGTGGTAATCGTCTCTTATTAGATTCAGTACCTGCAGGCCATGCAAAGCCATGCGTACACCCAACACCTGGCGGGGACAAAGATGGGTGTGTCGGGCGGCCGTTTCCTTGAGGAGAAGGCTTAGAAATTGTGAATCAGGTACTTGGACACTGATATCTTTTGAATTTCCGTCGTTTTTACTCATAACAATGTCGATTTAAGTATTTGCTGATGTCTAACAATTGCCCGGTTAACCGAGATTTATAGTGGAACATTTGACTTAAGTCTAACATGAAATTAGCCGACGAAGGGTCTAGTTGCTTTATCGAGAAAGGATCATAGTTTTAGAAATGTTATTGTTCATTCATAAACGGGTGCTATGTTTTGCCTTGTCAAACAAGTTTTTGTCAGAACTTCAGTTTTCACGGCGATATTTATAAGAGCATCTCGCGGCTTAAATGTTGGATATTGCTACTTTGATTTGGCGGTGTATGGGACGAAGGTTACTATATCCGGTTAGTCCGGCAAAGCTGGCTTTTAAAAATCAGCCATATTATTCTGAGTTATCTTTGCATAAGCGAGATGATCAAACGTTCGCCTATTGTTACTTCGATATACAATAATAGGGTTTAACTAATTTAACGATTGGTAGCTCGAGAGATGGATTCTTGAAGAAATGTTATTTGCCAGCTGTCGGTGGAAAGTCGAGCAACTGCAGAATTGATGACTGAGCGACATTTGCTCTGGATGGGTGTCAAACACTCATCCAACTAGTAGGCCAGTTGATGAATCCTTTATAAAATTGAAATAAGAATTAATGAAGTGGCATGCTTGAGAAAAAGGATAAATTTCGGTTTGACTCCCAGATAATTCAGTCTCCTGGAGTGAGGAAGTTGCTTGCGGTAACAAGAAACATTAGTCGTACAGTCGATCTTTTCGTGGTCAGCCTGGTACGAAGATTCGTACTTAGTTTGCTATTCTTCGCAGGAAAATGCAGAATCACCGGCCAGGAAAATATTCCGCCTAACGGTCCGTACATCATGGTCGTAAATCACATGAGTAAAGCTGACCCCCCCCTTGTTATGATAGCATTGCCCCGGGTCAGATTGCGCTTTTTTGCCGCAGAGAAATGGGAAAAGCATGTGATATTTGGACCGTTATTGCGCTGGGGAGGGGCTATTTTTATTAATCGCGGCGAAGTTGATAGAGCCCCACTAAGTCTGGCTCTGAAGGCGTTGCAGGGCGGTTCTGTTTTTGGTTTGGCGCCGGAAGGTACCCGAAGCAGAGTGGGGGCACTGATAAGGGCACGCGATGGGGCGGCCTACCTGGCTACAAGGTCTAAAGTCCCTGTACTGCCCGTTGCCATCGCCAACACAGATATACTGGGGCACAATATGGCCCGATTCAGAAAAACGAATATTCAGATTAATATTGGCGAACCATTTGTTCTTCCTGAAGCTTCGAGGCGTCCAAAAGCAGCTGAACTAGCGGCATATACACACCTGATTATGGTTCATATTGCGGCATTATTACCCGAGCGTCACCGGGGGTTTTATGCCGAAAGCCCAGCATTGAAGGTTTATTTGGACGGCGAGGATCCCTGGCTTTATTGTCTGCAGGCAGAGGGTGTTGAAGCAGAGGGGGTATAGAGGGAATTGAATCGGGTACCAATATACTTTGATGACGCTATGATTTATTCGGGATCTTGTTTGAGGGAAGTCAATGCCAGCTGCTGCGACCCATCAATCTTGGTGACGATTGACGATGGTATAACTCAAATAATAGGTTACAAACCAAACTCATTATGACCCGGCATTGATGATTTGCTGACGAGATGTCACCATCACGGAAAGGATACCATGCAAGAAACAAAGCTAACCTACCTATCAAACATCGAAATATTCCAGGATTTGAGCACGAGCGAGCTTCAGGAAATGGATCGCCAGTTAACAATGTCAAGTTGCGAACCAGGTCGAATTTTTTATATGCCTGAAGAGACTGGTGAAGTATTGTTCCTGCTTAAGCGAGGGCGTGTCCAGCTCTATCGAATCTCACCCAACGGAAAGAAATTAATAGTGGTTACACTTGGTCCTGGGACTATTTTTGGCGAGATGTCATTGGTGGGACAAGGGATGCACAATACCTTCGCCGAAGCGGTAGACGAATGTTTGTTGTGTGTCATGAGCCGGACTGACGTAGAGAGGTTGATGAGAGACAAGCCACGAGTGGCCTTTCGATTTGTCGAAGCTCTCGGTGACCGGGTCTCTAAATTAGAGTCGAGATTAGAGGAAATCGCCTTTAAGAGTATCCCCGCCAGACTCGCCAGCTTGTTGTTGAGGCTTGCTAGTGAGCAAGGCCAGAGTGATGAAGTAGCAGGTTACACACACCAGGATCTTGGCGAGATGCTGGGAACCTATCGCGAAACAATCACACAAACTCTCAATGATTTCAAATCAGCGGACCTGATCGAAATTAGCCGGAAGCGAGTCAAGATTATCGATCACGATAAACTTGAAGTTTTATCCGAATCATAGTCAGGGGAAAACAGCGCATGCTAGGCGAGCCAATCAAGGCGAACGGAGGGGGTATTCGACCGGAGATCTAACGACTGCTCATTAGCTGAACTTACCTTTTACATTTCCTCTTGGAACGTCAATTTGCTCTGTTTGCGAGCACTCAATATGGCTTGTCGGAGAATTTCATGGACCTGTTCTGGATCACGAACGTTATTTAAGGTAATAACTGGATCACTTTTGTCGTGGCTATGAATGGTGATATCCCCCAGGTTAAGCGATCGTTCTCGTAAAGTCTGAGTCTGATCCAGATCCTGAATACGAATGAGTTCGATATCTTTCCGCTTCTTGCCCAATAATCCTTTAATTATACGCACACGTTGGTTGGTGACCAGATAATGCTCGCTGAAAGAGAGGAATGGACGCCCTTGCCAAAGGACGGTCTCATTACTATCCTCGCCGGGTGGAAAATAATTCTGGGCAGCATCCTTATCAGCAGCTTCTGATTTATCCAGAGTACTGTCAACCTCCACAAGGATAGTGTCGGTTATCAACTCTATGAGGTTATCCATATCAGCTTTTTCCATCGCTGAAATGTCGATATCCGACTGGGCAATCGCCTTCCAAACCTTGGCGTCAATTGAATTTTGTGTCTCATTAGCTGACATCTAGTAAACTCCTTGAATAAGCTTCGGCCGAATACGGGTACATTCTAACTTATTGTTAATAGTTAAGATGTATTATGCTTGGAGTTGCTTGGTTGTCAATTTATTGCCTGGTGGTTAGAATAGCTGGTGAGGGATCAATATCCCCAGAAATCGTATCTTGAGGTTAAGACATGCCCATATATACATATAAGTGCAAGAGTTGTGTGCACAGATTTGAAGCCCGCCAGCGCTTTTCAGATAGCCCATTAACCGTATGCCCGGAATGTAATGGGAGTATACGAAGAGTTATTTCGCCAGTAGGCGTTGTTTTCAAAGGATCGGGATTCTATGTCACTGATAACCGAAACGGTAAGTCAAATGGCGCTATTACTGGCAATAACAAGAAACAAGAGAGTGATTCAAACTCGAAATCAGGGGAATCGGATATTAAAAAGGCAGAAAACAGGCCGGAGTCGAATGTCGTTGCCGAGAATAAAAAAGGATCTGCCGCAGACCCAGCCCAGAAAAGCTCCTCGGCATAATCCAGAAATACAGAACGAGCCTCACATAATAACAGACTATGCTTTAGTAGTATCGCCCGATTCGCAATTGCTACAGTCGAGTCATTCTAGTTACAACTGAAAGCCACCAGTTGCTGGTAAAACTCTTTGGCTGAAGTTGTCCACCAATGTTTCAAGACGCTCTTTGAGCCGCGCCCAATCCTTACTTCGCAGAACAAAGGCCATGTGTTCACTGGTTTCTGTGATCCCACTAATAAGAATCTGTTCAGCTTCTCCATAGGCGGTATACCAAACCCCTGGCTCATTGATTCCAAGGCGCTTCAGTCCTGGGATGAACTCGCTGACCATGAACTCAAAATATTCGGATTCCGCACCCTGATGAATGTCCCAGCGTAAGATCAATTTTGTCGTCATATGAATCACATTTGGTAGCCCGCCACCAGTACCCGTACACCCTATGAAAGGAACGCGGAATCTTGCCTACTATGCGCGATCAGCCTCCTACATCTTAATCCTGGGTGTTAGCAAGATGACTTGAGTTTCGTCGGATAGACTTGATGAGGATATCTTAAAACTGGTCTCCTCCTCTGGTCGAGTAACTCCCATCTCTTTCAGGAACCGCTCAACGTCTTCGAGGCCATGATCAAGTCCTGGTATATGATAATGCATCGGTATAACAATACCTGGTTCAAGCATCGAGATAAGTTCAGCCGCTTGTGCCGCATTGAGGCTTTTGCCGCCACCAACTGGGACCAATAGCACGTCCACCTGTTCCAACGCTTCAATTTTTGTCTGTGAGGGTACCTTAGCCATATCCCCTAGATGCGCGATTGTCACGTAGCCATAGTCGAAGAGAAACAACACATTTTCAGTTTGGTCTGCCTGCTCATTTGTAGCTATTCCGGTGATAAACACACCGCCAATTTCATATTCTCCTGGCCCCTTTAGAGAATGGCGACTTCCCGAAACCGCTGCCACATTATTATGGCTTGGCGAATCATGGCTAATAGTTACAACATCACCACGAACCTTTAAGGACGGCAAACCAATACTGCCGTCATAGGGATCTGTAACTATGATTGCTTGACCTCTCTCAGAGAGTCGAAAGCAACTTTGTCCATACCAAATTATTTCCATTTCTTTACACCTTCCTTGAATCATTGTAATTATACCCAATGTCAGGATAATCGAATAATGACCCTCGATTTACGGTATTTAGAACAGAATAGTGGTCGAATTGTACCGGGTCCTCCAAGGTGCCTGGAGTTGTATCCTACGGATATGGGTTATTCCAATGGTCAGATTGATGATTATGGAGAACGCAAGCGGGCGGAATACCCTTGGCGTTCAGGGACAGTGTTAAGACTGAGCGCCAGATTCTCACACCCGGGAAATGAACTCGTTGGTACGGCCGGCTTTGGTTTCTGGAATGCACCGTTTGGTGATAAACACAAGGTATGGCCAGCACTACCAAAAGCGACCTGGTTCTTTTATGCTTCGAGACCCAGCAATTTGCCGCTGCCGCTGAATGGACCAGGTAGAGGTTGGTTTGCCTCTACCTTGGATGCATCGTCCTTAACCGCGATCGGTCTGGCGCCGTTCGCGCCGGCTATTCTGCTTCTACATAATGTAAGGTTGATCCGAAATAAACTTTGGCCAGTTATACGCCGGACGCTTAAGATATCCTTTATGCCAATAAGCAGCGAGATGGATGAATGGCACACCTACGAAATGATTTGGTTGAAAGGAGGATGTCATTTCCTGGTTGATGGCGTAGCAATCATGAAAACTCTATTCTCGCCAAATGGACCTTTAGCATTTGTGGCCTGGATTGACAACCAATATTTGATAGCGACTCCTCGCGGCCGATTTGGCTGGGGGACCGTTCCAATCGTAGAAAAACAATGGCTGAAGATAGCAGACTTGGAGATCGCCAGCTTTGACAGTCAATAGGCCTCGTGCTATACTCATCGCTCGACCAAAACTGCCCGTTTGTTATGGGCGGCGAGGGTTGGAGGGATGGCCGAGTGGACGATGGCAACGGTCTTGAAAACCGTAGTGGGCGTGAGCTCACCGGGGGTTCGAATCCCTCTCCCTCCGCCTTAATAGATAAATATTAGCACGTTTTGTTTCTAGACGTATCTTCCTCGGGGAGGTGCCAGAGTGGACGATTGGGGCCGCCTGCTAAGCGGTTAACGGTGTAAGAGCCGTTCCAGGGTTCGAATCCCTGCCTCCCCGCTACACGAGATGGTAACGTTTTGTAGTTGCTCTCAACCAGCTATGGCAAACCAGATCGTGTCAAGCGCCCGTAGCTCAGCGGATTAGAGCGTCTGGCTACGAACCAGAAGGTCGGGAGTTCGAGTCTCTCCGGGCGTATCCGGAAAGCGACGCCATTCGGTGTCGCTTTTTTGGTGTTCATCATGTTTGGCATTTGAACAAAAAACAGGAGTGCAGGTGATCACACCAGCTGGAACTGAGTGTCGTTTTTATTATCAAGATTATCACCGAGGTCATTCGGAGCAGTATTGCCGGCTAATCCGAGGTAATCCCGACTCACCAGCATGGGAAGCGAAGGACTGCTCTCGTTGCCAAGTTCCAGAGATTCTCAGAGCGAACAGTAGTCCAGATCTGGTTTTGGAAGCAACAATAAAAAGCGGCCTCCTGGGAATAAATCGACGCGTGGAAGTTACAGCTTCCTGCAGCCGGCACCTGGTAGAAGTTGAAAAGCCTGAAATTGGATGTCCAATTTGCGCCAAGGAACGACCGGGCTTGCAGGAACTGTTTGGTGGAGATATTTAATGCCGGATGTGGATGCAGTTCTCTTTGATCTCGATGACACACTACTTGGCAACGATATGGACCAATTTCTTAAGGCCTATTTTCCACTGGTGGCCGAATATGTCCAACCTATCATTGAAGGAGATAGCTTTCTTGCTGACCTGATGATTGGCACACAAGCAATGATTGCTAATCAGGATCCAGATCTGACCAATCGAGAAGTTTTCTGGTCGGTTTTTTGCCAACGTACAGGCCTGGACCAGGAATACATGGAGGATATCATCGAAGGCTTCTACCGGGATCGATTTGGCGCTTTGAAGGAGTTCACAACCTGCCGGCCAGCCGCAAAAAATATTGTCCAGCTATGTTTGGATCGCGACATCCTGGTTATCGTGGCGACGAATCCTCTGTTTCCCCGAATTGCTATTGAACAAAGGTTGGAATGGGCTGGCGTTTCGGTCGAGGATTTTAGCTTTTCGCTGATCACTAGCTATGAGAATATGCACTTCGCGAAACCACATGTGTCCTACTACCAGGAAATATTAAGAGAGTTCGATCTATCGGCGGAACGGACGCTCATGGTTGGTGACGACTGGGAAAACGACATGGTACCGGCCGATCAATTGGGCTGCAAGACTTATTGGATCGTTGATGATGGCGCGAGCCAGCCTGGAATTTCGCCTAAATATCAAGGCTCCCTCGATAAGTTATTTGATAAGTTTCGTGCTGGATGGCTTATCTCGTAGCCAGAACCTTCAATGCCATAGTTAGGTAAAAAGATCACCCATGCAAGCCTTGCCCCAAGTTGAAGAGTTGATGAACCATCTTAATACGATGATTGACAATTTGCGGAGCCTAGAAACCATGTATGGCCTAAATTGGACCTGGCGGCCCACTGAATCAAACTGGTCATTAACTGAGGTCGTGTGCCATTTACGGGATGTAGAACGTGAAGTACATCAATGGCGATTCCAGGCTATGGTTGATCAAGATAACGCATTTATCCCAGGTGTTTCGCCTGATGAATGGGCCCAGGAACGTCTATACCGCCAACAGGACGGGCCGATTGCAGTGGGTGAGTTTATCGAGAATCGCACGGAGACAATCATCCTGCTGCAATCTTTTACTGCCTCGATGTGGGAACGACAAGGCCGGCACGCATTCTTCGGACCAACAAGCATGCATGAACTACTGTCGATTGTGGTCCGGCATGATAATTTGCACTGGGTGCAAATTCAGGAACTGCTTATCGGGTGGGAAAATAATGACGGTGCCCTCAAATGATGAGCATGGCATCGCCAAAGGAATAAAACCTATACCGCTCCGTTATAGCTTTCTCGTAGCTCCGAAGGATCTGATCGCGGCCGGCGAAGGCGGAAACCAGCATTAACAAGCTAGAGCGGGGCAGATGGAAATTGGTGATCATAGCGTCGACAGCACGGAACCGGTAACCGGGATAAATAAACAGATCTGTTTGGCCCTCGAACGCTGCTACCGGCCTCCACGGACAAGTACCGGCAATCTCCCCGACGGTGTCTCGCCGGCTGATATCGTGTAATTCTCCTGAAATACCCGCCGAGCGCAAAGCTGCAGTTTCGAGCAAACGCACAGCGGTTGTTCCGATAGCTACCAGCCGGCCACCAGCTAACTTGGCTTCGTTGATACGATTTGCGGCTTCTGGAGTGATTGACGCCCATTCACTATGAACTTGATGATCCACCAAAAACTCACTGCTAACTGGCTTAAAAGTGTCCAGACCAATATGAAGGGTGACTGTCTCAAACAGGACCCCTACTTCGCGTAGTGATAAAAGCAGTTCCCCTGAGAAATGAAGACCCGCAGTTGGCGAGGCTGAGGAACCCATCTCCCGACTATAAATAGTTTGATACCTTTCAGGATCAGATAGCGGTATGTGTATATAAGGGGGCAGAGGAGTCTGACCGCTAATGGCAAGGTGATCCTTGATCGCGAAGTTGAATTCAACTTCGCGGATGGCCCCGGAAAGTTCAGCAGTCACATTTGCGATTATCGCTGTTAGATCACCTCGCCTGTCAACCAGGTTGATTTGACTGCCGGTGTGCATTTTCTTGCCACCAACTAATACGCGCCATTTTCTTTCTGATAGCTGCTCTAAGAGCAATAATTCAACCCGGCCACCGGTTTCACTTTTCCTCCCAAACAGGCGAGCTGGGATAACTCGGCTGTTGTTTCCAACGAGGATATCTCCTGGTCGAAGATATTCTGATATGTTATAGAACCTAGTGTGATATATTTTTTTTGTGGATTGCTCAAGCACGAGTAGCCGGCTGGCATCACGCCGATCAAGCGGTGTCTGGGCGATGAGCTCAGGTGGTAAGTGGTAATGGTAGTCGCTGGTTCTTTGCATGGCTAACAGTTAAAAGAATAGTTTGGCTTAGCTCGAACGTGGCTAGCGGCGAAAGATCCGGATGACAATATTTAGCAAAATCGTGGCCAATAAGCTAATCAAAATCATTGTCGCTAAAGGCAGGAATACCTTTAAATTCTCGCTCTCAAAACGAATATCGCCAGGAAGATTGCCGAACCAGGGGAAAAAGCGGCCGAAAATCAGTATTAAGATACCGATAAATGTAATCACCAACCCAATAATGATCAGTATACGAGCAAAATCGTTCATGACCTCAACTTTGAGGAAGGTGCTTTTGGCGAATTTTATGAGAATAAACGCCGTTGATCTTCTTTAAAGGTTTTTTGAATTGTACTAATTCCCAGGTGATTGTAAGCATGTTTTGTCGCAACTCTACCGCGTGATGTTCGTTCCAAAAAGCCGAGCTGTAAAAGATACGGTTCAACGACATCCATGATCGTGTCTGACTCTTCACTTATCGAAGCAGCAATTGTATCAAGGCCTACGGGACCACCATCAAATTTATCAATGATTGACCTTAACACGCGACGATCCAAATCGTCAAGGCCAAGAGAATCGATTTCCAGAAGTTGTAACGCTTCTTTGGCTGTATCGCCGGCTATTCGCCCATCGCCCCGGACCTGGGCGTAATCTCGAACACGTCTTAGCAGGCGAAGGGCGACTCTCGGAGTACCACGGGCCCTTCTGGCGATCTCATCTGCACCATTTGGCTCAATTGGTACATTTAAAATCCGCGCGCCGCGGTTAACGATTGTCTGTAAGGCTTCATATTGGTAGAAATCCATCCGGTATGAAGCACCAAAGCGAGCTCTTAAGGGCGCCGTCAGAAGAGCCAGACGCGTTGTGGCTCCAATCACTGTGAACCTGGGTAGTTTGAGGCGTACATTTTTTGCACCCGGGCCCTTGCCGACAATGATATCGAGGGCGAAATCCTCCATTGCCGGATAGAGAATTTCTTCCACGACCCGGCCAAGCCGGTGAACTTCATCAATGAAAAGTATATCATTGGCCCGTAAATTGGTTAGAATCGCGGCCAAATCTCCTGCGCGCTCAATAGCCGGACCGGCAGTGGTCCTGATATTTACATTCATTTCATTAGAAACGACATGCGCCAGTGTGGTTTTACCCAAACCCGGAGGACCGTGGAACAAAACATGATCCAAGGCTTCGGATCTAGCTTTGGCTGCTTCGATGAGAATCGTGAGATTGGTCTTGAGTTTATCTTGCCCAATAAATTCTCTCATATATTGCGGCCGGATCAGGTTGTCTAGCCCGATATCACCTGCCGTTTGAGACGGGGATATCTCCCTGGTGAATCCACGATCATCATCCATTATGAGCCTCATTATACGCCATCTGTACTACTATGCGCATGGTATGAAAAAGATTCTATTCGACCCTGTTTGAAAATAACCGTACAATCAGGAAATATTAGGTGGAGGAGGATGAGAACATGGTCCACGTATCGAAGCACCCCCTGGTCAAGCATAAACTAACGCTTTTACGCCAAATTGACACTGAACCAAAAAAGTTTCGCGAATTGATCCGTGAATTAGCGATGTTGCTGTGTTATGAAGCTACTTCGGATCTCAGGGTTAATGATATAGTTGTTGAATCGCCGATGGGCGCTGCTGACGGGCACATTCTGGCTGAAAAGATCGGTCTTATTCCGATTCTTCGAGCAGGTCTAGGAATGGTTGACGGAATTTGGGAGATGATGCCCGGGTCTGAGGTCTGGCATATTGGTTTCTATCGAGATGAGGAGACTCTGCAACCAGTTTCCTATTACAATAAATTGCCAACCGATCCGACGGTGCAAGTTTGTTTGGTACTTGATCCAATGTTGGCCACGGGCGGCTCGGCCGTCGCTACAGTCGACATCCTGAAAGCCTGGGGTGCTGATCGTATAAAATTTGTGGGAATATTGGCTGCTCCAGAGGGAATCGAAACGCTTCGCTTGGCGCATCCTGACGTGCCAATTTTTGTCGGCGAGGTTGATTCGCACCTAAACAACATTGGCTACATTGTGCCAGGGCTCGGTGACGCAGGTGACCGCCAATTTGGAACTGGTTGAAAGCCGATTGACCAGGACAAGTGATTTAGAACCTATCTCTGAGATCCTGTAAAATGCCAGCCAGATTCAAATGAGTTATATCGCTGTTTTCCTCGCTACCTTTACCGTTGCACTAGTAACAACACCATTGGCCACGAAACTCTCTAAAAGGTGGGGAGTTGTAGCTTTGCCAGGCGGGCGGAGACGGCATGACAAACCGATCCCCAAATTAGGCGGCATTCCTCTTGCTTTAGCTTATGTGACCGGTATCTTGATCATATACCTCATGCTACCGCCAACTGGTGATGATGCCATTCGATTGCGAGGGGTTATTCTAGGCAGTCTGGTATTCCTGGTTGGTGGCCTGATTGATGATTTCCGGGAACTTTCGCCTTGGGCTCAATTCGCCATCCAGTTTCTGGGTGCGATTATTGCAATCGGACATCTTATCTTCATAGAGGTTTTCACTAACCCGTTGAGCAGTGAAGTTATTTGGATAGGTTGGCAACCACTGGCTCTTCTACTTACAGCTATCTGGATGGTGCTAATCATCAATTCGGTGAACTGGTTGGACGGCTTAGATGGTCTGGCTGCTGGCGTCGGTACGATTGCAGCATTATTATTTGCCTGGCATAGTCTTCGTCTCGGACAGGAGGCCGTTGCAGCATTTCCTCTGGCGCTGGCCGGAGCTCTCTTGGGATTTTTACCGTATAATTTTGCTCCGGCGCGCATATTTTTAGGAACCGCAGGCGCCTATGTACTGGGATACAATCTGGCAACCCTCTCAATCTTGTCACCTGCCAAAATAGCCACGGCATTGTTGGTATTGGCTATTCCGATTCTTGATAGCGTATGGCGAGTAGTTGATAGAGTACGGCGTGGCCAGAGTCCTTTTTACGGCGATCGCGGTCACCTGCATTTTCGGCTGGCAGATGATGGGGTGCCTATTCGCTGGATAGTCGTTGGCTACTATGGTTTTAGCCTGGCTTTTGGTTTGGTTGCGATATTTGCACCAGGACTTTTTAAGCTAGCAATCTTGCTGTTCCTTGGGAGCCTTGTAATCTCTGTACTCATCTGGATGAGTAGCAGGGGCACGAATCGAGACGGTTGAAAAAGTGTGGGTATTAGGTTAACCAGGTCCATCTATCAGGCAGGGTGGATACGGATCACGTTCCAATGGCCATGGTAGCGTGTACCAGATCAGATAATCCTTAAGATTATTCGACCAATAGGCATCTTCGTGTTTTCCCTGGTTAAGAGCCCAGGTATGGTTCTTACCGGCCGCCAGCATTTCCTCATGCAGGCGGCGAATATTGTTGATTACCCAATCGTCGATACCGATATCCAAATATACTCGGAGATCAGCGAGATCATTGTAAATCCCCGTATACTGTGGATTGATATCTCTACCGGCAAAAGTGTCGAGCAAGGCAGCACTATGACCGCCTACGCTGGCAAACATCTGGGGAAATCGAAATGCTATCTCCAGCGACCAGTAGCCGCCGCGGGAGATACCACCAATGGCCCTGTATTCGCCATCAGGTATCGCGCAATAATTGGTTTCGATGAATGGGATCAGTTCGTTCATGACAACGCCTTCATACGAATTGGGACCGCCGGAGGTGCTATCAACCATAGTGCCACCATCCGGCATGATGATTAACAGTGGGGGGAGCAATCCGTCGATGATTCCCATTTCGGCTGTCTCATCTAGACCTAAATCATCCCAATGCTGATCGGTGTAGGAGCCGCCATGTAACATATAAAGCGTCGGATAAGCATGGCCGTCCAGACCATAACAAGGGGGTAAATAGATTCGATACGGCAGTTGTTGGCCTGCCAGATAGCTGTAATAATTCCCAGTCAAAATCTGACCGGGAGATTGGCATGGGATTGGAATCGGGATCGAGGTAGGAGTTATTGTTGGGGTGACGGAAGGGTGTGGTGTGTGCGTAGGTGGTAGCTCGACTGTAGGAGTTAATGTCGGTGTGAGGATAATGCGAACCGTAGGCGACCCTATTGGTCTTTGGACCAATGGTTTCATTGAAGCCGCTGGTGAGATTACGTTACCAGCGAATTCTGTTGCAGAACAGGCTTGTATCAGAGTCAATAGCAGGATCAATAATACGATGCTGAGTGGCCGCTCCTCCGTTCGGCGACGAGTATGATCAGACAAGATGTTTTACTAAGCTATTTATTAATATAGAGAGCCTGATCCAAGAGTCTATTCCCAGAAAAAGGGACAGGTAATAATAGCTAGGTCAGCGTCACCAACCAATTTGCGGCTTCTTCGGGCGAATCAAATTCGAGATCTGTATGGCCATGAATCTGAATTCTTTTATCCAGATATCCAATTATCGCCGGATACCAGGTATGTCCCGCCAAAGGAGGATGGACTGCTCCAGAGAGTCCCCCGCTCAGCTGACGAGGAAACTGCCAAATTACCCAGCCATGGAGATCGTCTGAGGTGACCTCGGTCGGTCTCTCATTGCGTATAACGATATTAGCGACCTTCTGAATTTTTTCACTCATTGATCAGAACAGCTCAGTTTAGCAAGGAATTCAATCCTATTGGAATTTCAACTAGATTATCTAACAAATATGTCGGCTCTGATTTTTCCAAATCAACGCGGGAAAAGCTACCAGTAGCGACAGCAACCGAGGTCGCGCCATTTGTCTTTGCACATTCGATGTCGGCCGGCGTGTCACCAATCACGATAGTATCTTCTCCGGTAAAGCTTTTTCCAGTTTTGC
Source organism: Patescibacteria group bacterium (assembly GCA_035527655.1). GTDB lineage: Bacteria > Chloroflexota > Anaerolineae > Promineifilales > Promineifilaceae > UBA11865. The sequence goes on along the minus strand of DATLAB010000001.1, from coordinate 162,918 downwards.
TCTGTGCTCTGGCCCAGGCAATCGGTAACAATTCAGCCCGCAAAGTTGTGTCAGATCCATAGGCGCCAATTGAAAATTGATCAGGTCTAATAGCAGCAGCTTGAAGTTTTAAAGGGGCAGTCAGATTGATATTCCCTGTCTGGATCCCCAGAACAATTCTCTTGTTTCCAATAAGCTGTTTTAGTAAATCGTTAATTCCAGGACATGGTTTCAAATCAGCATGAGGAAATAATTTCTGGGCATGAACCAGCATTTGTTGATATACGCGTGGCAATTTGAGACGGATATCGACTTCGGATACACCTTCGGCCTTCATTAATTCCAAGATTATGGCCTGATCAGTTTTGCCAGCAAAACTAACTCGGCCAATAGGCCCAGTCCTGCCAAATACATCAGTTAATGCACTAGCCACTACTTGGCTGCCGATTCGACTCGAACGGATGAGGGTCCCATCGATGTCAAAAAGTACGAGTTTCATACGATATCGATGGCTTCGCTTCCCACACCAAGCCCTCTACCCATTGTATCACAACTCTGGCTAATCAAGGCCGTTGATTTGAATTGAACCATTTCAACCAACCCATCCAGATAGTTGTTTCCAAATCGACCAATCTTCAGGAGCAATAGGAAGTGGTGCGATGGGAGGGCCAACATCTATCCCCCGCTGTTGGAGTATCTTTTTAAGGGCCCCGATTCGGGCACCGGCCGGTAAGAGAGCAAGGATCCTGTTAATCTTTTTTTGTTCCATGCGAGCCAGGTCCAAATCTCCGGCAAAGAACGCGGAAACCATGGTTACGAAAGGCTCAGGAATGGCAGTGGCGAGCCCACTAATCATGCCGTCCGCGCCTAAGGCAAGATTCCCCAGACCAACGGCTTCATTGCCTACCAGAAAGATCTTCTCGCCAGGGGTGGCATCAATTAATCGTCTCACTTGTTGGGTGTCGGCGTTACTGCTCTTCAATCCCGCAAATGAGGGTATATCTGAAGCTAAACGCTCAATGAGCTCAGGGCTTATGCCATTAACTGCCATATGGGGTATGTCATAGACAAAGATGGGTGTTGAAGGAGCGGCGACTGCAATGGCTGCAAAATGATTGAACAGTGCATCATCATGGATTTTATAAAAGTAGGGCGTGACGGCTACAATGGCATCGGCGCCAAGCTCAGCAGCATGCTGAGCCAAAGATATGCTGCCGGATGTTGTATTTGCTCCGACATGGATCAAAGCCGGAACACGACCAGCCAAGGCTTTCATAGAATCTTCATGCAGCGTGCGCCGTTGTTCGGGGCTCATCAAAATGCCTTCACCAGTGGTCCCACCAATGAAAAGACCCTTGACCCCGGCCGCTATAAGGAAATCAATGAGCTGGATTAAGACTGGGCTATTACATTCACTCGTATCCGGATAAACAGGCGAGGCCATGGCGGGCAGGACACCGGCACGAATTTTAGTTTTCAGGAGTTCGATTTTCTGTAACATTGGCTTCCTTCACAACTTGTAGAAGATTGACTGTAACTAAGTGATGTACAAATGCTTATCGATAATCTCTCTCGACCGAGGTGAGAACCATTTCAAATAGGCTTAAGCCTTCATCTACAAGCGACTGTTTGATATTCAGCGGGGGTGTCATTCGAATTGCGCTTGATCCACAGGGCAACAACAATAGCCCTGCTTCGAAGGCCTTTTGAATTGTTTTATCACGCAGGCCATTCGCTCTTTCCTTTGTCTGGCGATTCTTAACAAATTCGATACCAATCATGAGACCCCTTCCACGAACATCACCCATGCTCTCGTGGCGGGCGGCCATTTCGGTCAAAGCATCCGTGATATACTCGCCAGTATCGGCCGCCTGAGCAAGAATGCCTTCTTGTTCTATCGTCTCTAACGTTGCCAGAGCTGCGACTGCAACAATAGGGTTACCACCAAAGGTGCTGCCATGAGAACCTGGCTTCCAGGTCATTACGCCTCTGCGGGCGATGATGCCCCCAATTGGAAAGCCACTACCAATGCCCTTGGCAAAACAGACAATGTCCGGTTCAATGGCTTCATGTTCAACCGCCCACCATTTACCGGTACGGCCGGCGCCACTTTGGATTTCGTCCAGAATGAGTAATATACCGTGCTGATCACAAAGGTGCCGAATGTGGGAGAAGAAACCGGGGGCCGGCACCACATAGCCACCCTCACCCTGAATGGGTTCTATTAGAATCGCTGCCACATCCTCCGGATCGAGAACCGCTCGAAATATTTCATTTTCAAGGTAGTCGGCTACCGCCGATCCATAATTCGAGCCATTTGTAGTTTGGAAAAGCGGCCTGTATGGATCTGGATAAGGGACATGGTGGACTTGAACGCCCATATCATACCTGGCCCGCTGAACGTTTTTACTGGCGGTAAAGCTAAGGGATCCCAAGGTGCGACCATGGAATCCACCTAGAAACCCAATATATTTGTTCCGGCCGGTATGATATCGGGCCAATTTTATCGCAGCTTCTACCGCCTCCGTGCCAGAATTGCCGAAGTAGACTTTGGTATCTGGCATTGGAGCGATGGCCTGAAGTTTTTCACCAAGATCGACGGCCTGGGGATAGTAAAAATCTGACAGGCAAATATGCCAAAATCTGCCTATCTGCTCCTGGACTTTTTCCGTCACGTACGGATGTCGATGACCGACATTAAGCACCGCAACGCCAGCCATGAAGTCGATAAAACGGCGGCCGTCAACATCCCAGATTTCTGACCCCTGCGCGCGATCAACGACCAGACTATATTCCCGGCGATAGGATGGAGACAGGGAGGCTGCATCTCTATCGATAATGGTCTGTCCCAACGCGCCAGCGCCGGAGAGCTTGACATTCATGAGTTACTCCTATTGGAGATGATGATACGAATATGTTGGAGCAAGAACATAAAATAAAAAGCCATTATTGCTTGCAAGCTACGGTTTCCCGGCACTCGAATTCATTATTCTGGTTCGATGGTAAAGGAAAGTGGAAATCCTTCTACGGCCGCAGCAAAATGTGCCCGTCCGACTCGGCGACGGGCTTCGGATAATGGCAAAATGACCACCTGAGCGATCCCGGATGTATGAGCTGTCCAGGTAACCAATTCGGCAGCCGGAACATCAAGCTGGAAGAAACGGACCAATATGATGATGACAAAATCATATGGGGTCACATCATCATTGTGAATTATAACCCTATAAAGTCTCTCCAACTCCTCCTGCGGATCAGCTTCTTGCTGCCGTTTAATTTGCCGCTGGATCTGGGGAGGTGCGCTCATATCGGCGGATTATAGAGGAGCGTCAATTAAGCGGCAATGCCGGATTTTCCTTAGATACTGGCAGGAAAGATGTGCTTAGCAAACGGTCAGCTAAGCCGTTGGCATTAGGATAAGTAACGACTCTACTTAGCCCGATTTGGTGGGGGAAGAATTCCGATAGGCAAATTCCATAGGTACTGGTCCGGTTGACCGGTCGTATTTAAGCATGGAATGCTTTCCCGAAGGATCGGCGGACGGGTTCCAGGTTGATGGACCTCACTAATAAACGCTTGTTTTCCCTCATTATTACTCCAACCAACCAGGCCAAATTCCTTTGCGTAGAAGTAATTCTCAATCGGTGATGATGCCGGGGCCGATAGCCAGGCCAATTGGATTACATTGTTTAAAGTAATACCACCAGGAATAGGCCCGGGGAAATTATAGCTCGGGTAAAAGGCCACGAATTTTAACCAACTTTGTTGGTCGCCTCCCTCATCGAAGGCGCAGTTTTCCTTATTGTAGAAAGAGACGAGGGGATTCCGTTCGAAAATCTGCCCAACCTGCCAGTAACGAGGCGCCCAGGGTGAGCCGTACTGGTTATTTTCACGTAAGGTGTAGTATTGTTCTTTTCCAGTGATGTGATCGTTCGCTGGACTCGTATCTGTGCCCCGGAAAATGTACTCATCAGATGCCCAGAGCTCTTCCCATTTGCCTTCGTTTTCTCCCTTGACATGAAAGAAGCGGCCGTCGTCCTCTTGTGTTTGGATACGCTCTTGCGATCCGTCCTGATGACGGACCTCGTATAGCCGGCCGTCGCCAATCATATAAAGGGTTAGATCATGAATGTTTGGTACGGCACTGAAAATTGACGGGAGGTAGAAGGTGTAGGTTATGCCGCCTGTCGACTCAGAATCCGAGGAGCTAGGTGCCAATCGATCCCCATCATCTTGGGCCAGGACGGAAAAGACGGTCACCAAGGCCAGGAAACCAACCAACAAGATAGAAAATATTATTACCCGGCGATTTGTCGTCACGCCCACGATTCTATCACACCCGGGAAAAGAGTGTGTGTTCAAGATGAAACCAGTAGAGATCCGCCAATAGGTTCGAATCGGGCGCTAAAATGGCGCAAGACGGCTGGTGATTCCACCATCTCTACTCCACGAATGTCATTCTTGATTCTGTTGACATAACAAATGACTTCCGCCAGGTAATCGACGTGGCTCTGGGTGTAAACCCTGCGAGGGAAGGCGAGACGCACAAGCTCCATTGCGGCCGGTTTTTCCGATCCGTCTGGTTGCCGGCCAAACATGACCGAACCGATTTCGACGGAGCGGATGCCTCCGACCAGGTAAAGGGCCAAGGACAACGCCCAGGCCGGGTATTCACTTTGTTTTAGGTGGGGCAACATTGTTTTGGCGTCAATATATATGGCATGCCCCCCTGTCGGCCGGATAATAGGCACGCCGTCATGGGTGAGGAGTCTACCAAGATACTCCACTGAACGAATCCGGTAGCGAAGATAGTCTTCCTCGAGGGCTTCATGAAGGCCAACGGCTATCGCTTCAAGATCGTAGCCGGCCAGGCCACCATATGTGGGGAACCCTTCCGTGAGGATTAGCATATTGCGACACTCTTGGGCCAGCGAGTCGTCATTCAAGGCCAGGAATCCACCAATGTTGGCCATGCCATCCTTCTTAGCGCTCATTGTGCAGCCATCCGCATAGCTAAACATTTCCTGAGCGATTTCTAACGGTGTAGCGTCTTCGTAGCCTTCCTCGCGTATTTTGATGAACCATGAATTTTCGGCATATCTGCAGGCATCAAGGAATAGAGGCACACCATGATTGTGACAAAGCTCGCTCGCAGAGCGAATGTTAGCCATGCTTACCGGTTGGCCGCCACCGGAATTGTTGGTTACGGTAATCATCACCAACGGTACTTTCGCCGGATTTTCCTCCAAGATCACGGAGAGAGCATTCAGGTCGATATTGCCTTTGAATTCGTGATACAGCTCAGGTTGCCTGCCTTCAGGAATTGGTATGTCAAGCGCTGTTGCCCCGCGATATTCTACGTTAGCCCGAGTCGTATCGAAGTGGGTGTTATTAGGAACGATATCTCCTGGTTTTAGTAGGCTGCCAAATAGAATTCTTTCAGCCGCGCGACCCTGATGAGTAGGAATCACATTCTTTAATCTGGTGATATCGTGCACGGCAGCTTCGAATTTATAATAGGATCGTCCTCCAGCATACGATTCGTCACCCTTCATCATGCCCGACCACTGTTGCGAAGACATGGCTCCTGTGCCGGAATCGGTCAATAGATCAATCAGCACATCTTCAGCCCGCAGAAGAAACAAGTTGTTACCTGCTATTTCCAGAGCCTTTTTTCGTTCAGTCATGGTCGTATGGCGAATTGGCTCCACCGCCTTGATGCGGAATGGTTCGATAATGGTTTTGAATTTCATCATGCCTCCAATTTTTCAAACGGATTATTCGTTTACCGAACCGCCTTCAACTTTTGTCTCCGGTTCTTTCAGGGTGATTCTCAGGAAGCGTTCGGCATAAGGAAAGCCTACCTGCTTGCCCATTTCATGATTCCATTGTTTCACTGGCTCTTCAGGATCCCAATCGCCCAGTTGGCTGATATGTTCTCTTAGTGCTTTTATTTTAAGGTCAATCGTCTCACTCGTGTCAATGTAATAATTTGGCTCCTTCGACGGGTTGCTTACATAGACATAGTTGACCTTGTGAGTTGTCAGACCTTCAGCGTCCAACTCTGGATATAGCAGGGGCATTTCGGCCGCTGGGAAGGTTGCATCCAACGCGGCTGTCCCGGCCGCGCGATGGTCGGGGTGATTGATTCTCGATTCACTTGGGAAAAAATTGGTGGGATCGCCACAGACGACGACATTCGGTTTGATCAAGCGAATCAACCGGACTAGCTGTTTCCGCAATTCCATCGTCGGTTGCAGAAGACCATCATGGTAGCCTAAAAATATGCATTCTCTGGCGCCCGCTACGCGGGCCGCGGCTTGCTGCTCGCTTCGCCGCGTTTCGATGAGCCGGTCGGCCGTCATCCCAACCTCATGACTACCTACATTACCATCGGTAATGACTACGTAGGTAACTTCACAATTATGCTTGGCCCATAGGGCTGCTGTGCCCCCGGCAGAGAACTCGATGTCGTCTGGATGGGCATAGATAAGCATAGCTCTCTCTGGTATATAGGTAGATGTCATGTACCTTTCCTTTCTCCTTGTAACTCTAATCAGGCATAATTATAGCTAACATGCTAATATCCTGCGTATTTGACTCAATTACTTCCTTTACCCCATGTAAATCAACTTGATTTGCTCAGCATAAGGATCTTGACACGTGTCCTGGTCGAGAATAGAATAAGCGTAGTTATAATACTAACGCCTAATACGAAGAGTTGTCTTGTGATAGTAGACTAATGATTGATTGGTATCAAATTGGCCCAGAAGAGGCAGTCTTAATTTTAGAAAGTGACGCATCTTCAGGTTTAAAATCGGGGGAAGCCGCGCATCGACTAGAGGAGTATGGCGCAAATGAGCTGATCGACCAGGGGGTCAAGAGCCCCTGGCGGATTGTTTGGGAGCAGCTTACAGCGCTGATGGTGGTAATCCTGATCCTTGCAGCAATTGTATCGATAGCCCTTGGTGAGTGGCTTGATGCAGTTGTCATTTTGATCATCGTTGCCCTCAACACCGTAATTGGATTTACCCAAGAAAACCGTGCTGAGATGGCAATCGCGGCACTGAAGCAGTTGGCGGTCCCGACAGTACGGGTGCGCCGAGATGGCGAAGTGAAGGAGATTTCAGCCCGAGGTCTTGTTCCCGGGGATATTGTTTTGTTAGAGACGGGAAATATGGTTTCGGCGGACGGAAGGGTACTGGAGAGTGTGAATCTTCAGGTCGACGAGGCGTCGCTGACAGGTGAGTCTGAACCGGTCGAAAAATCAACGTTAGCGGTGAACATGAGTGATCTACCTGTTGGGGATCGATTCAACATGGTTCACATGGGTACCGTCGTAACCTATGGTCGAGGCATGGCCGTGGTCACCGAAACTGGGATGAAAACGCAGTTAGGCAACATTGCTGAGATGCTGCAAAGTGTTGAACGGGAGCCGACTCCTTTACAACGGAGACTCGACCATCTGGGCAAGATATTAGCCTGGTTGATTTTAGTCATCATAGCGCTAGTGTTTGGATTAGGTCTCATCAGGGGTGAAGATATCCGCCTGTTATTGCTTACAGCCATAAGTATGGCTGTCGCCGCGATCCCTGAGGGGTTACCGGCGGTCGTGACTATCACTCTCGCTCTCGGATCACGACGCATGCTCGGTCGGGCGGCCCTCATCCGCAAATTACCGGCAGTTGAGACCCTCGGTTCAGTTACGGTAATATGTTCAGATAAGACAGGAACGCTAACTGAGAATCGGATGAAAGTTACCGTTCTTGATGTTGCCGGAGAAACGCAAGATTTCAATGCGCTTGTTGGCGAGCGTTCTGCAGTACTTTCTGTTGAGGAATTTGAAAATAAAGCCGATCGCCCGGAGCGAAGCTTGGGATTGTTGCTGAAAGCGGCAACATTATGCAATGACGCTATCCTTCAAAAGGCCAAGGATGGCAGTGAATTAAGGGCTATTGGAGATCCGACTGAAGCTGCGCTGGTTGTCGCTGCCGCTGAGCTAGGATTTCTCAAGACAGAATTAGAAGATCGCTGGCCTCGGATTGCCGAAGCCCCGTTTTCCTCGGAAAGAAAACGAATGACGACCGTCCATGAGACCTGGCGACCGCACGTGAATCCTGATAACCCCTGGAATAGCGCGCCCTATGTCGCCTTTACGAAAGGCGCCGTTGATGGTTTGCTAGAGATTTGCGAGCACGTGTTGATTGGGAATCAGTCCGTGAGGTTAGCGGGAGAAATGTATGATCGGATATTGGCCTCGAATGCCAGATTGGCTGAAACTGGTCAGCGGATCCTAGGTGTTGCGTTCCGTCCAGTTGAGCACGTACCGGAAGCGATGCATGAATACGAGATCGAAAGATCACTGACTTTTATTGGTCTCATCGGCATGTCAGACCCACCTCGGCCTGAAGTAAAACAGGCTGTGGCAACGAGCCGCTCTGCCGGTGTTAGACCGATAATGATCACAGGTGACCATCCCTTGACCGCGCAGCATATTGCCAGGGAATTGGATATTGCGCACAATGGTTTTCATCTGACCGGTATCGATTTAGATAATATGCTTGAGGGTGAGCTCCGTGATCGCGTCAAGGATGTTGCAGTTTTCGCCCGGGTATCGCCCGAGCATAAAATGAGTATTGTTCAAGCTCTACAAGATAACGGTGAGGTTGTCGCCATGACCGGTGATGGGGTCAATGATGCCCCAGCGCTTAAGAAGGCAGATATTGGAGTGGCGATGGGCATAACCGGGACAGACGTCTCCAAAGAGGCGGCCGACATGGTATTGCTAGACGACAATTTTGCCACGATAGTTGCTGCAATCGAAGAGGGACGGGTAATCTATGACAATATCCGAAAATTTATAAAGTATATCCTCTCAAGTAATACGGGTGAGATCCTGGTAATGCTCGTTGCCCCGTTTTTGGGTATGCCGTTACCTCTACTACCTTTACAAATCTTATGGATTAACCTGGTCACAGATGGTTTGCCGGGGTTGGCATTGGCCGTTGAACCGGCCGAGCGTGATACGATGAAACGAACGCCCTATCACCCGAATGAGAGCGTATTTAGTCGCGGCATCGGCTGGCAAATCATTTGGATTGGTGTATTAATGGGACTGGTTTCTCTTGGAGTTGGCTATCGTCCTTGGTTGCAGGATGAAGCAGGCGCATGGCGGACGATGGTATTTACTACTTTAACATTGGCTCAAATGGGCAATGCGCTGGCGTTGCGATCCAGCAGAGATTCTCTTTTTACAATAGGTTTGTTCTCGAATCGTTCAATGCTCGGTGCTGTTTCGTTGACTTTTCTTTTGCAGCTTGCCGTAATATACGTGCCCTTCCTTCAGGAAATCTTCGACACTCGGGCTTTGTCTCCAGCGGAATTGGCTGTGTGCCTATTAGCGAGTACAGTTGTATTTTGGTCGGCTGAATTAGAAAAGTTGATCATTCGTCGGCGAACAAAGAAACGACCTTAGCTTTTTGGAAATCTTTGAAAAGGATTTAGGTAGCCGGGTCAGTGAACCTACTAATTGACACACACTGCCATTTAGACTTTGGTCAGTTTGATGAAGACCTAACGACTGTGATCGAACGAGCGCGAGATCATGGGATTAGTAGAATCATCGTTCCGGCTGTTGACCTGCCAGGTTGTGACCGAGTCATCCATCTCGCAGAAAGTTTCGAGGAAGTATTTGCAGCCGTAGGTGTACATCCAAATTCCTCAGAAAATTGGCAGGATGCTTGGCTTGACCAGATCCGGAGCATGGCTGGCCATCCGAAGGTGGTAGCAATCGGTGAAATTGGTCTGGATTATTACCGGGACCATTCGCCGCCTGACATACAACAGAAGGCATTTTCTGCTCAATTAAAACTCGCTGCTGAGGTCAGGTTGCCAGTTATTATACATAACCGGGAAGCAAGTGATGACGTCTTAACTTTTCTCAAAGAATCAGCTTCGAACAATAATCAAATCAAAGGCGTGTTGCATTCCTTCTCCGGAGATTGGCAGACAGCTCAAACTGCTTTGGAGATAGGTTTCTACTTGGGGTTTACCGGTCCCATTACTTTTAAGAGTGCCGATACTTTGCGATCAGTAGCAAAACGCGTGCCCCTGAATCGCCTCCTCGTGGAGACTGATGCGCCATTCTTGGCGCCGCAGAAATACCGCGGCCGGCGAAATGAACCCGCATATGTTTCGCTAGTTGTCGAGAAACTGGCCGAGTTACACGATGTCACCGTAGCCGAGATGGCTCGAATAACTCAATATAATGCCATAAGTTTGTTTGGCGAGAAGCTTGGAGTTTTAAATGGTCAACCTCGCTGAGCAATTGTCACCCGATCCCGACTTCCCAGACGGAGGGGTTGTCCCAGACCTGTCAATTGTCATAGTCAGTTGGAATGTGTGCGAGTATCTTAGATCGTGCCTTTCCTCTATTGTATATAACCAGGGGGATTTAGAGGTCGAAGTCATCGTGGTAGATAATGGATCGGTGGATGGTAGTACCCAGATGATCCGTGATGATTATCCTTGGGTAAAACTGTTAGAATGTGATGAAAATATTGGTTTTCCAAAGGGAAATAACATTGGATTAAGGGCGGCGATCGGCCGGTATCTGCTGCTCCTCAATCCGGATACCAAGATAATTAGTGATGCACTGCCCCAGATGGTCGCTTACCTGAAAAAAAACGAGGAGGTTGGCGTCGTTGGTGGCCAGCTCTTGAATAGTGATGGTACGATTCAGTCATCCAGAAGGCGTTTTCCTTCCGTTGCCACGGCCATATTCGAGAGCACATGGTTGCAGCCTTATGCACCTCGCGGGATGATTCGACGATATTATGCGGAAGATTTGCCATTGGATAGTCCGGTCGAGGTGGACTGGCTGGTGGGCGCCTGTTTGATGACTCGACAAGAGGTGATCGCCCAGATTGGTTATATGGATGAAGCATTTTTTATGTATTCGGAGGAATTGGATTGGTGCCGGCGCATAAAAGAAGCGGGATGGCGGATCATTTACCTTCCCGAGGCACAGATAATTCATCATGTTGGGAAGAGTAGCGAACAGGCTGAAACCGAGCGACACGTAAACTTTCAAAGGGCTAAATTGAGATATTTCCGCAAATATCATGGTCGCTTGCCAACCGATCTAATCCGAATTACCTTACTACTAAATTATGTTTGGCAGTTATTATTGGAAGTGGCCAAAGCTCTTATGGGGAATCGACGTCCATTGCGATGGCAGCGAGTACGAGCTTACTGGCTTGTCTTGCGCTCCGGCTTAAAGCCGGCCGGATATTAGGCCTGCTCGAGTCAAAATTATGCCGTTGAAGATCGGACTTGTCACCGGTGAATACCCACCCATGGAGGGCGGGGTCGGTGCCTACACACAACAATTAGCGCGGGCTTTGTCGCAACTGGGACACCAGATCCATATCATAACCAGCCACGATGCACGGATCGAACCACAGAAACGCAGGTTCTGGGATCCACAGGAACCAGTTGATCTGGGGTATGCTTTCCTCCACCCACTGGTAAATCGATGGTGGTGGTCGTCCACTAGCAAGGTTGCGAGGATTGCTGTTGATAACGAATTAAGTGTCGTAAACCTACAATATCAAGCTGCAGCTTATAGTATGCGGGTGCCGGCCATCAATTTCCTGCCCTGGCGTCTGCGTGAAGTAACAAAGACAGTCGTAACCTTTCACGACCTCCGCCATCCATATTTGTTTCCTAAAGCGGGCCGGTTTCGGCCTGGAGTGGTTAGAATTCTTGCCCGGTCGGCCGAAGGCGTAATTGTTACCAATGAAGAAGATTATCTCGAATTAGTGGAGCATGGCCTGGAAAAAAATAAAATCACCCAGATACCGATAGGTAGCAACATCAGGGCCACTATCCCGTCAAGAAATTCAGTGATTAAACTCCGTAAGCAACTGGCTCTGAAACAATCAGATCACTTGTTGGGCTATTTTGGCTTTGTAAATGCAAGTAAAGGCGCTGACATTCTTATCCAGGCACTAACTAAATTGCCCGAACATGTCCATTTGTTGTTCTTAGGAGCTCAGACTGGAAGCAGCGATCCTAAAAATAATGAGACTTTTCGTTCCCAATTGATAGAGGCCATCGAGGAAAGCGGTTTATCTGGGCGAGTCCATTGGAGTGGTTTTTTGTCTGATGAGGAAGTTTCAATAGCAATGTATGCAGTTGACCTCATGGTTTTGCCTTATCGTGACGGCGTATCGCTGAGAAGGGGTACGCTGATGGCCACCCTGGCGCATGGCCGACCGCTCTTGACAACATTTCCAACATCATCGCTTTCGGAGCTGATTCATGGGGAAAACGTCTGGCTAGTGCCGGTTGACGACCCCGATGCTTTAAAGGAAGCTTTAGAGATGTTATTGGGAGACCGAGATCGACGGCTACGGCTAGGACAAGGAGCCTTGGCGGTAGCTAACTGCTTCACCTGGGATAAGATAGCCCAGAATACAGTCGCCTTCTACGACCAGATTGTTTCCTAAGTTTTTTTCCAATGCCTAAATTGACTGAGAAACGAATTCTCCCGCTTATCCTCATCTTGTTTTTTATCCTAGGCGCTTGTTACACATTTATGACACCAGTCTTTGAAGCCTCGGACGAACTTTGGCATTATCCGATGGTTCGCCATTTGGCCGATGGCAATGCCCTGCCGGTACAGCCCTTTGATCCCGAACAAGCCGGACCGTGGAAGCAAGAGGCGAGCCAACCGCCGCTTTATTATTATCTGGGTGCTCTGCTCACTTTCTGGATTGATACCTCAGATATGGAAGAGATTCGGTGGCTAAACCCACACGTGGATAACGGCATTATCACAGAGGATGGGAATATCAATCTGGTCGTACATGATCCAGAAGCAAACCCCTGGGAAGGTACGCTGTTGGCGGTTAGATTGGTTCGGCTATTTTCATTGGTACTAGGAACACTAACCGTTTTTCTCACATATTATATCGCTAAGCAGGTCGCCCCAGGCAGACCGGAGATCGCTCTTGGCGCGGCCGCGGTTAATGCGTTTACGCCGATGTTCCTGTTCATAAGTGGGGCGGTGAACAATGACAATCTGGTAATTCCGTTAGCCTCGCTTTCGCTGTTGCTGATGACATTCATTGTCAGCGCCAATCAGAAGGATTCCGCCCGTGGGTACGTTTATTTAATCCTACTTGGGATTGTAATAGGTCTGGGTACCCTAACAAAGATAACAGCCATTGGGTTGTTGCTGCTAGCCGCATTTGCCGTCTTTATTGAACGGTGGCGCACGTTGGGGCGGCAGGCAAATCTAAAAGGCTTAATGGCCGTGTTTGCCCAGATGATCTTACATTATCTACTGATATTGGGACCTACAGCCTTGATAGCCGGTTGGTGGTATTACCGCAATATTACCCTTTACGGGGATTGGAGCGGTTGGAATGCCTTTATTGCGGTTCTCGGGGAGCGGGCTACCCCGGCCGGGCTAGCCCAACTATGGGATGAGCGTTGGGGTTTCATGATTTCCTATTGGGGGCTTTTTGGTGGTCTGAATGTACCTATGCCGACTTGGATTTATCGTGTGCTTAATGGGACGATCCTGATCGCATGTATTGGTTTCCTCTATTATCTGGTGGCGACGGTCAAACGGTGGTTCGGAATAAGTGGACAGCGGATAAAAACCATTGGCCGGTTAATCTGGAACCTGCTTAAGTTTTCGGAAGATCACATCGCCTTGATTCTCTGCTTGCTTTGGAGTAGCGCCGTCATAGTTGGTTTGATTCGCTGGGCACAAGTTACCTGGTCTTCTCAAGGCAGGTTGGTTTTTTCTTCAATTTCTGCGCTGTCGGTGCTGTTTGTCGTTGGTTTGGTGGGGTGGATGCCGCGTCGACTCGCTCGGAGTTTCGTTTTAATCTTGGCAATTTTCTTATTCCTGATCTCGGCCCTGGCGCCGTTTCTTTGGATCCAGCCGGCGTATAAACCGGCGGACTACAGACCAGCCGCAGAAATTCGCATAGTCAATAAAGAATTTGGAGACCTGCTCCGTCTGAATGGTTATTCTCTAGACAAAACGTCAGTCAGTCCAGGACAAACGGTGGAGGTTCAACTTAATTGGGAGACCATATCTGCAACGCCGGATGACTGGAGCGTCTTTGTACACCTCACCGATCCTATCTTGGAAACTCCTATCGCCCAGCGCGACATGTATCCAGGGCAAGGTTTGTTAGCAACAAGCTTACTCCAACCTGGTGATCGTTTTGTGGATTCTTACCTAATAAATATCCCAGATGCAACCCCTGCGCCGGCCGAATTAACTTTGTCTGTGGGTCTGTATGATTTTTTTACTGGTGAGCGCCTGTTACTGCCCGGTGGTTCAGATGTCCTGGTATTGACAGAGGTATATTTGGAGCCTGTTCCCGGCGAATTGCCCAATCCAGTCAGCGTAAACTTCGAGAACGTATTGACCCTCAGCGGCTTCGCCCTGGATTCCCAGCGAATCGAGTCAGGGGGCACAATTATGGTGACCCTTTACTGGCTGCCGGAAATGTCAATGGCGGAGGATTACACCTTTTTCGCTCAATTGGTCGACCAAGATACGACCCGTTGGGCAAGCCGGGATATACAGCTTAAGACCTCTGACTGGCAGAAAGGCGAGCTACAGAAAGTAGAGTTAATATTGCCTGTAGCGGCAGAGACGCCTGCTGCAGTATATCCACTAATTATTGGCATTTACTCCAGGGCATCGGATGGTGACTTTGACAGGCTACAGGTTGTGACTGATCAGGGACGTTTGACTGATGATTTTCTGTCTATCGCCAAAGTGAGAATCTCATCTGGGTCTGACAATTAGTTTCTGGGTAATTGGTAAGGTACAAGGTTCAGTCCAACATTTATTTAAATGTTCGTGATAATATTCCATGCATATGTCGCCAAGGAATAAAAGTTCGATAGCGTGCTCAATTCGGTCCAACCGTGCCGTCATCTTGCTAGGCCTGGCCGTGGGACTCATAGCTATAAGCAGCGGCGTTGTTTTAGGCTTCGGCGGGCCGTTGGCGGGCGCTGGATTGATCCTGGCTATTGTTGCAAGCTTTGTTGTGATGAGAGACATTGAATTCGGCTTCTGGGGCATAATCGGTATTGTTTGTCTGTTGCCTTTCGCCACAATACCCATAGACATTGGTCTAACGCCGACGCTTTTGGACCTGGCCCTAGCTGCAACGGTTGGCGTCTGGATGCTAAAATTTGTGACCGGAAACCGTAAGACTTTCATCACTTCACCAATAACTCTACCCCTGGTAATTTTTATAGTGGTGACGGTTTTCGCTTTTATATTTGGATTGGGAAACGGCCCATTGACCGCAAATTTACTGCGCCATTTTGCGGAACTTCTCCTAAGTATAGGTTTTGTGATAGTCATCATTGACTATTTTTCACAGTGGGATCGTATAGAGCGGGGGGTACGAGTAATTCTGATCGCCGGTGGAGGTGCTGCTGTTATCAGCATCTTCTTGTGGTTATTGCCCGACCTTACAGCGAATGATCTGTTGAATACAATGCAAAGAATTGGTTATCCTGGGGGCTTTGTCATTCGATATATCGAGGAAAATCCTGAGTTAGCTGAACGCGCCATCGGCACTTCGGTGGATCCCAATGCGCTTGGGGGGCTATTACTCCTGGTAGGCACCTTAGGAGCTCCCCAGATAATAGCCCGCAAGCCGGTATTGCCGCGATGGACTATCTTAGTAGTTACCGCACTGATATTCTCAGCTTTGTTTCTTACCTCCTCGAGGGGGGCTATGTTGGGCTTGTTTGCTGGTCTCGGATTCGTGACTGTTGCCCGTTATCGCCGCATGCTACCTTTTCTGTTGCTTTTCACAGCCATCCTGTTGTTTTTACCGGTCACCCAGGAATACATGGCAAGGTTCGTGGAGGGTTTCCAGGGCCAAGACCTCGCAACGCAGATGCGTTTTGGCGAATATCGTGATGCCTTAACGCTCATCGCCCGTTATCCTCTATTCGGCGTTGGTTTTTCGGGATCTCCAGACATTGACCTTTATCTCGGCGTGGCCAGTGTTTACTTTACTATTGGGCAGCAAATGGGCTTTCTTGGACTGATTGCCTTTATGGCCGTCATTGGCACCGTATTTGGATATGCATATGCCAATAGGCGTTATTTTCACGATAACGAGGAACTCGATCCCATATGGCTTGGATTGTATGCTTCCTTGATAGGCGGCCTTGTAGTGGGCATATTTGACCATTACCTATTCAATATAGATTTTCATCATGCCGTGACCATTTTTTGGTTCTTTTTAGGTCTTGCAGTAGCTGCGACGCGAGTAGGCAGTGAGTTGATGGTTCGAGCGGAGCAAGAGCCTTGTGGACATGAGGGGGGTCTGCAAAATGGTTGATAACAAACCAACATGGGCATTCAAGGTGATATTCCTTGTGCTGTTAGCAACCAGCATCCTGACCGCCTGTAATATCGGGGACTTATCATTGCCGTCCACACTGCCACATCCGAAGACCGCGCTGAATAAAGAGCATGACCCGGCGTCGCCATCGATTACGATACCCGATGAATCACCGCGGCAAGGACCTGAAATTGATCTACCGCCCACCTGGACCCCCGTCTCGGCTGATAGAGTGGAAACGCCTGTCGCGGCGCCAGAACGATCAACCGGTACTAGTTCAAGTTCGCAGAGCTATATCGTGCAGGAGGGTGATACACTGGCTGAGATAGCTATTCAGTTTGGGGTGACATTGGATGCGCTTACCCAGATTAACAATATTTCAGATCAAGACCATATTGAAGTTGGTCAAGAAGTTGTGATTCCAGCCAGGTAATAAAAGAGCCCGCAGCTATCTGCGAGCTCTCAATGGCATCTAGAAACTTTCGAATCTCTGGCCAGTATCAGGTTGCCGGTAGGATTTCCTCAGGAACTTCCTCAGAATCCTCGCCGTTAGAGGAAGGTCTGGTTTCAAATTCACTCAAAACTACTTCGTCATCAATTATGTCGATCAAAACGACATCTCCCGGCCCAAAGCGGCTGGCCAGTACGGCGTCTGAGAGTTTGTCCTCAATTGCAGATTGTACGAGCCGGCGTAATGGCCGGGCTCCAAATTCGCGGTCATATCCATTTTCTACCATCCACTCTTTCGCTACATCAGTTGCCTGGAGCGTGAGTTCATGTTCGATCAGCCGCTCATTTACTTCCTCGAGTATCAAGTCGACAATTTGACGTATATCTGTTTGGGTTAGCTGGCGGAAAACGATGATACTGTCTACCCGGTTAATGAATTCCGGGCGGAACGTCCGTTTTAACTGCTCCATCAATGTCTTGCGCATTTCGCCGTAGGCTTCTGCTTCTTCTGTGGCGTCATCGCGTTGGAAGGCGAATCCCAGATTCGGACCTTGCTTAATTGTGTCAGCACCAACATTCGAGGTCATGATAATGATCGCATTACGAAAGTCCACCTTATGACCTTTGGCGTCTGATAGCTTACCTTCCTCCATGATCTGCAAGAGGATATTGAAAGCTTCAGGGTGGGCCTTCTCTATCTCGTCAAATACAACGATGGAGTAGGGACGACGGCGGACTGCTTCAGTCAATTGGCCTGCGTCATCGTATCCGACATAACCCGGTGGCGAGCCTATCAGGCGGGCCACGTTGTGTCGCTCCATGAATTCTGACATGTCAAGATGCACTAAAGCATCCTCGCTACCGAAAAGGAAATTGGCCAAGGCTTTGGTGAGCTCAGTCTTTCCAACGCCAGTTGGTCCCAAAAAGATGAATGAGCCAATTGGCCTGCGTGGATTCTTCAGGCCGGCACGTGCTCGGCGCACAGCCTTAGAAATTGCCTCAATTGCCTCGTCCTGGCCCACTATGTGCTCATGCAGTTCTCGCTCCATATCCAGGAGGCGGGCAGATTCCTCCTTCGTGAGCTGAGAAACAGGAATACCTGTCCACATGGATAAGACTTCCGCTATATCATCGGCCGTCACTCGGAGACCATCGTTGATTTCTGTATCACCCGCGCGCAATTGATTTAATTGGCGCTGAATCTCTTCTTCTTCCTCGCGAATTCGGCTGGCGTCTTCAAGATCGCCAGCTGCTACAGCTGTATTACGTTCAATCCGCAACTCCCGAAGCGAATTATAGGCCTCGCGTACATCAGCAGGTTGCGTGGCCCGATACATACGAACTCTTGATGCCCCTTCATCGATGAGATCGATGGCCTTATCTGGCAAGAAACGATCGGTCACGTAGCGAGTGGACAAAGTCACTGCTGCGTTGATGGCTTCTTCGGAGATGGTCAGATTATGATGTTTCTCATATGCTTTCTTGATTCCATTTAAAATCTGAATAGATTCTTCAGGTGTTGGTTCTTCAACCCGTACGGGTTGAAAACGACGTTCCAAGGCCGCATCACTTTCGATGTGCTTCCGATATTCATCCAGCGTCGTGGCGCCAATTGTCTGTAATTCACCGCGGGATAAGGCCGGTTTCAGGATATTAGCCGCATCGACGGCGCTTCCGGCTGAACCCGCGCCAACAAGCATATGCACCTCGTCAATGAAGAGTATGGCACCGCTTGACTTTAATTCATCAATAACCCGTTTGAGTCGTTCTTCGAACTGCCCTCGATACATGGTACCTGCAACCAGACTGCCCACGTCGAGTTGAAGCACACGCTTATTGTAAAGGATTTCAGGGACCTCTCCATCGACAATTCTCTGAGCCAAACCTTCAACTATCGCAGTTTTACCGACGCCCGGCTCACCTATTAGAGCCGGATTATTCTTGGTGCGACGGGCCAATATCTGAATAACCCTTTCTATCTCGTTCTGCCGACCGATGACGGGATCTAGCTTGTTTTCATCAGCCAATCCAGTGAGGTCAGTTGCCAACTGATCAACGAGTGGCGTCTTGCTTTTTTCGGCCTTGCTACTCGTGCGAGGTCGTTCACCGGCGGATACGGGACTTTCTTTGAGCATTCGCCTGGTTTGCCTGCGGATTTGTTCGGCGCTGATGCCAAACTTCCGAAGAACATCCATAGCGACACCTTCATTTTGCCGAACAAGAGCGAGTAGCAAGTGTTCTGTGCTAATGTAATGCTGGCCCATCCTCCGGGCTTCGTCAACTGCAAGTTCCAAAATTCGTTTGGTGCTGGGTGAAAGTTCTATTTTTGTAAAAGGAGTTCGCGTTCCGACGCCGGACAGGCGTTCGACCATAGCCTGAACCCGCTGTTCCTCCAATCCGAGTTCGCGTAATACGCGACCCGCGACGCCACCTTCTTCCCGGATCAAGCCAATCAGTACGTGCTCACTTCCGATATAGCTATGATTCAAACGTTCGGCTTCTTCTTGGGCCAGGCTTAATACCCGGCGAGCTCGCTGCGTAAATCGTTCCCAGTTTTTGGAATTCACGATGTGTACCTCGGTTTAATGGGGGAAAAGAGCAACCCCTGACATCCCAAAATCAGCAGCAAGTTCAGCAATCTACTCTGTTTCAGCATTATCGGTATTATCGTCAATGCTGGCCGCGGCTAGGTCAGCCTCCACGTACTCAGCGGAGGCCACTTGCTTAATGCTAAGGCCGAGCTGACGTTGTTGAGAATCAATGCGGATAATTCTGGCTGCCACAATCTGGCCTTTCTCTACCACGTCCTGAGGATGTTCGATATGTTCATTGGCCATTTCAGAGACGTGGATCAATCCTTCCAATGCATAGTCGTCATCTAATCGAGCGAAAGCACCGTAATTGGTTATCTTGGTGATTTCTACTTCTACCAGTGCCCCGACCTCATAGGTTTCGTTGACAATTGACCAGGGATCCGGCTCCATTCTCTTAAGGCTCAAGGCAACTCGACCTCGTTCCTGATCGACACTAATTACCACGACATCAATGGTATCCCCAACAGAAACCACTTCCGATGGGTGACTGATCCTTTTCCAGCTTAATTCTGAGAGGTGGACAAGACCCTGGACGCCGCCAATATCGACGAATGCGCCAAAGTCCGCGATGTTCACAACGTAGCCTTCGCGGACATCACCCTCTTGAAGTTCGTCCATCAAAGTAGCCCGCTGTGCTGCGCGTATTTCCTTCATTGCTGCACGTTCTGACAGAATCAAACGATTGCGGCTTCGATCGACTTCAATGACTTTTGCAGTGACTTCTTCACCGACAAGTGACCGGAGTTTCTCCTCATTCGTAGCGCCACGGCTATTTGCCCGGTGCTCTACGCTAAGCTGCGAAGCAGGAATAAAACCTCGCACGTAGCCCAGTTTTACCAACACACCGCCCCTATTCGAGCCAATGATATTTCCGGTAAAAACATCTTGGGATTCCAGCAAATCTGTTGCTATTCTCCAGTCTTCCTCTTCCACCGCCTTCGAATAGGAAAGGATGATATTCCCATTCCTATCCTCCGGACTTACGACAAAAATAGAAACCCAGTTGCCGACGGCCAGCTTTTCCCTGGAACCTTTGTCCAAGCCTTCAAGTTCTGACCCAAAAATGATTCCTTCTGACTTTGAACCAATATCGATCAGAATTTCAGTATTACGATGTGCAACGACTTGCCCCTCTCGGATATCTCCAATTTGTGGGAAATCGAATACATAATCCTCAGCCAATAAAAAGTTCATCGGATGTTCAACGCTTTCCGCTGAACTGCTCATCACGTTATCCTCTATCAATGCGTAACCTCACCTTTGTCCCCGTAGGGAATATAAAGGAGAATTATACTAACTTTAGTGGTTCTGGCAAAAGAGTAGGGATAAAAGTGAGAACATGTTAAATAGTCTAAGGTGGTGGTCTTGTGGTTGATAACAACTTTGATATAATGCCCGGCTTCGATTTGCGTCAGGAGTCTGGTCAATGTTTCAACTATTCCATCTCTCCAGTTTCTCCTTTGACTACACCAATCAGTTGCTATCGAATGTCTTTTCGTTAATAGTCAATGAAGACGCATTGGCAACGACAAGAAATCGCTGAGCTTTGATATTATTTGATACTTAAACGAATACATAAAGAATCTCCTATAATCTCCATCTAATGCTATGAATAATATTGGCGATAGCACCGCTGGATTGCCGGACCTGGACTCAAATATCCGGCGCTGCCAGAGTTGTGATAGCGTGATCGAGGGGAGAGCATCTCACTGTCCAATTTGCGGTGAGCTTTACCTTGAGACTTCGGAGGGACGCAATTTAAGTTCTGCCGAGACAAAACAGAATGGGGGCGAAGGAGGGGACGGGGAGGTGCGGGTAGATGGTGATTCGACAAATTCATCGAATAGGCCCGAGCCTATCAACAGATTCAAGATGGTGGAAAAGCGGTCTGCATTTACGACGATTATTCTCCTTGGATTGATTGTCTTTTTTACAGCGACGGCACTCTGGATCTTACAGAATCCAGACGGGATTTCGTTGGCCTTGATCCCCACAGCCACGTCGATTGCTCCTACCCAGACAATGACTCCAACCTGGACGCCTTTGCCGAGGGATACGTCAATGCCTGAAAGTACTGCAACATTGACCCCGATTCCACCACCGAGCGATACGCCGCAAGCCCCCCGTTTGCATCAAATCGTGGCGGGCGAAACCCTCTTTAATTTAGGCCTGCGATACGGTGTGTCCATGGATAGCATCGCTGAAGTGAATGGGTTCACCTCAAATTCGGGCTTGCAAGTTTCTCAAGAGATTATTATTCCTTGGCCAACGGCCACCCCACCGTTAGCGAGAGTAGCTGTTGAAGTGGGGGGGCAGACGATTGTCGCCGATCCGACTGAATGCACCCTGTACGAAATCAAAGGCGGTGATACATTTTTTGGTATTTCAGCTCACGAACGCGTACCGCTAGAGGCGCTTATGGCAGTGAACCGTTTGACGGAACAGTCTATCCTCCAACCGGGAGATACGATTTGCATACCCGAAATCATCAGAGGCGGCGTTCTGCCCCCAACACCAGGCCCTTCCCCATCAGCGACTGTTACTCAACCACCACCTGGACCTCGATTACTGTTCCCGGTTCGGGAAGCCGATATTGATCCTCCTGATGGGCCGGTATTTTTGCAATGGGTGGCTGTGAAAGAATTGGCTGATGATGAATGGTATATGGTGGAGCTTACGAACCTGACCAATGTCGAAAGCTATCCAAATCGAGCATTCACTCGCCAAACGTCCTTTCAAATACCAGCTGTATGGCGTTCCGTGGTTCCCGAATTGCATCGATTTCGCTGGCGAGTACAAATTGTCAATGTAACAGGAGAACGACAAGACGGTTCCTCTATTTTTACTTTTGGGGGTAATAAAAGTGAGGATGCTTTTTTCAACTGGGTCGGTGCAATACCGACCATTACGCCAAGTCCATCTCCTGCGCCAACTCAAGAACCAGAATCTTAGAGTGATTCCTATGACGCTCGGAGTTGCACCCATTACTATTCCCGGGATTGCTTTGCCATGGCTGTTCGCAAGGGTTGCAGACAAAATATTCTAATTGACGAACTATTCGATGGGAAAAGCCTAATCGATTAAATCCCGGAGAAAGGGATTGCCGACTCGTTCTTCACCCACGGTGGTCGGTGATCCATGTCCGGAGAAAATTTTTGTTTCGTTAGGGAGCACAAGCAACTTATCCTTTATCGTTGCCATTAGTGTCTCGAAGTCACCACCGGGTAAATCTGTCCGCCCTATATTTCCCTGAAATAATACGTCACCGTCGAATAAGACGCGATACTCGGGGAGGTGGAATGAGACGTGGCCAGGAGCATGGCCAGGTGTATCGATTACATGGATGTCAAGTAGACCTACCCGGATGATTTGACCGGCTACTAACATTTCATCTGGTTCGGGCGGCGCGGACACCTTTAATCCAAAAAAGGCTGCTGACATAGTTGTATCACTTAGCATATCGATGGCCTCAGGATGAACGAATATGGGTGCACCGGTGATCTCCTTAACCTCACCCAGGCCACCAACATGGTCAAAATGAGTGTGGGTCAACAGGATATGGGTGATCTCGAATCCATCATTTTCTGCCGTGGCAACGATAGAACGGCCATCCCAGGCAGGATCGACTACAGCTGCTTGATAGGTGTCTTCGCAACAAACGAGGTAGCAATTTGTCTGGATTGGACCTAAGCTTAGTTGTCTTATTTGAACCATAATAATCTTCTCCTGATCATTTAGCCGGGTACTACGGGTAGGCGAGACCGTATGAGGGGATATCGATAAGCTATCACGCCGTTAACACGCCACAAAAGGAATAATAGTTCCACTCCGGCCGCTGCACAGAGAGCAATTGCCGCCGCGTTAATGCCAGGCCAGTTGTTTACAGATCCAAGGAATAATACAGCGGTAGTTATCACCAGATTGATGGCCATTCCGATATTGACCAAACGAGTTGCACCTCGATTGATCATGAGTCCGCGAATCCATGAGATAAGAATTGCCAGGGCAGGTAGTGGCAGAAACAGTGCCAGCCCTATGCGAGCAAGGTTGGCTACAGGTATCACAAGATCTTGAACGACCAACAGGTAATAGCTGACCAACGGAGTAATTACGAAAAGACCCATGAGGAGGGTGTTTACCCCTACAAGAGTCACGGTGAATCGACGAATAGGTTGAAAGGTAGCCTGATCCGCGTACTTCGCGATTACAACCTCCGGTAATGCGAAGGCGGCTGCGCGGGAAACCAGAGTTACCTGGAAAACGACGGGCCAGGCAGCGAGCGAAATTGTTGGATTTGCTGATTGTGTCAGGCTATATGCGACTAGTGGCTGAACTAGAAGCGTCAGGAATGAGGTCGCAGCTAATGGGAGGTGGAAACGATATAGTTCATTGTAAGTCAATTTTTTATCCTCGATCCGTGTAGAGCCTGGACCGAGTTCATTGGACAAAATTGAACGTGACGCGAGGGTCGCATAGAACGCCTCGGCAACGACCCCAGCCATGAGGGCTGTCGATCCGACGATGACTCCCTGCAGATCCGATCCAAGGGCAAGTAATAGGGCTGTTCCGGCCGAAGTTGCCAGCCGTATAAGTGTCCCATAGGCGACTTTCCGGGTTTGATTGTAACGGATCATTATCCCCTGGAGGAAACGGCGCCAGGCGATTGCGGCCGACCAGAAGGTCATGATTTTTAGGCCTGGTTGAACCCATGTCGCGACATCGTCAGGGACGTTCATCCACTGGACAACAACGAGATTGTACAGCGGGGTAAAAGCCAGCAAAACGGTAACTGACGTCAAGAGGATCATCCAATGGATAGTGAAATTGCGCAGTAAAATATACGATGCTCGGTCCTTGGACAGTGCAGTAGATGTGGCTAAGAGATTGATTATTGGGCTTTCAATCGTTACCGATAGGCTTGTCACAATCCCCATCGCCGCAAGCATGACAACCTCATCCGGCAATCGATTGACGGTAGCGCTAACAAACGGACCTTCCAGGGTCATTAATAACCAACTCGCAAAGAGAGGCAACCAGAAGAGAAAAAGGTATCTTTGGCTCATGGTGCGATCGAGTTTACCATCAATGCCAACTTGGCCAAATCGGTGTTCGACCGTAAAATATCCACCGCTTAATCACGTCCAAGATTTGCCAGCATTACAACTGAAACTGGAGCGAAGATGCGCAAAAAAGTTATCATGATTACGGGGGCAGTGGGGGAGATTGGCCAGGCACTAGTTAACTATCTTACAAAAGAAAACTCAACCAATTTACTAACAATGGACCTGCATCCAATGCCGTCAGGTTTCGATAGCTCGGTTACTCACATACAAGGAGATATCTTGGACGACGCCCTGTTATCTCGTCTTGTAAGCGAATATGAAATAGAAGTCATCTTCCATTTAGCGGCACTATTGTCTACCCGGGCTGAATTCACACCAGGACTGGCTCACCAGGTAAATGTAAACGGAACTATGAGATTGCTCCAGCTTGCTGCTGAGCATTCTGAACGAAGTGGTCGTCCGACGCGATTCATCTTCCCAAGCTCGATCGCTGCTTATGGCTTGCCTGATTTGGAAACCAAACAGCGTGATAAAAATGTGCGCGAATGGGAATGGAACCGACCTTCGACCATGTATGGGTGCAACAAGCTTTATTGCGAACTATTGGGGAGCTATTATAACATGAGCTATCAGCAGCTTGCGGACAGAACGCCAACCCGTGTGGATTTCCGTAGCTTGCGCTTTCCGGGTCTGATAAGCGCCTTCACCTTACCTAGTGGCGGCACGAGCGACTATGCCCCTGAGATGATCCATGCAGCTGCCAGAGGTGTTACCTACAATTGCTTTGTGAGGGAGGATACCCGCATTCCATTTATGGCAATGCCTGACGCCGTCGATGCCTTGCTCCGTCTATCAGCGGCCTCAATAGCTACTCTTGGGCAGCGAGTTTATAATGTTACGAGTTTTAGTCTATCGGCAGAGGAGATAAGAGATTTAGTGCTGGAATCGTTTCCGAAAGCCCAAATCAGTTTCAAGCCAGATCTCAAAAGGCAACGTATTGTAGATAGTTGGCCCGCGGATCTTGACGATTCGGCCGCGAGAAATGATTGGGGCTGGAAGCCTGTGTACAATGTTCGCAGAGCATTTGAAACCTATTTAATCCCAAATATCAGGAAATTTTACAGACTGTGATTTGCCAGCAAAGTCAAATTCTAATGACTAACTCGGTAAAGAAGCAGTCCGACAAACCCACCAAAAAGCGTTAGCAGGAAAGCAGCCCAAGATCCAAGCTGCCGAAACCAATCGCTACCCGGGAAGCCGAGCGCGAAATAAATGTAGACCAACAAAGCGCCGATCATTCCCCATAACATAAATCGGATAATATTTGACAGATCCTTTGTTTCATTGCGTGCTGCAGCAAAGCCAGCTCCTCCTGTCAAAATGAGTCCCATGCTGAGCCCAAATATCATTTGAACCTCGTAGGTCAATAGTGGCGGATCCGGTTCAATATCAGTTGCTATTAGCTCAACGACCACTGTAGGTACAGGAGTATCGGTGGGGGTAGGCGAAGGAGTCTGGGTTGGGCTTGGGGTTATCGTTGGTGTACCAGTTGCTGTGGGTAATAGAGTCGCTGTAGGAGTCGGCGTGCTTACGCTCACGACAGCATTCTCTCCGATGACTATATCAATTTCTTGAGAGGCCGCAGCGTCACCAGACGCTACGGTGATTCGAAAATTACCCGCTCTCGCTTCTAAAAGATAATCCAAATTTGCCACGCCGAGGCTCGTTGGACGCTCGGCTATGACATTGACAAACCCTTGGAGTCTGTCTTGTTGGATAAATTGGACGATAGTACCATCGGGAACAGGGTTGCCATTGTAATCCACGATTGTACTGGTCTGTAGGCGCAGCGTAGCCCCAGGGACCACCTCCAATGGTTCTTCACCAGGCGGTGATTTGGGGATATCTTCATCTAAGATAAATAGTTCGATAACCTGTTCGGGATTGGGTTCGGTAATCTCGAAAAGATCATACCTGATCCCTTCGATATTCACTGGTGATCTGCCCAATAATGGTGATTCTTGAAATAGTGTTCTTACAGAAGCATCCACAAACGGATCTATCTTGCTGTAAACACCAAAATATGCGGTGATCTTACTAATCTCAGTTGTATCCAGATAATACGGCGCATTGTAAGCGAAGACGATAACCTTGGCGTTTCGCACGATATCGGGACGTTGTTCAAGAAAGAGGCGTAGGGCATCAGACGAGATGACTTCTGAATCGGGTCGCAGACTTGTAAAAATCACCCAATCGGCTGTTTCAAGCGCACCGGCAACCCGGAACGCGGGCGATATCGTTGGCGTCGGTGCCGGTGTAGCATTCTCAGCGGGGGTTGATGTAACCTCTTGTTCGACCAAATCCTCTGTCGCCGTGATAGGGGGAGGTGGTGATGGGAGTAGTACCGGGGAGCTAAGGAAATCTTTTAATTCACTGTAAGAGAAGCTGCTTATCTGCTCAGGCCGGACTTGCTCACTGCCCTGAGGTCCATATAGGGCCAATAACCGCTGTTCGAGCGCTCGCTGATCAAGCCAGGCTTCTATAGGACATGTGCTGCATTGTTGCGATTCACGGACATCTGTAAAGATCACAATGTGATCATCGATCCCGATTGGTAGCTGCTCTAATGTTTCCTGGCTCGGTGATATCAATGTTACTGCTTGTTGAGCGAGATCGAACATCTCTGGCTGTAGTAATCCGACGGATTCAGAAATTGAGTCTGTCTCCACCAGGACATTCTCCTCACTGAAGTCACCTGAATACAGCCGGAGTTTGAGCTGAAGAATTCGAAGTGCGGCATCGTCAATCCGTTGTTGAAAAGATTGGTCGCTCTCATATTTCTCCTGAAACCAGGAGATTGTATCCTTGATATTTGCTAATTGTGCTTCATAACCTGCGTCCGTTACGGCGAATTCTGATACGTATAACAGGTCATTACCTGCTAGCAAGGCATCCTTGGCGACCTGTCGATGCGGAAACTCTTGGCCAGTGTCATCGTAAAACCTTTGTACTGCTTTGACACCTAGTTCGTCGGAAACTATGAGCCCACCACTCTCACGCCAAGCGACAAACTCAGGCAGGGACATCAAAGTCGCCAATGCTTGAGGATCGAAGCTAACAGGAGCGGTAGTCGCCCTAATATTGCCTTGAAAACCTTGATAGCGTACATGTGCTGAGAGGAGACCGTCTGCGACTGATTCCTCATTCGGTGAATTGCCTGTTACAGCGAAAAACGGCGCTAATTCTATTTGTTTAAGCTGCTCGAGAGATTTACGAACTGTGCCCACGTCTTCGTTAATCGGACGGTCGCTGCTGCCATAACCCGGAAAATGCTTGGCAATAACACCTATGCGGCCTTCACTGCCTGCGTGAACTCCAGCTGTATAAGCCTGTCCCATAACGCCTACCCAATAAGGATCACCACCGAAGGATCGCGTCCCGAGATCGCTGTCACTAGCCGGTCTGGGAGTCTCGAGAACATCCAAACTTGGACCAATGAGCATGTTTATACCGATGGCAGATAACTCGAGGCCGGCAATCTCGCCTACACGCCGGCTATAATCTGGCTGCCAGGTAGCGCCAATAGCCATTTGATTCGGTAACATAGTAAGACCGTGTCGAATTTCCGTAAACGGCGGTCCATCCCCTTCGTGAACGGTCCCAATGAATAAGGGAACTGGCGTCTGTTCAAAGGGAACCGCTTGTGTTGGGGTCGGTAGAGGTTCCTGGCTCTGAGACTCATCTCTTAGTTCAAGATTCTCAAATTCATGGCCAAAAAGTGCAAATCGTTGCAAGGAGTTATTAAGAATAGCTAAATCCTCTGCCGTGCTATTAATACTTGTTATGTTATCGTTTTCGCTGTGGAGCACGACACCACCAATGCCATAGTTGACGATAAGATCGGCGATGTTGCTGTCAATTGCGGCAGAATCACCCAAAAAGGTAACCAGGAATATTTGCCCGACTCTTTCAGCTGGCGACATCGAATCTAATAGTGCCAAAGCTTCGGCCGATGGCTCGTATACCTGAGCTGTTGTTGGTCTGAAAACCAGCAGATTTACCAGCCCGCAGAGCATTATTATTATGAAGAACTTATGCCAGGGTTGTTTCATTCTGTACTAAACTACCATCCAGTAATCCCGTTGGCTCCAATATCACGAATATTCTGTGGAGTCGATTAATATTACGTCCCCCACCTGGAGGTCAGACTTGGATTGCCAAAGTAGGTGAAGTATACTGAGAGCCTATTGACAGGACAAGCATCCACAGTGCTTAATAATCAGATGCTAAGAGGATTTTAAAGGCCGGGCTGCCCCGGCGTTTTTTTTGGTTAAGATATGTTCAATAACCGCCGCGATATATTAAAGATAGCATTGATCCTTGCTCTGGCTCTAACCGCGTTTTCTGCAGGCTTTCTACTGAACGATGTTGTTAGCTTACGTTCCGGTAGATCCGTTTTGGCTGGGGGAAGCGATGAATTTGGCGTCTTTTGGGAGGCGTGGAGTAGGATTGAGAACAACTATCTAGGTCCCTTGCCAACCGAACAACAGATGACCTACGGTGCAGTGCGCGGTGCAATAAGCGCCTTGGGTGATCCACACACGGTATTTGTAGAGCCAATAGCACGTGAATTCGAACAAGCTGCCTATAGGGGTAATTTTGGTGGTATTGGGGCTGTACTGGAACGCGGGGAAGATGGTCAAATATATTTATCACCGTTCGTGGACAATCCGGCCTCGACTGCAGGTATCCTGGAGGGTGATATCCTCTTGTCAGTAGACGGCCAAGAGATACTGGCCGAAATGACAACGACCGATGTGGCCAATTTGATCCGGGGAGAACAGGGAACTGAGGTTAAGCTGATTATCCTCCATGACGGTGAAATCGAGCCCGTAGAAATCGTTGTAGTCAGGGGAGTCATACTTCTGCCATCCGTAACGTACCGGATTTTGGAGGAGTCGCCTGATATAGGTTATCTTCAGCTAACAAGGTTCAGTGGTGAGAGTGCTGATGAAGTGGCGGACGCACTAATTTTTTTTGAGGAAAAGAATATCGAGAAGCTAATTCTTGACCTGCGACAAAATGGCGGTGGTCTTTTGAGCGCAGCGATCGACGTAAGTGATCATTTTCTGGATTCGGGTACGATAGTCTATCAGGCTAGCCGTGGCGAAGCTGAGAAGGAATTTAGCGCGACGGCCGATACTATCGCCAGAGACATCGAATTGGTGATATTGGTGGACGGCGGCACGGCTAGCGCATCTGAAATCGTCGCCGGCGCTCTTCAAGATCATGACCGGGCGACTTTGATAGGTGTGAATTCTTTCGGTAAAGGCTCGGTACAGAATGTCTATGACTTGAGTGATGGTTCTTCCGTTCATGTCACTTCGGCGCGCTGGTTCACCCCCAACAGAACGCCATTGGATGAACACGGGTTAGTGCCTGATATTCTTGTTGAGATCACCGAAAAAGCCCTGGCGGACGGCCGTGATGAGATATTATTAAATGCAGTTGAATACCTCACTGGCAAGGCAATGGAATAAGCAAAAATGTCTAATAAATCACGAACATTTCTAATACTGATTACGAGCGGGATAGTTATCGTCTTTCTGGTAACGTTGTCAGCGGTGTTGGCTTACTCTGCAGGAAGGAATTCAGTGCAAACTGATGATGAGAATATCAGTAGCGCCATTGTTGTGTCAAAACCGCTTGCCAATGAGCTTAATCCCTCCGAATCACCTATGCCATCGATGTCCAAAGAACCATCAGGAACGGAAGCAACGGCACAACCGGCTGTCCAGGATCCATCTACCATAACCCCAGCGCCCACGCTTTATGCCAGAGTTATTACAGAGACGGTTGGTTTTACTCCCACTGATCTCGAATCTGACGACTTTGATCTAATGCTAGAAGTATGGGATCTCATCGATAGTAATTTTGATGGACAGTTGCCAAGTGACGAAGATGTGTTGTATGGGGCAATAATTGGGTCATTGGAATTGCTCGATGACCAGTTCACTCGCTTCATACCTCCGGATATTGCCGAACTAACCCGGGAGCAACTAGAAGGATTTGAGGGCATCGGCGCTTTTGTTGATCTGAATGAAGAAGGCTATCTAATAATCGTTCACCCAATCCAGGGACAGCCGGCGGCATTGGCTGGTTTGAAGGATGGAGATCTTGTTTCCCACGTGGATGGTAAATCAGTTTTGGGCCAATCTTCAGAAGAGATTATCAGCCAGGTCAAAGGTCCAAAAGGGACGTCTGTTACCTTAACGATCATTCGCGAATCAATCAGTGAACCCTTCGACGTAACCATTACCCGGGATCTTATCCAGATTCCAACCGTCGAATCAGAAATGCTCGCGAATGACATTGGCTATGTTCGGTTGAGTAGTTTCGCCAGTAACGCGGATTTAGAATTGCGAGAGGAAGTTGGAGAATTGCTCAAGGAAAGGCCAAGGGGGCTTATACTTGATTTACGAGACAATCCGGGCGGTTTCCTCAATCAATCAGTTGCAGTAGCGGACCTGTTTTTGCCAGAAGGAATCGTTGTGATTCAGCGAGACAATAGTGGGCAAGAGGTTATCTTTGAATCTGACGATGGAGATCCGGCCGAAGATATTACCCTGGTTGTACTGGTGAACGAAGGTAGCGCTAGCGCCTCCGAAATAGTTGCTGGCGCTATACAGGATAGAGAAAGGGGTATAATCATCGGGGCACCAACGTTTGGTAAAGGATCTGTTCAACAATCCCATACTCTATCCAATGGCTCCGAGCTGAGAGTCACCATAGCTCGCTGGTATACGCCTAATAACAATTCCATCACAGATGAAGGCATATTGACAGACATCCAGATTGAAACGCCAGACATTTTTGGCGGAGAGGAAGATACCCAATTACAGCGAGCTATCATGTTTATTCTGGAAGGAAAATAAGTGGTTAGATCGTTGTTCAGTATGCGAGAGTTATGTCCGAACATGGGGGTAAGGCGGTAATGGCCCATAAGGGATATAAAGTAGTGGCGAACAATCGCCGGGCGAGTCATGACTATGAGTTGTTGGATCGCTTTGAAGCCGGCATCGTTCTTTACGGAACAGAGATAAAATCCATAAGAGCGAATCAAGTGACTTTACAGCACAGTTTTGTCATTATTAAGAATGGCGAATTGTGGTTGATGGAAGCCAATATAGCCCCATACAAACACGCCAGTGTCACACAACATGAACCTAAACGGCCGAGAAAACTACTTCTCCACCGCAGCGAGATCAACAAGATTGTCAATGGGTTAACAACCAAAGGTTTGACAATGGTCCCAACCAAAATGTACCTGAAAGATGGTTGGGCCAAGGTCGAGGTAGCCCTCGCTCGCGGTAAGAAGCAGTATGATAAACGCGCTGACCTGGCAAAAAGGGATGCCAACCGCCAGGTAGAAAGGGCCCTAAGGGAGAAGTATCGAGGATAAGGTCTGTCTGACTTGCCGGGCGATCAACACGGGTTGTTTCTTGGATTCATGAATAGACCTTGAATCTCTAGCCAATTCCCATAAACTAGCATCATGGCAAACTCAATTCTTCAAGGGAAACGCATTATTTTAGGAGTTACTGGCTCAATAGCCTGTTATAAAGCTGTTGATCTGGCATCGAAACTTGCTCAAGTAGAAGCTAACCTTGACGTCATCTTGACGGAGTCGGCCGGCAGATTTGTCAGCCCGCTCAGTTTTCAATCAGTAACAGGGCGAGAAGCCTATTCGGATCTATGGCGTGATTCAGATCACGTGCGTCATGTGAAATTAGGAGAGTCGGCTGATCTACTCCTGGTTGCCCCGGCAACGGCCCACACGCTGGCCAAAATGGCCCACGGTATGGCAGATAACTTACTTACTGTGACGATTTTGGCGGCCAGGTGCCCGATCTTGGTTGCTCCAGCCATGGACGGTGGCATGTACGAAAACCCAGTCACCCAGGCGAATATCGAGCTACTTCAGCAGCGCGGCGTGACTGTGATCGGTCCAGACACCGGCCGGATGGCCTCGGGATTGTCCGGTCGTGGTCGAATGGTTGAGCCAACGGAAATCCTTGGTTATATCAGACTAATAGTTGGCCGAAATGGTCCGTTAATGGGAAAACACTTGGTTGTTACAGCCGGATCGACCCAAGAGCCGTTGGATCCGGTTCGTTATTTAACCAATCGGTCGAGCGGCAAGCAGGGGCTTGCCCTTGCTCAGGCAGCGATAGATGCCGGTGCGACAGTAGATCTCATATCAGGACCAACCGCTGGACCGACTCCAGTCGGCGTTAACCATATTCAGGTCCGAACGGCGGTTGAGATGCACGATGCGGTGCTGGCGGCCGTAAAGGAGGCTGACATCCTGATAATGGCCGCCGCTGTAGCAGATTTTCGACCGGCTTCTGTTCAGGAACACAAAATAAAAAAGGATAGTCAGGGAGGCGCCGACCTAACCATCTTCTTAGACAGGAATCCCGATGTTCTCATGGCAGTTCAAAATATGAAACGACCATCAGACCGGCCGCTGTTTACAGTCGGTTTTGCGGCTGAAACTAAGGATATTGTCAGGCACGGAAAGGAAAAAATGGTGCGAAAGGGCCTGGATTTCATAGCCATCAACGATGTAAGCGCGTCCGATGCCGGCTTCGGAGTTGATACAAATCGGGTTATCTTGCTTAGCCAGGATGGTCAGGAAGAATATTTACCCTTACAAAGCAAAGCAGACATTGCTGAAAGAATCATTGAGGCCGTAGCCGGGACGTTTGCTTAATCTGGGTTGGCAAGGGTCGCAAACGTTAGATGAACACAGAGCGTCTTTTTTTTATAATAGGATCGATTATCATGTTCGTCGGCGTTAGTGCCGGCGCTTTTGGAGCCCACGCTCTTCGTGGTTACTTTGGGAGCCACCCAGATTTGTTATCTAGCTATGAAACAGCCTTACGTTACATGATGATTCACGGGCTGGCCATTCTTGCCGTGGCCTGGGCGTCCGGCCGCTGGCCGGGCATGATGGTCAAGACAGCCGGCTACTTGTTTGTGGCTGGGATCTTGCTTTTCTCTGGCAGCCTCTTTGCATTGAGTTTGACCGGAACCAGGTGGTTTGGGGTGATTACACCGATTGGTGGTGCGGCTTTCCTGACTGGCTGGCTAATACTCGCTATTGTGGCCTGGCGTAGCCAATAGACAAAATGGAACATAGATTGCTGAGAATATATTTATGACTAATATTTATGGCGTACCTGAGATAACCGTTCAAGAGGTTGCTCACCTGCGAACAGAGGTTGGGTCCCCGATCCTGCTTGACGTTCGCGAGGCAATGGAACTAAAACTTGCCAACCTCGGAGAAGCGGTCATCTGGGTTCCGCTGAGTAAAATTGCGGCTGAACGACTGGCCTCCTTACCTCCCGAATTGGCTGACAAGAGTGTTGAGGTTGTTGTATTCTGTCATACCGGCGTTCGAAGTGCACAGGTCGCTGCCTGGCTACGTAATGAAGGTTGGATAAACATTGTTAGCCTCGCTGGAGGCATTGAAACTTATGCTCTCGAAATAGATCCTAAGGTGGGTAGGTACTAGCCACCAACCTCAGTTTGACAGGCTGTCCCCCAGCCTTCCAAAGCCCAGCACGCGAGATCCGAATCTAACCAGGCCTGAGGATTAACCCAAATACCACCCACCAGCAGATCCCAATGCAAATGGTTTCCTGTTGACAATCCAGTGCTGCCAACGTGGCCAATAAGCTGGCCTTCTCCTACTGTTTGACCGGTCTGGACAAGAACCTCTTGTAAATGGTATGTTCCTGAAAATAGACCCAGACCATGGTTAATGATGACAGCCCCACCACGAACATACAGGTTCTCAGCGAGGACAACGGTCCCGGCTGCCGGGGCCAGAACCTCCGTTCCCCCATAGGCGCTGAAATCTAGTCCTTCGTGGTAACTCTGATAGGGTCCGCCATTGTAAGATCTCCGGGCGCCAAATTCCGAGCTTATAGACAAATAGTTTTCTAGAGGCAAATTGAACGCAGAAGTCCAATTGGGTTGCCCAATTACCTCAGCCCATATCTGCGAAAGACGTGCCCTTTCCTGGTTGATAGCCTCGGAGTCTATTGCCGCGGCAGAACCTGTCAGAGTGATTTCCTCTAATGTCCACTGGCCTGGAGCAAAGCTCCAGGGTTGGGACCACAGCGGTTCCCCCACAATCGTTAGTTGTAATTCATGTTCCCCAGGTAGGTAAAAGGCACCTGTACCGAACAAGGCGACCAGTCGATGGCCATTGACCACAGTGTTAATGGCTTGATCATCTAAAGAGGCAGAAACCATATCAACCGCGGGACCGGCAGCTCGTATGGCCAATGCTTCACCGGGTCTGGCGGGTATGCTCGAAAGTTCCAAGGAATCAAGACCAACCGGTAATTGGCGGATATGAGATTTCTCATCGGGAAGAACGATAGGCCTGTAAAGGAGGGGGTAATTTGGATGTGACTGATTGTTTGTTAAGGCTAAAAGCCATGGCGAAAGATCGTTCGCAACTGCAAGCTGCAGCAACCCGCCATCGTTCCTGGTTATCAGAGTTCCCATGGATTCCATGTTTTCAACCGTAGGAATGATTATTTGCTTACCGATCGCGGGCTGGCGTTGCCGATTGATCGTTCGATTGGCGGCAATTATCTCGCGTTCATCGATATTGTATCGCCTGGATAAAGCTGCCCAGGTATCTCCAGCTTCTACCAGGTGCAATATAGACGGTAATTCTTCCTGGGCCTGAGTAATTCTGATTGGGTAGATAACCAATACTGAAACCACCACGACCAGCAGCCGGGTGACAGACCACCACCATAGATTCATACAATTTTTCCGCCAGCGCCGAATACTGCAAACCATACTATAGCAGTATATCAGACAGGCGAGAGGATGACCCATGCTAGCCAGTTTACAGAACGCTGAATTCTGCCAAAGCGCGAGCTTGACACTCGTGATACCAGGTGATATATTCTTGGGGCAAATAACGCACTGCGTCATATGTTGTTTGGAGGGTAACTTCAAGAGCGTGGCGAACCAAATATTCTTGTCGTTAGGCTCGAATCTAGGCCAAAGGCAGAAGAATCTGCAAAATGCTATAGACGCATTAGGAAGGGTGATAGCAGTTGAGGCGATCTCTTCGATTTATGAAACTGCACCCTGGGGTTTTACTGACCAGCCGAATTTCCTGAATATTTGCGTCTCCGGCAAGACTAGCTTGCAGCCTAGACAATTTCTATCGGCGAGCAAAAGAATTGAAGAGCAGGTAGGTCGCCAACCCACCCGTCATTGGGGACCCAGGTTGATCGATATTGATCTGGTCTACTACGACCGAGTAGTAATCCATGAAGAGGGTCTGTCTGTCCCACACCCGGGATTGACCGAGAGAGCATTTGTCCTTAAACCGCTGGCTGAGATCGCCAGCGATTACATTGATCCTCGCTTGAATGTATCTGTGGCGGAATTAGCCCAATCAATAGATTCATCGACCGTTGAGCTTCTAAATGGATCGACAAGGAGTCTAAGACGACCGGTTAGATTGTCCTGGGGCATAAAGACCTATGTAATGGGAATTATGAATGTTACCCCAGACAGTTTTTCCGGCGACGGCCTCTTTGATCAAGATGACTGGTTGGGACAGGCGAGAGCACAAGCAATCAGATTTGTTGACCAAGGCGCAGATATTTTGGACATCGGGGGGGAAAGTACCAGGCCAGGGAGCACCCCAATCAATGCTGATGAGGAGGTGATCCGAATTGCTCCTGTCATAAAGGCGATTCGCCAGATCGTAGACGTGCCCATATCTGTTGATACTTACCGGGCTTCGGTAGCCGAGAAAGCGCTCGCGGCCGGCGCCGACTGGATCAATGATGTTTGGGGATTACGAATGGACCCGGATATGGCAGCAGTCGTCGAGGATCGCGGATGTCCCATCGTGATCATGCATAATCGGAGCAAACCGAAGGATATTGAGCAGGAATCTCGTCTCGGTGGACGGTACATCGGAGTACAGTACGACAATCTGCTATCAGACGTTCAACAAGAACTTCAAAGGAGCATTGACATAGCATTAAATCAAGGCGTTGATGAAAAATTAATCGTCGTTGATCCTGGTCTTGGTTTTGGCAAGACCGTCGAACAAAATCTCCGGTTATTGGATAGATTAGATAGCCTGAAGGCGCTTGGGTATCCATTGCTTGTTGGACCGTCAAGAAAGTCTTTCATAGGGTTCAGCCTGGACTTGCCTCCTGATGAAAGAGTGGAGGGAACGGCCGCTACGGTGGCAATTGCCATCGACCGCGGCGCTGATATTGTCCGTGTGCATGACGTCAAACAGATGGCCCGTGTGGCCCGAATGACCGATAAAATTGTGCGCACTAATTTGGAGATAACTGATATTGTCTGATTGATATTTTTTAGACTGGGAGGGCGACATGTTAAGCTTTGAACCTGATGAAGAACAGAAAATGTTGGTGGAAGCAATAGAGAAATTTGCCGCCAATCAGATGCGAAAAGTGTATCGAGAGGCAGAAGAAGAAGGCATAATTCCTGGTCATTTACGGCAATCAGGCTGGGACTTTGGTTTATTACCGGCCGGGATACCCGAGCAGTATGGCGGTTTCGGTGAATACTCTGTGGTCACAGCAGCTTTGGCCGCGGAGGCGATGGCCTTTGGCGATTTGGCGATTAGCCTGGCCATTGCGACACCCGCTTTGGTAGGCATCCCGTTATTACTATCCGGTACAGAAGTACAGAAAGAACGCTATCTTCCAATGTTCTGTGAAGAATCACCTCCTTCGGTGACGGCCGCGATTATCGAACCCACAATCCAGTATGATCCACGGGAGCTGAAGACAACGGCCGATCATTTGGATGGCGGATACGTCCTCAATGGAGAAAAATCATTGGTTCCTTTGGCCAGCGAAGCAGATCTGATATTGGTTTACGCGAACGAGAATGGAAATACGCAGGCCTTTTTGGTTCCTGGCGATGCGGATGGGTTGATCCTCGGATCGGCCGATCAGCTTATGGGTCTTCGGGCTTTGCCAATTTACAACATTTCATTGCAAGATTGCTATGTGCCGGCGGCTAACAAGCTCGGTGAGGAAGAGGGCATCAGTTTTGATCTTATCCTGAATCATAGCCGGGTTGCATTGGCCGCGAGTGCAGTCGGCCTGGCCAATGCCGCCGCTGTCTATGCTCGTCAGTACGCCAAGGAACGTATTCAGTTTGATGAGCCAATCGCCCATCGCCAGTCGATCGCCTTTATGCTGGCGGAGATGGCAATAGAGGTTGACAGTGCCCGCCTTATGGTTTGGGAAACTGCCTGGAAGCTAGATCGTGGTGAGGATGCAACCAAAGAGGCAACCTTGATGAAACAGTATGTTGACCAGGCCGTATTGCGTGTAGCCGACAGTACCGTGCAAATATTGGGTGGGTATGGTTATATCCGCGAATACCCGGCCGAGTTGTGGTTACGAAATGCCCGTGGATTCTCGTCCTTTGATGGTTTGGCAATTGTCTAGGACCGGCAGTGCATTGGAGAATGAATAACAGATTTCAGTCGATGTTGGCTAAAGGTATGAACAAACCAGGAGCCTGAAAATGATAAACTTCGAAATACCAGAAAAGATTACCAATGAGCTTCAGATGGCAAAGATGGTTGCCGAGCAAGTGATGCGGGTCAAGTCTCGCTATTACGATGAGCATGAGCACGAGCGTCCGGTCGAATACATCAACCTCATGTGGCCGGTTATCCGTGAACAGAATAGGCGACAATTAGAGAAGTCAATGAATGGCAAGAAACCGGAACGAACTGGGCCCGGATTGGCCGGTTTACGTCTAGTCATGTTAGTTGAAACGTTGAGTTGGGGCGATGCAGGCCAATACCTTTGCACGCCAGATCCTGCGTTGGGTGGCGCGGCCATATATGCGGTCGGAACAATGGAACAGAAGGCACGTTTTCTGACTAAATTTACCGAGGGTGACCCGAAATGGGGAGCGATGGCTATGACAGAATCTTGCGCCGGTTCCGATACAAGCGCCATTAGAACCAAAGCCACTTATGATCCTGAGACGAATGAATGGATATTGACAGGCGAGAAGATTTTCTGCACCAGTGGCTCCCTGGCCCTAACAGAATCAGATGGATTTGTTGTGGTTTGGGCTACCGTAGATGCCGGCGCCGGCCGGGCAGGCATGAAACCTTTTGTTGTTGAGGCGAATACGCCCGGGGTGAGCATCGCCAAGCAAGAAGAGAAGCTAGGTATTAGGGCCAGTGATACCTCCTCAATAGTCTTTAATGAAGCGAGAATCCCGTTTGAGAATCTATTAGGCAGTCCTGAAGTTCAACAGCTTGACAGGAAGACCAAGGGCTTTAAGGGGGCGATGAGAACGTTTGATGCATCGCGGCCGGTGGTTGCTGCCAGCGCGATGGGTGTGGCCCGGGCGGCTTTGGAGCTAACCCAAGAGCTCCTGGCCAAAGAAGGCATCGTCTTAGACTATCGTAAACCACAACATAAATTATCAGCGATTGAGAGGGATTTACTGGAAATGCAGGCCCGCCACAAGGCAGGCTGGTTGCTGACGCAACGGGCGGTTTCGCTAATGGATCACGGTCAACCTAATCGATTGGAAGCCAGCATGTGTAAGGCATATGCGGGGGATGCTGTTACCTGGATAACTCAGAAAGCAGTGGAATTGCTCGGTCCGTTGGGATATTCCCGGAATCTACTGGTGGAAAAGTGGATGCGTGATGCTAAAATAAATGATATTTATGAGGGAACCAAGCAGATCAACTTACTGATAGTGGCCCGAAGCATCCTTGGGTATTCACGGCGTGAATTAAAGTAATTTCGGATGATTCTGAGAAGTGGCTTTACGCCAGCGTGAATACCACTTCTCAGACACTGATTTATGCTGATAATAACGGGACGTATAGCAGAGCCAATTGTATGGAGAGGTTGGCATTTAAGGGAGAGAGGAGAACTAATGATGAATTATAAAATCAACAAAGTAGCAATTATTGGAGCGGGGACCATGGGAGGGGGAATCGCTGCCCATTTAGCTAACATAGGTATTGAATCGTTGCTTATGGACATCGTAACACCCGGGTTAAATGAAGAGGAGTTGGAAGACCCAAGGGCCCGTAATCGGCTGGTTGAGGGCTTGTTTCAAAAGATGGTGAAGGCTCGCCCAGCTAACCTGGCCCGAGCTGATCGGGCCGATCTGATTTCACTCGGAAATATTGAGGATGATTTAGACAAAATAGCTGATTGTGATTGGGTTATCGAGGTGATCATCGAGCAACTTGCCCCTAAGCAAGCACTGATGGAGCGGATCGAGAAGTTGCGCAAGCCCGGCAGCTTGATAAGTAGCAATACTTCTGGCATACCCATTAACCTGATTGCCGAGGGTCGCTCGACGGATTTCAAGGAGCATTTTCTGGGAACGCATTTCTTTAATCCGCCACGATACCTCAAACTTCTTGAGATTATCCCCACTCCGGCTACCAAACCGGAAGTAATAAAATTCATGATCGAATTCGGGCAGGATGTGCTCGGAAAAGGCGTTGTTATCTGCAAAGATACGCCCAATTTCATTGGCAATCGTTTTTTCGCGATAGCCAATTCCTATAGCGTTGACTACGCCTTCAGCCACGGCTTTTCCATAGAGGAGATCGATGCCATAACGGGGCCTTTGATCGGTCATCCCAAGAGCGCCACCTTCAGATTGTTGGATCTCGTTGGGTTGGACATCATGGGTCATGTGTCTACAAACCTTTTCGAAGCCATCCCTGATGATCAACATCGTTCGATCCTAAGATCAGAACGAAGCGCAGCTATTGTCGGTTATTTAATTGAGAATAATTGGCTGGGCAATAAGAGTGACCAGGGATTTTATAAGCAGACGTTTGTCAATGGTAAGCGTGAGTTTTGGACCTTTGATCCTGAAACTATGGATTATTCACCACCGAAGGAAGTCAGATTTGCCTCGGTTGGGGCTGTCAGGAAGATGGAGAAACTTGCGGACCGACTGCCAGCCTTGTTGGAACAAGAAGATGATCAGGCCGTGAGCTATATACGTGATACCTTATATTATTCTCTCGCTTATGCGGCCTATGTCACGCCAGAGATAGCTTACCGGCTTATGGACGTTGACGCAGCTATTCGCTGGGGTTTTGCCCATGAAGCGGGACCATTCGAGATGTGGGACATGCTTGGTGTGGCCGAGACCGCAGCCAAGATGGAGGCAGTGGGATTGGAGGTAGCCGATTGGGTCAAAGAGATGATCGCTGCCGGTAATGCTACTTTCTACAAAGAAGGCCTCTATTACGATTTCGAGACGAAAACTTATATGCCCCTACCGGCCGATAACAAGGCTGTATCAATTGAATTGATGCGTAAGGCAGGCGCAGAAGTAAAACGTAACACAAGCGCCAGTTTGCTAGATATGGGCGACGGGGTTGCCTTGCTAGAGATGCACACCCCTCAGTTGAATGCAATCGACACAGATTTTATGCTTATGGTTGACGAAGCCTTAGCACGATTGGAAAGTGATTTTGATGCCCTGGTCATTGGTAATCAGGGTCAAGATTTTTCAGTTGGTGCAAATGTGGGTATGATGGTTATTGCCGCCAGCCAGGGAATGTGGGATCAATTGGAAGCGGCTGTCCTTACGGGGCAGAAGTTGTTTTTTCGCTTGCGACATGCGTCCAAGCCCGTGGTAACTGCCCCGCACCAGCGCGTTCTAGGTGGCGGCGTCGAATTAACCTTTGCCGGGTGGGCGACCGTGGTCGATCATGAAACCTATATTGGCCTGGTAGAGGTTGGTGTAGGTCTCATCCCCGCCTGGGGCGGTTGTAAGGAGACTCTAAGAAGGCGAATTAATCCGGTGATGAGCA
Organism: Patescibacteria group bacterium; assembly: GCA_035527655.1. Lineage (GTDB taxonomy): Bacteria > Chloroflexota > Anaerolineae > Promineifilales > Promineifilaceae > UBA11865. The sequence continues at coordinate 121,502 of DATLAB010000001.1, read as the reverse complement.
ATCCGAATGCTGATGTGCTACCTGAGCTCCAATCTGTATTCGAACAAATAGCAACCGCAAAGGTGGCGACCAGCGCATGGGAAGGAAAGGCGCTTGGTTATCTCCGGCAAGAAGATGAGATCGTGATGAATAGTGATCACCGGCTGTTTAAAGCCAAACAAAAAGCTTTGGCCTTGGCCCAATCTGGTCAGCGACCACCCGAGGTTGAAAAGATCTATGCCGCCGGCCGGGATGCCTATGCTGCTCTGAGCCTGGGCGTCCAGACCTTTACCTGGGCTGGCTATGCGTCTGAACATGATGCCAAGATTGGGCGGAAGTTAGCCTATGTCTTGTGCGGTGGTGATCTCAGCGGTCCTACTTGGGTTGATCCATGGCATATTCTGGACCTAGAGCGAGAGGCTTTCATGTCCTTGATTGCCGAACCATTATCCCAGGCTCGGATCGCCCACCTGTTGCAGACTGGCAAACCGTTGCGGAATTAGGATGTCTGCTACTTTAGGGAGTAAATAGGAGAGTTAAAAATGACACGTGAAGCAGTAATCGTAGCAGCAACACGGACGGCCGTCGGCCGGTCGAAAAAAGGGACAACACGCAACTGGCGGTCTGATGAGCTGGCGGCCTCTGTCATCAGGGACTTGATGAGTAAGGCAAAGCCGCTTCTACCGGAAGATATCGATGATGTCATCATTGGCTGCGCCATGCCAGAAGGTAGTCAAGGATTAAATTTTGCCCGTACCGTCGCTTTGCGGGCTGGTTTGCCTGTCGAGGTGCCGGGTATGACCGTGAATCGATTTTGTTCGAGCGGCCTACAAACTATAGCGATGGCGGCTGAGCGTATCATTGCCAATGGCGCTGATTGTATCATTGCCGGTGGCGCCGAGACGATGAGTCTGGTGCCTATGACCGGATTTCGAATCAGTCCAAATCCGCATATGGTCCAACAACATCCCGAAGTATATATGAACATGGGTCTTACAGCGGAGCGCGTAGCCGGGGAGTTTGAGGTCAGCAGACAGGCTCAGGATGAATATGCTGTACGCAGCCACCAGAGGGCGGCCGCGGCCATGGAAAAAGGGTATTTTGCGAAAGAGATATTGCCAATTGAAGTTGAAGAGGTCTATGCGGGGAAGAATGGAATTGAGCGAAAGAATATCATCTTTGATCGCGATGAACACCTGCGTGCCGATACTACGCTTGAGGCATTGTCCAGGTTAAGACCCGTTTTCCAACTCAAGGGAACAGTTACTGCCGGCAACTCATCTCCACTCAGCGACGGCGCTGCTGCGGTCATTGTTATGGAGCGGGGAAAAGCTGAGGCGCTGGGCTTAACGCCTCTGGTTAAATTTGTCGGATTCAATGTAAGTGGTGTCCGGCCGGAGGTGATGGGTATCGGCCCGGTAGCTGCTGTTCCTCGTGTTCTCAACAGAACGGGCATCACTTTGGAGGATATCGATCTGATTGAATTAAATGAGGCATTCGCCGCTCAATCGGTGGCCGTTATTCGCGAACTTGGGCTTGATGAAGAGATTACTAACGTTAATGGTGGGGCAATAGCTCTCGGGCACCCATTAGGTTGTACAGGTGCAAAATTGACGGTTCAGATCATCAATGAGATGAAACGGCGTAATTCACACCTTGGCATGGTAACAATGTGCATAGGCGGCGGGATGGGCGCAGCGGGTATTTTTGAAAATTTGAACTGAACGTTCAGCCGCTATTACAAATAGGCTCAAACAAGAAGCAGTCTAGTGGCAATATGTCTTGCCTTAAGGCTGCTTCTTTTTATTGCCTATGACTATTGGCAGTTGGCGAGAGCAATCGGTAAAGATCCCAGGTCCGCAGTTTGTTATGGATCGTAAGGTACAGAATGGGCAAATATCATGTTTGATGTTAGAAAGAAACCCAGGATTGGGGCAGATGGTGCCCGATCTTTGGCAGCCAAGCATTACGGCTTAGATTCTGTCGCGATAGAACTTACCAGCGAACGTGACCAGAATTTTCTTTTGGTGGGTCGTGATGGGCTGAAGCATGTACTAAAGATAGCCAATCCAACATATGATCCCCGGGTGCTGGCTCTTGAGAATCAGGTTCTGGACCATGTGGGGAAAAAGGATCCAAAGCTGCCAATACCAAGATTATTGAGCTCAGCCTCCGGTTTGACAATAGTGACCGAAATCGGACGCAATGGCCTGGAGTACCTGGCACGACTAATCACATTCTTGGATGGCAATCCGATGGCTTTGGCAAAACCCCATACGCCGGTGTTAATGCTCGAACTGGGCAGCATGCTAGCCCGTCTGGATAGCGCCATGGCCGGCCTTTGGAGCCCGGTGGCTCAACGACCTTTTACCTGGTCATTATACCAGGCGATTGGCATAATGAAGGAGCACGCGAGTAGCCTGAAGAATCAGAAGCAAAGGACAATCGTCGACCATTTCCTGGCGAGATTTGAAGCATCTGTTTTCCACCAGCTGTCCGGATTTACTCACGGTCTGATTCATAACGACGCCAATGATCATAATATCCTGGTTCGGGAGTTGGATTCAGGAAAGCTAGTTATTTCAGGCCTGCTCGATTTTGGCGATCTCATTTGGGGCCCGATTATTTATGAACCGGCCGTAGCGGCCGCGTACGCAATTTTGGACGAACCAGATCCGATGACCATTGCAGGCAATATTCTGGCCGGCTATCACGAGTTTTCACCTATGAGCAGAAAAGAGATCGTCAGTTATCTTGAGCTAATAGCGATTCGTTTGTGTACCAGCGTCGTACTTGCTGCCCACCACAGAAAATTAATGCCAGAAAATGAATATCTCTCAATAAGTGAGAAAGCTGCTTGGGAAGCATTATATAAACTAATTTCTCTGAAACCATCCAGGGCGAGCGAATATTTCATAAAAGTCTGTGATCCTGAGCCCGTATAGTGTCATTTACAATTTGCCGATGTAATCGAATGTAGGCCTCGACATATCCGTGCCTTCGAAAGTCCTATTTTTGGGGGAAGCCCTTAAAAATGTACGTGGTTTCGCCAAAATTTAACGTTGGATTTCATCGATGATCGTCACATTTAGAGGTACCTCGGGCGAAGAATCTCCATAATTAGTAAGATCTTCCAGAGTAATCCGGATATTCAACGAGGCAATATTGGGATTACGAGCCAGGTGAGCCTCCAATGCTTCATCGGCCCGGATTCCGAAACTTTTTAGAATTCGGCGAATGCTCTTGCGGCTATTATCTTCTTCCAAAATAACTCCTAATTTGATTCTGCTATTGTTAAAAAAAACGATTTAGGGGATGAATTATATTGCTGTTGCTACCCGCGGCCTTGCTCTTTGATAGGATGGTAACGTATTCACCGATCGCGTCATCAAAACCCAAGGCTTCAATATTTGCGAAATACGGTTGTGTTTGTGTCCGATCCCATGCATTAACCAGAACGAAGGGATGAATATCAACCAGAACTAGATTCCCGCCTGAAGATAATATGTTGGAACGGCCTGATGCCCTCGCGACGTTAACTGGCAGCCAAACAAGCATCCCATTCGAGGACAATTCGATGTCATATCTATAACTCCTGAGGCTTTGGCTAGCCAATCATCCAAAGATCTGTGATAAAAGCTGGCTGTTTTTCTAGGAGGCTGTTATGGGCTTTCGTGATCTCGTTCCACATAAGCCGATTCTGTCGCTGTGTGCCCTCGTGCATACTTAACGCATCTCCTACCGAAGCCGTTGGTGTAGGGATTCGATTATCTGTGTCTGATATAGTTCTATCATAGTTGGCGTCTTGTGACCCGCGAGATCGGAGATATCCTGGAATGAGAAGGTATTTAGCCGCTCGAGCATGCATTATCGCGCTATTCATTGTGATCCTATCTGGTTGCCGGGAACTTCCCCCGACGCGACAGCTTACGCCTACTTTCTCTCCGGCACCTGTTACTGGTTTGCCCTAGCCAACCGTATCTGTTGCCCCCAAGGAAACCTCGACCCGGATTAGCCTAGAGGCAACTTTTACCCCATTAGCAACTATGACGACAGAATATCCACCAACTCCTTCTCTCATGGCTGAAATTGGTTCAGTGGCTACAGAAGTATTGCCTACAGTGCGCAATCCGCTTACAGGCGAAATTGTGACAGATCCGGCGGTTCTCCAGCGCCGCCCTATTGCTATAAAGATATCCAATGCACCGGCAAAACTACCAGGCCGCCAATGTCGTTTTGTTGTTTGTCCCCATCGTTTTGATGAATCGGTATACGAGCAGCAATCTGGCAACAAATGCCTGGCTTACTCTGTCGAGATTCAGTTATCAGGTCTAGGATCAGCTATTCTGTTTCGAGGAGGCCTGCAACATGAGGTTTTCTGGAGGCGATACAGCCAAAGGGAAATGATAAATCTGGCTAACGAGAACGGCGACCTCATTCCGATGCAAATTGGCAATACCTGGTACCAGGTTATTCCCCTTGATTACCCAGAACCGGTGACCATCGTGTAGGGTTCGCAGGCCGAAAACAGTAAATTGCAGAGCTACCATCATATAGGCGGTTTCCTTTCATTATTTTTGTGGAATATACTATGGTCAAACAGCCAATCTGAAGGAGCCGTGGCTGACGCGGCACTTCCGAGGTATATTGCTCGGGGATAAGTAAGGGCTGCTTGACAGGGTAATGAAAGAGTTTATATTTCCAAATTGAGGTGATTGAATGACCAGAATGGTCAATTGTGTGAAATTCGGAAAGGAATTACCTGGCCTCGATCGGCCACCAATGCCTGGTGATCTTGGCCAGCGTATCTACGAGAACGTATCGGCCCAGGGTTGGGAATTGTGGAAGGATCAGGTGGTCATATTGATTAACCATTATGGGCTTAATATGGCCGATCCACGGGCGCAAGAGTTTCTGAACGAGCAATTGTTGGAATTTTTCTTTGGAGAGGGTGCCCAAATGCCAGACGATTGGTTACCGGAAGGGCAGGGCGGTAAGGGAGGTCCGGCCACTTCTGGGAAAGGGGGTCCGGCGCCACCAAGAAAATGACATCTCCCTCAAACCTGTTACTGGCGTGTTATGAACTAGGCCACCAACCATTGAGTCTTGCGTGGCCGCTGGCAATATTTCAGCAGTCCGGCTTGACCGCCCACGGCGTCGATCTCTCCGTAGAAAGCTTCCCAGACCATGTGGCGGCTAAAGCCTCGTTTGTTGGTATTTCGGTACCGATGCATACGGCAATCCGTCTGGGTGTCCGGGCTGCACGACGTGTCCGTCATCTGAATCCAAGCGCACACATATGTTTTTATGGTTTATATGCCTGGTTAAATTCAGATTATCTCCTCTCGGTGAACAAAGATGAGGAATATCCCCTAGCCGATTCCATCTTAGCTGGTGAAGTTGAAGATTCTCTGGTCAAGTTGGCTGAAGCATTAAACAGTGGTGACAACACAGCGGCCGTACCTGGTCTGGTGACAACATCGTCACCAGGTGGGCCGATAATGAACAGGTTAACTTTCGCTATACCTGATCGATCAACGCTGCCCGGGCTGGAAGCCTACGCCTTGTTTACCCAGAACGGTCAAAGATCTAAAGCCGGTTATGTTGAGGCCACTCGAGGTTGCTTGCATAAATGTTTGCATTGCCCGGTAGTTCCAATCTACAACGGGCGTTTCTTTACAGTACCGGCCGAAGTTGTAGTTCCCGATATACGCCAGCAAGTGGCTGCCGGCGCCAGACATATCACTTTTGGCGATCCTGATTTCTTGAATGGACCTGGCCATGCGTTGAAGATCGTCCAGGCTATGCATGATGAATTTCCCTGGTTAACCTTTAACTTCACAACCAAGGTGGAGCATATACTTGAGAGGCGGACGATCATTAGCCGACTAGGCCGGCTCGGGGCGGCATTTATGGTTTCGGCATTCGAGTCAACCAGTGATCTGGTGTTAGAACGGATGCAGAAGGGACACAGCGTGGCCGATCTTGACCTGGCGCTTGAAATTGCCGATGAGGCCGGACTACCAATTCAGCCAACATGGGTGCCATTTACCCCCTGGAACACCTATGAAGATTATCTTGCGCTGTTGTCATGGATTGAGTCACGAGGTCTGATGAGTCATACGCCACCCATACAGTTATCAATTCGGCTACTTATCCCGCCTGGCAGCGCATTAACATCCAGTGCTGATGATTGCAAATGGTTGGGGAAAATAGATCGGGCTAACTTCACGTACCGTTGGCAGCATCCAGACCCGCGAATGGATATTCTGCAGTCTGAGGTTGCCCGGATAGCCGAAAGTTTGAGCGGCCGCAATGTCCAGGCCTTCAAGGCGATAAAACGGTTAGCCTACGGGCTGGGCACGAGTGAACCGCCTGTCAAAACAAATCGACAACGGCAGAAGCCGCCCCCGCCAAGATTGACTGAGGATTGGTTTTGTTGAGCGGAACCAAGCGCAGGTCAGTTCGACTTGCTAAATATCAAAATAGATTCGCCGAACGCCACCACCGGTAATATTTATCGCGCAACTCCTCCCTCGTAGGCAAGGGGAAATAGGCCAATTCCTCAAAATTACCCACGAACAATCCGCTTTTGATCATCCGGTAGGGAAACTGTACTGGATGTACCCGATCTACCATTTTCGAGTGGATCGTCTTTACTTGTAATTCAACCAGGCACTCCCGCAGATGGGGTATAAAATTATAAGGTAGCTCGCCGACCTCACCGAACTCGGGATCCCGGGCCAATGCGCCCAGCCTTAACTCAACAAAGGCAATTGCCGGAAGATGAATCATGCTTTGTGGACTTTGCGTGATGTATTCATAGAATTGAACCGGACCAAAATTGCTAACAACAAGAGGGTTAACCGGGGCGATCTCCTGATACATGTGCAAGTCATCGTGAGTGTCAGAGAAATCGTGGCTTCTTTCTATCCCTAGTGTCTCGCCGTAAGCGGTGACAAGGAATAGTTGCTTTACCGCCTGAAGGGGAATATGTTCCAAGACTCTATAGGTTGAAATATATACGCTCTTCTTAGGAGAACCATCCGGATGGTCAGTACAGCGGGAAAACCCATCTTCAATCTTAAAGTATTCATGACGGAAATCAGGATCAATCTCAAGAAAAATCGCCTGTCCGTGGACTTTGCGGTGACTTCCCACAGCGTAATAGACGCCAAATTGCTCTGGGTCTAGCATGGAGGCGATCAAGGCTTCTGGCAACAGAGATAGGTATAAATGTACGCTCATCTGGTTAATTGCTCCTTGGCAGGTAGCTACGCGGGACCTTTAAACTAGCGAAAACGAAATATGACATTGATCATATGCGTGGTTTTTATCACCGCCATTATACCAGTTTTGTCAGGGTGAACGACTGTTTTGCAGTACTAAATCTCCCTTATTGCTACCGGTAATGTCGATATCATCGGCAGTTGAGGCAAAATCTCAAAAGCGAGTTTAGCATGGGCCTCGCGGAGGGCTTTTTCCACTTTATCTGGTTCCCGGCCACGGGCAAAGATAAAACCCAGATAGCTATCCCCTTCCGGTAAAGGTATTATTAAGTTGTTGATTTTCGCTGTAATTTCAATATCTACAATCAAGGGTGTCTCAGATGCCTGTTCGTAACCTCGCACGCCTTTAAAAAGGCCGGCTTCTGGTATGGGTATCATCATAACTCCGCTAGCTTCTTTGCGTCGCTGGAGCTTGTCAAAACCCATGCCGAATGCCTGCCGTATAATTAGTGATTCCAGTGAATCCTCGATTCCAAAGGTTAATGTATTGGCGCATAGTCCGCCAATGGATCGACCGGCAATTTCGATCACCCAGGGGCCGTCATTATTAACACGTACCTCAGCATGGACTGGTCCTTCACTCATTTCAAGGGCTACGGCTGCGTTAGCGGTACAGGCTCGGATTGATTCCTGAATATCATCCGGTAACCTGGAAGGTGTTATATAAATAGTTTCCTCAAAATACGGGCCTACTAATGGATCAGGTTTGTCGAATAAGGCGAGTACATGGAGGTGACCATTATTTAATATTCCTTCCAACGCGACCTCAGTCCCAGGAATATAATCCTCGACGATAAATTGCATCGGAGCATCCGGGGAGTGGAAAGAATGAAGTAGTCGATAGAGTTTGGCAGCGGCCGAGGAGAATTCTCGCGGATTGTTCACCCGGATCACACCACGGCTACCATTAAGATTTAGAGGTTTAATGACTGACGGGTAACTCAAAATCTCAGCGATTGACTCGACGGCATCCTCGTCATAGGTTGATGCAAATGAATGTACGGTCGCCTTCGGACATTGGACGCCGCCGCTTTTTAGTAATTGACGCATGACATACTTGTCACGGGCTGCTTCCGCTGCCTTAGGAGAATTATGCGGTAGATTAAGCGCCTGACTGGCAAGAGCAGCGATAATGGTGCCACTATCATCGACAGGTAGAACCGCTCCCAATGGATTTACTGATGCGTAGTCGACTATCGCCTGCACAGATTTTTTCGTGTTGTTATACTGTAGACCCAGTGGATATTGCCAGTAGTCAGCCAATTGCTGGGGCACATCGGTTGCCCTGACGACCTCGATGCCCAACGTTTCTGCGGCCTGGATAAAGGCTTGCGCTCTGTAAGTACGGGCGGTCAGCAGAAGCAGAACCCGTTTTGGCAATTGGGTTCGGTCTAAATCCGTGAAACTGGTATGCATAGCGACATTGTACCTTTGAGCCCAATTCGAGGCACGAGATGGATAAAATAAAGTTGCTAACACTCCAGGCGAAGATGGTTTCCTGCGACCTATGTTCCATGGAGGGTTTTCCGATTGAACCTGGGGCAATTTTTAGCGGGAATGCAGATGCTGAGGTAATGATTATTGGCCAAGCGCCGGGGATAACAGAAGTGTCTGCTAAGAGACCGTTCAATGCCGGTAGCGGCCATCGTCTGTTTCAATGGCTATCCGAAGCCGGTTTTAACGAACACGCTTTTCGTCAAGACCAGTACATGACGGCCGTAACGAAGTGTTATCCGGGAAAGAATAGTTCAGGCAAAGGGGATCGAGTTCCGAGCAAGCAAGAGCAACGTTTGTGCCGCAGCTATCTTGAACAAGAACTAGGTCTGGTCAATCCAAGGTTAATCATCCCAGTGGGAGCATTAGCAATTAAACTATTTTTCAATCGTGCACTGAAGCTATCAGACGTTATTGGGAAGGCAGCCTATTGGGAGGATGAGATTAGTGATGTGTGGCCGAATTTTTCACGCCAAAGCTCGATCATGCACACTTCTTTACCCAATACTTTGCCTAGCGATGGCCGTTGGATAGTACCCCTGCCCCATCCATCAGGGGCAAGTCTCTGGCCAAATCTCCCCGAAAACCGGCAACTCATTGAACGGGCGATCGGGCTACTAGGTGAGGTTAGAATCGGGCTCAACATCTAGGGTTGGCTAATTGGATAGCCAAACGCCTGGGCGTCTGGCTATCATTCACTTCTTACAATTCCCCAGAAAAGTTAGATTGCGTCAGCCGAAGCAAAAAAAGCTTATGAACTCCCCGCCACCGGTTGCTCACCAGAATTGATAGCTATCGGTTGCAGATTTATCTCACCATATCGCGGTCCAATTGCTTTCAGTAAGGCAATGGCCAGAACGTCATCCAGGTGGCTGACACATACAAGATCGAGATCCTCCCGGATCCGCTTTGGAAGTTCTGGGATATCCTTTGCATTATCGTTTGGTAGCAGTACAACTTTTATACCTGACCGATGAGCAGCAATAGTTTTTGCTTTTAGCCCACCAATCTGTAGGGCTTTCCCTCGAAGGGTAATCTCACCGGTCATGGCTACGTCACGGCGAATCGGTCGACGTGTATAAGCCGATATTATCGCGGTCGCAATGGCTAATCCAGCGCTAGGACCATCTTTGGGTGTCGCCCCGGCCGGAACATGTATGTGGATGTTTGTCCGATCAAATACGCCAGGATCTAATTTCAGTGCCCGGGCATTTGCTCGAGCGTATGTCAATGCCGCCTGTGCGGATTCTTGCATAATCTCACCAAGTGATCCGGTTAATTGCACCTTACCTGAACCTTCGCTGAGGCTTACTTCAATGGACATGATATCTCCACCAAAGCTATTGACTCCTAAGCCAGTTGCCACCCCAATTTCATCATTCTCTTCGGTGATGCCAAAGGTAAATTTCTCTGGTCCCAGGTAATCCTCCACGCTATTAGCGTCTATGTTGAAGGGGCCTTCTTCACCATTAGCGACTTTGACGGCAACTTTGCGAATAATCGTGCCGATATTTCGCTCCAGTTGGCGGACACCTGCCTCGCGGGTGAAATGCCGAATAATCTGGTGCAGGGCCGGCTCCTCAAAAGTAACCTCAATATTGTTTATACCATGCCCTTCCAGTTGTTTTTTTACGAGATAACCTTGGGCTATCGCCGTTTTCTCATCTTCAATATAACCGGGCAAGCTAATGCTCTCCATCCTGTCGAGTAAAGGTGGTGGGATGGTTGCCGTTTGGTTTGACGTCGTAATAAAGATAACCTGGCTCAAATCGAAAGGCACTTCCAGATAATGATCGGTGAATGAATGATTTTGTTCGGGATCCAGCACCTCAAGCAATGCGGAGCTAGGATCACCTCGCCAATCGGCCCCTACCTTATCGATTTCATCTAGGATGATCACCGGGTTGCGAGATTTTGCGTCCCGTAGCGCCCTGATAATTCTTCCAGGAAGCGCGCCAATGTAGGTGCGGCGATGCCCTCTGATTTCAGCTTCATCACGAACGCCGCCAAGGCTGATCCTGACCATCTCGCGGCCTAAGGCATGGGCGACGGAGGTGGCTATGGATGTTTTGCCTACCCCGGGTGGACCATTTAGATTAACAATTGCGCCACGCATTTGCTTGCCGGCCAATTTTCTAACTGCCACATATTCGACAATCCGTTCCTTGACATCATCCAGCCCATAATGATCGCTATCCAGAACATCGCGGACATGGGTAAGATCAAGATTGTCCTCTGTAGATAAGGACCAGGGCAACTCTACTAACCATTCCAGATAGGTCCGGATCACGCTGGCTTCAGCAGAGTGGCTGCCCATCCGTTCTAATCGCTTGAGTTCGCTCAGAGCCTTGGCTTCAACATCTTCGGGCATTTCTGCGATTTCTATCTTGCCTTGAAGATCGTCCAGAACTTCCGACTCCCCTTCACCCAATTCGTTCTGGATAGCTTTCATTTGCTCGCGGAGTAAATACTCCCTTTGGGCTTGACTGGCCCCTTCTTGAGCTTCTTGTTGGATTTTTGAACGGATTTCGGCGATTCTGAGCTCCCGCTTGAGATAATCACGCATCTTGTTCAGGCGTTCCACCCCATCAAGCAAGGTGAGTAACTCGAGTTCTAATTCAAAGGGTAAATTCAATAGTCCTGCCAGATAGTCCGCTAATGTTCCAGCCGATTCGTGGCTGCGCATTGTGGCATTGACCTGACGATTAACTTCCCCCAAGGTTTCGGCATATTGATCCAGGTAAGCAATAGATTCTGCAATCAGGTCGCCGGCTTCGCCCTCTACTTCTTCAGGGAGTTCACTGTAGATTCCCGCAAGATAAGGTTCCATACTGGTCAACCCATCAAAGTGAACGCGATGACGTAATTCGACAAGCATCTGAACACCGAGATGAGTCGTCCTTAGCACATCGCGCACGGTTGCTAGAATTCCAATCTGAGCCAAGTCGTCATTATCGGGTGACTCGACCTCTGCATTTTTCTGGACGAGAACCAATATCTCGCCACTATTTTCGTTCGCCGCCTGGGCTGCCGCCAATGAACGTCGCCGGCCAATGGATACGGTAGTCGTCGAACCGGGGAATAGCACGCCACCACGCAACGGCACGACGGGTAAGTTATAATTCAGATCATTATCAGTCATATTAATTGTTCTCCTATCACGCCAATATTCAGCAGGATGCTTTATTCCCAACGATTATTGGTCACCATGCAATTGTATAGATGGTCATCTATTTAACAATTTGAATGTCGTTAGAAATGGTAAATCAAAGCGATGAATCTTTTGCCTGTCTCCTTTGTCTCACTTTGTTAGAATGGGTGGATGTGGCATCTGTACCACGGTATTGACATGTGGCAAAATATAGGTTCGAAGTGAATTATGAGAGGCATGTATATTGACGGTCAGATATAGTTAACGGTTAGAGTGAAAGAACCAAGGAGATCATGAATCCGGCATTGGAAGAGATAATTGACTCTGTTCCCTTCGGCTCCGAGAGCGACGCTGCTATCGCGGCCGGAGTCGCCCAACGAGCTTTCGGTGAATGGCGATGGACACCGGGGCTGGATAGAGCTGAGATGCTCCATGAGGCAGCTCGAAAAGTCAGAACACATTTCGATACCATTGCCCGCTTACTCACCCTGGAAGAAGGGAAACCATTGCCAGAATACGAAGAAGATGTCGAGTGGCTCATACGCACCCTCGATTATTACGCGGAGATGGCCAGAGTATGTCGAGGTCGCTTGCTGGCCCCTGCCGAGCGTAGACAGTTCAATATTGTCATGAAAGATCCATATGGACTTGTCGCCTGTATTGTCCCGTTCAATTATCCGTTACTGCTCATGGTTTGGAAGGTTGCCCCCGCTCTCGCAGCAGGAAATACTGTCATTATGAAACCGGCAGAGCAAATGCCATTGACTACGCTATTCCTGGTAGAAGTCGCTTTCGATCATTTTCCTCCTGGCGTATTGAATGTTATAACCCGCGATGGCAGGGTTGGGGAGGCTCTCGTGACGGATCCAAGAGTACCTGTTATAGCCTTTACCGGCTCGACGGATGTTGGTCGGCGCATAGCCCAACTCGCGGTGAGTCGCATGAAACGGACTCATCTTGAACTTGGAGGGAAAGATGCCTTGGTAATTGCGCCAGATGCTGACATTGAATTGGCCGTGGAAGCAGTTGCCTATTCAAGTTTGATAAATGCTGGACAAGTCTGTACCTCAACTGAACGTGTTTATGTTCCGGAGCAGAAAGTTACCGCCTTCGCAGGTGCGATGGCCGCGTTCGTCAACGATCTACGTCTTGGTCCGGGTATTGACCCATCAACAGACCTAGGCCCCATGGCTGATGATAAATATCGGTTAAAAGTTGAAAACCACGTAAAGGATGCACTGGAACGAGGCGCACGCCTGATAACCGGCGGCCGTATACCAGATCATTTGGACAAGCGCTACTACTATGAGCCAACTGTACTGACCCACGTGAATCATGATATGAAGTGCATGCGTGAAGAAACCTTCGGACCAACCATACCAATCATGGGGTATGAAGATTATGATCAAGCAATAGATCTAGTGAATGATAACGACTATGGTCTAGGTGCTTGCGTTCGGACAAATGATGCCCGGCTGGCGAAGCGTTTCTTCGAAGAAGTGCAGGCTGGTACTATATGGATAAATGATCCACTCACAGACAATTACGGTGGACCGTTTGGTGGGATGAGGATGAGTGGGAATGCCCGTGAATTGGGAGAAAAAGGATTTGAGAGCTTCCTGGAAACGAAGCATGTTGATTGGGACTTTGACGAACAGCCCAAAGATTTTTGGTATCCTTACGGCCGTTCTTCAGAATAATAGAATAACAAAATATCAGCGCTCGATCTTATTAATCGCTGCCTCATCTCTTCTGTTGGCAGGTCTGGCTGGGTCGCCTGAGCACGGAGCGCAGCCTGGCGGTGGTCATATCGCAATCGGTCAGGTTCAGGGCTCAGGAAACCAATCCGCCTATCTTGGCCAAACTGTCCAACTGCGTGGGATTGCAACCGGGATGCGGGAGGATGAAAACGCGCGTGGAGCAAGGTTCCATACTGTTTTTATTCAGGATCTGCCTGGGGGAGAAGATGGTAATCCAGAAACATCAGACGGCATTCCGGTATTTTTTGGCCCTAGCCGCCCTCCGATTGAGATTGGCGATGTTTTAAATGTTAGTGGCGTTGTCACCGAATTTTACGGGCTGACCGAGATCGACTTTAGGGATCTCAGTTGGGCGATTGATGGCCGGAATCACCCTCTTCCAGAACCCATTGAGCTTGATCCCCCGGTTGACAATCGGGCGGCTGAAACGTATTACGAGTACTTTGAAGGAATGCTGGTGAAATTGCCCCGGTCGACTGTCGTAGGACCGACTCACGCCGCCTGTGGATTTGCGGTGGTCCGATATAGCAGGCCGCCTTTCCGAGTTTTTAAACATCATATCGATGAGCCGGGTGGCCAGGTAATCAATGTCTTGCATCGCACAGATGTGACTTGCGATTCCTTCCCGCTCGTAAATTTCGGTGATGAAATTGAGGGGATCAGCGGACCGCTGACGTATCATTTTGAGCAGTTCAAAATTATCCAGCAAGATCCTCTCTCAGTTACGGTAACCAATCAACCAAATGTGACTACCCCACAAATCGGACAGCTTGAGCCAGATCAGATCAGCTTGGCTACTTTTAACCTGGGTAACTACTTTGATTCGACCAGTGATACCAATACAGAGGCTGAGCCGATCCTGGATTCTGTTGATTTAAGGGTGAAAAACGAGAAGTTGGCCTACACAATCGCCAATTCTCTTGCCTGTCCGACCCTTATCGCAGTCCAAGAAGTTGAACATTATAACTTGCTTTCTGACTTAGCCGAGATGTTACTAGGGGGATGTAACTTTCGTTACGATGTTACCCATGAGGAAGCCCCAGACCTACGCGGCTCAGATTTGGCGTTGTTGAGTGATCCCCGCCACGTTTTGGTAACAAATGTGTTCCTTCAACAAACATGTACGGCGTTGGAAACAGGCGTGATTGACTCGAATATTAATTGTCCAAGCGGAACGCAACCGTTATTCTCAAGACCACCGTTGCAGGTTGACGTGCTTGTTGATGGTGTTCCAATGGCCATTCTTGTGAATCATCTCAAATCCAAAAGAGGTGGCGAAATCGAGACCTTTGAGCGACGAATGGCCCAAGTTAAACACCTTCAAACCATAAGCCGAGCACTTCTCCGTGAAGATAGAGAGTTGTCAATTGCTGCTTTGGGCGACTTTAATGACTATTATCAATCACCTATCATGGAGGAGCTAACCGATGGTGGTTATCTTTTGGATGCACTTTTCATCGTGCCCGAAGAGGAGCGTTATAGCTACATATTCGATGGCTATTCACAACTGATTGATTGGATAGTGGTTTCACCGAGTTTGATGTCTAAGCTTATTTCTGCGCAAATCGTTCACGTTAATTCAGATTTTCATTATGACCTATCAGATAAAATTGGCGAAATAGAAATCGCTCACCGTTCATCCGATCACGATATTCCTCTGGTTATTCTGCAGATGGTTGAAGCTCGGGATCAACCACCAGAGATTACCCCGACCATTCGTGCAACTTCCTTTTCAGGACCGCAACCAGCGCCTACCAGGACAATAGAGGTAAATCCGACCTTGACTGTCGAAATGCAAGAAACAAGGATTGCTACCAGTGATCCCACTCCAGACATACATACGGTCAATCCCAGTATAGATAGAAGTAGCGGGAAGGGAGAAAAGAACCCGCACGGCGCTGAATTTCGCATAGGATTATTATTGCTCGTAGCTTTTTTCGCAGCCGGACTGGCTGCTTTCATCTGGAATCGTGGCCGAACCTAATGCTTTTCGAAAGGATGCGTGCGTAATGCCCCCCGCTTCCAAACTGGTTGCTTATGGACTGCCTATAGCCTCAAGTCACAACCTGGTATCGGGAGCGGCCAGACGTTGAACTCAAGGCCGTGGTAATGTCGTCCTTACAGTGAATGAGATGGGTTACAAGATTGGCTGAGCGCATCATTGTAGCTAAACTCTCGGATGATTGATATCCCCCGAAGGACTTCGGTTCGATGAGAATCGTGACTAAATGGAGCCCCCTCCTTGACATTTGCCTGGTTGTCGACACAAGCGTTTCGTGATTTGATGGTGTTATAACGATAATTGTTGTGCCCCGGGAGAAAAGATGAGATTCGGCATCTAGAACATCCTCGATGGCTACCTGACCTTCGGCGCGTAAAACAGCCAGGGTCTCAAGCATCCGATTGATTTGCCGTTCTCCCCGGTCGGGCTGAATCATTTCATGGGTCTGACCATAGGCTAAAAGGCCAAGAGCGCGATCATGACGAATAAAGTGTTGGGCAAGTGAGGCAGCAATGGCGACCGTGTATTCCTCGGTCGAATCTGGGAGCTTATATTCCTCATCCTTCCAACGCATCCAAGCCGGAAGCTGACCAGACTCCAAACTCTCGTTATTTGTGATATCAGCCGGCCCAGAGACAACATGACTGAACATAGCCATGTCGGCAACGATCCAAATATCAGCCAGGGGATCTAGCTCAAACTCTTTAACAATCAACCTGTTTCGTCTTGCTGTACTGGGCCAGTGAATCCGGCCATAGCCGTCGCCAGGTGCGTAATCACGCACGCCAGCTGCGTTGGTGGTCGTGTAATGTGTACGCCTTCTTAAAGCATCACCACCTGGTAATACACCTATAGGAAGGGCGAATTGGTGAATATCGAACGTCATTGGATAAACCACGACGTTGGTAGTGGGATCAAGGTCTCGGTGCATTGGGAATAGCCCGAAAGGATCACTGGTATGTAATCGAATTGGACCGAGCCGATAGCGACCTCGCCTCCGGCAAATCGTGTTAACTCGCCAGATATAACTCGTGCGGGAGCCGAGGCTGCTGACAACCTTACTGGCGAAGTGATTTGGGAGCGAAGATGAATCCCGGATTTCCACCCAAAGTTTCGGAACTATTCCTGTATTTTTAATCGTAAAACGTTCTTCCAATGGTCGACCAACTTGAGTGCGCCTGGTTCTGGTAACTCTTGATAGATGTAGCCAATTGATATTGTTGTAGGCCCAAAAGAGGGAAACAAGGAGCACCAGGGCTACCAAATAGGTAATGTTAAAAAAGATATCTCGCCCGGTAGCCAGACCGCCGATTAGCGCAATAATGCCAACGAAAATTACGCCGGTGCGTCGTTTTCTGAGTTGCTTCATGGTTTCACTTGGGCGCCTGGCACGGGCAGATTATCCAAAATATCTTGGACTATTGCAGCAGGCTCAATATCTTTTATTCGTGCCGCCGGCCCTACAATGATCCGGTGACCAAGAGCTGGTTCGGCCAAGGCTTTAACATCATCTGGTAGAACATAATCACGACCAAACAAACCAGCCCGCGCCTGGCATAGGCGATAGATCGCTAATGCCCCTCTGGTACTGGCTCCCAAATAGACATCTGGGTGGATTCGAGACCGGCGTACGATTTCGACAATGTACTCCTTTACTAACGGATCAATGTAGACATCTTTGATCGCCTGCTGGATTGTAAGCAACTCCTCGACATCCACTGCCTGTTGCAGGCCCTCAATGGGATGGACATACTGCTGCCTGTCCAGAATCTCAAGTTCTTCTTCTTTATTCGGATAACCAAGTTGGATTCGTAGTAAAAAACGATCGAGTTGGGCTTCAGGTAGGGGAAAAGTACCTTCATATTCAATGGGGTTCTGGGTTGCCAGAACCATAAATGGTGGCTCAAGAAGATGTGTTTGCCCATCAACGGTGACTTGACGTTCTTCCATTGCCTCGAGTAACGCCGACTGCGTTTTTGGTGTAGCCCGGTTGATTTCATCTGCCAATACAATTTGGGCATGGATTGGACCCGGCCGAAATTCAAATTCACTCGTCTTTTGATTATAGACGGAGACGCCGGTGACGTCTGTTGGCAACATATCGGGGGTGAACTGAATGCGTTGAAACCGGCAGCCAACAGATTTGGAGACTGACTTCGCCAGCACGGTCTTTCCTGTCCCGGGCACGTCTTCAATCAGCATGTGACCCTGGCACAACAAACCAAGCACGGTTAGCTGAACGGCCGAGCGCTTCCCGACGATTACCTGTTCAATATTCTCGACAATGCGGTTAGCGGTCACCTGGATATCTGACATACATGTGCTCCTTATTGTTAATAAGTTTAACCTCATCCAATTTTACGCCGGAGCCATATTGAAGCAAACATGTTCGATATTAATTAATCCAACATCGTCTGATCTCGACTAGGTGCTTCAATTTCTCAGCCTCTTTATCAGATAGATCTTGCCGGTTTTCGCTGCATTTTCCGCAGTTTGCGGTTCTTGGCCAATATCGTTGATATAGACGAGATGTGGTAAAATATGTAGGTTATCATGAGGCAGTCACCACAAGCGGAAACAGAAAGGAAAACGAGTCTACTCGCCACACTTTCTACCGGATTTGATATAACAACACATCATATCTGGATAATTATACTCCCCCTGGTATTGGACGTGTTCTATTGGATTGGTCCGCGCCTGAGCATCGAAAAGCTGATTGAAGAGAGCGCGGCAATCTTGAAAGAACAACCGGCGTTCGCTGAAATGGCCGATCAAATGCTACAAATCGGATCTCAATACAACTTTTTTACTAGCCTGAGTATACCGATTATCGGCATTCCAGCTCTTATGGGAGGTACTGTCCCTGAACACATACCGGTAAATCCGGCAGTCGTTCAAATAGAAGATTCCTTCATCTGGATGTTGCTATTCCTAGGCCTTAGTCTGCTTGGCCTCGTGTTTTCGACGCTATATTTTCAGTTGATTAGCTATGTTTTGCAGGAACCGAAGGTTGATTATCGATCTAATATTGGGAGCAATATTAAAAGATTAGTCGTTAGTTACATTCGCCTGATTGGCCTGGGAATCGTGTTTGTATTCATGCTAATGGCGTTGTGGCTACCACTACTTTCAGTCGCCTTCCTGGCAGGTATAGTGAGTAGCAGCCTGTTTTATCTGGTTGTTATTCTCGGATTGGCGATCTCTTTGTCTATTGTCGCTTATCTAAGTCTTACAATTCCGGCTATTGTTTTTGCGAATCGCACGGTTAATGAAGCAATTAGAGAAAGCGTTCGTTTGGTTCATAAGAACTTATCTTCTGTCCTGGGCCTATTACTTGTCGTTGTCTTGGTTGGCAGTGTTACCAGGCTGCTATGGCACTTGGCTGACAACGGTTCATGGATGACGCTGATCAGCATTGCCGGCAACGCCTTTATCAGTACAGCATTGGTAATGGCCATCTTTATTTATTATCGCGATCATGAGGTCCACCAGCCTCAAGGCCTTTCTTAACGAGGAATTTAATGGCTCAAAAAGCAAAAAAGAATGTCGATTATGATGCTCATAGCATTCAAGTTTTAAGAGGATTGGAAGCAGTTCGCCGCCGGCCTGGTATGTATATCGGTGGTACTGATAGCAAGGCATTGCACCATCTGGTATACGAAATCGTTGACAATTCAATTGACGAGGTCCTAGCCGGTCGATGTGATCGAATCGAGATAACGATTCATGCCGATTCTAGTGTAACTGTGAGAGATAACGGGATAGGGATTCCGGTTGACGAACATCCGACTGAAAAGGTTTCCGCACTCCAGGTGGTAATGACAATGTTACATGCTGGAGGCAAATTCGATGAATCTGTCTACAAGGTTTCTGGCGGTTTACATGGCGTTGGCGCCGCTGCTGTTAACGCTGTATCTGAATGGATGGTTGTTACAGTTAAACGGGATGGAGGCATATACCAACAGCGATATGAAAAAGGCATCCCGGTATCCGCTGTAGAGTTGATAAAAAAGGTGTCACGGGCGGATAAGGAAACGTATACAACCAGTACATTTATGTATGATGCCACGATTTTTCAAGAAGATGTTGATTATCGTTTTGAAACCCTTATGAATCGCTTCCGAGAAATGGCATTCGTAACACGAGGCGCGTTCATCAACTTTGTTGATGAACGCCCTGAGCTGACTAGGAGCATGAGCTTTTATTTCGAGGGTGGGCTCAGATCATTTATTCGCTATGTTAACCGAAATCGCAAAGTGATTCACGATCCAATTTATGCACAGAAAGAGATCGACAACATTGACGTCGAAGTCGCGATTCAATACACCGATGGCATAGCCACCTCAGAATTTGCTTTTGCCAATACCATTCATACACCTGATGGTGGCACGCACCTGACCGGGCTAAGAACGGCCATAACCAGAGTAATTAATAATTATGCCCGTAAGAATGGATACTTAAAAGAAAAGGATACCAACTTTACAAGCGATGATACTCGAGAAGGTGTATCGGCTGTTGTAAGCATAAAACATCCTGATCCCCAATTTGAAAGTCAGACCAAAGTAAAGTTGATGAATGCAGAGGTCAGTGGCCTTGTCTCAATGGTAGCTTCGGAAGCCCTTAACGATTTTCTTGAGGAACATCCGAGAGACGGTAGGAGAATAATTGAACGGTGCTTGACTGCATCACGTGCTCGGCGAGCGGCAAAAAATGCACGAGAACTAGTCATGCGCAAGAGTGCCCTGGAGAGTCTAACATTGCCCGGAAAGCTGGCTGATTGCTCAGAACGCGATCCAACACGTAGCGAACTCTATATTGTTGAGGGTGATTCGGCCGGAGGTTCGGCCAAACAAGGCCGGGATCGTCATTTTCAGGCTATCTTACCTTTGCGTGGCAAGATCTTAAATACTGAGCGAGCCCGATTAGATAAAATCCTGAACAATAATGAGGTCAAAGCATTGATTTCTGCCTTAGGCGTAGGGATCAGCGATGGGTTTGATATCGGAAATCTTCGATATGGGAGGGTAATCATAATGACCGATGCCGATGTTGACGGCAGCCATATTAGGACGCTCCTCCTAACTTTCTTCTTTCGCTATATGCCGCAACTCATTGAGAACGGGCACCTTTATATCGCGCAGCCGCCTCTGTATCAGATTAAGTCAGGCAAAGAGTCGCATTATACCTACACAGAAGCTGAAAACTTGAGGCTTTTGAAGAAGCTTGGTGCCAGTAAAAAGCGGTATGATTTGCAACGGTATAAGGGTCTGGGAGAAATGAACCCAGATCAGCTCTGGGAAACTACTATGGATCCGGCCGTTAGAACCTTATTGCAGGTTGCCATCGAAGATGCTGTTGTGGCCGATCAGACGTTTAATATGTTAATGGGTAGCGAAGTGGCCCCCAGACGTCGTTTCATTACGACTCATGCAAATGAAGTTCGCAATCTTGACGTTTAGTATTCAGGAGTAGATTATGCTTGACTATCAAGCTTTGCAGATGGATGATAACGCGCACCTCTTGCACCCGCTACATCATCCCAATTCTCACAAAGCACCTTTGATAATCACCGGCGGACACGGAATATGGGTTCAAACGGTTGATGGAAAAAAGTTCATTGATGGACTGGCCGGTTTGTGGAATATTCTCATCGGCCATGGTAACCAAGAATTGGCAGAAGCTGCCTATGCCCAGATGCAACAACTGGCCTATTTTTCAAATTATATCGGTGTTTCGAATTTGCCAGCAATTGAGCTGGCTTCGAAATTGGCCGGCTATGCTTATCCAAGCCTAACTTCAACTTACTTCACTTCTGGTGGCGCCGAAGCCAACGAGTCCGCTTTCAAAACTGCAAGGTACTATTGGAAGCGGCTTGGAAAACCAACGAAAGTAAAATTTATCGCTCGTCAAGATGCCTATCACGGTGTGACAATGGCAACGATGAGTGCGACCGGAATTACTCCTTATTGGCCGATGTTTGAACCAAGAGTGCCTGGGTTCTTGCATACTCACGCGCCTTATCCGTATCGCTATGAAGGGGATATCAAGCCTGGCGAAACGATCGGCCATGCGGCCGCCCGGGCGTTGGAAGAGGCGATAATAGCTGAAGGGCCTGACACCGTTGCCGCCATTATTGCAGAACCAGTACAAGGAGCGGGGGGTGTTATTGTCCCGCCAAATGACTATTTCCCGAGAGTTCGAGAAATTTGTGATAAATATCAGGTCCTATTGATCGCTGATGAAGTAATAACCGGGTTTGGGCGCACCGGTGAAAACTTTGCGCTTCACCGTTGGGGTGTTGAACCAGATATCATGACCTTTGCCAAGGGTATAACTAGTGGCTATCTACCATTAGGAGGTATGCAGATTTCGGACCAGATTCACGAGGCGATCTTATCAGCGCCTCCACGACAGAGTTGGATGCACGCCTACACCTATTCAGGTCATGCAACCTGTTGTGCTGTCGCTCTTAAGAACCTGGAGATTCTCGAGCGTGAAAAGTTGACTGAACGGGCCGAAAAGATGGGAGAGAAACTGCTTGCAGGTTTGGAGATGATGAGAGATATCGACTGCGTCGGTAATGTACGCGGCCTGGGGCTTATGTGTGCCATAGAATTTGTCGCCGACAAGGAGACAAAAGCATCGGCTGGGATTGCTGGTCCGATATTACAGTCCTGTCAACAAAAAGGTTTGATATCACGGATAAAGGGTGAAAGCCTGCTTCTCGCACCGCCTCTGATTATCAATGAGGATGAGATCGATCAGATCCTGTTTATAGTACGCGAAGCAATCGAAGAAGTATGGGAAAAATCTCAAAATTGATTTGGCACACCTTGCTTATTCATAGAGCACGATAAAGTTCAAGAGATTTTCTCATTTTTTCTGGGATCATCATCGCGAGGTGATTTATATAATCATAAGTGACCATAACTGTCCGACCGCTAGCAATAGACTGGCTCTCCTGATTGGACATCTCATAGCTAAGCTCAAAACTTTTATTGCCAATTCGGGTTACTGTCACAGTTACCCGAATTGTGTCACCAAATCTGGCCGACGCTTTGAACGTGCAACTTGCGTCTGCAATAATCACGGGCAGTTTCAAAGGATTGGTTAAATTCAGTAGACCTATTAAGAAATGGGACCGAGCGATTTCCATGTAGGTAAAATATACAGCGTTATTTACATGGCCCATGGCATCTAGATCTCTGAACCTGACCTTAATCTCAGTCATTAATATTTGAGAATGATAATTCATCATTATTCCAGCCTTTTCAGTTTTCTGATTCAGTATAACGATTACTCAACTCTTGAAACCTGTCACCTCGTAGCCATCTTTGTTAATCAAATTCATGGTGGGAAGTAGGACACGGTCAGGAAGTGGTTATGCGCGCATTCCTAGCAATCGAGATGCCAGCGAATATCCAGGATATATTGTACCGGACAAGTTTGAATCTGGGAGATAGGATCACCCCTAGAGCAGCGGTCCGCTGGGTAAGAGCGGACAACATACATTTGACACTGAGATTCCTAGGAAATATTCGACCTGACCTGATTCCCGAAATTGGTCATACAATCGATCAGAATGTAGCATCCTTCCCTATGTTCGATCTAGAATTTGAGGAGTTAGGCTGTTTCCCGAAGCCAGAAAAACCAAGGATCATCTGGGTGGGAATTGGGGGTGCCGTAAGCCCGCTTAATCAACTGCATGCGATTGTTGAACGTGAGCTAAAGGTGTTTGGATGGGAGCCTGAAGTACGGCCTTTTCATCCACATCTCACAATCGGGCGAGTAAAGGACTCTGGCCGAGTCACCGAAGCGAACCTGGCCTATGGGCTGAAGATAGAAGCTCCTCCTTTTTCGGTGAAAGCAATCTCATTAGTAGAAAGCATTCTGAAACCTGAGGGTGTTTCCTATATGACCAGATACAAATGCCCACTCAAAGCCATCAGGTGAATACCTCAAGCTCCTTCATCAATCCCAGTTGTCCTTCCCTAGTCTATCCACCGCTCACGCCTTGCTTCAATCACATTTTGAAGACGTTCGAACTTTCCTAAGATCCAATTGAGTTGCTCTAAACTAACAACCTCTGCGACCAGGTATAAGGTTGTAACGCTATCTTCTGTAGTGGCTTTTGTTTTGGCAAGGTTGACGAACTGTCCTTTAAGGATATTTGCGATGTCTTCAATCAGGCCAGGTCGCTTGTAGGCCCTGACAACGATAGGAATGGGATACGCTTCTTCCTCCATGCCCCATTGGACATCGATCCAACGTTCGGGTTCTTTCGTGGTCATCAACTCCTTACAATCCATGCTATGGATTGTAACACCTCTCCCCCGAGTAATATAGCCATTGATTGGTTCCGGTGGAACAGGATTGCAGCATTTAGCCAGGCGAGTTTGCATGCCGCCTATTCCACGAACAGTTAGTTGGGTGTTTGTGGACTTTTTGCGATTTAGGAGCGGACGGAGTTCGTCATCCGGGCGCAACTTTTGCTCGAGTGCGGCAATTGCTCCACCAATTTGCGTGCTTTGGATATCACCGAAGCCAACCTTAGCGAGGAATTCGTCCTGATTATCGAAATGGAGCGCCTTAACGATATCAGTCAATGAATAAACGTCGGCTACTCCGAGCCGCTTTAGCTCGCGAATTACGATTTCACGACCTTGAGTGATGTTTTTTTCTTTTTCTTGGTGTCTAAACCAGGAACGCACCTTGCTTCTTGTTCGAGCGCTGCCAGTGTAACCCAGGCTCTCATTCATCCAGTCTCTACTTGGACCACCTTTGTTGGTTGTAACAATTTCAACCTGCTCCCCAGAGTTTAGTCGAAAATCGAGGCTAACCATTTTGCCGTTCACGCGTGCTCCTCGGCAGCGATGACCGACTTGAGTATGAATGGCGTAGGCAAAGTCGATTGGTGTGGAACCTTCTGGCAGATCAACGACATCGCCACGTGGAGTAAACACGTAAATCCGCTCGCCCAGGAGTTCGGCCCCGAACGCTTTGCCATCCGATTCTTCGCCGTTCCCTTCGCGAAGTCCGCCAAGTAGCTGCCGAAGAGAATTGACTTGATTGGTCATTGCAGCGCTTCGCCGGCCGCCTTCTTTATAGGCCCAATGGGCGGCGATACCGCGTTCAGCTTCATCATGCATTGCCCTGGTTCGGATTTGTACTTCCAAAGTTTGGCCATTTTTGTCAATAACTGCCGTGTGCAAGGACTGGTAGCCATTGGGTTTCGGCCGGGCAATATAATCATCAAATTCCTGGGGTATTGGTTTCCACAAGTTGTGAACTAAGCCCAGAACTTGATAACAGAGGTTGTCTTCATTTTCTTCAACGATGACCCGTAATGCCCGAATGTCATAAATGTGGTCAAAATTGAGTCCTTTGTCGCGCATCTTTCTATAGATGGACAAAATGTGTTTTGGCCGACCAGTAACTTCGGCGCGAATATCGGCTTCACGAATCCTTTCTTTTAATATTTCCCTGGCCTCCCGAATCCGACGGTCACGCTCAGTACGACGTTCCGAAATCTGACGGGCGATAATCCGATACTGTTCGGGCTCAAGAAAACGGAAGGCGAGGTCTTCAAGCTCCCATTTAAGTTGCCAAATACCAAGCCTATTGGCCAATGGAGCGTGGATGTCCTGTGCTTCCAGGGCAATCTGTTGTTGTTTTTCCCTTGGTAATTTGCCCGCCTTCCTCAAATCCTGAAGCCGATCGGCAAGGTGAATAAGAATTACCCGGGTGTCACCTTCAACGATGGTCAATATCGCGCGCCTGATGGCCTCCAGTGTTTTGTCATCTCGGCTTTGATCATGCTTATCAGTGTAGGGGGTTAGTTTGTCAAGGGCTGTGACCAGATCAGCGATTTCCGCCCCAAACTGTTTATGGATGGAAGCCGCGTCGCGACCAGTATGCGGTAACAAAACATCATGTAAAAGACTGGCAATAATGGTACTTAGATCCAAGCCTAGGTCACAGATCGTATAGGCAACAGCCAGGTCATGTTCAACGTAAAGTTCACGAGATTGGCGCTGGCGATCATTATGCGCTTCTTTGGCAAACTGATAGGCGTACGTTACACGACGGATATCTTCGGCTGAAGATCCCTCCGGCAATGATTTTAATAGTTCCGATAAAGTTACAGGTGCTGCTTGGGTCATGCTGAAAATGCCTAAGTCATTCGGCACAGTGCAGAGAGTTGACACAAAAAAACGGCTCTTCCGCAAGTTTCGTGCTGTTTAATAGAGTCCTGCGTTCTGAGTCGTCGTAATTCCATACAGGACACCTGCGTAGCGGAAGAAACAAACGACTACATGCATTGTGAGCACCAAAGATGCGGAAGAAACAAAAAAACAGACGTACTTTAGTCATAAGGACGCCTGTAATGAATGGAGAGTTTAATCAAGCTTCGATCGGTTATTCCTCAGCGTCCTCAGGGTCTTGTCCGATCGTTGGCTCTTCAGGCGACTCCTTATGTTTGGCACTACTTACCCTTTGTTTGCCCTCATCAAGAACAATCCGGGCTCGTTCCTGGGCTTGACCAGTGGCAGTGCTTGCCTTTTCGCTTAGTTCTTGCATTCTTTGCTCACTCGCCCGGCGTACTTCATCACTTTTTGCCGCGATCTGAGCCCGAGTTTCCACGCCCGATTGCGGCGCCAGGATTAGTGCCGTGGCAGCGCCAACGAGACCGCCAATAACAAAGCCAGCCATAAATATGCCAATTTCACTGCCATTATCATTCATATTAACTCCTTATGCCGCCAGCTGCCGTTTTGGAGCTAGTCAGGCAGATTCTTACGAGGATCGCTGAAAAGAGCTGCTACGCCACGTCTAAAACCAACGAGGAAGCTTGTGGTTTTTACGACAGGGCCAACAACATTTTTACTGACGAATGTTGATGTGCCGCGTACGGTATTGACCGTTTGATTTGTCTGTTCGAGGATCGGTTTGATTTCAAACTCAACAGTATTGACCAGGCGGATAAGCATAATCAGCATAAGAACCAGAACAATACCGAAGATGCAAGATTCAAAGGCTAATGCAATAATAAAAACATCACGAACAGCCTCGAGTTCCGGTGCATAATTGGCGGCTAGATATAGAATCAAGGCCAAAGTGCCAATCGCCAGGACGATTAATATTAGCACACCACCAACGATGTAAGCGGTGGGGACGGCTTTTTCTTGTTCTTCTACAGGTGTCGGATATTCAGCATTTGTGTCCATAACTAAGCTCGTAAGTATATCATTAACGGAAACCGGACACAATCACTCATCACGCCCACTTAGAAACCAGCTGATTAATAAAGCAAGCCACGATCCTATACTGGCAGCCAGTAAATTCACGGCGCCTAACCTTAGAGTCTCTATACCGAAAAAACCACCGGCGAAATGTCCGACGGCAAATCCCAGCCATGAAGCTATCAGATAGAGTATTATTTTTCGAGGTCGGCCTCCCATAATCAGATGAAAGCCTGCACCATAAAGAGTAGCAAGTAAAAAGCCTAAGACAAAGCCGCTAGCGGTCGCGCTCATGGACATTCCTTGTTTACAATGATTCCACCTCCAATACATTCTTCATCAATATAGATTACCGCGCCTTGGCCGGCAGTGATACCGAACACGGGGTCTTCAAACCTGATGCTCGCTTGAGCAGACGCAAGAGGCGTGACCATCGCCGGAGTGGCTTCTGCGCGATATCGAACTTTTACCCGGGCAGGAAATGGCGAAATGGGTAACTGGCTCGATACCCAATTGATTTCGCGACAATGCAAGCAATCCATATTAAGCGCGACGCGTGGAGCAACTATCAACGAATTATGGTGACGGTCTTTCCGCAGGACGTACATAGGTTGCTCCGCCATAATCTGCAAGCCTTTCCGTTGGCCAATGGTATAGTTACTTAAACCCGAATGTTTACCCAGGACGACGCCATCAGGGCTAATAATCGGTCCGGGTTCACCCTTAACCTTACTGTTTTCCCTTAAGAAACGACGGTAATCACCATCTTTTAGAAAGCATAAATCCATACTTTCAGATTTATTAGCAACTGGAATTTGGAAATGTACGGCCAGTTCCCTAACCTGCACCTTCGTAAACTCTCCGATTGGAAATATAACTCTTGCTAACTCATTCTGCCCAAGGACGTGGAGTACATAAGATTGGTCTTTACTTCTATCCACCGATTCCAGCAGGTGGTAGCCATCAGAGCTTTGGCGTATCCGGGCATAGTGGCCTGTAGCGAGGTAATCGACGCCCAGGGAAAGCGCATGTTTCAATAGATAATCGAACCGAATAACGCGGTTGCACTCAATGCAAGGGTTTGGTGTAATTCCCAGATCATGCCCCTGGATGAAATATTGGACAACCTTCTTGTAAAAATACTCTTGAACATCGAGAACGTAGAACGGAATCTGTAATTTCTCGGCTACACGTCGCGCGTCTGCCATCTGCTCTGGCGTGCAGCACCGATTTAGCGTTGTCTGGGTGGTGCTACCTGGTTCGCTCCATAGGCGCATCATCATACCGATGACGTCGTATCCCTGTTCAAGGAGGAGCGCAGCTGCTACTGAGCTATCAACCCCACCACTCATCGCCACCGCAACGCGACGCTTGTTTGTAGAAATTTTAGTATTGCCATTGACTGAGGAGATTGCGATCGGTGGACTCATGCGAAATGGGCTTTTAGCGCTTCCAAATGGCCGATGACATCGGACAGGGCAGTCAGCAAATATTCTACATCTTCCTTCGTACTGAAACGGCCAACTGTGAGGCGCAGACCACCGGAAGTCCACTCATGGCTGAGACCACACGCTCCAAGCACCGTTGAAGGTTTTGGATCCCCGGTTAAACAGGCTGATCCGCTGCTGGCGCTAACCCCGGAGACGTCAAGGTGAAAAACAATGTCGTTTCCACTGATGTTCCTGAATGCGAAGCTGGCATTATTAGGCAGGCGCAGGAAAGGATGGCCGGTCAATCTGCATGTTTCAGGAAAACGTTCTACCAAACCGCTGATAAGCCGACTGGTCAGCGACTGGTAATGGGCCACATTTTCCTCGCGTTCCGCTACCGCCAGCCGGAGGGCTTCGGCCGACCCTACCGCGTAGGCGACATTTTCAGTCCCGGCTCGACGATCATCTTCCTGCCCACCACCTGTCAGGGTTGAAACTAATTGATGGCCACGACGAACGTACAGGATGCCGATGCCTTTTGGACCATAAAACTTGTGGGGAGCAATGCTCATCAGGTCGATGGGCATCGAGTTCACCTTCCAGGCCCGAAAAGGGATAGCCTGGACAGCATCCGTATGGAATAAGACACCGTGCTCCCGGGCGAACATGCCTATTTCTTCGATTGGTTGAAACGTTCCGATTTCATTGTTGGCGGCCATGATACTGATTAAGACTGTGTCGGGCCGGATGGCCTGCTCTAATTGATCAATGTCAACGCAACCATACTTGTCAACCGGGAGAATGGTAACTTCAAAATCTGCATTCCGTTGCAATTGAATTGCTGTTTCTAGTACTGCTTTGTGTTCTATTTGGCTGGTGATCATATGGTTCCCACGCCCATTCATTCTGGCTGACCACATTGCCCCCCGCAAGGCGAGATTGTCACTTTCTGAGCCACAAGCCGTAAAGACAATTTCGTCACAGTGACAGCCGAGTGATTTAGCGATGGTTTCCCGGGCTTCTCTTAAACCCAAACTCGCCTGCTGACCGAATTTATGGACTGATGATGGATTTCCATAGTAATCCGACCAGTAGGGCAACATTACCTCCAACACTTCCCGCCGGACGGGTGTGGTGGCGCCATAATCCATATAAATATTCTTGTTGACCATAGAAATGCTCTTGTTATCTCAAGCAGCTTTGACCAATAGTATTTTCAATAATCATTGTGGAAAAGTCTGTCCAAACAAAGGCAGATCGGATTCGCGTCAGGTGGCTGATCATTCATCCGCAACGGGCAGGCTCACAGTAAATCTTGAGCCTTTATCTTCGTGGCTACTGACCTCGATGGCGCCGCCATTGATCTCTAAGCCTTCCTTGACCATATATAGACCCAGACCGGTACCGGCGATTCCGCGTTCAACTGCGGACTTGGTGCGATAGAATCGCTGGAAAAGGTTTGGGAGCGCCTCCTTTGTGATACCGATACCCTCATCAGTTACTTCGATTAAAACCGAAGATTTCTGAAGCCAGGCTTCGACGCTCACGCTTCCAGCGGGTGTGAATTTAATGCCATTTTCAATGACATTCTTGACAATCATATAGAGTGTTTCCTCACTTCCCCTGACGGCCGGAAGTTTAGGCTGAATAACCTCGTTAAATACGAGACCCTTTTCGCGGGCTCTGTCGGCAAGGGGTGGGAGTATCTGTTCGAGAAGATAATTGATGTTTGTTGACTCGGAGAGTTCTTGGTGCGTATTCGATTCGAGTTTAGCGAGCTGAAGCATTTGCTTTACCATCTTTTGCAGTCTATCACTTTCTCGCTCAATAACACCCAAAAAGCGGTTAGAGCGCGCCGGATCATCAATGGCCTTGCCCTCTCTCAGCAGACGGGCATACATCAAGATGGTGGCCAAAGGGGTGCGCAACTCGTGAACTATATTATTAAAGAAATCATCGCGCATTCGTTCTAATTCCCGAATCTGGCCCAAATCGCTAAAGACGAATATCACCTCACTAACCGAACCATCTTCCTTGTTTATTTTTGTGCCGCTAACGAGGACTGGAACATATTCGCCGTCTTTACGAACAATGTCGCAAGCCAGTTGGGGGAAATCTGGACCTTCCTGGAGCACCTCTTGAAAGAATTCGAAAAAACCGCCTGGTTGAGTCTTGATGGCTGTGGCAACCCCCTCGCCGATTATCTCATTTAGAGTAACATCAAGGAGGGAAACCAGTGCTTCATTCGCGGCAGTGATGTCACCTTTGGCATTGGTTGTCATGAGGCCATCAGACATGCTGGCGAAGATTGTCTCGATTCGACGTTTTTCCGAAAGAACATCTAAATGGAGCAGCGCATTTTCAAGGGCAATGGCTAAAGGGCCGCTGATGGCTTGCAGCAAGCGTGAGTCGTTTTCATCAAATCTACCATTATGCTTATTTATGGCCTCTAGTACGCCAATTACCCGCTGCTCAGCCTTCAAAGGGACACATAGGACCGAATTAGTGAGGTAACCCGTATCGCGATCGACTTTGGATGAAAAACGGTGGTCTGCGTAGGCGTCATTCACAATAGCCGGCTCGCCATGTAGGGCAACCCAGCCGGCGATACCCTGACCTATCTGAAAGCTAACCGGTGGCATGTCATTGAATGATGGGCCCATCAAAGCTTCGACAAATACAATCTCGTTCCGGTTAGGTTCTGTAAGGCCAATTGTCAGGGATTCAGCCCCAAGGACCCTCCTGACGGCATCGGTTACTTGAACGATGATTTCTTCAAGGTTAAGCGTTGATGTCAGTGAGGTACTGATCTCCGATATGATGCTAAATTCTACTTCTTGTTGATCGGAGCGTTGTCGTAAAAGGGCTCGTTCAAGGAAAGCAGACACCTGGATTGCAATTGGCCCAATCGTCCGTTTATCAACGATGCAAAACTTTGGTGGATCAATCAGACAGATAGCGCCTGGTGTGGTAATTTGACCTGGTGTAGCCGGGAAAGGTAAGGGGATCGCAAGAATAGAATCTGAAGCCAATTGCCAGAGCTCACTTCTGATACGTTCTCGGGGTGGTGCTTCTAACTTTTCGTAGACTTGCGGCTCATTTGTCTGCACGATTCGGTTAAAGGCAATCTCTTTACCAGACCAGCGATCCTGATCGATCTTTCCATTGCTATCGCAAATCCAAACATCATAATGATGGCGGTCCGGGTCACTAATTGATACCAGGGTTAATGTATCAGCCGAGGTAGCGATAGCGGCGGAGGCAGCAGCGCACACGCCGTGAGCATCAAAAATCTTGCCGAGGTCAGAAACAAGTCGCTCCCACAATAGGCGGGCAGGATCAATACCTAACGTTGGTTGTCTTGCGTTCATATCTGCGCATTTATAGCCTTGCCGAACAAAGTTGGCAAGAGATTACTCAGGAGATCATGCTTATTATCAGGTTGCTCGGTACCAGTGGCATCTGATATCATTCACTCGTTTGATTACACTTGACCGTGCAGATGAAAACGAAAACCAAAAATGCCAGTTGAGCCGCTCAGAGTAGAGCGCATGGTGATCTAATTTTTAGGCAGATTAAATCTGCAAATAAGTGAGAAGGAGTAATGATGACATACATTGAGGCAATTTACGGGCGGGAAGTACTTGACTCTCGTGGTAACCCGACCGTCGAGGTTGAGGTGACGTTGTTAGACGGTGTTAAAGGAAGGGCAATCGTCCCTTCCGGGGCTTCAACCGGTGTACATGAGGCAGTCGAAATACGTGATGGCGATTCGAATCGATTCTTGGGGAAGGGGGTACTGAAGGCAGTGGCGGCCGTAAATGATGAGATTGGGGATACGCTAATAGGCTGGGATGCCACAGATCAAGTTGGTATTGACGAAGTGATGATCGAGTTAGATGGCACGGCCAACAAAGGCCGTCTTGGCGCAAATGCGATCTTAGGTGTTTCGCTCGCGGTTGCACGGGCAGCGGCCGTTAGCATTGGGCTTCCCCTCTACCGGTATCTAGGCGGGGTTTCAGCCCGGACTTTACCTGTGCCGATGATGAATATTATGAACGGTGGAAAGCATGCAGCCGGTTCGACTGACCTACAAGAGTTCATGATTATGCCCGTTGGCGCCTCCAGTTTTGCTGAGGCAACTCGGTGGTCCGTTGAGATATATCATCATTTAAAGAAAGTGCTTTCTAGCAAAGGCCACAGCACGACGGTGGGCGACGAGGGGGGTTTCGCCCCGAGGTTGTCCGCGAATAAGGAAGCGCTGGATCTCATAATTCAGGCGATTGGACAAGCAGGTTACACACCCGGTGATCAAATCATGTTGGCTATGGATCCGGCCGCGAGCGAGTTTTTTAAGGATGGCATGTACCACCTAAAGACTGAAGGCAAGTCGCTGTCAGGAGCTGAAATGGTAGCCTATTACTCAGATTTAGTGGATGAATACCCCATAATATCCATCGAGGATGGTCTGCATGAAGATGACTGGGAAAGCTGGTCCATGATGATGGAGAAACTTGGTGACCGCATTCAGATTGTCGGCGATGACCTATTGGTAACCAGTATCGCACGCGTCGAGACTGCCTTTGAGAAAAATGCCGCAAACAGTTTGTTGTGCAAAGTGAACCAAATAGGAACCCTTACTGAAGCAATTGCGGCGGTTGAACTCGTACAAAAGCATAACTGGACGGCAGTTGTTTCGCATCGCAGCGGAGAAACTGAAGATACTACTATCTCAGACCTGGTTGTCGCCCTAAATGCCGGGCAAATTAAGACCGGCGCACCTGCACGAACCGATCGGGTTGCTAAATATAACCAGTTGCTACGCATCGAGGATGAACTGGGTGATTCAGCGATATATCCGGGAATGAGTGCTTTTAGCAACCTGAAGCAGGATAAATAGTAACCCGCTCCATTTTATTGGGGGCCTCTCGGCGGATTAAACATTTAGCCGAAGGGCCCATCAATGTATAATGGATAGAGGATGGTACGCTATCAGGCATGTATACCTTGTAACTTTTGTCTCGAACTGAGGTGAGGGAATAATTACATGAAAATCCTTGTCGTTATGCGCCATGCAAAATCGAGTTGGGAAGATGCTTCATTGAACGACTATGAACGGCCGCTAAATAAACGAGGAAAACTCGATGCCCCGCGAATGGGTAAGTTGATCTACCAACAAGATCTAGCGCCTCAGTTGGTTATCAGTTCTTCGGCGAAGAGAGCGAGGAAAACAGCGGAGGCGGCGGCCGAATATGCCAGATACGATGGAGAAATCATTTTTACACGGGATTTTTACCACGCTGATGTAGAAAGGTTCATCGAGCGTTTAAAAGATGTTTCCGATGATTTTTCACGGGTCATGATTGTTGGACATAACCCAGGTTTAGAGGAGTTGATTGAGGAGTTAACCGGTCGCTGGGAGCGGATGCCAACGGCCGCGGTAGCGTCCATTAAGCTACCAATTGATCAATGGTCTGAGCTATCTGAAAATACTGTCGGCAAATTGATCAATCTGTGGATACCAAGAGAAATATCCCACCGAGATTGATGCAAATGGCCAATTTATTAAAGTTATCCGGGATAATTAATCTTCCGTAGATTTCTCATGAAGCCGGCTAAGACTCTTATTCTGTGATACCCAAAGACCTACCAGGCCAATCCGTAATTCATAAAGCGAAACAGCATCCCCAGGAATTTCTTTCATGATTTCCCTTTCGACCAGGCTATTCAAGCTTACGGTCACCTCGCCAGGATCCAGATATATTCGATATTCCTCAAGGTAGAGAACCAGATCTTCAGGCCTAAACGGCGTATCATATTCCATTAGTCGTGAGGCGGCGGCCAGCAGTGCCTTTTCGGTATATGACGATCTCTGCCACAAATAAGCGAAGTGTACTTCTCCTAGACGCAACATCTCGAATAAGGCGGAGTTTACATCAGAAATTGTGACATATCCCTTGCGGGCGATATTTGCCTGGTTAACCAAGGTGTAGCATACAAGCTGCAAGAAATATGGGTGTCCGGCTGTTACCCGCATAATTTTGTCCAGAGCCAGATCATCATATATCAGGTTGGGTGAAACGGGATCTCGAATTAACCGGCGGGCAGCATCGGAGCTCAAGAAACCAACGTGTCGGTACAAGGCCGAATTAAATAACACAGACCAATAATCGCTTCCAATTTCTTCTAATCGATGAGTGCCCGCAAAAATAAAGCTAAGCGACTTGCCATGCTGCATCAAGTGTCGCAAGTAGGTAAAGAATGTGGCCGGTAGTATCTCGTCTCGAACCAGATCTTCTATTGCTTCGAATTCATCAAAAATGAGCAGAACTGTAGCGTTGGCAGGTAACAACCTTCTCAGTGTGGCCAGGAAAGCGCGCTGAAACAGGCCTGTCGCATCAGCTTGCCATTTTGGCAACTCAGGTACGGGAAGGTCATACCCTCTACCAGCCAGTGAATCCGATATAATCCAGGCTAAATCATGCAATAATGCCGGCATACCCGGGGTCACACCAAGAGCTTGGCAGTCCACGAATACGGGAATAAGGTTTCCAGGCAAATGTTGATCTAGTTGGAGCAACGCAGAAGTTTTTCCTGTTCTTCTTTGGCCAATCAGGATCAATACATTACCCTGGGAGGTAGGCCCGGCGATATTATCCTTGATGAATTTGAAGAGATCATCTCGCCCAAAAAATACCGTGCTTTTGCTTCGAAGCGGCATTCCTGGAGAGTAACGGTTAGTGATGGGTGAAAATTCACGCTCCTTGGAGAGAAGATGGACCATATCAGCAAATGCGAATCTTTTGCCAGCGCCACTCCGATCGTCATATTTTATTGAAAATAACACTCGGAAATTGTCACTGACACGAGGGACAATGTTAAAGTAAAGTTGCCTTTCCCTCCCAGTGGACAGATATGGGATCATCATCGTAGGGGTTTGGACTTCGTATGTCGGATCGTCCTTCATTTCAATCGCGACCTTTTCGGCTGCGGCGCGTCCAGTATTCTTGACTTCAAGTGCCACTACCGTCTGGTCCCCAGGAATGATT
The DNA here is from genome assembly GCA_035527655.1 of Patescibacteria group bacterium. GTDB lineage: Bacteria > Chloroflexota > Anaerolineae > Promineifilales > Promineifilaceae > UBA11865. Next base: position 86,105 of record DATLAB010000001.1, on the reverse strand, counting down.
TGCTCTGTCAGCAATCTTATTTCGATCTGAGCCTGTCCATTTAATTCCTCGATTTCTGCGATGACCAGACCGAACCAGCGATCGATTATGCCTTCTACGAGCCTGTTTTCGGTTTCTATTGGCCAATTGCGGTATTGGTACTGAAGTTGTCTGAGTAGGCCAAGGGCTTCGGTCAGATAGACCAGGCGGTCCTCAGCCAAATCGACGCGTTGACTATCTCGCATGCTAGTCAGAATTGGTAAGAGTCCAGCCAGTGATTCTGCGGGATGACCGGCTTGTTCACGGGTTCGGATAACTTGCTCCAAATGGGATCGTACCAGGGCAAGTTCAGTGATAGTCGGCGCCAAAAGTAAAGCCTCGCCAGTTCTATAAGCGTCTTGCCAGATACTCAGGTTATTCCAGGGGGGATCACGGGATTCAGCCTCTTCTAACGTGGAATTTATCAGTGGTAGCGCGGAATCTGGGCCGGTCGATAAGAGAAATAATCCATCGGCTAATCGAGCCAGTATTTCATCATTCTCTTGTCGGGCCTGATTGGCCAGATTTAGTAGAAAATCAGGTGAGCCCCCGGTTTGATTATATACGATATCCAGTTGGTCCAAGGTCGATGCCGGATGTTGCTTTATTCGCTGATAGAAGCGACGAACCCTCTTTGCCGGGGAGCGAGATTGAATGACATATAAGGCGGTGCCACCGGATAAGACTATCACTACAAACAATCCGACAAGAATGTTTGGCAGCGGGGAGGTTGAAACAATGGGCGGTGGGCCCATGAAAGAAGTAAGCTGACCGGAATGGGTTCCATCATCATACAGGAAACGGTAATTCACTTCTCCTGTGTCGTCTGGAGGAGTCAGTGACCAAAAGAGGGTGTCATCGCCGTTGGAGGCTGTCTTTTTTCCAACATTTTCCCAGAACCCTGTTCTCGGATCAATAACTTCTAGTGAAACTGCTACAGGATCTTTTTCTAGGTCGACTACTGTTACCAAGACCGTGTATTCACCCTGGCCGACTTCGGTTTGTGGATTGATTAATAACGGTGGTCGATTTGCTTGAGGTTTATAAAGTTGGACTACCCCGTTGTCCGTGATCGCAACTAATTCCACCTGAGGGTCAGTCGGTCGCTTTAAAGTCGTCACATAAAAAACTTCGCTTACCAGATCGATAGACTGCCAAATATTTTGGCCATCCGCCGTTATAAGACGAAGTAGACCGTCCCGATCACCAACAGCAAGGTCCGGCTGCAAATCACCGTCAAGATCGCCCCAATACAGGCTGGTCGAATGACCCATATCTGGAAGACTCCACATGATACTTCCATCAAAACCGATGCGGTTCAACTCTTGCTCATCAGTCCCAACAATCAGAGAATCGGCAACAGGCAAAGTGGTGTTGGGGGTTCCGCCCAGGACCGCCATCCATTCCTGGTTGCCGCGAGTACTCAAACTGCGCAACGTTCCATCTTCGAGACCCACTATAATCGAGAAATCTAATTCATTTAAGGCAATCAAATCCATGGTGGAGATATCTTCCAAGTATTCAGCGATCTGTGACCATCTCGAACCCTTGATATTGATACGGCTGATGGAGTTGGCGCCTGTTGTGAAGACAATCTCATTGAACCGAATGCCAGGGAGAAAGTCCAGATCATTGATGCTCGCATTCAGCGGTGCCCGCCAAAACTCATCACCTGTCAAGGAGAAAGCAATGATTTGACCGTCAGCCGTGCCGACCAGTAGTTCTTGTGGACCTGACCGGTTAATATTGGCGGTAGTAACCGTGGAAATTGTCGAATTTAGGGATGTTTTCCATATTTGCCTGCCATCTGGGCGAAGTACAACAATCGACCCAGATGAACTCTCAAGGCCAGCGTCGCCTACTACGATATTATTAAAAACAGCGACAATAGCGGGTAAAGAATCCCCGCTCATACGGGAAAATACGAGATCACTGACAATCCCACCGAGTTCAACAACCCAGAAGACAGAGCCGTCACTTCGTAAGGCGTGAAGCTTGCCATCGCTAGAACCGACAAGCAATTCAGGAATTCCATCCAAATCAATATCTGCGACCAAGGCTGACGATGGCTCTGCTCCCAATCTGTAATCCCAAGACTCGAAAAATTGACGAGCGCCGATGCCTGGATCCAGTAATTCCAAGGTAGCAAAACCGGCAAGGAGTAGTTCGCTCGTCCCATCTCGATTGATATCCACAAGATGACTCAGCCCGGCTGCATCTGCCCCGGGATAAGTGGGATCCAGTTTCTGTCCGGCACTGTCCAATAAAAATACATCGATTGGCTGGGAGATATCAGAATCCCGGCCGACTAGTACGGCAAGGGCTGCCGGCTGTGGTACTCGATTTGAATGAGGTGGTGCAGTGACAGCAATGATTGGTTGGCCCGTTGTCTCAGCGTAGAAACCATCCCAATAGCGCCGCCCAAGGTGGTCATAAGCAATAATGGTTCCGGCTTCAGTACCAACGATGAGCGCCGGACCTTGATCAAGCTGAGCCATTGTTAAGGTGGTGATGGGGACATTTATTGAACGATAAGGCCACTGGCGACTACCATCAGCCGCATATAGGTAGACTCGATTTAGAGAAGTAGCGACAGCGATCTCAAGTGGTAAATTTTCATCAAATTCAACGATTTCCAAGGCCAAGATTTCACCGCTATTTGAGCGTTCCCAGAGCGGCTGACCCTCGTCATTGAGAACGACAATGTTGCTGAAGCCTGCCTGTGATAAGTAGGCGTAAACAATTTCTGTAGAACCATCTCGATTGAGATCGGCCGTCATCAACTTTGGTGATGCATTTACCGCCGGGGGATCTGTAAAAGCATAACGCCATATGAGTTCACCCTGACCGCCGTATTGTTGAAGATTCCCATCCTGGAGGGCAACCAACAAACGTTCCGGTTCAGAATTATTTGGCTTGTACCTTTTTAAGTCGCTGGGAATATTATCGAGTTGGCGCCGCCACAGTTCCTCCCCGGAACTATTGATTAACACAAGTTGTTGTCCTGTCCCGATAACTATCTGGTCGTCGCTTTGTTCCTGACCAGCAAAACTAATTGCAGTTACTGCCTCCAAAGGGGCAGTGACTTGGTATGGATTTGCCCACAACGCGTTCCCATCCGGTCCAACGAGAACGACATTTACGTCATCGGATATGACTATAAAGTCGTCTATACCGTCCTTATTCATATCGGCTAGGACAACCCTGCTCAATTGACCGGGGGCATCATAACGCCAGTAGACAGGTGTTGAAGATTGGCCCATGAGGTGTTCAACTTGCTGAAAAAGCAAGCTGATCATGATGAACATTGAGAAAAGAAAGACCCGCAGGTACTCTATGCGCATAGCCAATCTATAACAAGGCGATCAAGATCCGGGCTCGCGGAGCGCGTATCCTACACCTCTTTCACTGACCACCCAACCACTATATGGCCCGATCGCTCTGCGCAAGCGTTTGATGAGAGTTTTTAGGCGGTCCGGATCATCAACGAGAGCATCCCCCCATACGGCGCTTTCAAGGTTTTCTCCGTTAATCACCTGACCGGGTTGGATGCACAAGCGAACCAGAAGGTTAAACTGTGAAGTTGTCAGGTTGATTTCACGCCCCCCAGCATGAACCTGGTGGCGCTGTTTGTCTATGACAAAAGGTCCAACCTGGATCAGACCCTTTACTTGTTGGCGCCGGACGAATCGTTGAAGAATCTGGCCGGTGTAGACATACCCGGCTTCACTCCGCTGGAGCAAACAAAGCTGCTCAAGCTGTCTTATCGTATCGATAGGTCCCTCTGCTGTAGCCAGGCAATACTGTTCCTCTTCGGTGAGATTCAACCACAGATATCCCAGGTGTGATTCGGACTCAATCTCAAGTGGCGCATCCAACCACAACATCCTATTGGTATGATCCAACGGAATCTGAGATTGGGTCAAAGCCCGAAAAGCATGATAACCGGCGATATGGAGAAAGAAAGGATGTGGACCGACAAGTTCAAGGATCTCGTCGCATAGATCTTCGGAGAAGGAGACTCCTGTACCCTCCAAGCGTCGTTGAAGTAGATCCCGCGCTTCTTCCTCAGTGTACAAACTTAGGGACAGGGTTACAAAGATGTTAAAGAAAGGGGAACTTAATATTTGTTCATCGGCTGCAATAGCAAAAAGCGGCCGTTGGCTGGCGGTTAGGTAAGCCAACCCATACTTGGTTGTAAGACCTCGTAGCCGGGCGAAGAAGTATGGGGTTAGCCTTTCGTTGGCAGCTAATAGTTCAAACTCATCGAGAAGGACAACGACGGTAAAACCGGAGTCGTATATTGCATTCAGTACCCGATCTAATGACCTATAAGTTCCCGACCGCTGCACCGGTTGTAAATCGAGGCCTGCCAGGTGAGCAGCATCGAGAATGATACTCATGAGCGCTTCATATACTTCTTCAGGCGGCGAACCACCTAATTCCTGGCAATCAACAAGGGCGAAAATGGTATTGTTCGTTGCCGGGCTAAATCGGGATCGAGTTGTCGGCCGGCACAAATGGAGGAGAAGAGATGATTTGCCGATCCTCCTGGGACCAATGATTGAGATGCTTTGTCCGTTTCCGCACAATTCCAATATCTGGCGAATTTCCGCTTCACGTCCGTGAAATTCCTCAGCCCGACGGATTGCCCCTCGATGGAAAAATGGATTTTCTACACTCATGCTACTATTGTAATCAGTTACGTGCTAAACGTTAAGCTGTATAATGAAACTAAGTCACCGGCGTATCATCCACTGCGTACTCCGATTTAGCTAACCGGCGCATACATCTCTGTGAAATCATACAACGCAGCTAAAACTGTCGCGGGTCGAACAGCTATATCGCCGTTGAAACGGTGAATGTGTTGACTTCTACTAATATAAAGATTCTTTCGGGCGCGTGTAATGCCAACATAGAGCAATCGTAATCGTTCGCATATGACTTCAATATGGGCGGATTCAGTAGCCGTCCGACCAGGGTAATGCCCATGGTCATCAGCCATTATTTCAAGTAGTAATGCGTTCACTTCTGCTGAGAGATCCCCTCCAATGAAATCATTGACCCCTTGGAAGTGGGCATCCAGGTCACCAGGTATCCAGAATTCATCCACACCAACAAGAAAGACGGCATCCCATTCCATACCTTTGGCGCTATGTTGGGTGGCTAAAGTAATCCGGCCGGGAACTGGTTTGTAGCCGGATTCTTTAGGATTAAAACTTTGAAGCTGCCTCCGACCATTAGCCAGGTCGGCTAACTCAACAGCTAACTCGGGCAGCCGCCAATCTGGTTGGGAATCGAACCGGAGTCGCATTTCGCTGGCAATCTGATAAGCAACAGCAAGTTCTAACTCATAGCTAATACTCGAATCTTCATCACCCGAGGCAAAGATAACCTCACTCAAGGATAAGATCAGATCATCGACGGCCAATGGTCTCAATTTAAATAACCGCTGTAAGAAAACTGAGAAGTTGTGAAGAAATCGAACATCCTCTCCAGAGGGGATGCCTGCCGGCAGGGTGCTATCTAAATCTTGAGGCTCCAAAGGGAACAGAAACATTTCCGGCCGTGAAATGCTCCTTAACAAAGCAGAAATCCTCTTGCTATCATGGACGCCTGCAATGGATGAATGGTTGATTTCGCATAGCGCCGTATAAAGCGCCTCCAAGTCCGTTTTGCTCAGAGGATTTGAAAGCGTAGAAACAACAGCCCTCAAAATGGAAGATACTTCGCGAACCTTGCCGCTACCTCTTAACATATCATCATAATCTGCCCCAAGGTGATCGAGATGCCCGGCAATCGCCTTGCCTAATGCATTGGTTGGGGTTAGGATGGCAACTGAGAGTTTGGGCTTCTGCCTGGTGAGCTTGGTGGCAAGCCTGGCCACTCCTGGCAACTCTTCTTCTTCCCTATGCTTGTAAGCTTTGAATATAATAGTCGATTCTCTATCTGACGGATTCGGTTGTGAGTCGCCAGACGGTGCTGCCAGGATGTACTGTTTAAGAAATGCATGTTGCCTTACTTCCAACACCGGGTGATCGTTCATGACCCAGTCAATAAGTGTGTTGGCCAGCTGATATATCTTCCGCGCAGAACGCCCTGAATTCGGCAGTGGTAGAGACGATACGTCTGACCTGCGAATGAAGGAGCTGAAATGACGTGGATCAGCGGCGGTAAAGGTGCTGGTTATGGCCTGATTTGGATCGCCAACGCGCACCCAGTGGCCACCTTGTCCGGTCAAAGCGTTAAGCAATTTTTCTTGAAGGGGCACGCTATCCTGGGCCTCATCTTCTAGTACATAAGGCCATCGTTCACGAAAAACATACGCTAGATCCTCCCGAGATTCGAGCAAATCAACAGCCTGCCAAATAATGTCGTCAAAATCTAGTGTATGTAGCCTATCCAAAGTTGTTTGATAACGTTGATAGATATCAACCAGCATCGACATCAGGGAAATATTATCGTCGGATTGCTGGAATTCCTGGCTACACCCTCCTGGTTCGCTAACGTCTGTTTTCGATAGTTCATCTCGTATCTGATGCGGCGAATACCGTCGATTTTTTGCTGTGCGAATAATATCCCGAGCCAATTTTACTGTCATTTCCCGCCAGCGAACCCGCATTTGAGGGCTATTATTGGGCAAAAATGTGGTCATTAGATCAGGGTTTACGCCGCTCCAACCATCTACAGCCTGGAACAATATTCTCTCACTAAGCGATTCGTCAGCGACAGCTAATTCCAATTCGGGATTCGTAAGGCCACTCTCGGAATGCCGGATGATCTCCAACGACAAACTGTGTAAAGTTCGAACGTCAAAACCAAGTTCATCCAGACCAAGATCTGCGAGATGTTGTCGTATTCCTGCTCGAAACGTATCCACGCTGGCGTTGAGGTAAGTTACAATCAGAACCTGTTCTCCCAACTCGACATTAATTCGTCCCTGAGCGATCAAGTTTGCTGACAACAGCGAAAGCGTGAAGGTTTTTCCACTACCTGGCACTGCATTCACCGCTAAACGGCCTCCACTATATTGGAGGATTATTTCTTGAGCCGGCCGAAGTTGCATTGCTGAAGTATACCAGAACAACCATGATTTATGGCCGGAAATCAAGTGGTGGTATGATTATTGGCTATATGAGGAAGACCATTTTTTTTCTGCTAAGTATTCTGTTGTTTTCTGGCCTGACAAGGGGAGTTCAGTCAGCCCAGGTTAAGCCAGCGCCAGATCAACGTTTTGGCATGACAGAGGCATTTTGGATGCCAGAAGAGGCCGTTGATCTTGGTGTGGGATGGGAGCGAATCTTATTCTATTGGCGAGAAATTCAGCCAACGGGCCCCAACGATTGGAATACGCTCCATGTGCGCGAAGAGTGGCTGGCTATGGCCAATGCTCAGGGTAGAATGGTTGTTGGTTTATTGAAGAATACCGCGCCCTGGGCATCAGAGGACGGCACTGAGGCAGGGATCCCAAGGGGACTTTATTTACCGACGGATGATCCTGAGAATCTGTGGGCGCAGTTTGTTCGTCAGATTGCTGCTTATTATGGGCCGCGAAATGTCCATCATTGGATTGTTTGGAACGAACCGGAGATCCGTTCCGATGTTTATGGCCACGAATTTTCCGGGTCTGTGAACGATTACTACCAATTGCTCAAGGTTACGTATAAGGTAATGAAGGAGATCGATCCAGCGGCCACAATTCACCTGGCTGGTTTGACCTGGTGGCATGATCAAACTTACTTGGGGCAGTTATTTACGTTGATGGTAAATGATCCCGAGGCGCCACTGTACGACTATTTTTTCGATGTGATTTCCTTGCACATTTACTTCCGCTCTGAAACTATGACCACTGTCATCTCTTCCGTCCGGTCTGTTGAGCAGCAGTTCGGGTTCAATAAACCTATTTGGGTAAATGAGACCAATGCGCCCCCCAACCAGGATCCCGAGTGGCCCGTAGATCGACCTGTATTTGATGTTGACCTGGATCAGCAAGCCTGGTACATGGTCCAGGCTCTTAGCCTTGGATTTGCGGCCGGGGCGGAGCGAATTAGCGCTTATAAGCTGGTGGATATCAATTTACCCCCTGGAGGAGAGTCGTTTGGCTTAGTTCGTCCGGACTTGAGCCGTCGGCCGGTCTATGATGCTTACAATCTCAGCACTACCTACCTACATGGCTTTTTAGAGGCCAATGTCGCAAAGACCCCAGAATACTTCCTGGTTTCCTTCAAGAGACCGACCGGAATAACCCATGTTGCTTGGGCGCGAACTGCCGTAGCGGTCGATGTGCAAATCCCGGCCACAATGGAAGAAGCCAGATTTGTTGACCTGCAAGGCCAGACTACGTATATCACACCTGCTAACCTGTATTATAAGCTTCACCTGAAAGGTGCTCGCTGCGGTGTGGAATGCATAATCGGTGGGCCACCATTATTTGTCGTCGAAGACGAATATCAGCAATTCAACATCCCCGATGGTCAAGAGATGGATGCCGATTTTGTCACCAGGCTTGCCGGGATGGACAGTCAAGTACAGTTGCTTTTGGAAAGCATGACCCCAGTGCCTTCCAAAACACCAAAGACACCCTCCCAAAATTCGTTGATGATGACGCCCGAGGGGACTGATATTAATGCCGGTAGTCAGCTTGATATCCAGAAAAACCCAGATTTTTCACCTCAATCCCCAACCGGGCTACCTGCTCAATCAAATGGAAATTCGAAGCCAACTAACAAAGAATCAACTAGCACCGTTGGAATCTGGGTGATCGGATTAGGATTCATGATTGCTGCCGGTCTCGTGATAGTAATACGTCGTAAGCCAAGTGTGGGATGACGAGTCATGACTGATTTGATAGGAAGTATGCTGGGCAAGTACCAACTTGTGGCCCGGGTTGGTCGTGGCGGCATGGCGCGAGTATACAAGGCTTATCAGGCAAGTCTCGACCGGCATGTGGCCGTTAAAATATTACACGGCCATCTGGCCGAAGACCCCGATTTTATTGATCGTTTCGAACGGGAGGCTACCGCCGTAGCTCGCCTACGACATCCCAACATTGTCCAGGTTTACGATTACGCCAACCAAGAGGATCTTTATTATATTGTTATGGAATTTGTCGAGGGTCCAACGCTTAAAGCCGAGATAAGTGAGCGACGAAAAAGATTGGCCGAGCTCGAGCCAGAGTTATTTAGTTACGAGGAGATAATTAGGATATTTGTCAATCTCTCTGACGCTATCGACTATGCCCATTCTCGAGGCATGATCCATCGTGATCTCAAGCCGGGCAATATTATGTTTACTGCGGAGGGGCAAATATTACTTACCGATTTTGGTCTGGCCCGAATGGTTTACGCGAAGCGGCAAACAAGGACTGGCGCCTTGTCAGGTACGCCGGCATATATGTCGCCTGAGCAGGTTCAGGGCGGCCATGTTGACCAACGTTCCGACATCTATTCCTTGGGCGTTATCTTATATGAATTGTTCTCTGGCCGTATTCCTTTTACCGCGGACACACCTTATGCCATAATGACCAAACACGTGACCGATGAGGTACCATCAATTAGGGAGACCAATCCGGACTTCCCGATTGAGGTCGAGACTGTCATTTTACGTAGCTTAAGCAAAGATCCTGATTCGCGTTATCAGAGCGCAAATGAATTTGCTATTTTTCTCCAAGAAGCCCTTGGTATTTCGGCATCGCCAATGCCGGGAACCGGTGTATTTGCTCCACTTGCAACAATGGCTGACAGCCAAGAAATGATGCCTATATCGACTTATGCGGCGGCTACTACGACAAGCCTGGCGGCACTCACGAGCCCTTATCGCGGCTTATATGCCTTTCGCGAAGAAGACTCCCCTTACTTCTTCGGCCGGGAGACCTTTTCCGAGCGCCTGGCGGTAACACTCAGTGACAAATCAATGGCTGCGGTTATTGGACCATCCGGGAGTGGTAAATCGTCAGTGGTTTATGCGGGGCTCTTGCCGCGTCTACGAGAAGAAGGTTATTGGAAAATCATTGAAATGCGTCCTGGGAGCGAGCCATTTCATTCTTTGGCCAATGCCTATATTGGTCTGTTGGAACCCGATCTGGCAGAAACGGCTCGACTGATTGAGGTCAAGAAGCTGGCGAGCGCCATGAGGAATCAGGAGTTAACGCTGGCTGATATCGTTAAAAGAGTGGCCGAAAAAAACGGGGATGGTTTCCACCCGCTCCTCTTTGTGGATCAGTTTGAAGAATTGTACACCCTTTGCCAAGATGTGGCTGTGCGCCGTCATTTTCCAAATGAGTTGTTTGACCTGATAGAGGAGAGTCGAGAGCGGGCGGATCTGCAATTTTCATTGGTAATCACTTTGCGGGCCGACTTCATGGGCCAGGCGCTAACGCACCGTCCCTTTGCCGACGCGCTTCAAAATGCGGATGTAAAACTTGGACCGATGACCAGGGCTGAACTAGCTAGAGCAATTGAGAGCCCGGCCGCTAAGAAGCGGGTGGTATTTGAAGCCGGTCTGGTCGACCGAATATTGGACGACGTCGGCGACGAGCCCGGAAATTTACCCTTGTTGGAATTTGCCTTAACGCTTCTGTGGGATCGAAGAACCGGCCGGCGAATGACCCACGCGGCCTATGATTCGATAGGTCACGTCGAAGGGTCCCTTGCCCGCTATGCAGATGAAGTGTATGAGCACTTGAGCGTGCCCGATCAAGATAGAGCGCGGCGGGTTTTTACTCAGATGGTTCGACCAGGCGAGGGAACCGAGGATACACGGCGGCTAGCGCACCGGAACGAGCTCAGCGAAGAGGATTGGGCTCTTGCCCAGCGATTGGCAGATGCCCGACTGGTTGTCACCGGCCGTTCACCGGATGGAACCGAAACAGTTGAGGTTGTGCACGAAGCCTTGATCCGCGGATGGGGGCGACTGCTCGAATGGATGAATTCGGAGCGGGCTTTCCGTAGTTGGCAAGAGCGCCTGAGGGTCGCTCTTCAGCAGTGGGAAAACAGTGACCGTGACGATGGCGCCTTGCTTCGCGGCGCCCCATTGGGGGAGGCTAAAGAGTGGTTAGATCTGAAACATGGGGATTTGAGTACAGCCGAGAAAACCTATATTAGTGCCAGCGTCGACTGGCGTGATCGAGAGTTAAGAGAGCAAGAGGCTCAGAGACAGCGCGAGCTCATGGCTGCCAAGGAGTTAGCCCAAGAACAGCAGCTTCGGGCAGAAGTTGAATATGAGCGGGCAGAGGAACAGGCCCGATCTAGCAAGAACCTTCGCTTACTTTCTGTAATACTGGCCGGGATATTTGTAATTGCGGTGGTGGCGGCTGTGCTGGCTGTGGGAGAGAGCCGTGATGCTGAGCGCCAGTCCAACGCCCGGGCGACAGAAGTAGTTATCCGGAGTACGGCCGAAGCGCAAGCAATAGAGAACGCAGATCTGGCCGCTGAGAGCGCCTCAGAGTCAGCCCAGGCCAGGGATTCAGCGGAGACAGAGAGATTTCGCGCTGATGTGGCCGCACAACAAGCCCTGGAGGCGAGAGATGACGCCGTTACCGAGCGCGATAGAGCGGACGCGCAAGCGAATCTAGCTCTGGCGCGACAGTTAGCTGCCCAATCAACAACCTTGCTTGGCCCTCAGTTAGACCTGGCGACGCTTCTTAGCCTGGAAGCGAATGCTATTGACAACTCGGCTGAAACCCAGAGTAGCGTCCTCGCCGCCTTACAAGCCAGTCCGAATCTCATAACTTACCTGAGAACTCACCCCTCTCTCCTGCAAAGTGTTGACTTCAGCCCGGATGGAGAACTGCTTGTTACCGCCGGCGCCGATGGCCTGATTTATTTATGGGATCTTTCTACCCAAGAGATCATTCAAGAATTCATCGGGCATGATCCAACGCAATTGGTAAACCGGGCGGTCTTTAGCCCAGATGGTCAAATGTTGGCTACAGCCAGCGATGACTCCACTGTCAAATTGTGGGATGTCGGTTCCGGTTCCCTTCTGAAATCGTTGGACGGTCATACGGCCTGGGTCCAAAGCGTAGATTTCAGTCCGGATGGACGGCGCCTGGTTTCTGGAAGTGGTGACCGGAGTATCATCGTTTGGGACGTGGAATCCGGTGGTGTCCTCATGACGCTTACAGGCCATGACGGTCCTTTATGGGATACTGAATTCAGCAATGACGGCAGTACGATTGGCTCTGCTTCAGGCGATGGTACAGTGGCCCTCTGGCATGCCCAGAGTGGGCAGCGACTGTTTTCGATTGCCGCTCATACTGGGGCAGCTTTCCATATTGATTTCTCGCCTGATGACGAACTTATAGCCACGGGAGGCGGTGATGGCCTGATTAATTTTTGGGACGTACAGACCGGCGAGATCAATGGAAATCCTCTGACTGGACACGTGGCGGGATCACTTAGCGTTGAGTTTAGCCCAGATGGTTTATCAGTCGCATCCTCAAGCGCTGACAGCACAGTGAGGGTATGGGATTTGGCCACCAGGCAACAACGACTTGTTCTGACAGGGCACAGCGGCCTGATCCCGCTTGTTTCATTTAGCCCGGATGGCCAGATGCTCGCCTCTGGGGATGGTACTGGCACGCTGATTCTGTGGGACGTATCTGGAAATCCAGCCATGGGGCGGACGCTTACAGGACACGTTGGTGGTGTCAATGACCTCGCGCTCCACCCCTTTGAGGATACGCTGCTAACCGCCGGCGCCGATAGTACGATTCGATTCTGGGATATCAATGAAGGGATACAGGTTGGTGAACCCGTCACCCATGGTTTGCGCATTAATGAGCCGGTTACTGTATTGAAGATGACGCTCGATAACCGGCTGATCTCGGGTAGCCAAAATGGCACGCTGATGGCTTGGGATGTGAGGCAAAGCGAGCTTATTGATGGGGCGATATCAGCCTTGGTTAATGGCATCACGGCTATTGAAGCAAGTCCAGATAACCAGTTTATTGTCGCAGGCAGTGAAAATGGTTTTACAGGATTGTGGGATATCAATAGTGGCAATCAGATTGGCCCGTTTTTATCAGGTCACAATGGGCCAGTGACAGCGATAGCCGTTAGTCCAGATTCCCAGTATTTCGCGACTGGCGGCGAAGACGGCTCCATTGTCGTCAGAGGGGTAGACGGGATTCAGGTCGGGCAGCTTGCTGGAATCCCGGCGAATATCCTGACTTATGAATGGCCCGATCCTCTATCTATTTCGGGTCTACTTTTTAGCGCTGATGGTCGACAGCTGATTTCCTCTGACAATGTTGGAAATCTAACAGTTTGGGATCCCCTGAGTCGAGAAATGTTAAACCAGGTAACCATCAATGGGGACAAGAATATCACGTCCATCAGCTTAGCCCCCGATGAACTCCACTTGGCCTTGGCAGTTGAATCAGGGAGCATTTACCTCATGAATACTGCTGAATTGGAAGCGGATCCATCTCCATTTGCCCAGGTAGACGGTAGGGTTAGGGATCTGGCCTTTGGTCCGGATAGCAGCGAACTCTGGGCAATGGATGGTAACCACACTGTTATATTCTGGGAGGTAGGTGGCACAGAGGGTACAGAACTTTGGCGGTATCAGCAGGAGCAAGAACTCTATACCGTTGAACTCAATCCTGAATTTGACCAACTTGTCCTGGGTTTAGATGGCGGCTTGATCGAAGCATTCAACCTGCATACAGGTGAACGGTTGGGCGAGTCGATGCATCATGGCGCGCCATTTCTCGGCGTAGTGAATGCCGTCGCTTTCAGTCCCGATGGCGATACATTTGCTTCGGCCGGGAATGATGGCTCTATCGTCCTGTGGGGTACAGAATCGCGAGAGCCAATTGCGCCACCGTTGTTAGCTCATAATTCAGCTGTGGTCAATCTTGCTTTTAGCCATGACGGATCCCTTTTGGCTTCAGGTAGTTGTAGCCAGTTTCATTTATCGGGTGCTTGTCTTGTCGGTGAGGTTATTTTATGGGATCTCACTACTCTTGAACCTGTGAGGATATTGACTGATACAGTGGGCTTTGCCCAGGCGCTTGATTTTAATGCCGATGACAGTTTGTTAGCGTTAACAGATTGTTCCAGTGTCGAGGTAGCGGGAGTTTGCCTTGAAGGGGTGGTGCGCCTGGTTGATTGGGCAAGGGGCGAAACTGTAGCAATGCTCGAAGGACATGATGGTTTTGTTTGGAGCGTTGATTTTAGTCCAGATGGCCAATTACTGGCGAGCAGCAGCGCTGATAATTCAATCATAGTTTGGGATGTTGCCAGTGGCCAACCAGTAGGCCAGCGGCTATCCAATCATGGGGGGCCGGTCCGAAGAGTAACTTTTAGCCCAGACGGTTCCCGCCTGGCTTCGGCCGGTTTCGATAACCTTGTTTTTCTCTGGGATGTAGCCAGTGGTCAGGTGATTGGTGGGGCCATGGCTGGCTATGCAAATAACGCTATGGATGTCGCATTTAACGCAGAAGGTACCACCTTGGTAGCATCAAGCCTGGATGGTTCAATTACGTTGTTCGATATAGATTTGAGATCCTGGCTGGCTGAGGGCTGCAAGCGAGCTAATCGTAATCTGCGACTGGAAGAATGGGAACTGTTTTTTGGTGATCAACCGTATCGAGAAACCTGCTCTGGCTAATGATTAATATTATAATGGGCCAGCTAATTCGAGGCAAACTGGAACAGTAAATCGATAGACCTTGTAATTAGAGCAGCAGGTCGACCTTGATCCGATTACCAAGGTCGACCTGCTGCAGTCAGAGAAAGATTGTCCGAAATGACTTCTCAGCTATGGGGTGGTGTTATTGAAGAACCAGTTATAGCTATAGTAGGGATATGCTTGGGCAGTCTGCGCCCTAATTGAAATCTGACGCGAACCAACAAGCTCAGGTGGTATCGGCAGAGTTATTGAGAAGGACCCGCCCTGATCTGAATCAAACGTGCCGGCTAGATAGCCGTTGGCGCCCTGCGTACCCATCGCTCCCATCGTAACCTCAAATGACTGACTTGGAGGGAAATTGTAGGTCTGGAAGGTGACCGATTGGTCCTGGAGTACACTTGTAATCTTCATGACCGGAATGCCATAATAATAGTAATTGGTCGCTCCGGCGCCTGTATCTGCACTGGTGGCTTCCGTTGTCGTATCAGTTTCAGATGGTTGTCCGCCGGTGCCACTACTAGTGGTGGCATCACTAGAGGCGACATTGGCATCATTGTTCCAGAACCAGTTGTAGGCGTAATAAGGTTGCGCATTGGCTGTTTGCGTGCGAATCGAGATTTGAGCCTGCCCTTTCAACTCAGCTGGAATCGAAAAAGTAGCTTGCATTGTGCCGTCGCTCCCGGAATCGAGAGTGCCGACTACGATGCCATTAATACCCCTGGCACCCATCAAACCCATTGTCACGATAAATGACTCATTGGCGGGGAAGTTATACGTTTCAACGGTTGCCGAGGTGTCCCTGGATACTGAGACAACCTTGAATACTGGAATGCCAGAGTATCCTGGAGTCGTGGGGGGCTGATCGGCCGGCGGTTCTGCGGGCGGTGGTTCCGTCGACTCGCCAGTTGTATTGTTATAAAACCAGTTATAGGCATAGTATGGGAATGCGCCGGTCGATTGAAGGCGAATGGCTATTTGGTTAGAACCTTTGAGTTCGGCTGGAACAAGATACGTTGCATCCATTGTCCCACCACTTCCCGAGTCTAAGGAGCCCACCTGGATTCCACCAATTCCCCGCGTTCCCATCGGTCCCATGGTCGCAGTGAAGGCGGTATTTGCAGGGAAGTTAAAGGTTCGAATTGCTACCGATTCGTCTTGAACGACACCAATAATTTCGAAAACTGGGTTCACACTGGCCGAGGGCGCTGTTTTTAGTAGATCAGATCCGATCGGTAATGCGAGAAAAACAACAGCAAGCATAGCCAAGGGGAAGATCCGATTTATTTGGCCAAAACGATCCCTAATCTTGTTGAATACTTTTTTTGGTTGCTCGGAAATTTTGAATATTGCTGACATAGCTTACCTCCTGAGGTTTGAATTTTCGCATTCAATAAATACAAGCTTTCAAATTAAACGAATCACTGATATGGTATCGATTCTAATTTAGACTATACGCCCAATTCGTGAAGCCGCAATGTGGACATCTCTGCAAAAGGTCTTGCAAGACAGTTAACGACTATCGGCCCACAAACCAGCCATATCCAAAAAATGGTGCCCAGTATTCGCCAATAGCAGCGTATTCTATCAATCAACTTGACAATAAATCATTATTGCGATCAAATGATACATCGAATGGCACTGGTAGGCTGAAATCTGAAGGCATATTTACGCTTACCAAACGCTGTTTTTACGGATGCTACACGTCAAGTATAATTGGGAACATGAAGGGGATAATGACACGCTTAAGTATACTACCGTTCTTGGCGGTTGGAATTGGCTTATTCTTGCTTGGCCTGATATCGGTCAATCACATCGTCAACAATTTTTGGCCGATGGATGTGGAAAGATTGGATCTTGTTCGTGACACGGCTCTCGGACAGGCCGATTCGACACTCCTGCTGACCACATCCGATCCGATTGTAATCTTGGCTTTTTTGGCTGCATTGATGATCTCGGTCACCGGTCTGGTCTTGCCACTTGCCTATTTTTTAAATAGACGTTTTGGAAAGTCTCCTTCATCACAATTTCTTGTTGTCTTACGCCAGGCGATGTGGGTTGGATTATGGGCAGCCTTTTGTGTCTGGCTACAAATGCACCGAACTTTTGGCTTGGGCGTCGCGTTTCTTGTAGCGGCCGTCTTCGTTGTTTTTGAACTCATGTTGCAACTCCGAAGCCGAGCTGCAGCCATGGCCAATTAGCGGGGCAACAATGGCGACCAACAAGACGACCGAAAAGGATGGAGCCCCGGACAATAATCGCGAGAAGGGCCGATTATTGCGTCAGTTGCCAAGTATAGATTCACTTCTAATTACTCCCGAGGCGGAGAAACTAGAAACAAAATATGGTAAAAGCCTAATTTTAGAAGGGCTCAGGAATGTTATTGGGCAATATCGCCAGGCAATTCATGATGGGGCTTCTGAAATACCTTCAAATCAAGATATTCTACATGATTGCCAGGAATGGTTACGCATTATTCTTGCCCCAAGCTTGATCCCAATGATTAATGCCAGTGGCGTGATCGTACACACGAATCTTGGCCGGGCGCCTCTTAGCCAGGCAGCGGCATCCGCAATGGCTGAGATCGCTATCACATATTCGAACCTTGAATATGATATCCAGATTGGGGGGCGAGGGTCACGGACTGTACACGTTGAAAATCAGATAAAGCGTCTCACAGGAGCCGAAGCCGCATTAGTTGTGAATAACAACGCCGCAGCTGTGCTATTGATGTTGACTGCACTCTGCAGCGGCAGGGAAGTGATTATCAGTCGTGGCCAACTCATCGAAATTGGTGGCGGATTCCGCATTCCAGATGTAATGGCGCAGTCCGGGGTGAAGCTAGTTGAAGTTGGTACGACCAACCGAACCCACCTGGCCGATTATTCCCGGGCAATCACTGAGAACACCGGCGCTCTGTTTGTAGCCCACCCTTCAAATTACAAAATAATGGGGTTCACGACTGAGCCATTATTGTCGGAGATCGCACAACTGGCAGCGGATCATCATCTTCACTCTTTGTACGACCAGGGAAGCGGTGCGTTTCTGGATACAACACGATTTGGGCTTGAATACGAACCAACTGTGCCAGCCGGATTGCTTGCCGGTATGAATATAGTAACGTTTAGCGCTGACAAGCTTCTGGGAGGTCCGCAGGCGGGGATTTTGTGTGGCCCGAGCCATCTTGTTGAGCAGCTAAGGCAGCATCCACTGGCCAGGGCTGTACGCGTTGATAAAATGGCTTTAGCAGCCTTAGCCAGTACGCTCGAGCCCTATATAACCGGACGAGTTACCGAGCAAAATCCAATATGGCAAATGATATCTCAGTCAGGGAGCGAACTTGAAGCAAGAGCGATCAGTTGGCAGGAATCACTATTATCAGTAGGTGTTGAAGCTGAGGTTATTGGCGGCTTTTCCATGGTGGGAGGGGGTAGCTTGCCAGGGTCGCAGCTCGCGACGTCCCTCCTGGCCATTGGCCACCAGAGAGTTGAGGAATTGGCGGCTGCTCTGCGCAATTACAAAACGCCGGTTGTGGCTCGGATTGTAGAGGGGAAGTTACTGTTCGATCCGCGGACAGTTTTGCCCAAGCAAGATGAATCGCTTCTGCAGGCGATTGTTACCAATGTGAAAATGATTTCCTAGCGCAGGAGATGCGAAATGATGCCGGAACAGTTTAGTCAACATACCCGAATCTTGGCAATTGAAACGTCATGCGATGAAACTGCAGCTGCAGTCGTGGAGGATGGACGTCGTATTTTAAGTAATGTGATTGCGAGCCAGACAGACTTGCATGCCCAATATGGAGGTGTTTTTCCTGAGGTAGCATCACGAAAACATGTTGAGGTAATCCATGCCGTTGTAGCCCAGGCGCTCCAGGAGGCGCATTTAAGCATCGAAGATCTCGATTGCATTGCCGTCACACGGGGACCAGGTCTGGTTGGCTCGCTGCTCGTTGGGGTCAATACAGCAAAAGGAATAGCTTTGGGTAGACAAAAACCGTTGCTGGGAATTAACCATATAGAAGGTCATTTATATTCCTTATGGCTTAGCGATGAAGATGATCAGATTGAATTTCCTGTACTGGCGCTGGTCGTAAGCGGCGGGCACACTGAATTGTATTTAATGCGCGACCACCTTGAATACGAGCATCTTGGCGGAACACTGGACGATGCAGCAGGCGAAGCATTTGACAAGGTTGGGCGCGTTCTGGGTCTGCCATTTCCTGGTGGCCCTGCAATTGATAAGGCTTCTGAAAATGGGGACGGGACCTTCTTTCGGTTTCCAAGAGCCGTTTTGGAAGATAGCTATAATTTTAGCTTTAGTGGTCTCAAGACGGCCGTTCTTAGGACGATCGCCGGGTACGACCCAGATCGCCTACCAGTTTCTGATCTAGCGGCCAGCTTTCAGGCCGCCGTGGTAGACGTGTTAGTGGTCAAGACCGCTCGGGCTGTGGCCGAATATGATGTTTCTGCAGTGCATGTTTCCGGCGGCGTTTCTTCTAATCGGCATCTTCGAAAAGTAATGGCCCAGCGACTCCCGGTGCCGGTTCGATTTCCACCACCGATTCTATGTACAGACAACGCCGCCATGATTGCCGCGGCGGCCCATCGGCATTTTACATCTGGAAGGCGGGATTCTCTGGACATGGATGTACTGCCTAGCCTGCAACTCTAAATATTTTGGTGGTGCCGTTGGTCGATTAATCTACCCCATGAGGAGGCCGCTATTACTGGTATTCAACGAATCACGCAGGCGTTCAAGAGTGCGAACCTGAGGAGATCGGCCGCACTGATGCCCTACTACACCTTGGGCTATCCTGATCAACAGATCTCGCTTGATGTCATTGAAGCGATTTCTCCGTTCAGCGATTTAATTGAGCTTGGCGTACCGTTTAGTGATCCCATCGCCGATGGTCCGACGATCCAACGAAGTACGCAGATTGCTTTAAAGAATGGGACTAACTCGGTTCGATGTCTAGAGATGGTCAAAGAGCTTCGTCAACAAAGAGGTATACCAACTCCAATTCTGCTGATGGGCTATTACAATCCTATCATCGCATACGGAGAGGAAAAATTCATTCGAGATGCGGCTCATGCCGGCGTTGATGGACTAATTATTCCTGATTTGCCCATTGAGGAAGCTGGTTCGCTGGCAAAACAATCAAAGGAATCCGGACTCTCCTTAGTTTATTTCCTGGCGCCGACAAGTTATATTCAGCGAATTCGCCAGGTCATTACGCTGGCAAATGGTTTTATCTATATTGTCAGCGTGACTGGAATCACAGGAGCCAGAAGCCAGGTTTCGGCTGATATCAGGACCTTCGTTGAATCGGTGAAGACCATGAGCGATATTCCAATAGCCGTTGGGTTTGGTATATCGACGCCTGAGCAAGCTTTTGAAATATCTAACTATGCCGATGGTATAATATTTGGGAGTGCTTTAATAGACATCGTTGAAAATTCCGATGACAAACCAGAGGCAGCTGCGGCGTTTGTTCGCTCCATGGGTCTGGGTTTGAATACTATCTGAGGTAACTGTTGGCGACAACTAATCGGTCGATAGTTGGTTAGAGAGATTATTTTGGCCGTTATCCCTAAGCTCCCATAAGCCCCTTATTATCAGGCCTGTATCAAACATCACTCGATGGCCCCACAAGGATATTTCGTATAGCACTGAGTGCGAATATCACACTCATCTGTTAACTACATTACCCAGATCTAAAGTTGGTGACCGTCGTATGCCCGATTACAGCTTACATCGCTGCTATCAGTATGCTTCTCTACCAAAGAAGTTTCTAAAACCCAGATAAAGAAACAGGTAACGATCACGATCGTGTGTTAGCATCAAGGATTAGTTCAGTCTATAGAGGAGTATGCCCGTGAGTAATCGTCTTGCTGACGAAACCAGCCCATATTTATTACAGCATGCAGATAATCCAGTCGATTGGTTTCCGTGGGGGGATGAGGCGCTAACCCTGGCAAAGTATCAGAATAAGCCGATCCTACTCAGCGTGGGATACGCTGCCTGTCACTGGTGCCATGTTATGGCCCATGAATCCTTTGAGGATCCAGCCATCGCGGAAATTATGAACGAACACTTCGTCAACATCAAGGTTGACCGGGAGGAAAGGCCAGATATTGATAGTATCTACATGGATGCGGTTGTCGCGATGAACGGGCAGGGTGGTTGGCCAATGACCGTTGTGATGACCCCCCTTGGCAGACCATTCTTCGGCGGAACTTATTACCCCCCGATTGCCCGCCATGGCCTGCCCAGTTTTACCCAGGTCTTAGTTAGCCTGGCCCAGGCCTGGCAAGAGAGACAAAGTGATGTCGAAGATAGCGCCACCAGAGTGCTCCAACATATCGGTCAAGATCTGTTCAAGTCTGGTGCATCAAACCGGCTTAGTCCGGATCTTCTTGATCGAGCCGTTTCTTCGATTACTGAGAGGTATGATCACCGGATGGGTGGCTTTGGTCAGGCGCCAAAGTTCCCTCCGTCGATGACTATTGAGTTTCTTCTGAGAAGATATGTCGGGGCGAACGACAATGAGGCACTGGCAATGGCCGCGCATACTTTAGAAATGATGGTTCGTGGGGGTATGTATGACCAGATAGGAGGTGGTTTTGCCCGCTATTCCACGGACAACGACTGGCTCGTTCCCCATTTTGAAAAGATGTTGTACGACAATGCCTTGCTGAGTCGCGCCTATCTACATGCTTGGCAAATAACTGGCAAGCCGCTATACAGACGGATAGTTGAAGAAACGCTGGATTGGGTCTTAACCGAGATGAGTCATCCAGAAGGAGGTTTTTACAGTAGCTTAGACGCGGATAGCCAAGGTGAGGAAGGCAAATTTTACGTTTGGGACATAAATGAAATTGATGCGCTGCTTGATGAAGACGCGGGCATCTTTAAAGAGTATTTTGGTGTGACTGATCTTGGAAACTGGGATCAGACAAACATATTGCATATTGCCGGCACAATAGAGAGTGTTGCCCGGAATCGTCAGCTACTCCCTGAAGCGGTCCGAGAGAAAATCGACAGGTCCCGTCAACTGCTCTACAACGTGCGGGCTAAACGTCCCTGGCCAGGGTTAGATGATAAAGTTATCACCTCCTGGAATGGCTTGATGATGGCGTCATTCGCGGAAGCCGGTCGGGAATTATCGATGCCAAGATTTACAGATGCCGCGAGGTTGAACGCTGATTTTATCTATCACACACTGAGGTCGTCCGACGGACGTCTCTATAGAACCTGGAAATCTGGCGCGGTGGCGAAAAACAATGGTTACCTCGACGACTATGCATTCTTGGCCGACG
Source organism: Patescibacteria group bacterium (assembly GCA_035527655.1). GTDB lineage: Bacteria > Chloroflexota > Anaerolineae > Promineifilales > Promineifilaceae > UBA11865. Next base: position 64,131 of record DATLAB010000001.1, on the reverse strand, counting down.
CTCTTTTGACCCTTTATCAAAGTACCTTTGAAAGCCGCTGGCTCTTCTGGGCGGTGGAACTGGGGGAGATGATGATCACTTTCTTTGAAGATGAAGCTGATGGTGGCTTTTTTGATACTTCCAGTGATCATGAGTCCTTGCTTTACCGGCCCAAGGATCTCCAGGATAACGCCATCCCGAGCGGCAGTTCAATGGCCGTCACCGTTTTGATTAAACTGTCTTTGTACACCGGCAATAGTCGATTCTGGGAAATTGCTGAAGCTTCTATTTCTTCCTTGGCTGAGGTCATAACTAAATATCCAGTAGGTTTCGGACAGTGGTTGAGCGCGGCCGACTTTATATTGAGCAAGCCGCTTGAAATAGCCATAATCGGAGATAATAGCGTTGCTGGAACACAAGCCCTTGTCGATGCAGCATATAACAAATATCGACCAAACCAGGTTGTCGCTCTTGGACGTGGTAATGAAGGCATCCCTTTATTGGAAGGGAGAACCACGATTGATGGCCAGGCCGCGGCCTACGTGTGTCGGAATTTTTCTTGTGATATGCCAGTTACTGAAGCCGATCTCTTGGAAGCAAAACTCCAGTGAGTCAAACAAGGAAGGGATGCCTTGGTTTCATCCTGTTTGTTATGATCATTGTCTTCATGCCCTTTGGTTGGCGGATGCTAGTTCACAAGCAGACTTCAGCGATGATCTATGATGTGCATAATGCGCCTTGGCGACCGGTTGCCGTGGTCTATGGGGCAGCAATTTTCAGGGGTAATCGTCTTAGTAGCATCCTGCGAGATAGGATGGACACAGCCATACATTTGTATGAGAATGAGGTAGTTGCCGCGATACTGGTAAGTGGTGATCGTCAGGATGATAGTTATGATGAAGCCAGGGCTATGGCCGACTATGCCCGCGCTCACGGCGTTCCAGAGGACGATATCATTATCGACCAGGCAGGTAAACGGACCTATGATACTTGTTACCGGGCTCGGAACACCTTCAACCTTGAGAGTGCGATTCTGGTTACCCAGGAATTTCATTTACCCAGGGCTCTGTTTACGTGCAAACAGATAGGTCTAGAATCGATCGGGGTCGTTGCCGACAGACGGACGTATCGCGGCTCAAATTGGTACAATTTTCGCGAAACAGCAGCAACTATGATTGCTTTATATGACATTATCAGGCAAACGCCACCAACATTTACAAATATCACCCCGGATACTCTGGCCCGTTGAAGTAGAGTGTGGAACAAGAAAATGAATAATAATGAATTTCAAGATCTATTAGATGGTTGTGTCGAATTCACCCAGAGACTAATCCGAACCCCCAGTATGCCAGGAGAAGAGGGGAACCTGGCTGCTATGGTAATCGACGAGATGCAGAAGCTTGATTTTGACTCGGCTACCAAAGATGACCTGGGTAATGTCACTGGCCGGATTCAAGGTGCGTACAGGGATTTGGGTGCTATTGTCCTTAATAGCCACCTTGATCATGTGGATCCGGGTGAAGAAGCCCTCTGGTCTGTGCCACCGTATTCGGCAACAATTGCCGGTAATTACATTCTTGGACGTGGAGCATGTGACATTAAAGGACCGCTGGCGGTCCAAATTTACAGCATGGCTGCCTTGAAGCGGATGAAACAAGTGCCCCAACGCGATATCGTCTTTTCGGGCGTAGTGGAAGAAGAGGTAGGCGGCGCCGGAGCAACATTTTGGGCCGAAAACGTAGATTTCCCGGTCGATTTAATCGTTCTCGGTGAACCGTCGAGCAACAATCTCAGTTTAGGGCATCGGGGAATTCTCCAGATGTGGGTTACTTTTTTAGGGCGATCTGTTCATGCTAGCGTTCCGGAAAATGGCGTCAATCCCAACTATGCACTGGTCGAATTTCTCAACAAGCTACGGTATAAAACAGAATCCTTAGGCGGCCACGACCAATTGGGCAAGACGACGGTTACCCCTACAATTATCGAGGTCGATACGCTTAGTATGAATGTTACACCGGCCTGGACAAGGGTATTATTAGATTTTCGCACCGCTTCGGAAAGTCCAAATAGTTTAACAAGATTTGTGGGCGATATTGCCAGAGGGCTAAAATTCCAGGTTAGTGATGCCTGGGCGAGGCAGCCGGGAACACCCTTACCAGACTCAGAAGAAAAAATATATGGCTACTTTACACCAGCTAGCGATGAATCCGTGATTAGGATGCGGGAACTTGTCACAAAAGGTATGGGTTGGGAACCTGAACTTATTAACTACAAATTCGCGACGGACGGCCGACATTTACTTTCGCTTGGGGCACCAATTATTGGTTTTTCTCCAGGGGAGGGACACCTGGCCCATACCGTGAAGGAAAAGATTGCGATATCGATGATGGCAGACTCTTTAAAAGGACACATAGCTCTCCTGAGCGAGTTCTGAGCTTTTCACAAGGGACTGTCTCATGCCTTCTGACAAAAGAGGGTCGTGTGCCTAAATAGCACATGACCCTCTCGATGTTTGTTCACTATTCAAATTAAAAGGTGGGTACGTCTAGGGCCAGGTAACTGGTAAACTGTCAATCGAAACTGGGCTTATTAGGTAGTTGGAGTTGACCCAACCTGCAGCCCCGGTGGACAAACGGACTTGTACCCAGGTGCTATAAGCAGCCCGGCCGAGTAAGGTGACGACCTGGCCACGGTAAACGACCGTGAAGGAGCCATAGCCGGTGCCAGGACCATAGCGAACGTTCAATGCGCCCACATTTACCACGGCCGCATTCGATGGCGGTGCTACCTCGACTACAGGTAAGCTATTAATACCTACACTTAACTGCACGGCTGAGATAGTTACCCAACCAATAGCGCCGTTACCAAGCCTGACCTGTACCCAATTGGCATCGGTCGAACGACCGATAACAGCAACAGTTTGCCCTTGATAGAGAACAGCAAAGGCGTCGTATTGTTCCCCTGGACCAGTCCGCACATTCGTCGATGCGGTGACAACAAGGGCGGTCGGTGAAGCGGATGGTGCGCTAACGATGGGCAGCGAAGATATCGGCACACTCGTGTGCAAATAGTACCCGTTTGACCACCCTTCGACCCCGGCGCCGTTTCGAACCAATACCCATGTACCCCCGACATTTCGACCTAATAGTGCAAGATGCTCTCCCCAAGGCGCCACGGCGACGACGTTGTAGGCTACGTCCGGGCCTGATCTAATGTTTAAGGCACCGGTAGCAACCACGGCCGAGGCCGCAATCGGTGGCGTTGGCGTCGGCGGCGCTGGAACGGGTCCAATGACAGGCAAGCTATTAACCGGAACGTTGGTGTTCAAATAAGTTGAGTTGACCCAACCTTCGACACCGCTGTAGAGGCGCACCTTGACCCAGTAATTGTTGGCGTAGCGGCCGAGCAAACTAACGGCCTGTCCCTGGTATACCACGGTAACAACACCAAAGTTTGGTCCCGGCCCTGATCGCACATTCAGGGCGCCTGTATTTACAATTCCAACGGCCTCCTCGAGAGCTGTCGTAATCGAACTTGCAGAGAATTGGTATGGAATTGGAGCGCCACTGCTCAGTTCAGGTTGTGCGAGGACCTGGGCCGGTATCCCCACGACAATTGCGAACAATACAACAGCGATCCAGAACTTCCGTTGCGACCGGATCATCATTGGATACACTCCTTGTCTGATTCAATTAACATAATACTAGAAACAACTATAGCTTACCATAAAATATAGTAATATGGAAGTATTTACAAATAAATTCGTCCCGGAATTGAAATACCGTGATGATTGGGAACAAAAAGGAAGTGTGATACGTTAGTTAAGTATAGCCAGCCAGGAATAAAGACGGATGGCCCTTGCGATGATCGGCAACCTTATTACGAAGGATGCCTCTTGGCAGCAGCGTATCTCTTTGTAACAGAGAAGCATTAAGGACTAACAATGAAAGGATTTATGTGGCGTGTGCTAATAGGGTCGCTCTTTGTTCTACTCGGCATTCTTTCTGCTGGGTGTAACCTGGATACCAGAAAACCCACTGAACTTCCATTAATGACGATATCGCCTCTAGCACCATTCATCCTCGATCCGGAAACGAACAATAGCACGGAAGCTGCGGATAAAGCCCAGAGCTCAAACATTACGACTCCGGAACGCCCTGATGAAATGGAACAGGCGGCAAGGGCGGGTGACGAATATTCACTATCAGAGGTAGGAGATACAGATGTCCTTGAACCAGATTATCGAGTCCAGTTTATCGAGGAAGACGATATTTTGAATGTCCGTAGTGGGCCGGGCGTCTCTTATCCAATCGTCGACGCATACCCGTTAGGTACCACTGGCTTTAAGGTAACCGGGCCGGGCCAGATGGTGGGGAACTCCCGGTGGCTGCCGATCCAGCACAATGAATTGACCGGCTGGGTAAACTCTCGTTTCCTTGTGGAAGCGGTGAGCCCCCAGGAATTCTGTGCTGACGGGGATTCCAAACAGATAATTGATAATCTAATCGAGGCAATTGAGTCGAGGGACAGTCTGCTGATGGCCGAGTTGGTTGGAGATGGTCGCTCTCTTCGCATCCGGCGTAATTGGTGGAACCCTGAAGCAAACTTGGACTCCGACATCATCCCTGAAATATTTTTCAGCATTCAGAGTTATCATTGGGGTGTCGCTGACGGCAGTGGCCAGGCTATTGAGGGAACGTTCAACGCTATCATCAAGCCTCTCCTCGACAAAAATTTGCTTGGTGCGTCCGAAATTGGTTGCGGCACAATTTTGCATGGCGGGACGGCCGGATTGGTCCAACTTCCTGTCGAGTACGAGGGAATTAATTTTTATTCCTTGTACCGGCCTGCCGGGGCGAATGAGTTTGAGCTAGAATGGGGTACATGGGTCGTGGGAATCGAGACCTGGCAGGGAGTTTACCGGCTTTCATTCCTCGTACATTACGAATGGGAAATATGATAACTTGCTCCCCGCCAGCTTACATGAAGGAAGGATGGTAAAGTTGCTGCCAAGTTGCTTACCTTGTTAGCCAACTAGTCCATTCTAATAACCTGCGAGCACCCTGGTCCCACCGAGATGTGACGGACCGGTACGCCGGCTGTGGCAGCCACATACTCAACATAAGCCCGAGCATTGCCAGGCAAGTTCCTGAATTGGCGAATATCCATGATGTTCTCTCTCCAACCCGGTAGTAAATCGATTATTGGCTGGCATTGGGAAAAGATATTAACATCGGTCGGAAAGCGAGTTATTTATTCCTTCTAGTTCGTAGCCAGCACAGACGGGAGTCTGATCAAGCCCGCTCAGGATTTCTAACTTGGTTAAGGCGAGTTCAGTCAGACCATTTATTTGGACAGCATAGCGAAGGATGACCGAATCCAGCCAGCCCACACGTCTCGGCCGCCCGGTTGTCGTCCCAAACTCGTCCCTCGGTTTTTCACCGGTTCCACGTAGCCTGAGTGCCATATCGCCTTTGAGTTCACTGGGAAAAGGTCCTTCTCCCACCCGGGTAGTATAGGCTTTGGCGACGCCAATGACCCGACGAACAGATTTAGGGCCAACGCCAAGTCCTAAAAGTGCACCCCCGGCAGTCGGCCAGGAACTGGTTACAAATGGATATGTACTCTGGTCCAGATCGAGTAGCGTGCCCTGAGCCCCCTCCGCCAAGACCGAACATCCTTCGTTGAGTGCCGAATGAATTTGAGCTGAAGTGTCTGTGATATAAGGAGCCAACCGCTGGGCGAAATACAAGAAGTCTGATGCGATTTGTTTTTGATCCAACTCTTCGCAAGAGGCATAGCCTCTGAGATCATCCTGTTCCTGGCCAGGTGATCGACAATCGCTTCAGTGAGTCGATCAGGTTTTGTTAGCAACCCGGCTCGTAGACCTAACCGCGCGCTTTTATCTGTGTACGCTGGACCGATGCCCTTTTGGGTAGTTCCAATATCCGTCCCTTCTTGGAACTCTCTAAGGCCTTTTCAAGGGCGACATGAGCCGGCGTAATTAAATGGGCGTTCTGGCTAATTTCGAGCCTATCTGGGCTAACAGAAAATCCCAGCGCAATTAATCCATCGATCTCTCTTATCAAAACAACGGGATTAATGACCATTCCATTCCCCATGATACAGACTGTACCGGGATGGATAATGCCAGATGGAATAAGATGTAATTGGAATATGTCATCGCCGATCGTAACGGTGTGGCCGGCATTATCGACACCGCCGAATCGTGCGACATAATCTGCTTCGCTTGCCAGCAGATCAGTGATATGCCCTTTGCCTTCATCTCCCCATTGAGTTCCGATGACAATGTCTAGCGGTATAAAACACGCCTTCCCTCTGGAGTGATATTTGATCTGTTATTTATGAATGTTTACTAGCGTACCGTTATTGGCCCAGTTAAATAACCATTCGGCCGACGACGTGGGCAAATTCACACAGCCATGACTCATCGGCGTGCCAAAGTTATTATGCCAAAATGTACCATGCAATGCATAGTCCTGATAAAAATATTGAACATAGGGCACATCTTTTAAGAAGTAATCATACCCTAATCGACGGCCGTTCATATCTTGTGAGGCAAATCGGAGCCAAATGCGGAACTGGCCTGTTACCGTAGGATGCTTCGCGGTTCCACTTGAGACAAGGGACTGGAATACAGGAGCGTTCCCCTCGAAGGCTACCAGGGTCTGGCTTGTTAGATTCACATCAATCCATTTTTCACCGTTAGCAATGGTATGTGGACGCAGCGAGCTTGAATAAGAATCGTCGCTTACGAAAGTTGGTACTGGCGATGGCGTTGAGGTGGGTGTCTTTGTCGGTAATGGTGTTGCTGTCCAGCTTTGCCGGTTCTTTGGCGCACCGGCGACTACCTCTTTCGGTTGAATTAGATAAGCGCTCTTTTCGGTCGGTTTAGGCGTTACCAATTCTTCACCGCTGATAAGTGGCTCCGTCTCGGTGGCAGTTGGTTGGCTCTTAAGGAGTGTGGATTGATCGATGGTCGATTGTATCTCGCTGATTGAGACCGCTCCCGGACCCGTCGAGCTGAATCGCCCTCCGGGAGAATACCCTTGAACAAATAGAGTAGTTATGGTTACCCCAAGGAGTACCATGACAACTACGCCGGCAATCACAATCCAAAGCAAGCCCCGAGATTTGCCGGACGATACTATTGATTTTGATGGTGGTTGATCCTGGTTAAAAGTCATTGTTCCAGGAAACAGGTTATCCCATTTACTAGACCATTGACGACAGCCTCTGATTGGGTGGTAAGAATTTCGCGGTCTAGATTAAGAAAACCAACTTCGATTATCAACGCCGGAGTGGCTGCACCAATCTTGTCAAATACATGGTATTCGGACATGTGAGGTGTGATACTATTTGGATGGTAAGATAATTGGGTTGCCTCACCATAAGCCTGCTGCATGCAAATAGTTAATGCGCTTGAGTCGGTATTCGGCGACCCGGCTATCTTAAATCCAGTGGCACTATCATTGATGTAATCGCATGAATCGACGTGGATTGAAACCAAGGCCGTAGCGGAATACTGATTTATCCGGGAATCAAATTCGTCAAGGGTTTCTGTTTCAATATCCAGGTCGCGCAACCGGGCGGATACTCTCTCAGTCAGATCCGATGTAACCTGGACCTCCGTCAATCCATCCTGACACTCTGTTCCACTGTCATTGCCGCGATGACCGGCGATCAAACCAATTTTCTCAGGAGGTGGGCTTTGAATAAGTCGCTGTTCAACTGGTTGGGGCTTAATAGGCTTTATAATCGGTGCTATTGGAGCACCCGGATCTACCGCAGCGAGGTTTGTTTCTGATTCAGATGCGATCAAGTCTGCCGGTTCTGAATCGGGATTGAATATAAAATAAACACTCAGCATAGCGACTCCAGCGAGGATAAAAAATACAACGAGCGGCAGATTTCGTCTAAGAAAGCGGTTGCCTGACCAACCTTCTGAACGATAATCGGGATCCGTAGCTTGGGAAGTCATTATGTCGATATTGTACCTAGTATGCCATTTCAGGCAATTCCTTGTGAGTTTTGCGGATGCTTTATTAACTGGTTGTCCGGCTATCTATTTCTGCGTAGAATGGTCGGCTGATCTTATTGGAACGGGCGGATCCATTACAATTGGATTCCCTCTGAATCAAGATTCTTAATATTGGACTTTGATCATGAACGAAAACGACGAATTAAATGGCCTAGAATCTCAACAACGTCCTTTGAGGCGTCCGCCGTGGCTTAAGATTAGCCCACACCGAGGCCAACAATACGAGTCAATTCGAACCTTGATGCGCAGCAAGCAACTCAACACCGTATGTGAAGAGGCGCATTGCCCTAATATCGGCGAATGCTGGGGGCAAGGAACAGCCACTTTCCTCATATTGGGGGACATTTGCACCCGCAAATGCGGATTCTGTGATATAAAGACCGGACGCCCGCTACCCATCGATTGGACGGAACCGGAGCGAGTTGCCCAGGCCGTCAAAGCAATGAGATTGCACCATGTGGTGATTACATCGGTAAATCGAGATGAGCGCATCGACGGTGGCGCGCCCATCTTTGCTTTATCCATCGAGCGGATACGCCAACTACAGCCCAGTTGTACAATCGAGGTGTTGATCCCAGATTTTAAGGGGAGTTTAGAGGCTCTAATCATTGTTGTGGACGCCCAGCCAGAAATCGTTAACCATAATATTGAAACGGCCAGGCGCCTCTTTCGTAAAGTTCAGCCCCAAGATCGATACGAATGGGCTTTGACCACACTGGACAACGCCAAAAGACTGAATCCCAATGGCTTAACCAAATCGGGCCTCATGGTTGGTCTTGGGGAGAATGAGGATGAGATAATTGAAACGATGGCCGATCTTGCGGAGTTAAAGGTTGATATATTGACCATAGGCCAATATCTCCAGCCGACGCGGCGACACCTCCCGATTGTCAAATATTATCGACCGGAAGAATTTGAGAAACTTCGTGAAATTGGTTTGGGAATGGGTTTCAGATGGGTCGAGAGCGGTCCACTTGTTCGAAGCAGCTATCGAGCTGAGGAGCAGATTTCCACTTTAGCACCAGGTCTCGTTAGAAGCTTATCCTCATCACTCCATTTGATTAGTACGATTAGCACAACATGATAAACTAACATTATTCTGATAATAGGTGTCGATAATAACCGTTGGCACCGGTAAAATGGGAATCAATTCCCCAGTAATGATTTACGAGTAAACAATATGGATGAACAACCTTCAGGTCCGCGCTTCTCGATTCCCACTTGGGCGTGGATACTAGCAATTTTAGCAATTATCCTCGGGTTGAATCTTTGGCTCAACGGTCGATTCTCTGGACCCGAAGATATCCCACTTACAGAAGTCGCGGATCTTATTGAAAATGGCACCGTGAAACGAATTGAAGTCAGAGATAATTCGATCACAGTTGTCAACAACGATGACACCACACAAGGCTCCGTTAAGGAAGAAGGCAGCTCAGCCATTGAGCAACTTGGATTCTTGGGTGTGTCAGAAGAAATGTTAAGAAGTATCGAGATTGAAGTATCGGATTCTTCAACCCAAAATACATTAATTACATTGGCCTTCAGTTTGGGACCGGTAATTTTAATAATCTGGATTTTTATGCGTATGTTCCGCCAGATGCAGGGTGGGGGATCAGGGAACAGCATCTTCAATTTTGGTCGTAGTAAAGCGAAGGATATGTCTGGCGCAGACAAACCAACTGTTACATTCGACGATGTTGCCGGGGTAGAAGAGGCCAAGGAAGAAGTACAGGAATTGGTCCAGTTCCTGCAGGAACCGGAACGATTTATTCTGGTTGGAGCGCGGATACCTAGGGGTGTATTGATGATTGGCCCTCCAGGTACGGGTAAAACCCTCCTGGCCCGGGCAATCGCTGGTGAAGCTGGTGTACCATTCTTTCACATTTCCGGATCGGAATTCGTTGAAATGTTTGTCGGTGTTGGTGCAAGTAGAGTCCGGGATCTGTTTGGAAAAGCCAAGCAACATGCCCCATCGATTGTTTTTGTGGATGAGATTGATGCTGTCGGCCGGCAGCGAGGCGCTGGTCTCGGTGGTGGTCATGATGAGCGAGAACAGACGCTCAATCAGATATTAGTTGAAATGGATGGATTTTCTAATGAGACCAATGTGATTGTCATCGCTGCAACCAACAGGGCCGATGTCCTGGATCCAGCGCTGCTTCGGCCAGGTCGATTTGACCGAAAAGTGATCGTTGATTTGCCTGACGTACGCGGACGAGAAGCAATCCTCAAGATACATGGCCGAGGAAAGCCCATTGCAGGCGATGTGGACCTGGATGATCTGGCCCGGCTAACGGCTGGTTTCGCAGGAGCTGATCTTGAAAACCTGATGAATGAAGCGGCAATTTTCGCCGCTCGCAGGGGCCGGACCGAAATTCAGGTTATTGATTTCCAGGACGCTTTCGATCGCATCGTCATGGGACCTGAGCGAAAAAGCAAGGTCCTCAGCGAGGCCGACAAGGAACTGACTGCCTATCATGAAGCTGGTCATGCTGTGATAAGCTTTAATCTGGCGCACACAGATCCGGTGCAAAAAGTGACGATCATTCCCCGAGGGCGAGCAGGTGGGTATGTCATGTCTTTGCCGGAAGATCGGATGGCGATGAGTGTCGAAGATTTTGAAGACAGGATTGCCATGGCTTTCGGTGGACGGGCTGCGGAAGAGATTTTCTTCGGCCGGATCACCACCGGTGCCTCATCTGATTTACAGCAGGCAACCCAGATTGCCCGGGCGATGGTGATGCAATATGGGATGAGCCTCAACTTAGGTTTGCGAACTTTCGGTGAAGCACAGGGGAGTATTTTCCTGGGGCGGGATTTAGGTTATGGTCGTGATTACGGTGAAGATGCAGCCCGTCAGATTGATAACGAAGTAACGATAATTCTTGATAGAAACTACGTACGCGCCAAGCAGCTTATCGAAGAAAACAAAGACCAATTGATCAAACTGGCAGAAACGCTAAAGCGTGTTGAAACACTGGATCGGCACGAGTTTGAATCCCTGATGGATACCTCAAACTTAAGTGATTCCGAGGAGTCTGAAGAGTCCGAGGATCCAGAAACAATTGAGGAAGCAACAAACTAGTGGAGAATCCACCGAAAATCTCCCCGGAAGTCGTTGAACTTCGCCTGGATGCTGCTGTCCTGACGGTAAGTCTGAACAGGCCTGAACAACATAATGCGTTTAATCCCAAGTTGATCAGCCGCCTCACTGAGGTATTCAGAACCGTGACCAACCGCAACGATATTCGGGTGGTGATATTGACCGGAAGCGGGCGATCCTTTTCGGCCGGCGCTGATTTAACGGCGATGATGGATATAACGCGCCACACATTTGATCAGGCTCACATTGACGGACAGGCAATATTTGACTTGATGATGGCTGTCGATGAATGTTCGCAGCCAATCATTGGTAGAATTAATGGTTCGGCGCTAGGGGGAGGTCTGGGTCTGGTGAGTTGCTGTGATATTGCCGTTGCCGTCGATCGCGCCGAATTTGGTTTTAGTGAGACGCGTCTTGGTCTGGTTCCCGCGATAATATCTCCCTTCGTAATCTCTAAAATTGGTTCGAGTTGGGCGCGGGAGCTTTTCTTGACTGGTGAACATTTCCGGGCTGAATTTGCCCAAAAAATTGGTCTGGTTCATCATGTTGCGACAGAGGATCAGCTAGACGACGTAGTAAATGAGCGCGTTCAACAGCTTCATATGGCTGCTCCAGGCGCGCAAGTTGAGGCAAAGAAATTAATCAGACAGCAACAAGGATTATCTAAGGCTGAGATGCGAGCATTCACCGAAAACTTATTCGCCAGGAGATGGCTGAGCGATGAAGGTAAAGAAGGGGTGAATGCATTTCTAGAGAAAAGGAAGCCAGCCTGGCAGTAACGATCTGCTGAATTTCAATAACATTTGGTATGTTCAAGAAGATATTGGTTGCTAATCGGGGGGAGATAGCTCGCCGCATATTTCGGGCGTGCCGGGAGCTAGGTGTTCGATCAGTGGCCATCTATTCAGAGGTTGATCGCAGTGCACCTTGGGCAAGACAGGCCGATGAGAGCTACCAGCTGCCCGGGGTAACCGCTCGAGAAACTTATCTGAACCAGGAACTGATATTCAATATCGCCAAAGCCACTAACGCTGACGCTATTCATCCTGGCTATGGATTTCTTAGCGAAAACGCTGATTTTGCTGAGGCCTGTAATTTGCATGGCATCCATTTTATTGGCCCAACTCCAGCGGCGATGCGTACCTTGGGAAGCAAAGCCGGTGCTCGACTGGTTGCTCAAGAAACATCGATCCCCGTGATCCCAGGTGTTGATGGTGCTGAAAAGGGCGACAAGGAACTTGCTGCTGCAGCCGCTGAGCTCGGCTATCCTGTCCTGATCAAAGCCAGCGCCGGCGGAGGGGGAAAAGGCATGCGAATTGTTTGGGAGCCGAAAGATTTTTCCGAATCGCTCAATACCGCACGGCATGAGTCAATGTCTTCCTTTGGAAGTGATCATATCCTCATTGAAAAATATTTTACTGACATACGACACATAGAAGTTCAGGTGCTGGGCGATCGGCATGGAAACCTGGTACATCTATTTGAACGTGAATGCTCAATCCAACGCCGGCATCAGAAGATCATTGAAGAAACCCCATCTCCGATAATGACGGCCGATCTACGAAAACAAATGACAGACGCTGCAGTTGCCATGGCCAAGGCTGTTGGCTATATCAGTGCGGGAACGTTGGAGTTCGTTTTAACACCGGAAGGTAAGTTCTACTTTCTAGAAATGAATACGCGTCTTCAGGTTGAGCATCCGGTTACGGAATTGGTGACCGGTGTGGATCTAGCGGCCTGGCAGATTCGCCTGGCTGCAGGCGAACCGCTTACCTTTGGTCAGGATCGATTGGCTCAAAAAGGACATGCAATTGAGTGCCGAATCTATGCCGAGGATCCTGCGAATGACTTTCTGCCATCAATTGGGGAAATTTCATTCTATCGACCCCCGTCCGGCCCTGGCGTTCGAGTAGACGATGGGATCGAATCAGGTACACAGGTTAGTCCTTTCTACGATCCGATGCTGGCCAAGGTGATAACCTGGGGGGATGATCGCCGCGAATCGATTCGTAAGATGATTCGGGCGCTTCAAGACACGGTTATCCTTGGCGTGACCACCAATATACCTTACTTGCTTGATATTTTAGAGAATCCATTTTTTATACATGGAGATGTCAGCGTTAGGTTCCTCGATGAATACATGCAACCCTGGCAGGCAAACCCAGACACTAGCAATAGCACTTGGCTAGCTTTGGCAGCCTATGAATCATTGATTGGTAGTTCGAATGAAGAAGCAACTGGCGGTCACAACAAGGAAAATAATTATCCCGACCCTTGGGATAGTCGTGATGGTTGGCGTAATGTGGCCTGAATCAAAGTTCCTTGATGGCTGTATATAGTGATATCCACTCTTTGAGACTCAGGGTTTCTGCCCGACGCGTTCCGTCAATTTCAGCTATTTGCAGAACGCTCTGAACCCTGTCCCGTGAATCGATAATAGCTCTTAAATTCTTTTGAAGCTGTTTTCGTTTCTGGTTAAATCCAACTTTTACCACCCTAAAGAGAGCCTCTTCTTCTATTGGCTCAAGTGGCAGTTCACCCCACAGAGCCAAGTTAATGACGACCGAATCCACCTCTGGCTTTGGCCAGAATGAACCTGCTTTGATGGTGAGTACATTTGTTATCATTCCATAATATTGGGCCGTTACCGACAAAACGCTCATTCGACCAGGTAAAGCCGTTAGCCGCTTAGCTACCTCTTTCTGAACCGTCATGGTGATATGAGTTGGCTTAATCGTAGAGGTTAAAAGATGCCGGAGAATGGCCCCTGTAATGTAATATGGCACATTGGCGACGACTTTGTAGCCCTTTCCCAGGTATTTAGTGGGCTCGACCTTTAGAATATCACCATGGATGACCTCCACATTATCAAATCCGGCCAATTGAGCCTCCAAAATTGGGATAAAACGATCATCAAGTTCTATGGCAACGATGTATCCGGCCTGGTGGGCGAGATGGCGGGTCAAGGATCCTAGTCCTGGACCGATTTCGAGCACTTGATCAGCCGGCTGCAAATTCGCGGAAGCTGCAATAGCCGCCAAAATATTGTCGTCTGACAAAAAATTTTGTCCAAGACTCTTTTTTGGCGACAGTCCGTATTGTCCGAGTATTATGCGTGGTTCTAAAACTTCGCCCTCGCTTTCCTGGTATTCCAAGGTTGATAGATCTGACTTGATATCGTTCAGGGAAGAAAAGTCGGTAACGTATAGTTAATATGATCCGTTGGTGGTACCGGCGTCAGGTAGTAGACATCCACATGGCCTCTCCAGGCAACGATTTGGCCCTCATCATATCCTAAATCGATGAAACGTCCCCTAACCCCGCCCCCAGTATCTCCTGCGAAGCCCGTACCATATCCTGGCACGTAAACGTAGCTGCGAAAGGGAACGATGGTCGGATCAACCGCCACAACACCATAACCGGCCGGAACGCCACTGGCAGTTATCCCATAAGCTGGGTGGCTTCGCTCTTTTCCCGCGGAGGCAGCGGTATAGGCTGTGACCCGCATACTTACAACGCGCCAATATTCAATGGGGCCATCTGGGGTATTAAGAGTTCGAATTAGAATATTTGTACCGTAACCGACTACCTCATTGATGGGCTGTTGGGTAATTGATTCCCCTGCGGGGGAGCGGCTGATTTCGATACCGTTTTCCCTTTGAATCAAGGTGCGCCGGCGTAAAGTTCCGGGGACCCCTTGTTGAATAATGGCTACCTGGTCGATTTCTAATTCATCCGTGGGTTGGGTGACAGAGTCGAAGGGGATCATCTCATCTGTGAAATCGAATTCCTCACGAACACGGACAACCTCAATTAGATCCCGAGCCCGGATAGAAGCCGCCAGGTCTGGGATTGTATAATCCTGACCCTCCAGGGTAATTTTGAGTTCCTCGATTACTGCCGAGACTTCAGGATGGTAAGTTCGAGCACTCACCACCTGTCCATCAACCTTGACCGTTACCGGGATGGCTCGCTGAACCTCGATAACAGTTCCCGAAGCAAGCCAACTCCGTAATGGCGGGTTGATGGCATCCGCCAAAGTAACTTGTATTCCCTGTTCCACTAAAGCCGCTCCTACGCTCCTCGCCGATGTAATCACGACGGATTCTTGATCGTCTTCACGAATCGTAATTTCCTTTTGGCGGACAATATCAACTCGATTGGGCAGCGGGGCAGTGGCAAATTCCTGGTCAGATACAAGTTGGTTGTCGGCATATATTTGATCGCCCGGTTGGATTACCTCACCGACTTCCACTAGAAAAGGCGCCAGGTACTCCTGATGGGTCCAAATCCGTTGACTCAGCTCACCAACACTTTGCTGATTCAACGAATCTCTTGAGAGAGTTAAAACGATTTCCTTAGCGTGAACCACTGCAATAGGAGTATCCGGGTCGGGGAGCTGATCCCTCTCTGGCTGAACGATATCTTCCGGCCGCACCGTTACACCGGCTGCCATGACTACATCAGCAATTGTGGCAAATCGCCCCTCGACTTGAAGAAATCGCCCATCTTCATAAACAGGATAATCGTGATTTTCAAAAAGAAAGTGCCGGCCGAGTAGCAGAAGCGCTGGAATAATGATCGCTAAAACGAGCAATGTCAGTCTAAATCTTGGAAGAAGCATGACCTTAGGGGTGGGGGCCTGTCGTTCACATCCATTGACCCATGTTGGGCTGATCGAATTCACTTCCGAAAGGGAAAATTGCACCCACAATTCCGACGATCACCAGGTAATCCTGGGCACCCAGAAGTTACGCCTTAGCGCTGCTTCCTTCCGGACCTGACGCGATTCGACGGCCTCCGCCGCCAGGGACCCAGTTATCGCCGGAGTTGTGAGTACAATTCATAATGCTTATCTTGTTTGGGATCGTAACAGAAGCCTATTTTAGCGTCAACTGCCTCTCATATAATGAGATACTAATTCCAGACACCGAGAACCTCGGGGCCTCTATCGATTTCCCAGGGATAAATAATATATGCATCGGATACCGCCGCATAATATGTCGGGGTATGGCCAGGGTAAAGCGAAGAGGCTGGCTTGTAGTGAAGCACACATGTTTCGGGGTGCCCACCAGCTGCATCTACCCTACTCGCTACAGTGACAATATTTCGACCTCGTGTCCAAACATCGTCTATAACAAGCACGCGTCGATCATCCAACAGTTCATCCTCTGGGAACTGGATAAATTCTGGCACGGCATAGCGCTCTTCCGGGTGAGCTTGGAGACCGGCAAAATCTGTGGGAAAGCGAACCGAAGCCGTCAGGATGTAGGTGATATTTAGAGCTTCGGCGAGCATTCCGCCAGGCACCAACCCACCCCGAGTGACGATTATCATGGAATCGAAACGGCCGTGGATCTGTGGAGTCAGATAATCGATTAGTTTATCAACGTCAGACCAGGTCATTACTTCACGACGCATGGTAAGTTGCTCCTCAATAATTGACTAATGCTACACACAACGAACCTCAATTGCCTGCTTCCCAAAAAAGGTCAGACATCCTACTTAGAACGTTTCGGAAAACGACTTAGAACGGTTGCCCGATCAGGTATTGGCAAGCGCGAACCCATTTGGATACTGTCTGGTACTTTTAATTTCCTATTGCCACCGCCGAGTTGGTAAATCGATAGTTGTGTATCTGGTTGGGCCATTTCTATGGGTAAAACAGCCTGGCCGAGTAAGTTTCCGTCTGTGTCAATAGCACAGCTGGTAACAGTTCCGACGACTTTGCCGCGTTTGTCTACTATGGGATCGCCTAACTCTGGTCGTCGAACCCCTTTCTCGTTCATACGGAATCGAACTAGTGATCTATGTCGTGTTTGCTCCTGCGATATAAATGAACGCCGTCCTATGAAGAAGGGCTTCCATGTTTTTACGTAACTTCCAAAACCAGCGTCGGCCGGGCTAAGGGCTAACGGACCAGCCAATTCATGGCCATAGAGCGGGAGACCGGCTTCTGTCCTGGTACTATCGCGTGCAGCGAGGCCGCAAGGTAATAGACCGTAGACTTCTCCAGCATTGAGAAGTAAATTCCAAAATTCAGACGACTTTTCAGGGTGGACGAATAACTCATACGCCACTCTTTCACCCGTATAACCGGTCCGGGAGATGACGATGTCGTATCCGGCCAGCTTGCCTTCAACCAGCGTTGCCCAAGGCATCGCCTTTATCTGGGCAGCTAACTCAGAGTCATCGCAAATTGACAGAAGAATGTTGGTTGCCTCTGGACCTTGAAGGGCAATATCGACCAGACACTCATTACCCCACTGGAGATCTCTCAGGTCACGCAGTTGTGTCTTGTATTGCATTTGCGCCCAAGGTCGATCCGGATCAATTTGCACACGACCCTCATTAACCTCATTGAGCCATTGCCAATCTTTGTTATTATTGGCTGCGTTGACAACCAGCATGAATTTTTCCATACCACGTCGATAAACCAACAGATCGTCAATTACTTCGCCATCAGGCATCAACAAGTAAGTATAATGAGACTGTCCAACTTTTAAGGATAAAATATCATTCGTGGTAACATAGTTTAGAAAGTAAGCAGCATAGGATCCGCTGGCTTCTAAAACACCCATGTGGCTAACATCGAACAAACCGGCCGTCTTGCGAACTGCCTCGTGTTCCTCGCTCACTGACGAGTACCAGACTGGCATCTCCCAGCCGCCAAAGGGAACAATTCGACCACCCATTTTGATATGGTTTTCGTAAAGCGCAGTCCTAAGAAGCGGAGAATTCTGTAGCTCATTCCAGCTAAACTCGGGCAGTGGGGGAAGCTTGGATTCACGATTTTGGCTGCCAACAAAATGGGGTTTCTGTTCAATAATCGGTCTGCCCTGGGGAATTTGCTGCCCCGAGTTCTCATCAGCTGAAATCGGCGACGCGACTACTGGTCCCGGAATCTTGGCGTAGAGGTCGCCGAAATCTACATACGCGTCAGACAAGTTCTCTAGCCATTTCACAGCCTTGGGAACGATTTCGCGCGATTCAGGAAAAGACAGGTGATATCTGTCGATTGAGATACGTTTGAGGACGATATGGCTGTCCAAATCTGGTCCAAAAATATGGGACTGCTGCGATTCACCTACAGCGAGTCCAAGCACGTTGCTGGCTAACACTTCATTCAGGTATTGTTTGGCTTCCAGCCCACGAATCTCGACCCTATTTGTTTGGTACAAAGGTTGTTCAACACCAGTCAGGCGGCTGACCGATTGGCGACCAAAGTTGAGGGCTTCTGGCGATATTTTTGCGCGTAGCAGCTTTTTGCCCTGCGGCCCAGCATAAGCAAATGGCACGCATCCTTTCAGTACAGTTGCGATGGCTTTGGCCAGAACGTCAATTTCCTCGTCACCGTAGCCGAGTTGGCTAATCCAGATCGTCCCTAATCTTACTCCTGAGGCAGAGAAGGTGCTGCGATCACCAGGAATAGTATTGCTGTTACTAACGATGCCGGCGATATCCAGAATTCTGGCGGCCATGTCCCCTGATAGTGTCACGCCATTCGCAACGATACTTTTCATGTCCAGAAGCAGTAAATGGTTCTCCGTGCCGCCGGCCACTATTCGGATTCCTTCCTGATCGATCTTGTCCGCCAACCGAGCGGCGTTGTGTACAACCCTTTGTTGTAGAGCACGAAATTCGTTTGTCGCTGCTATTTTGAGGGCCACGGCTAAGGCCGCCATCGTGTTCAGATGTGGACCTCCCTGATCACCGGGAAAGACGGCTCGATCAATTTCTCGTCTCAAGGTCGCATGATGAGTCATGATCATTGCCCCCCTTGGACCACACAGACTCTTATGGGTAGTTGTTGTGACAACATCGGCAATTCCGATGGGATTGGGATGAACGCCCGCGGCAATGAGACCTGAGATATGAGCAATATCGGCCATTAGATATGCTCCGCACTTATCGGCGATCGCCCGAAATCGTTGCCAGTCAATGATTAATGGGTACGCGGTGTAACCGGCGATCAAGAGTTTTGGTTTGACTGCTACTGCCTGGGCTTCAATCGCGTCGTAATCTAATCTTTCTGTTTCCAGATCAACGTAGTAGGGGACGGAATTGTATATTTTTCCTGAGCGACTTACTCTGCTACCATGGGTCAGATGCCCACCGTGAATCAGGTCTAGTCCCATTACCGTGTCTCCGGGTTGGAGCAAGGCGGAGAAAACGGCTGCATTTGCCGGCGATCCGCTCAACGGCTGGACATTGACAAACAGCTGGTCAGGCTCGATACCATTTGCACTAAATAATTCAGCAGCGCGCCGGCGGGTAACCGCTTCTAGGATATCGGCAAACTCGACACCCTTGTAATATCGGGGATCGCTATGACGTCGAAAGTAGGCCAGTTCTGCTTGGAAATCAAAGATCTCGTCTTCGCTCTGTTTTCGACTGGCTTCTCGGGGATAACCTTCGGCATAGATATTACCAAATGAGGAACTCATCATCCCCTGAACAGCAGGTGGAGCAATACTTTCCGATGGGATTAGGATAATTTTTTCAATCTGACGCTGATGTTCTAATTGAACAAGTTCGGCAAGATTGGGATCAATATCCTCAAGTTCGTATTGAAAGATAAGATCTTTTTTCACTAGGTTCACTCCTTAGATGGTGTAAAAGAGGTTTAGGATGACGGCCCTACCAAGATTTTTTTGGCCGTCTATATCCCGCTGATGGTGGTGCTAAGAAATAAGGAGATCAACAGATTTATCTATCCGATTAGATCGGTATTGAAGAGCCGAGCACTCGGGAGATTCAACAGGCTGATGCAGACAATCTCGCTTTTTAAAAAAACCTATCTTGGTACATTGTCATTATGACGGGTAGGCTTGTAGCGATTTTAACATTTTTTTGCAGAATGGCAGCATACTCGTGAGACATTCTCGGGCAGAAGAAGCTGCTTTCCAGTAGAATAGTTGAAGAAGATGCCACCGGATCCTCAATTGGGAGAAATTAGTTGGTAAATAACAGCGACCTAGCCAACTTAAATATTACAATTATTGGCCTTGGTTTGATGGGTGGATCCATGGCCAAAGTATTGCACAGCACCGTTCACAGAATTGTGGCCGTGGACTCGGATCGTCGCTCTTTGGAAATTGCTCTCGCCCAGGGTGTGATTTCCGAAGGCACAATGGACCTTAAGAGTGGCGTTGCCAATGCGGACGTTATTGTTTTGGCTACTCCTGTGAGTCTCATTTTGGATATCCTTCATAAGCTACCTCATCTCCGACCTGGGGGCTGCCTGATAATGGACCTGGGTAGCACAAAAGCAGAAATCACAAACGCGATGTCTGACCTCCCGGATAGTTTTGAGGCCATTGGTGGCCATCCGATGTGCGGCCGGGAACGTTCAGGCTATGGCGCATCATCTTCAAACCTATTTGATGGGCAAACCTTTATTCTTTGCCGAAGTCAGAGAACAACCCAATCGGCAGAAGAGTTAGCAGTCAACATTGTGCGGGCGATTCATGCGCGACCCTTATTCCTCGATGCCTTGCTTCATGATGAAGTTGTCGCTTCGACCAGCCATCTACCCTACCTGGTGGCTGCATTGCTTACGTCCAGAGTTGCAGAAGAGGCATTGGTTGATAAGCAATATTGGCAGATAAGCGCAACCGGTTTGAGAGATGTCTCCCGTCTGGCCGGGTCAAATCCGCAAATGATGCTGGATATCCTGAAAAGTAACAAAAAACCAGTATTGGAGCAACTAAAAAGTCTCCATACGGAGATGAATGAACTTATTCTTGCTTTAGAAAAGAATGATCTTGGTGCAATTTCAACCTGGTTGCAAGGCGCCTGGCAACATCACGACTCTTACTTAAAATACCGTTGGGTTGAGCCAGGTGAGATACTTTCAGATGATAGAGATGAGTGAGGAGACAATGTATCTTCTAATCATGATTTTAGATGATAGCACGCGGTTAAATGAGGTATTAGAGGCCTGGAAAGAAGTCGGTGTACCCGGCATCACAATCTTGGAGAGTACCGGATTGAACCGAGTACTACCCAGGCATACTGCTCAACCCATGTTCGCTGGCTTTAGTCAGGTCTTTGGTGGAGGGCGCATCGGACATCATACCCTTTTTGCAATAATTGATTCGCTTGAGTTGGCCAACGCGGCAGCTGGGGCGAGTACCTCCATTTTGGGTGATCTGACCCAGCCTCATACCGCAATAATGTGCGCGCTGCCAATAGCTCAAACATGGGGCGTACCTGAGCAATATGATGGAGACCAATAGCCGCAAAGGCCCGAAATAACTGGATCGCTCTAGCACCAGGAATACTTAGCATGGCTTTTTCCCCTTGGCTAATTTTCATCCTAAGTGCGGTAATAATCGTGTTTGCGGCAAATAAACTGGCCGAGTACGGGGACGTTATTGCGGTACGTACAAACCTTGGCGGGCTGGTGGTAGGTACCATATTTCTAGCCGCGGCTACTTCCTTGCCAGAGCTGCTCACTTCAATAAGTGCTTTCCAGGTAGGCGCACCAGATCTCGCGGCCGGTAATTTGTTCGGCAGCAATATGGTTAATATCGTTCTCTTAGCCTTAATCGATCTGGTAAATTACCAGGTGCCATTGATGCGACGCATGGCGGTTTCGCACACTATGACGGCCGTGTTGGCATCTTTGCTTATGCTTCTGGCAGTCATCTTCATTATCGCAGATTTTCCGGCTTCAATTGGCTGGGTTGGCCTGGATAGTGCGGTTATTATTGCCGTTTACTTTGGCGGCATGTGGCTATTTCAACAAGAAAATAAGTTGCAGGCGGGCAGTTCGCCAACAACGGTTATTCCAGTTGAAGATGGGTTCCCAACGTTGAGGTCAGGAATAATCGGATTTTTGCTGGCTTCCTTGCTTCTTGTCCTGGTAGTTCCCCAGTTGGTTGTCGCCAGCACAAATATTGCGACAATGACCGGTCTAGGAGATGGCTTCTTCGGAACGACGATTCTAAGCCTCGTGACCTCCTTGCCGGAACTATTGGCCGCTCTGGCAGCGGTAAGGATTGGCGCATTTGACCTGGCAGTTGGCAACCTCTTTGGTTCGAGTATATTCAACATGCTTGGACTGGGATTGGCCGACTTCTTTTATACCGACGGCCGCTTCCTTGGTGCGATTGATCCCAATTTTGCCCTTGTTGGATTACTGGCACTTTTGTTGACCAACATGGCCTTACTGGCCAATCTTGCCCGGATTGAGAGAAAAATCCTTTTCATTGAACTGGACTCGCTCGTAATCATCATTTTCTACCTGGCCGGGATGTATATGCTCTTCCTAAAAGGAGGATAGAAGCATCAAGAGCTATTCACCAAAGCTGATACCCTGGGCGAGGGGAAGTTCTCCTGACCAGTTGATCGTATTTGTCTGCCTACGCATATAAGCCCGCCAGGCGTCAGAACCTGACTCCCGACCACCTCCGGTTTCCTTTTCTCCGCCAAACGCCCCGCCAATTTCGGCTCCAGAAGTGCCAATATTCACGTTGGCTATGCCGCAATCGGAGCCAGATGCCGCAAGGAATGTCTCTGCGGTAAGCAAAGAGTCGGTAAAGATTGAGCTGGACAACCCTTGAGGAACTTCATTGTGTAAACGGATCGCTTCGCTCGTTTCTCCGTATTCCAAGAGATAGAGGATCGGGGCGAAAGTTTCCGTTCGGACTATTTCCGACTGGAAAGGCATTTTTACAATTGCCGGTTCCACAAAATTTGGTCCCAGATCGATTCGTCTGCGCCCACCTATCAATAGCTCACCACCGTCGGCTTGAGCCTGTTCGAGGGCAGTGAACATCTCGGAAACCGCTTTTTCCGAAACGAGAGGACCCATCAGCGTCTCAGGCGACAGAGGATCACCTATTCTGATCTGACTATATGCGTTCATTAGTCGCCTGGTCAGTTCAGCGGCGACGGTTTTGTGAACAATTAGACGCCTCGTAGTCGTACATCGTTGACCGGCAGTGCCGACAGCCCCAAAGAGAATTGCTCGGGTGGCCAGGTCAAGATTGGCATCTGCAGCAACAATAATGGCATTATTACCACCACATTCCAGAATTGTCCGGCCGAATCGATTGGCTAGGCTTACGGCCACCTGGCGACCGACTTGGGTTGATCCGGTGAACGAGATCAAGGGAATCCGTTTATCCTGCACCAGCAATTGGCCAATACCAGGACCACTACCAACTACCAGGTTGAACACACCATCGAGGCCATGGTCAGTCATTACTCGATTGCAGATGTGTTGCATGGCAATCGCCGTTAAAGGAGCCTGCTCCGATGGTTTCCAGATATTTGTATCGCCACAAACGGCTGCAATCGTTGAGTTCCATGACCACACAGCCAGCGGAAAATTGAAGGCCGAGATAATTCCAACCGGTCCAATTGGATGCCATTGCTCATACATTCGATGTCCTGGACGCTCAGATTGCATGGTCAATCCATACAGTTGGCGGGAAAGACCGACAGCGAAATCGCAGATATCGATCATCTCTTGCACCTCGCCATGTCCCTCTGCTCGAATTTTGCCCATCTCCAGGCAAATGAGATCTCCAAGCGGTTCTTTGAGTTCACGCACAGCGTTACCCAGATCGCGGATTAACTGGCCGCGCTCTGGTGCAGGTTTATTGCGCCACGCAACAAAGGTCTGTTGTGCTTTTTCCACAACCTGGTCATAAGTTTCGGCACTGGCCTGACGAACTGAGGCAATCTCCTCCCCTGTTGTCGGATTGAAAGAAGTGAGTAGGCTACCATTACTATCGCTTAGCCATCCACCAGGTCCAGTACAAACTCCATGATTGACTTCTCGAATATTTAGCTTATTTAGCAATGACTTCATTTCGAACGAATCCCCATAAACATGCGAGTTGTCCCGCTAAAAAATTACAGATAATGCGCCCTGGCATAGCTAGATGGAAGTTTAAGTCAGGAAATAAATGAGTTTAACACAGGAGTACTTTGTCTCCCAAGCTGATGAAATCTGGGGCAGGGCAATCGCATATAGACTCAAAAGTGTCATGATCGCTCATTTCGGCTCAGAGTTGGTATTGAAAACGGCTTGTATAACATCTAATGTTGACATTATGTTGAGTTGTTCGGGATATTCTACCGTTAACAAAGCTGATATGGCACCGATAACGCGCAATTCCACTTGATCGGATTTAGTATGCGATTGCCCTAAAACCTGGGGTACAATAGCGAAGATCGTTGACCGGTAATATACACTCCGGTAGAATAGCGAGCTTTCATTCTATAGGAGAATCTCGATCTATGAGCGTCCACTCAGATAATAGCAATGTCACGCTAAGCCGCACCCTTGGGTTGCTTGACATTACGATGATAGGCATCGGGGCCATGATTGGCGCTGGTATCTTTGTCTTAACCGGTATTGCTGCAGGGGAGGCCGGCCCTGCATTAACCATTGCCTTTTTTGCGAACGGTATCGTGACAACTTTTACTGCGCTCTCCTACGCAGAGCTCGGCTCGAGTTTTCCAGAAGCAGGCGGTGGCTACCTTTGGGTAAAGCAAGGTCTGAACGACACCCAGGGTTTCCTTGCAGGTTGGATGAGTTGGTTCGCCCATGCCGTCGCCTGTTCCCTGTATGCACTAGGCTTCGGCCGCTTTGCTCTGGAACTATGGCGGTTGGCTGGCCTGCCGACAGGTAACTTGAGCGACAATACAATTATTCTCGTTATTATGGCGTTGGCCGTCGCACTCTTTGCCATGATCAATTTTCGAGGAGCCAGTGAAGCCGGTACGATTGGGAATATTGTAACTATTACCAAAGTTGTCATCTTGCTCATCTTTGTCGGATTCGGATTGTATGCGATGGTGCAACGGCCCGAATCGCTTGATATATTCAAAGAGGATCTCTTACCCAATGGCCTGGGTGGTGTATTCTTTGCCATGGCCCTAACCTTTATCGCTTTTGAGGGGTATGAAATCATTGCCCAGAGTGGTGAAGAAGTAATCAATCCTATGCGGAATATTCCGAGGGCGATTTTTATTTCAATTATCGTTGTGGTCATTATATATGTTCTAGTCGCCTTCGTAGCCATCGGCGCAGTGGTTGAGACGAACGGAATGCCGGTCTGGGAATACCTGGCTGGCCAGAAAGAGATAGCGATTGTCCGCGCCGCGGAAGAATTCATGCCGGTGGGTGGTCTCCTGATCCTCATTAGTGGTTTAGCCTCAACCATGTCCGCACTGAATGCAACTATATACTCCTCTTCGCGCGTCTCCTTTGCCATGGGCCGAGATCATAATTTGCCAGAAGTTTTTGGGAAAATCCACCCGGAGAAGCATACTCCCTATTGGGCAATCTTTTTATCTGCCATATTGATTGTTGCCATGGGGTTAGCCTTGCCGATTGAGGAAGTTGCCGCCTCGGCTGACATCATGTTCCTGCTGATGTTCGCCCAGGTTAATATAACAGTTATGACCTTGAGACGACGAAGACCTGATCTCGAGCGCGGTTTTTTTGTCCCCTTCTTTCCCTGGCCACCTTTAATTGGGATTGTCACTAATCTCGCTCTGGCCCTATTTCTAGCCTACGAGTTGGGGCGTGTCGGTCTAATTTCAGCTGCATGGATCATTGCCGGCACGCTTCTCTACTGGGGTTATTTCCGCGGTCGTGAGGAGATGGAGCGTCCCAAGGAAGTGATATTAGAAGAGACTCTGGTATCGGTCGATTATTCAGTATTGGTCCCGGTTGCGGATGAAGGCCAGGCTGCTGAACTCGGTCGCTTCGCTAGTCTTTTGGCCCGAGAGCATGGAGGGGGCGTTATCGCCCTTCACGTGATTAAAGTTCCTCCACAGTTGAGTCTCTCAGATGGGCGGTTGTTCTTGAAAGAAGGGAGACCTCCACTGCAAAAAGTGATTGAGCAAGGAAAAGAATTAGATGTGCCCGTTCACACCATGATTCGCCTGGGCCGTAGCGTCTCCGACGCGATTCTTAAAACGACGGCTGAAAATACCAGTGATATGATATTGTTTGGTTGGCCTGGCACCTCGGGAACCAATGAACAGCTATTTGGCTCGGTTATTGATCAGATAGTCTCCAATCCACCGGCCGACATCGCCATTCTTAGATATCGACCCTACAAGGAATTCAATAGAATCATGGTGCCAATTGCCGGCGGACCTAACGGCCGGCTGGCTGTTAACCTGGCCCTGGCAGTGGCCAAAAACTCACCTGAAGAATCTCAAATATTCCTTGTCAATGTTGCGGTTGGCGATACGAATCAAAAGCAAGCGGAAGCCCGAGCTAATAGCGCGTTCCGCTACGCAATTCACGGTCTGGACTATCCCTTCGAGACAAAGATTATCCCAGCTGAGACACCAGCTGAAGGAATCCTCAAAGGATCGGAGACATGCGACCTGATTGTGATTGGCGCCACAAAAGAGCAACGCTTTCGCAATTTGCTCATGGGTAATGTCGCTCAAAAGGTAGCTGATGGCGCACATTGTCCAGTTATCATCGTCAAACGACAGAGTACAATGCTTGATTCTATGTTGCGCGAAACTGTTCTATCTCCCATTCGCCAATCTGACAAACTGGCCGAGTCACAAGGTAGGGCCAAAGAGGAAAATAATTCCTGACTTACATTGGCCAACAGATTTGCCTACGAGATACCGGAAAATGGGACATGGTTTGGCTCTGTCCCATTTTGTTTCTTGGGGTTGGAAACATTTTCGAAGTGAAACTCCTGGCAGTACCTAGACAGAAATTCGACACCTCGAAAAATGGTAATTGCAAATAGTTGCTATTACAATAAAGAATAATGAGCCATCAAAGTCATGACCTAATAACCATACTACACCAAAAAGGCTATCGCCTGACACCCCAACGGTAAGTGATTCTTGATGCCTTCGGGGAAACCAGTGGCCATGTGTCGGCTGACGAGATAGTATCGATTGTCAAATCAAAATCTTCGGCAATAGATCGAGCCACGGTTTACAGAACGCTAAGTTTTTTCATCGAGCTAAAACTAATTACTTCAACGACTACTCATGCCGGCCGGCAGGAGTATGAAATAGCAGATGCCGTCACACAGCACCATATAGTTTGCCGTTCATGCAGAACTGATTTAGAAATAATGGGGGAAGATTTCGCTTGTGTAGAGAAACTGCTACATGAGCGATATGGCTTTGACGTTGACTCAAACCATATCACGGTTCGTAGTCACTGTATTAATTGTCGAGTAAATCCATAGAGTCCGCTTCTAGTTCCACCAGCATATCAACCAGCATCTTGCCCATAGGTAATATTAAATCCCCGGAAAATTATTGCTGCATAGTATCGGGCTCTTCTACTTCTTCTTCATCCGGAATGGCCACAACTTCTACCTCCATCGAGCAGACAGTCCTGGCGACATTCTCGATGGCGACCCTTTGTTTGCGATAAAGATCAGACTCACTCATTGCCAGCCGGCGGGCGACGTCGCGCACTTTCTGACCTTGAATGAATTTGAGTTCCAAGATGTTGTACAGGATCCATTCGGTTGTTGTCATGCTTCGTTCACCTTCAGGACGCTGTTGTTCGACTGCCCTGGCCAGGATATGGCGGAGCGCGCGAGATGGGCTATTTCCATGATCGTCCACGGACTCCTGGACTACATGAAGTTCGAGCAACGGGCTTTCGGTTAACTTGGGTCCACCCCAATAATGGCTGAGTGCGTCCCAGACCATCGTGTTGAATTGGGGATCGTTCAGCAGATTATTCGACCCCAAATCAGAATTTGTTAGTGCTGGGGCGCCACCGAATGTGGCGGCACTACGCCTCATTTGCAACGCAGTAATCTGGGGCAGAAGCCCCTCAACCGCCGCGAATACTTCTTGCTGTAGTTGCCTATCCTCAAGGGCCTGGGCAGCCTGTTCTGTTAATTTATCAAATGCAGCTAACTCCAGATCGGTCAAGTCTGGAACTCTCGCCCGTGCTCTGATCCCCAGAATTCCAACCATGTCGCTTTGATTATCCGTGTATAAAGCCCGGATCCAATAGTCTCGCCAAATGAAAAAACCAGTGTTCGCCTCCAGCTCCGCTTGCTGAATGTGAGGGGCTACAGCCGTCTCTGCCAGTTCTTGTAGCTCCACTTCTACCCATTCTTCATCGAATAGATTCAAAGGTCCGACTATGGCTTCTAATCTAGGTCCATCTGGGGTAAGGGCGGCCAAAAATGCTGTTGGTGTTCGCAACACTTCGCATGATGCCGCCAGAACACTTTCAAGAAATTGGCGCATATCACGGGTTGTTAGAACCCGTTCGCTAAGCTGCTGAATGCGACGCACTTCAGGTTCATCTGTCAGCTGAAAAAGTCTTTCCAGAGGTTTCTTAAAATAATCGAATGCCCATTCGACTAGTATAAGCGTACCGACGACTGCAATAGCTAAAGCCGTCTCGACCGGCAACCCCAGGATAGTTTCCGTCCGCCCAACAAGTACGTAGACGACAAGAACTATAGTTGCGGCTAGGGGAACTCTGGCCATGAACTTAAATAGCCGAACCCTGACGATGCGATCTGGAGAACTGGCCCCAAAGTAAGCGATGTAATAGGTCATAAAAGCAAACATGACGCTGACTACAATATTTCCAGCAATGATTACCAACCATAAGAAAATGGATAACTCAAAGGTCGAATCGTCACTAAAGGTGAGATATGGGAATACTGCCAAGGGGGCTGACAAGGCTGAGGCCAGGATAACGCTAATCCTCTTCCGGGTTGTATTGGTTAGACAACGCTCCCTCGCTCGCCAGATCAAATAAACGCTTAGTAAGCTGATTACCCAGTAGTAGACCGTGAAGAAGGGAAAGAGAAGATTTCCATTGAGATGAGGCGCATGCCCAATGTGTAAAAGCTCGCCTACCAGGAGATTCGAGAAGATGGCCAGGCAAAAGAAGATAATGCCAACAATATACCAAATCCGAACCAGCCGCCGACGGGTATTTGAGATATCTCCGGTCGTAACGAGAATGGCGTCAGCAAGATGAAAGAGAGCGGCCGGCACCATGGCGATGCCGATCCACTCTAGCTTGATCCAATTTGTAATAGAAAGAGGAAACGTAGCTCGAGTGACCAGAAGTTCTGTGAAATAGACTAGGACAACAAAAAAGAGCAGCGAATTAAATGCACGAGTAACCCGATCGCGAAATATGTGGCGCAAGTTGTATAAGAGCACCGCAATTCCGAATACAACAATTGCTGCCTGGACGATGTCGTTGAATAGGGCTAAAGCCTTGACTACTTGCAGTTGCATGGGTGGTGCAATATCCGGCAGGCGCCGATGTACAGCTAATTGTCAGCCATTTGGCGACTGGTCCAGTATGATACCTGGTTTAACCGTAGTCTCATTCCAGTGCTATGCTGGAGATGGCGCCGGTGGCAGGTCCAATGACGAAGGTGATTCCCAACCGGTTCGCTCATCAGCGACTTTCTTCGGTTGCTCTGGCGATGGTTTATCTTTGGGTGATGGCTTAGGTGGATCAGTCCCGTCGATGAGGGCCACTAATTCATCCCCTTCAAGTGTTTCAACATCCAGTAGCGTCGTTGCTACTAACTCGAGTTTATCGCGATGTTCTTCTAAGATCATCCTGGTCCGCTCGTATTCAACGTCAATTAACTGGCGAACTTCCTGATCGATTTGTTCGGCAATAGCATCCGAGTAATCACGCTGTTCACTTATTTCTCGACCAAGAAAAACCATCTCTTGCTTATTGCCATATACCCTAGGGCCAAGCTCATCACTCATGCCGTATTGAGTTACCATGGACCGAGCCATCTTTGTAATTTGTTGCAGATCATTCCTGGCTCCGGTGGTAATTTCACCAAAAACTACTTCTTCGGCAACCCGGCCACCAAGAGCTGTCGCGATCAGGGCTTTGAATTTTGTGCGACTATAGAAGGACAAGTCATCCTCCATAAACCAGGTTACGCCGCCGGCCATACCCCGGGGGATGATAGTAACCTTTCGGACTGTCTGGGCATGGGGAAGATAATGACTCACTAATGCATGCCCAGCTTCGTGATAGGCTGTCAGTTCTCGCTCTTCGTCGCTTATAACTCGACTCTTTCGCTCAGGACCGAGTTGCACACGTTCAATGGCTTCCTGCAATTCACTCATGCCAATGACCTTTTTATTCCGGCGTGCCGCTAATAGAGCCGCTTCATTGACAGTGTTTTCGATATCGGCGCCGACAAATCCCGGTGTGGCCTTGGCAAGAATGTTGGTTTTTACGTCAGTTCCTAGAGGTTTACCCCGCATATGAACTTTGAAAATCGCTTCTCTACCACGAATATCCGGCCGATCGGTGACAACTTGACGGTCGAAGCGCCCCGGTCGCATTAATGCAGGATCGAGAATATCCGGCCTATTAGTTGCGGCTAAAATAATAATGTGGATGTCTGTACCAAAGCCATCCATTTCAACCAATATTTGGTTGAGGGTTTGCTCTCGTTCATCGTGGGAACCCCCCAGACCGGTGCCGCGCTGGCGTCCAACGGCATCAATCTCATCAATAAATATGATGCAGGGGCTATGGCGCTTGGCCTGATCGAACAAATCGCGGACCCGGCTCGCACCAACCCCAACGAACATTTCTACGAATTCTGAGCCAGCAATTGAAAAAAAGGGCACACCGGCTTCCCCGGATACTGCTTTGGCCATCAGCGTCTTTCCAGTTCCTGGAGCACCGACCAACAAGACACCCTTCGGGATACGTGCCCCGAAACCGACGAATTTGTCCGGTTCTTTAAGAAATTCTACGATTTCCTCAAGCTCCTCCTTGGCCTCATCGCATCCCGCCACGTCCTCAAAACTGACCGTGGACATGTCACCGGTAACGATCTTAGCCTTGCTTTTTCCAAACGACATCGCCTGGTTGTTCGACCCTTGCGCTTGCCGGAGAATGAAGTAAATAAAGCCAATTATGAGCAACGCCGGAAGGAAAATACCCAGCAAATTCAGCAATCCTCCCCATTGACTAGGGGCTTCGTAAATAATGACTGTATTTCCCTCGCCAAATATATGTTCTGAAATACCGTATGTAGCAAGTATTTCTTCAAGAGAACTAGTGCTACTGATCATAGCCAAGGCGGGGAGGCGTTTTTGGTCTTTGTAGCTTACCGTAACTTCCCTTCCATCCCCAGAGACACCTAGCTCGGCAACTTCACCATCTTTTATCTGTTGAGCTAGATTGCTGATCGCAAGTTCTTCTGGGTTCGACCCGGTCGAGCTATAGCCCCAGAGAATTGCAGCAATGGCCACACCTATCAGCAGGTAGACGAACCATCTGGTAATTCTCATTGAATTCACGCAAACGCCTCCGTAATCGATCCGCAACGATCCCCGGTTGCGCTATTACTCTCCGTGTCGCTACAGGCATCGCCATTTATATACAACCCGACAGTATAGCAGAAAGGAAAATTAGTGGCTAAGTGCTCTAAGAGAACTCTCGGGTAGGGATCCCTTCTATTCGATGATTACCTTGTGAACTCCAGGAATACCAGATACCAAAGAGGAATCAAACCAAGCCAGGATATAAAGGCCAGAAGACCTAATCCCATAGCGATCCAATCAGTTTCTTGGTACTCATCGGGCAGAGGCAAGTACACATCTGGTCTCTCAAATTCGGAGCCAAAGACCTGTTGGTCACTATTCTGTTGTATTTTTGCGGCAATCGTAAACTCCACCGGCAGCTTATCATGATGATATATCGCCGTTTTCTGCTCTGAAATCGGAACCTGATCCTGGTCGTTCCCAATTATGATGGCTCCCGTATCTTCAATGCTGTTATTGCGATAACTGATTAATACCCGCCCCAATTGGTCGGCAGTACGATACCGACCCGAGGGTGATTTTGATAATACTTTGCTCACTATCCTATCGATCTGGTCTGGTACAGAAGGATTGAATTCAGTCACCAGCGGTGGCTGATCGTATAAGTGCTTTAGGGCCAATGCAGTATGTGAATCTGCGTCAAAAGGTAATACTGAAGTCAACATCTCAAACATGATCACACCGATACTGTAGACATCAGATGCTGGCGTGGCCGGTTCGCCGGCCGCCTGTTCAGGCGAAAAATACTGGGGCGTCCCCCACATGAAGTCAGCCTCTTGCAGGCTGATTTCACTGATGGCCCGGGCGATGCCGAAGTCGGTTACCTTTACTCGCCCATCTCTTGTTACCAGAACATTTTGTGACTTGACATCACAATGCACCAGGTTGGCCCGGTGTGCATAGCCCACTCCGGCACAAATCTGGATCGCGATGTCCAAAGCTCGATCAAGATGCAATGGCCGGTTGTTTTCTTGTCGATGGTTCCGGATCAATTCCTTTAACGTCCAGCCCTCGACGTACTCCATGACAATATAATAACGGCGACCATCTTGGCCGATATCATGAACGGTCACGATATTTGGATGTGACAAGTTCGCCGCTGCATGAGCTTCTTTTTGGAAACGACGCAAAAACTCGGCATCACTGGTCAAGCCCTCGTGCAGCATTTTGATAGCCACCGTCCGGCCGAGCATGAGGTCTTTGGCTCGATATACGGTCGACATGCCACCACTACCGGCCGGTTCGATGAGTTCATAGCGCTCATTCAGGGTTATTTTATGCTCATCTTGCATAGCGTATATTTTAACGCAACACCAAGGGTAAACAAGGAAGCAAGTTCTGCGGAGACTTCGGCATCCATAGAGCAGGAGACTTGCCGCTAATGGGTACATATGATAGCATTTCAGGGATCTTGGCGGGTGTAGTGTAGGGGTTAACACGTCTGGTTGTGGCCCAGAAGATCGTGGGTTCAAATCCCACCACTCGCCCTCACTGTTTGATGGATGCGTATATCGATAATCACCAGTGCGCGCCCGTAGCTCAATGGACAGAGTACCTGGCTTCGAACCAGGTGGTTGGGAGTTCGAATCTCTCCGGGCGTATTTGAAATGATCCACCCAAATGGGTGGTTTTTATTTTTGGCAAAATGGTTCAACTTGGCGAACGCCATCCGATTCAGATAACGGGGGCTGGGTGGCAATAATCGCTGTGTTGGTCGGAGCAATTTTATGGAGTATCACCTTGCCGGAATTAAGGTTGGCCATACTTCTCACCCGCAATCATTAACCGGCCTCACCGTTTTTCTTTGTCCAGAAGGCACGGTTGGTGGAGTTGATGTTCGTGGACCTGCTCCAGGCACCAGGGAAATCGCCCTGCTATCACCGATGAAATCGGTTACGACTATCAACGCGATTCTCCTGTCTGGTGGTAGTGCTTTCGGACTATCCGCGGCCGACGGCGTCGTTAGCTATCTTGCGGAACGAGGTATCGGATATCCAACAACAATTAAAAATATTCCCATCGTATCGGCCGCCATCGTTTACGACCTTATGTTGGGCGGAGGTTCTTTTTTCCCGGACGCAACCATGGCCTATCAAGCATGCGAAGTGGCCGGCAAGAGACCCATTGAACAAGGAAATGTCGGCGCGGGAACCGGGGTAACAGTTGGTATGTGGGGAGGACCATCTGCTGTAATGAAAGGTGGTTTTGGTCTGGCCAGGCACAAAATCGGCGATCTTGAGGTGGGCGCTGCGGCCGTGGTAAACTGCTTTGGGGATGTCATTGATGATGATGGGACCGTTCTTGCCGGCGCAAGGGATCCAGGGGGTAATTGGCTGGTCAACAGTAAGCCCTGGCGCTATTTTGCCGAAATGCCCGCTGTTAATTTGATGACCAATACAACCCTCGTTGTGGTGATGACCAATGCACTTTTAGACAAGGTCGGTGTCAATCGATTAGCCGAACGAGTCCATGATGGCTTTGCTATTGCCGTACGTCCAATTCATACCTCCCACGACGGAGATGTGGCATTTGCCCTATCTACTGGCAAAGTAGTTGCGCCATTTGATTTTGTGGGCAATGTAGCTGTATCAGCGGTGATTCAGGCGATACGAAATGGAGTGCTCTTCGCGAAAACGGCCGCGAAAGTGCCGGGATTGGCCGGATAGAGAAGGAAAGTAAAAAAAGGATCCACTGTGAATCCAAATCAACAATCAGGAGTTATCTCAGTATTTGGCAGTCATGCGCCACAACCAGGCAGCGTCGACTACGAATCAGGGCGAGAGGTCGGTCGGCGTCTGGCAGAGGCTGGTTATGCCGTTGCCACTGGAGGATATGGCGGCATTATGGCTGCAGCCAGCCAGGGTGCGGCCGAGGCAGGTGGCGTGGCAATTGGTATTACAAGCCGGCAAGTCGAAAAATCCAGGCCAGTAGAGCTTAATCGTTGGGTTCAGATAGAAACCCGTTATGAGACCCTGCTTGAGAGAGTTGAGCATCTCGTAAAACATAACCAGGGGATAATCGTAATGCCCGGAGGGATTGGCACCTTGTCTGAACTGGCACTAGCCTGGAGTTTAATACAGGTTAAAGAGATTCGGCTGCGGCCGTTGATCTTATTAGGCCAGATGTGGGCTGACACGATGGGTGCTTTTTCTAACCCAGAATATGTTGCCGAAAAACATATAGCCCTCATTTATCAGGTCTGGACCCCGGCCGAGGCGGTCGATGTTCTACTGGAGACGTCGATACAATTGATGCAGGATTAGGGTAACATAGTTGTTCAAACCTGACTGACAAATCATGACTGATAAAGAAGTAATATTCCTCAAACTTGGCGGTTCTCTGATTACAGACAAAATGGCAGTGGAGTCGGTGAGATCAGATGTATTGGAAAGAGTAGCCTACGAGATTGGCGAAGCCCGTGAGAGCGCGCCTAACCTGCAACTCGTTGTTGGGCATGGTAGCGGATCTTTCGGACATGTAGCTGCGGCCAAATATGGCACCCGCCAGGGTGTAAGAACTCGGGAAGAGTGGACCGGATTTGCCCAGGTCAGTGACTCGGCCGCACGATTGAACGCCTTGGTCCGGAAAGTCTTCCTTGGTGCAGGAATTCCAACATTGACTCTTCAGACTTCAGCTTCGGCCTTTTGCCAGAACGGCAAGATTTTATCCCTCGCTTCCAAACCCATCGAGCTTGCCTTGAAAGCAGGCCTAGTCCCCCTTATCTACGGTGATGTCGCCTATGATGGGACCCTAGGAGGCACCATCATTTCGACAGAAGAGATAATGTCCTACCTAACACCCATACTGCGTCCACGCTGGCTGTTATTGGCCGGGGAGACCCAAGGTGTCTTTGGTTCCGGTGGCGAGTTAGTTACTCATTTAAATAAGAATAATATTGAACAGATTCAGGCAAACTTAACCGGATCACGTGGAACAGATGTTACTGGTGGCATGCAGAGCAAGGTGACGGATATGTTAAAGCTGGTGGGTGAAAATACCGATGTATCCGTCCTGATCTTCTCAGGTCTCGAAATGGGCCTGGTTCGACGAGCAATTCTGCAGGACCCCAAGATTCGAGGTACCGTAATTAGTACCTACCCCTAACCAGTTGGGTTACATCCATAAGACACGAGCAGAGGTCGATCTTGGGTTTGTAAGCTAGTGTTCCCGCGGGGATAAATCAGATATTGGTCAGCAAATTACAGGCGGGAAAGCAATACTCTCTTTATTGAGCA
This sequence comes from Patescibacteria group bacterium, assembly GCA_035527655.1. Lineage (GTDB taxonomy): Bacteria > Chloroflexota > Anaerolineae > Promineifilales > Promineifilaceae > UBA11865. The sequence goes on along the minus strand of DATLAB010000001.1, from coordinate 28,430 downwards.
AGGCGCCCATCCCCTATACCAACGGGTGGTAAATGGTTGATGACTGATCAATGGCGGCGTCCCATACATCACCCATCTGATCGGCAAGGACAACTGGGCAATTCATTTGATCCGCGATCTGTTGTGGTGAAATATCGTCCAGGGATATATTATCCGGGTGGTCGAACATGATGCGGGGAAGCACGATCAGATCGCCGGAAGGGGATCTGGACAATCTTTGAATGACATCTTGGGCCATGAGTAAGCCCGCAACTGTAATAGTCCCACCCAACCGTATATTGTCGACAGGTACTACATTTAGTTCAAGGCCGGTAATTCCTGCAAACTCTTTGGCGACACCGGTGAGAGTATTGGCGAAAAGCGCTCCTGTGACCAGGATTAGCGATCGATATTGACCTGGAACCATTTTTTTATTGGCATCCAATTGTCGTTCTTTCCAGCGACTAATCTCCGTCTTCACGGTCTGCCATTCGTCTAGAAAAGCTCTAACCATGCCAAGCCCGTTTTCATGAAGTTCCTGATTGTCGTATTGTTCGCGGGTTGGGATCTCTTTATCAGCTACCAGGTACCATTCATCCGTTGGATATAGAAACCCTACCTTGAATCGCTCTCTATAATGATGTTGGTGCCTTTCGACCTGGTCGAGGATCGCTCTTGCTTCTTCTCTGGTATGAGTTCTCATACGATACTTATGGTGTTTAGTGATACCCACGGGAACGACGCTGATCGATTGCACGGCCGGCCACATAGCAGCTAAATCCTCAATCGATCGATCTAACAACTGGCCATCATTAAACTCAGGTACAATAACCAATTGAGTGTGGACGTCGATTCCCGCCGCGGCCAGGCGACCGAGTTGGGGCATGATATCTGGCGCCTCGCTATTTCGAAGAAACTGGCGGCGGGTTTCAATATCGGTGCAATGAACGGATACGTATAACGGGGAGAGACCCATCGTCTCGATTTTCCACCAATCGTGCTCGTCGAGATTGGTCAAGGTTACGTAATGCCCGAAGAGAAATGAATAGCGATAGTCATCATCTTTAATATAGAGCGTGCGCCGAAATCGAGGGGCCATTTGCAGCACGAAACAGAACTCGCACAGATTATTACAACGACGGATATCGATATCGAATGTTGGGTGCTGGAATTCTATGCCAAGGACCTGATCATATTCCCGAATTGCCTCGAAGATAATATATTCGTTTGCCCGGCGAATAAGCAACTCGAGATCTTCTTCGGCTGCAAAAAAGCGTACATCAATTATATCCATTACCCGCTGGTCGTTGATGGCCAGAAGCTGGTCACCTACTTGCAGATCAAGTTCAGATGCCAGACTACCTGGCAAAATGTCTACTATTTGACCACCAGCGTGGTCGGTCCAATCAATTTCTGTGAAATAGGTCATAACTTTTAGAATATCATTTCGTGGCCTGCTCATTTGCAGACCTCTTGCCATAAGGCAGCGACTTTTATCTGGCCTGGTAAACAGGAAACAGGATGGTGTCGAAATTACTTGGAATACTGTTTTTCAAAGTAGTCCAGCTGCAAAATCTCTTCAATTATCGCGTCGAGTTGTTTCTCGGTTGTATCAATAACGATGGCGTCGGCTGCAGGGCGCATGGGTGAATGTTCGCGATGGCCATCGAATTGATCGCGTCGTTTGATGTCTGCCAGGTTTTGCTCATATGTTGTGTTGTCCTTCCGATCTTCGCGTTCTAGCCACCGTCTACGGGCTCGTTCTTCGGCCGAAGCGACAATATATAGCTTCAAGGGGGCATCAGGTAATACAACAGTTCCAATATCTCGACCAACCATCACAACCTGGCCTCGCACACCGATTGCTCTTTGCCGCTTCACGAGATTAGAACGAACGCCAGAGTAGGCCGAAATCTGAGAAACGTTGACGTCAACATCGTGGGACCTCAATTCCCAGGTCACATCGTTGCCGCCGATCAAGACGGTATAAAGCCTGCCGTCGCCCTTACCCGGTAATCCTGCTGGCTGAATATCCAGTTCAAGTTGTTGGGTTAATTTGACCACCGATAGCTCATCATCGATATTCACGCCCTGGTCCAAAACGGCCTGCGTAACCGCGCGATACATACACCCGGTATCAAGAAACATGTATTCTATTCGATTTGCCAATCTGAAGCCGATAGTCGTTTTCCCCGAAGCGGCCGGTCCATCAATGGCAATTGCTTTTCTCAATAGCTGTGAATTCAATGCATTTACCTCGGCATCTGCTTTTTGGAAGTGTTAAAAGCCGACTCATGTAGTGCCTTAACTTCATCATCTGAAAGCCTGATCCACTGTCCAGGTCCCAGGTCACCTAGGCTGATTGGGCCAATCTGTCGCCTAATTAACCCGATGACCTCATATCCAAGCAAGGCCGCTACTCGCCGTATTTGCCTCTTGCGACCTTCTCGTAGCGTTACTTTTAGACGGGTCTGATTTTGATTTACCCCAATGACCTTGATATTCGCCGGGGCAGTTGGTATGCCATCAAGTAGAATTCCCCTGCGCCATTTGATAAGAACATCCTCTGAGACGCGGCCTTCGATGATAACCTCATAAACCTTAGAATGGCCATATCGTGGATGAGTAAGACGGTTGGTTAAAGGGCCATCATTGGTGAGTAAAATGAGCCCTTCACTTTGTTTGTCCAGGCGACCAACCGGATATAGATGTCCCTTGAAATCGACCAGATCAATGATGGTTGTCCTATTTGCCCCTAACTCATCAGCTGTAGAGGAGAGAACGCCCTTCGGTTTGTATAGCTTTATGTAGGTCAGATTGACAACTTGCAATTCCTTGCCATCAATAGTAATCACATCCTGCTCGAGATTGGCGCGCTGGCCTAAATGGGCAATTATGCCATTTACCTGAACCCGGCCGGCTGAAATGACGCTTTCGCAATGCCTTCGTGAACCCATTCCTGCCTGGGCCATGAGTTTTTGTAATCTTTCCTGAGTCATAAGGCGCATAAATTAACTTGCCATGTAATCGGCAATGATTATTGTTACAGGCAATTTATTCTTCCTCGTCGTTCTTGGCTGGTAACTCGTCCAGCGAATTCAACCCAAAGTGCCGGAGGAAATCTGGTGTTGTTCCATACAGAATTGGTCTACCTGGTTTATCGATCCGGCCGACTTCTTCAGTCAGGCCAAGGCCCATTAATGTGCGCAAGGAGCTATCAGAGTTAACTCCTCTAATGGAGTCCACCTGTGGTCTTGTTACTGGTTGCATGTAGGCAATGATGGCCAATACTTCCAGGGCAGCCGGACTCAACCGCGTTGTCACCTCGAGGCCTAAGAATCTTTCAATTGGCTGGCTGCATTCTGGGGCTGTCGTTAATTGGACATAGCTTCCACTTCGCTGTAGGCGAAATCCACGCGTTTGATATTCGACTTCTAAGGTTCTCAGAATGTTCTCGATAACAGCCGGGGTTGTATCCAAGACTTTTGCAAGGCGGCCAGTCGTAACCGGACCGCTGGCAACAAATAAGATGCTCTCCACCATTGCGGATAATTCTGTTTTGGCGGTCGGCGTTTCCTGGCTTATCATGCTTCTTAAAAGCGCTCCTTGTATGAGTAACTTTTCAGAGGGTGGTAGGATATAATGTCGATTCTGATAGAGTGTGATTTATATTCTTCTTTATTATACCCAGGGACAGGTTAATGACGCGAATACAAAACAATAACCAACATCAGCCCGCTGATGTCGACGCAGCCATAGAATATGCAAACAATAATAACAGCCGGCATCTGGAAGAACTTAAGGAACTTTTACGAATCAAAAGCATTAGCAATCTTGACCAAAATAGGTCCGATATTGAGGATGCTGCCGGCTGGTTGGCGAATAAATTGGCTGCTATTGGAATGGAAAATGTCGAGATTGTTCCAACCAAGGGGCATCCGCTAATCTATGGCGATTGGTTGGGCTATGGTGATGAGGTTCCGACCATATTACTATATGGCCATTATGATGTTCAGCCAGTAGATCCATTAAACCAATGGGATCGACCTCCATTCGAACCTGAGGTGGTTGGCGATTATCTCTATGCTCGTGGTGTCTCAGATGACAAAGGCCAGCTGCATATATTTATCCGGGCCTTGGAATCGTACCTGAAGGGAGCGGGTCATCTTCCGCTTAATATTAAGGTGTTATTGGAAGGGGAGGAGGAGACTACCGGCGAGAGTTTGGCCGAATTTGTTCCGACTCACGTCCAGAGGCTTAAAGCGGACGCTGCGCTTATTTGCGACACTATCATGCATGGGAAGGATCAACCATCCATTGTATTTGGCTTACGAGGAATTTGTTATGTCTTTCTAGATCTGGTTGGCCCAGACCACGACTTGCACTCAGGTACTCTTGGCGGCGTGATAGACAATCCATTGAACGTTCTTAGCCATATTATTGCAAAATTAAAAAACGAAGAAGGCAGAATTCTCATCCCCGGCTTCTATGACAAAGTGCGTGATCTTGACCGGGAAGAACTGCGTATCAATGAGGCAGTACCGTTTGACCAACAGGCCTGGCTGAGGCAGACGGGGGCGCCTCGATTATGGGGTGAACCTGGTTATTCAGCGATCGAAAGGCTTGGCTCCCGGCCGACGCTGGATGTCAATGGAATTATTGGGGGCTATACGGCGCCAGGAACTAAGACGGTATTGCCTTCCAAGGCGCATGCGAAAATTTCCATGCGACTTGTGCCTGATCAAAACCCTCAGGAGATATTTCAGCTTTTTCAGGATTATATGAGTAAGATCACACCAACAACGGTGCATGTCACTTGCAAGCTGGCAAACGCCGGTGTTCCATCAGTGGTAAGCTTAAATACGACAGCTATAAGCGCTGCAAAAAAAGCGCTTGAAGAAGTATTTGGCACGAAGCCGATTCTATCGCGAGAAGGTGGCTCGATTCCTGTCGTAGGACTTTTTGACGAATACCTCGATCTTGACACGGTTTTAATGGGTTTTGGCCTGGTGGATGATCGAATTCACTCTCCGAACGAGCGTTTCTTTATCCCCAACTTTTATCGTGGTACTGAGACGGTGATCCGCTTTTTTGACCTGTATGCCAGGACCTTTCAGGGCAGATCGGAAACTGATTAACTGATCCAGATGATATACTAATACCCGTCTGTAATTGGTTCCTCTCCTCTTGTGAAGGCATGGGGCATGGCCAAAGTATTATAAGCGACCCCGATCCGGCCCCGAGCGTCCACAGAAATTAAACCCCCCTGACCGTTTACCCGTTCACGAAGAATATTAAGGGCAGCCTCACAAGCTTTCTGGGTTGACAGCCCATCGGCCACAAAATCACAGACGCGCTTACTGATCAAAACTTTCATCAACGCTTCGCCATAGCCAGTGGCACTTACCGCGGCCGTCCAATTGTCTGCATAGGCGCCGGATCCTACCAGAGGGCTGTCACCTACCCGGCCGGGCTGCTTGGCCTTGGTGCCCCCGGTTGAAGTCGCAGCCGCCAGGTTGCCGTAAAGATCCAAGGCGACCGCGCCAACGGTATCGCCAGGGGGCGATTCCTCACTTGCCAACAATTGGGCAGCGTATTGATTAAGATCAATGCCAGACTGTAAAAGTTCAAGTTGATCTGCATTTAATAGATCAGAAAGGGAACAGCGCGGGAATCCTATGGCGTCGGCAAACGCCTCTGCCCCGGCCGCTACCAGGAAACTGTGTTGTGATTTGATCATTACCAGCCGCGCCAAGCTTATTGGATTTTTGATAAATTGCACGGCCGCAATGGCGCCCATGTCCATTGTCTCACCGTCCATAATGAGGGCATCCATCTCGATTTGGCCGGCCGCATTAAGATAACTCCCATGTCCGGCATCGAGAACGGGCGAATCCTCCAGCAGGCGTACTGCTGCCTCAACAGCGTCTAACGCTGTACTTCCTCTAGCGAGGGCTAATTGGCCGGCTTTGGCAGCGATTCGACAGGCTGCCACTGCCTCTGCCACTTGCTTTTCCGATTCGTTCCAGCGTCCTGCTCCTCCGTGGACTACAATTACCGGTTCTAACTTTGTCATCATGGGCTGATCGTAGCCGATAAAATGGCGCGTGCAAGCATATTGACACGGCAAAGTGGTCTGCTATAATTTTGGGCTGAATCGGTCCTCAGTAGCTCAACGGCAGAGCAATCGGCTGTTAACCGATAGGTTGTTGGTTCGAATCCAACCTGAGGAGTTAAATCGGCGGTGGGCAAAAAAAACCCATCGCCGTTTTGTTATTTTGCTAGCGGGCCTTAAAAACGCTCTTGGAGGATTAGATGGCAAACCATAAATTGATCAGACAATTAGCCCGGGAGAGTGGCGGGAAAATAATATTATTGGTGCTGGATGGATTGGGTGGTATGCCCTTTGAAGACTATGATGAAACGGCGCTCGAAATCGCCAATACGCCGGTGATGGATAGGTTGGCCAGGGAAGGCTGCCTTGGCCTCAGTCATCCGATCGCACGAGGCGTAACTCCTGGTAGCGGACCGGCACATTTATCTTTGTTCGGCTATGACCCGGTTCAAACACCTGTTGGCCGGGGCGTTCTATCCGCTCTTGGTATCGGCTTCGACCTGCAGTCCGGGGATATTGCGGCTAGGGGAAACTTTTGCACCGTCGATTCATCCGGCAAGATCGTTGACCGGCGTGCGGGAAGGATCGATAGTGATGTATCGCTGCCGCTGGTCAGCAAGCTGGACAAGATAAAGATAGCCGGTGCAGAAACGTACGTTCGCTTAGTAAAAGAATATCGATTCATGTTAGCGCTGCGGGCAGATGGTCTAGATGGCCGGCTGGACGATACCGATCCCCAGGCAATTGGTAAGGCCCCACTGCCAGTCACTGCCCTGGATCCAGCCGCGGAAAAGAGCGCCAGCTTGGTCCAAACCTGGATTAACGCTGCTCAGATCGTCTTAAAAGATGAGCAGCCAGCCAATATGATAACCATGCGAGGCTTCGGCCAGGATCCGAATCTGCCAAAGTTTGATGATCTCTACCGGCTTAGAGCCGCTTGTGTTGCAGTCTATCCAATGTATAAGGGCGTATCACGCCTGGTAGGTATGGAAGTGCTAGAGACGGAGTCGCACTATTCACCCGAGGATGAGTTCAAGGTTGTTGCGGATAATTGGGATGATTTCGATTTCTTTTTTGTTCATGTTAAACCAACAGACAGTAGAGGTGAAGATGGCAAGTTCCTCGAAAAAGCCCAGGTTATCGAGAGCGTGGATCGGGCCTTGCCATCATTATTGGACTTAAAGCCCGATGTCCTGGTAATCACCGGTGATCACTCTACGCCGGCAAGTTTACGAAGCCATTCCTGGCACCCTGTACCTACCTTGATGTGGGCGCCTGATACTCATTTGCCGGATAGAGCTCAGACATTTGGTGAGCGCGAAGCGCAAGTTGGCGGATTAGGGCAATTTTCAGCCCAAGATCTGATGCCAATGATCATGGGACATGCACTTCGGCTTGATAAATTTGGGGCTTAACTCGTATACGTTCGAAGATCATTGGCCAAACACATGACCATTTTACTAAAAATGATTGGAGAATATTGACGCTGGGGGACACTGATCGCCGTTACGTTCAAGGTTCTAAAAAAATAGCGCCCGTTTCGCAACATCGCCAAAGGCGTTTCTGAGATGATAGCGCCTGAACCAGATCGATTCGCAAATATTCTCAATTCTAGGATAAGCAGGGTAGGGGAAGTTGATTTGAAACCGGATTATTGTTTCTCAGATCCTGAAGAGAACCTGAGAAATTGATTACTATTGTCTCGCCAGCCGGCTTCATAAGGACGCGAACGGTTAGAAGAGAAGGCGCTTTCGCTCATATAGTGGATAAGGTAGTGAAAGGATTGGGCAAACAGGCTGATCCCAGAAGTGTTCGGCTCCACTGCCAATAGACCAATAACAATGGAATGGCAGAGCGAGTGACGGGACTCGAACCCGTGACATTCAGCTTGGGAAGCTGACGTTCTACCACTGAACTACACTCGCCTATGCAACCGATAGGATTATATGCCTCGAGAAGTGGAGCGTCAAGCATGAGGTCATGATTTTTATCGGTGCTTTTATCGACAATTAGAACATGGTAGCGTGGTTTGCTTATGCTGTTTTTCCCTTTATAATGGCTTGGGTAGTCGGGTGAGAAAAAAGGACAGCGGATGCCGACAACGATACTGCTTGTGGAGAGCAAAAATACGGGTGGCAAATCCTTAGAGCCGGCACTATCAAAGTCGGATCTGATTGTCATTGTTGCTGATACTGGTTCGAAAGCCCACGAAATCCTGTCCTCAAATAGGCCGGATTTGGTCATCGTAGATGCATCCGTGATGCGCTCAAACGGCGTCCGAATCTGTCGCCGAATCCGTTCTGTTTTGGCCACTTTGCCAATCATTCATTGTCGCGATATTGATGATGTGCTCGATACGTCTGCAAATGCTGACGTTTATCTGGCTAGACCATTTACAGCCCGCAAAGTCCTTAACCGGATTCGGGTATTGTTACCAGTCGACGACCTAAAAGAAGAAATCGTGAAGGCCGGAAGGATTACATTTTATCCCTCAAAACGCTCGGTTGATGTTGATGGTCGCGGAGAGAGAAGACTCACACCGAAATTAGCTGATATGCTAGACGAATTCCTTCGTCACCCGAACGAAGTACTCGAAAGAGATTACCTGATGGTCCGTGTATGGAAGACAAATTACTTCGGTGATACACGAACGCTGGATGTTCACATGCGTTGGCTGCGAGAGATCATTGAGAGAAATCCCGCAAAACCCGAAATAGTGAAGACGGTTCGTAGCGTTGGCTACATCTTCGCCATCCCCCCTGATACTGACTGAGGTCTACAACACAAAAAACACCATCAACACTGATGGTGTTTATTATTTGATATACAGCTGTTGCCCTGGCAGCAACTAATTCTACACTGCCGCTGCCTTGGCGGCCGCAAGAGCCTTCATGAGGCGGCCCTTTCTGCGGGATGCATTGCGTGGGTGGACAATGCCTTTGCGCGCAGCCTTGTCCAGTATACTTGTCGCCTTCTGGGACATTGCCTGGGCAGCCTCCAGATCTCCTGCGTCGATTAATTCCCGGGTCTGTCTTACATAGGAACGCGCCGAGGAACGGAAGTGACGATTTTGCTCTTGCCTGCGGGCAGAGCTACGAATTCTTTTTTTAGCAGATGCTATATTGGCCAATGTGCGAAAAACCTCCGAATGACTACTTAATTATCCAATTCAACGTGGTGTCGCTCGCGTGAGCGCCGATTATCATAGCACAAAGTCTGGCTAGAAGCTAATACGATCTTCATGCCTTTTTAAAAAGACAACTCCCAAAGGTGGTAGTGTGATTTCAAGACTATGTGGTTGTTCATGATGGGACTGGGGCAGGCTGTCAATAGGATCGGGGTTTACAAGGCCGCTGCCCCCAAATTCCTCAGAGTCACTATTAAGCAATTCCATATAGACACCAGGCTGTGGGGCGCCAAGACGGTAGCCATACCTAGGAACAGGCGTAAAATTGCAGGCGATGAGAATTGTTTTACCACTTTTTGGTGAATGGCGGGCAAAGGAGAGGATGCTTCGTTGCGCATCGTGCAAATCAAGCCAGGTAAAGCCCTCCCAGGAGTAATCATCTTCGTAAAGTTCAGGATGATTCATATAGAATTTGTTTAACTCCCGAACAAAATTCTGAAGTTGGCCATGTTTTGGGGATTCTTCTAGCAAATGCCAATCTAGACTACGCTCTTCCGTCCATTCCCGCCACTGACCGATTTCACCGCCCATAAACAACATTTTTTTGCCCGGGTGGCTGATCTGGTATGCCAGCAGAGCCCGCCAATTGGCGAATTTACGCCATAGGTCGCCGGGCATCTTGTCTAACATGCTCTTCTTTAAATGAACGACTTCATCATGGGAGAAGGGTAGGAGAAATTTTTCACTGAATGCATAAAGTAGGGAGAAGGTCAAAGTTCCATGATGGTAGGCTCGATACACGGGATCATTGCTCATATATTGGAGGGAGTCATGCATCCAGCCCATATTCCACTTTAGATCAAAGCCCAGGCCTCCATCTTTTACCTTGTGGGTAATGCCTGCGTAAGAAGTTGATTCCTCAGCAATTGTTAGGACATCCGGATAGTTGGCATGGATCTGTTCGTTGAAGTGCCGAATGAAATCTATCGCTTCCAAGTTCTCCCGACCACCATACCGGTTGGGAAGCCACTGACCTTGCTCACGCGAAAAGTCAAGATACAGCATGGAGGCTACGGCATCAACTCGCAATCCGTCGATGTGGTACTTGTCTAGCCAGAATACAGCGTTGCTCACTAGAAACTGGAGAACCTCAGTCCGGCCGTAATTGAAGATTAGTGTACCCCAGTCTGGATGCGCCCCTAATCGAGGATCGGCATGTTCGTAGAGAAATGTGCCATCAAAATATGACAACCCATGTTCATCCCGAGGGAAATGGGCCGGGACCCAATCCAAGATGACGCCAATACCAGCCTGGTGGCAGGTATCCACAAAAGCCATGAACTCATCGGGTGGGCCATGTCGGCTGGTTGCGGCAAAATAACCAGTTACCTGGTAGCCCCAGGAACCGTCATATGGATGTTCGGCAACTGGCAGTAATTCGATGTGCGTGTAGCCCATGACCTTAACGTAAGGGACTAACTCCAAGGCTAGCTCCTTGTAAGTCAGCCAGCGATTATCTTCTTTTCGACGCCAGGAACCCAGGTGAACCTCATAAACATTGATCGGCCGGTTCATGTCATCGTGCTGTGGCCGGTTCTCGAGCCATTCAGCATCTTGCCAGCTATATTTATCCAGATCCCAAACTATGGAGGCTGTTTGTGGACGAACTTCCGCGTAAAACCCAACAGGATCAGACTTGACCACTGTATAGTCGAATTGGCGGGTTTTAATCTCATATTTGTATAGTGTCGCTTCTGCCAGGCCCGGAATGAATAGATCCCAAATTCCACTGGCATGGTGGAAGCGCATGGGATGACATCGACCATCCCAATTATTAAAATCGCCAATCACACTTACTCTGGCGGCATTGGGCGCCCAGACAGCAAACTGAACCCCTGGATGACCTCGAACCTTATCGGGGTGAGCGCCCAGTTTTTCATACATGCGCAGATGCGTACCTTCTGCCAACAGATACTCATCAAAATCAGTCAAGGTATCTGGGAAAGCATATGGATCTTCGTATAGCACTACAGCGTCATTGTGTTGAATAGCGCTTAATGAATAATTAAACGAACCTTTTACCCCATGCAAAACCACCTCATAAAAGCCTTCCGGGTCAAGCCTGATCATCTCATAGGTAGTACCTTGATCCGTATCTACCACAGTCAGTTTATTGATTCCCGGCCGGAATGCTCGCACAACCAGGACGTTTCCGATCTTGTGCATTCCTAGCACGGCGAACGGGTCTGAATGTGCGCCGTGGGTTATAGCCTGTATTACGACATTGGGAAGAGTTGGTTCCATTGTTTCCATCATCATCACATTGTACCCGATCACAGTCCAAGATGGTTGCGAGTTCGCTAAACAGCCTGTCCCCATGAATATATAGTTACGTTAATGATACTTAAATTAAGTATGTTGCTACACACAACCTAGCCTGCCAGGCTGATTTTACCTACCCTGTTCCAATAAGCGCCATAACTCGATACTAATCCCAAGATTTCATGTTGGCTCCTATAAATATATTCTCACTCACCTGATGATGCCTGACCTACTTTCTTATGTTATGATTTACTCATGCCCGCCAGACGTAAACGCCAGCGATATCTTCCGTTGACCGGCCGAAAAGTACCGGTCGAACCAGCCTGGCTTCATGAAACGAGTTATCTACTTGAAGCCGGCGTGAGCAGTGCCAAAACGGAAGCTACCTACCGAAGTGGCTTGAGATTATTCGCCGACTGGCTGCAATATTACAAACACGATGATTTTGAAGTTGATACCCCATGGCCTTTGTTGCCTGATAAGTTAACGACGGCAACTGTCTTACGGTTTCGGAATTGGCTCCTCTCTAACCGCTCTCAGTCAACTGCGACGACCTACATGGCGGCCGTATCCGGATATCTCAATTTCCTGGATGGCATGGACCTGTTGCCGGAGTTTATCCAGCTGGGGAAATTACAGCGGCAGCTTGGCCGTCGCCAGGCCGATCGAAACCAGGCAGAAGGTGTAATTGATTTGGACGTTGCCCGGCAATCAGTCCCGTTAATAGTCGCTTATTACAATGATTTACCCATCCCGTCTGGCGAGATCCGGTACGGACGGCGGTTATCGCTGCTTCGGGATCGGGCGTTAGTCAGTGTGTTGTACTCAACGGCCGCGCGGATATCAGAAGTTACCAATCTGAATCGGGCAAATGTCGATTACGGTAATGCCCAATATGCGATGGTAACTGGTAAAGGTAACCGGCCACGGACGATCTACATGCGGGGTTATGCACGCAGTACCATAAGAGCCTATCTCGCCGAACGAACTGATAACAACCCGGCTCTGTTCGTCGCTCACAGTCGAAATGCCCGCAATGCTCGATTATCGACAACTTCGGTCCACAATGTCGTGAAAAGTGCAGTAAAGGCGCTAAAATTGCATCCAGGCTTATCCGCCCATGATTTTCGCCATTTTCGGGCAACACAGTTGCTTCGAGAAGGAATGCCTATAGAGGTTGTTCAGGAATATCTCGGTCATTCAGACATATCCACTACCAGAGGCATTTATGCACCGGTCCTTGGGGTTCAGGTGGTCTCTGAATGGCTAGATAACGTAGACTTATCCCCGGATCAAGCAGAACAGTTGTTACAGGATCAACGTCTGAAACAAGAATCTACGTCTGAATAGAAGATTGTTCAATTGAATGATCTATCAAGCAAAGGCAACTGGATTTTTCACTACATCTTGCTCCACCAGGGGATTGCTTTCTTGCCGGAATTGAGTCTCATAAAGAGATCTGTACAGGCCGTTTTTTTCGATTAGTTGGTCGTGGGTTCCCTGTTCGACCAGTTGCCCCTTGTCCATAACCAAGATTTTGTCGGCCGCCAGGACCGTCGACAATCGGTGGGCAATCACCAGACTCGTCCGGTCACGCATAACATGCTGCAAAGCATCCTGTATGAGCGCTTCTGACAAGGAGTCTAAATGGGAGGTTGCTTCGTCTAGAACCAGAATCCGCGGATTTTTCAGAACAACGCGAGCTATAGCGATACGCTGACGCTCCCCGCCGCTCAGTCTGTATCCGCGCTCACCAACAACCGTGTCATATCCGTATGGCAATTCACTGATAAAGTCATGAATATTTGCTGCTTTGGCGGCAGCGACCATCTCCATTTCGGTCGCGCTATCTCTTGCATACATCAGATTTGCCCGAATGGTATCGTAATATAGATACGTATCCTGGGTGACCATGCCTATGTTATGGGATAGTGTTTCTAATTTGAGCGATCGAAGATCATGCCCATCTAAGGAGACAAACCCGTTCGTCGGATCATAAAGTCTAGGAATAAGGTAGGTAACCGTGGTCTTGCCTGCCCCGCTTGGTCCAACCAAGGCTACCAACTGCCCCGGTTCGATGGAGAAAGTTATGCCGGTTAAGGCCCATTGTTTTTGATAAATGTCACCGGCCGAACCACCCTCGTCTTCATCTTCCTCCCCGTCACCATTCGTGCCAATCCCACGCTTCAAAAGCATGGAGCGATCTGCCCCCCACCCTAATCTGGTAATCTCATTCAAACCGCCAGATTTTTCAGAAGCCGTTTCCATATAGCTAAAGGACACATCGTTGAAGACAATAGATCCTTCAACGGGGCTTAGGCCGAAAGCGTCGGATCTCTCCTCAATTTCAACGGGGATATCGAGCGCTTCGAATACACGTTCGAAGCTGACCATGCTTTGAGCGAATTCTATCGGCGCATTTGTTAAGGAAATCAAGGGACCGTATAGCTGACCCAGGTAGGCGCTGAAGGCCACGATGGTGCCTATAGTGAAAGCGCCAGATAGAACCAGGTGACCACCAGCCCAATAAACCAGAGCCGTCCCAATGGCACTGACAACTCCGAGGGATAAGAAAAACCATTGGCTAATGACGGCCGACTGCACCCCAATATCGCGAACATCGGCGGCGTTCTTAGAGAAATTGGTCATCTCACTCTTTTCTCTACCAAATAGTTTGACCAATAGAGCGCCACTGACATTAAGGGTTTCATTCATACCGGCATTCATCTCGGCATTTAACTCCATGGACCTGCGTCGTATTTGTCGTAGCTTTTTACCAACGCGTCTCGCAGGCAAAACAAATAGGGGCAGAATTACCAAACCAAGCAAAGTCAATCGCCACTCCATGACCAGCATCACAGCCAATACAGAAACCAGAGTAATGATATTGGATACGATAGTAATGAGGGTTCCCGTTACTGCTCTTTGAGCGCCTACAACATCGTTGTTCAGGCGAGACATCAGCTCGCCGGTGCGGGTTTTCGTGAAAAACCGTAATGACATGCGCAGCATGTGATCATACAACGCCCGGCGTAGGTCGAAGATAACTCCTTCTCCAACCTGGGCGCTTAAACGCCGCTGGATGACGCCGATCAGACCGTTCACCAAGGGGACCGCAACCATCCCCAGCGCCAACATATTTAACAAGCGAACATCCTCATTGGGTATGGCGACGTCGATAAGTTGTTTAAATAGTAATGGGGGTATCAGCGAGATCAAGGTGATGGCGATAATGGTCACCAACAGTACAATGATCTGCCAGCGATAAGGTTTGGCAAAAATCCAAACGCGTTTTAGTAGATTTGGAGTAACAGAAGGTTGGTCCTGCTTCTCATTGTGGCTTAGGTAAGCCCACCAGCCTCCACCGTGAAATCCCATTATTCTCTCCTAATTTGTCTATTATGACGGCGCCTTTTGTGCAATGGTTTGAGAAACCGGGAAGCCCCCCGTTTTCCATTCTTCTCTTGCCGGTTTGCTGGGCAGCTATATTACAAATCGGAGTTGTGTTTGCCCAACGGTAATCATATCACCACTGGTTATAACGGTTGCTTTATTAATCAGCAAATCATTTAACAAAGTTCCATTACTACTGCCCAGGTCTTCAAGCCACCATTGTTGGTCAAGCCAGGTGATCTTGGCGTGTTCGTTTGACGAGAACTCATCGTCAATCACGATAATGTTGCTTGCTGACCGGCCGATCGTGGTCAGCGGAACAAGCCCGAACCGGGTTCCTTCTCGAGGAATGTCGGATGGGCTGTTCATGACCTCCAGGGAACCTCCGGGTTGATATGTCGCTCCAGATTTTTCCGAAATAGAGCGTAAATCTTTCAACATAAGCCAGGTAATCACTCCTAAGAAACATAGGAGAAGCAACGCACTAACCAGTCGCAGTATGAATAACAAAATGGGCAGGCTCATACTATATTTCGGCCTGGCAATTGACGGGTTGATCCGTCCATGGTGTCTGGGGGTGATGATCCTTCTTCATCTCTCGATGTTTCTTCCCCATATATCAGTGCTGACTGGCCTATCCGAATGACATCCCCGTTAATGAGTGCGTGCTGGCTAACTGATTTGTTGTTTACCAATGTGCCGCCTTTGCTACCAAGATCAAAAAGGATAAATCGATCATGTTGCCAGCGAAGTTGGATATGTTGCCGGCTCACTGCGGAATCACTAAGAACGATATCGCTATCTAAATGACGGCCGATTGTGATAATAGGTTGACGAACTTCGATATGTCGCTTGCCGTCCAAGATTAAGAAGGCATCGATTTTTTCAATGGCTGCTTGGACTTGCTTTTCTGAAGGACGGTAACCCCTCATGGTGAGTTCGCGAGTTGCTGAGTTTGGTTCGGCGCGGACGGTTACCTGGTAACGTTCCATTTCCGGATTGGAGATTAATCTGAGCCCGTGTTTATCTGGAGGTAAAAGATTATACTCTCGCGCAAGGTCCGTTAAATATTCCTCAAGATAGAACTGGAGATTTGGACTCGCTTCCAGCAACTCTCTGATAGTATCAGGGTGAAGTTGAATAGAATATTGATGGCAACGCATATTTTCCAGAGCATTCTTTTCGACATTAATAGCAATATTGCGTGCTATGTCACGCAGCAGCCTACGCTGCCCAAAAGGCCGCTCAAATGCGCCCTCTATGAGTTGCCTCGCCAACTTTTCAAATATGCCTATGTGTTGATTCATCGCCATTCCTGGCGATTATATTAGCCCGGATCAGGCCAGTCAATCTCTCTATACAGGCCTAACGCCCGGTTAATGGGGAGCGGCATACCTATCGTGGTTTAAACGTATATAATAGCGTTTCAGCCAATTTTGGATCGCGCATATTGGGAGTGATCATTAGAATGAACGAAGATAGCAAAGGAATAAGGCTAACGTCGCTGGCATCTTGCGCTGGTTGAGCTGCTAAGCTCGGCCCGGCCGACCTGGCGTACGTGTTACAGCCAATAAGAAAGCTATTCGTTTCTGGCGATTATCCAGATTTGTTGGTAGGCTTGGAGGCTGCTGACGATGCGGCCGTCTATCGCCTGAGTGATACTCAGGCGATTGTGACGACGGTTGATTTTTTCCCTCCGGTCGTTGACGATCCCTACGACTTCGGGGCCATAGCCGCTGCCAATGCGTTGTCGGATATCTATGCGATGGGTGGGCGCCCTCTATTTGCAATCAACCTGGTCGCTTTTCCCAGTGGGCTGGACCTGGATTATCTGCGGGCAATTATGCTTGGTGGTGCTGAAAAAGTTGCTGAAGCAGGCGCCGTCATTGCTGGCGGACATAGCGTAACCGACAAAGAGCCGAAATACGGTCTTGCTGTAACCGGAAGCGTAGATCCCAAACAGCTCATGACAAAAGGCCGCAGCAAGCCTGGTGACGTGCTGCTGCTTACCAAACCCTTGGGTACAGGTGTTATTACGACGGCACTTAAGAACCAAAGAACCCGAGAGGATGACGTGAGAGCAGCAGTCGCCAGCATGAAGATGCTTAATCGACAGGCGGCCGTTGCCGCGCACTCCTCAGGCGTCAAGAGCATGACTGACATAACCGGCTTTGGCCTATTAGGACATGCACATGAAATGGCCCATCTGGGAGCCGTTAATTTTCGGCTTTTTAGTGATCGGCTATCATGGCTACCCGGTGCGCTTTCCTACGGAGAGGATGGCAATTTTCCGGGTGGTATGGCGAACAATCTAGCTTATTTTTCAAGGTGGGTTGATTTTAACAAGGGAGTTGGTCAACTCATCCAGGACATGCTCTGGACTCCCGAGACTTCAGGGGGGTTATTGGCCGCAGTTGATCCTCTTAAGGTGGCCAATTTTATGGCTGCTTGCCCCTCCGCGGTGAAGGTTGGAGAGGTAATGCCCGGCGATGGGCATATTGAAGTTTTGCGTAGAGACAGCTGAGTAAAATTCACCAACGGCATGAAAGTTAATCAGGAGGTATAAGCACAGTGGAGAGGACAGTGCCCAGCCGAGGTAGCGATGATATTGTTCTCTATATACGCACATATTACTCCTTGTTGCGAAGCACCCGCGAAGTTCAGATCGAGACGCTAACAGAGGCACATACCAGAATACACTCAGCCCTTCACGTCGGTGCGCAAGATCCAGTCCCTGATATAGCAGCATTTATATACGTCATTTTGCGACTTCCCACCTGCATCGAGAGCACCCGGCTCGTCGTAATGGGGCAATCGGAACAGGTCTTTGTCGAACATGGTTATCCTGATGTTGAGTCTTGGAAAGATGTTCTTGCCCCAGGTAGGCGGCGGCGGAATTTTTGGAATGGCCAGGATACGCTCGCTGTCTACATCGCCAGCCGGTCCGATATCGATGATCTAATCCCTTCGCTCACTGCCTATCAGATTGAAAGAAGAAAGATCTTCGATTTGCTGAATCGCTCTCCGGTTGATGATTTATTAGAGTCTTATGTCGGGATTCCCACACCGGATGATATTCTGGCCATCTTAGCGGACTATATTGGTATTTCTTTTGAGGATATGAACCGTTTGCGAACGATTTGGCAGGAGAAGTTCGCCAGCAACCTCCTGATGTTCGCCCGGGAAAAGCAATCTCTTGCAGTCCGATTGTTGGCGGGTTCTTTGGCTGATTACCGGAGGGCAACGAGACGTTGGTGGTTAAATGTCGGACGGCATATGCCTGATTTCGCATTCGAAGACCACCCAATCTATTTCGTTTCTAGCAATGTACACAGTATGGCTAACTTACTGAGTGGATATGCTCTTGATATGGAATCGGAACTTGTGGATTTTATCGGGTCTAAGGTCTCCGAAAATCTACAAACTGAGTATTATGACATCCTTGAGCGTAACGTACCTAGTAGCCGCGAAAACTTCCTCTACTACACCTTAAAGAAGTATGAGAACACCTATCCTCAAGAATGTCGTAAGCGTACTCTCCGCGAGGAGGAAGTAGGTATCCATCGCGCTCCGAGCCAACATGTGTTTGATATTGAGGTACAGGTGGTTGAGCTGTGCAAGCTTCGTCGCGAAAACCTTGATCCCCGGCTCCATATTCCAGGCCTGGAAAAATTGCAGGATAGTCCGGCGCTAATTATTAATATCGACTTTCCTTTGGGAATGGCTGCGTACCTGGTTCTTTCCGAAATAGCGCGCAATATCGCCGAGATCCGAGGCTGCTTCATTATGGGTAAAGCGGCAACCTTGAACGGCCGGATTGGCGATGTGATGATCCCCAACGTTCTGCATGATGAACATTCTCTGAATACCTTCATGATTGACAATTGCTTCAAAGCTGGTGATGTGGCGCCATATCTCGTATATGGCACAGTGATGGACAATCAGAAGGCGATCAGTGCTCTCGGTACCTTTCTTCAGAATGAGAGCTACATGGAGGTATTTTACCGGGAAGGATATTCTGTTATCGAAATGGAAGCCGGACCATTTCTGAGTAGTGTTTATGAAATGGTCCGCCCACAACGTTACCCGTACAATGAGTTGGTAAACCTCTATAATGCGCCCTTCCCGGTAGGTATTCTGCATTACGCATCGGATACACCTTTTAGCAAGGGAAAGAACCTGGGTGCGCAAAATCTATCTTACTTTGGCATGGATCCTACCTATGCCAGCATGATAGCAATTTTGAAGGAAATTATTTCTAAAGAATCTGGCTTTACAAGTTCTGATTGAGCCAGTCAATATAGCCAAGAATTTGGCGAGGAAATTTCGAACTTAACAGCTGGAGATCAAAATGGGTCAAGAAACTACAAAGGATTTTTCAAATCGTCTGGATTTGGTGAGGTCAAAACTGGCCGACTGGGAGGTTGATGCCATCCTCATCACCAACAACAATAACAGGCGTTGGCTGAGTGGATTTAGCGGTTCGGCCGGATTGTTATTGGTAAGTGAAGATAAGGCATGGCTCGGCACGGATTCACGCTATTGGGAGCAAGCTGAAGAACAAGCGCCAGGCTTTGAACTGTTCAGATTTAAGGGACGACCAGATGTGGTCATGCTCGATTTCGTCAAACTAGCAGGCGAGGTACGAATTGGATTTGAAGCGGATCACGTTACCGTGAGCCGCTATGACAAGTTAAACTCGCTTGATGGGGTAACATGGATTTCTATTGAAAATATCCTCAGCCAATTTCGCCAGAGGAAAGATGAAGGGGAAATCATTACTATCCAGGCTGCCGCGAAGATTACAGATGTGGCAATGGCTATGGTGAATTCGTTGGCGCATCCGGGCATCACAGAAAGAGACCTGGCCTGGAAGTTGGAGATGGCAATGAGAGAGGCTGGGGCGACAGGTTTGGCATTCCCGGTCATCGTTGCTTCCGGCAGCAATAGCGCTAGACCACATCATGAACCGGGCGATCGGCCACTAACCATGGGTGACTCGATTATCATTGACATGGGTGCAGAAGTAGATGGATATTGCAGTGATATGACGCGTTCATTCTTCTTAGGCGATGAAAGCGATGAGCAGTTTGATAGGATCTACAACATCGTTCTCGAAGCTGAACAAAACGCCATCCAAAAGATGCGAGGCGGTATGACCGGCAAGGAAATTGACTCATTTGCCAGAGAGATCATCTCCGATGCTGGCTTTGGTGACGAATTTGGTCATAGTCTTGGTCATGGTTTGGGCTTGGAGGTTCATGAGCAGCCAAATCTATCGCCCCTGGCTGAAGATATGATAATTGTGGCCGGTGCGGTCGTTACGGTCGAGCCTGGTATTTATATTCCTGGCTGGGGTGGTGTGAGAATTGAGGATCTTGTGCAAGTGACCAAGAACGGCGTTAATATGTTGAGTGCTTGCCCCAAAACGCCAGTGATATCTGGTTAGGGAACTGTAAATGACCGATTCAGTTAATTAACCGAGAAGTTCACTATATATTGTATCAAACTTAGGCACTATTCGACGCCAATCATATTGCTGGGCATATTTTCTCGCCGCTTCACCAAGACGCCGTCGTTCTAAATCACTGGTAAGCAAATAGATGACAGCACCGGCGAAAGCAGCCGGCTTGTCGGCTATAAAGAGTTGCTCGTTGTGATGTACATCAAAACCTTCAACACCAACTTGGGTGCTGACTATGGCTTTACCGGCTGCCATAGCTTCGATGAGTTTAAGGCGGGTGCCGCTACCGACGCGGAATGGCATAATGAAAACTGAAGCGGCCGCAATATAAGGTAATACTTCCTCCACCCATCCGGTGATGGTGATTCCAGAATGTGATCCCAACGAATGAAGTCTTGGATGTGGTTGCTGCCCCACTACAGCCCAGGTAACTCCCGGTAAATGGTCTTCGATTATTGGCCAGATTTCATCGGCAAACCAAATCACCGCGTCAACATTCGGCCGATAGTCCATTTTCCCGGTGAAAACAAGGCTCAGATCGATCGACCTAGTCTCAGGTTTTGGTGCGTAAGCGGCAACATCGATGCAGTTCGGTATGACCGTAATGTTGCTATGGGGTGCTAATTTAAGCAACTGAGCGCGGTCTTGCTCGCTAACAGCTGTCACCCAGTCGGAGGCAGCGCATGCCCAGGCTTCATATTTTCGTAATCTTCCTTGCTGGATAAATGAGTATGCGGCAGCTGCCCACCTCCTGGTGTTTGACAGATCAGCCTTGAAAGAACGCCGTTGTAATTCACTTTCGGCATTATGGCTGTCGAATACGATACGGCTGGTGGGACTCAACTGACGAATCATTGGAATTGCATTGGCCAGCTCTAAGCCCTCAACCTGGACGATGTCATAGGGTGCCTGGATGCCTGGCGAACGAGTTCTAAGCAGCCTACTCAGCTCCATATCAAAGACTGAACTTACGAGTCGGTGGGCTATATCGGGGCGCGGATCAGTTACCAAGCGTCGTAATCGGTCACCCGAGGTGCGCGTTGGTAAGGGTGCGATATATATTTCGTTGCATCCTGCTAACTGAGACTGCGCCAGGTCTGGGCCGTCGACCGGGCCATAGGTCAGTAGGTCCACTTCATGATTGATCACCAGACCTTGTAGAATGTTGTAATTTCTCAGGCTTGTCCCCTGGTGCGGTGGATAGGGTATTTGTGGTGTCAATAGTAAGATTTTAGCCATGGTCGTTGACTATCTTAGACCTTAAAACGTGACTCTGGCTTGTTAAATATAAATAGCGCCAACGGATAAGATATCTCTTTGGAGAAATGTCTCGTTCATAACTGTCGTAACCAAGTGATCTGCCTGAAAGATTCGAAAATCGAAATCTAAACCGGTAATCATTGGCCAGATTATAGGTGGTTATTTTGAAACCCCATAGTCAATTGAAGATTAATGAAATCTCATCCACCGTACTCGCCCATAGATTATATGCAAGTTATAATGCTTTGATCTTGTTGTTTTTAGTGGCGGTGCCATTCCGGCGAACTGTCCATGACTTCAGATTACCACGAGAACAAATACAAAGATCATTGATCATCCCAGGGCAACATCGAAAAACTGTGGCCAATCTTCACATTCAGATTCAGGAGAATATCCGATGGCAGCAGCCAATAATAAAGTAGCAGATGAAATTGAGGAACTTCAGAATCGACTTGAATGGTTGGATAAGGAGCGTCTAAAAGCATCTAGGCAAGCGACAACCCTGGAACAACGCCAGACTATGTTCGAGCGTGAACTGGAAACAAGAGACCTGCGGATTAAAGAACTCGAAGCAAAGCTTGCCGCAGTTACTATCCAGATTACCCGGGCTACCCAAATAGATTCTACACTGAAGCTATTCAAGGACGAGATGCTGAGCCTGATTGAACTGAATGACAAAAGAAGAATCGATGGTCAGGCAGAAATTGAAAAATTGCGACGAGTTGAACACGAAACATACCAACGGGAGATAGCCGCTATTAGGAAGGAGCTCAAGCCAATTGGCCGGCTTGAGACTGAAATCGAAATGAGGTCATCAGAAGAACAACGACTCTCCGGACTATTGGGCAGTCAGAAGTCGATGTTGGCAGGATTAACGAGTGAGGTCGCTAGCTGGCAACAACAGTTATCGTTTGTTGGTGATGCTGAACGAACGAATGCGAAATCCATTGCCGATTTGCATAATGAGTATGTAGAGAACTTAAGAAAACTCGAGGGCATGGAACCACGACTTGAGGTCGTCAACCATAATCAAATGAAAGCTCAAACATCTATTCAAGAGCTTGCCGATTCGCTGGCCAAGCTTCGCCAACAAACAACAACTTTGGCCGACCAGGTTCAGATTGGCGAGCACCAGCGAAACAAGCGCCTGGATGACTGGCAAGCAACCCTAGATAGTTTTCAGGAACAGATGAATGGTTATGTGACTGAGTGGGTGAAGTACGATTCGCAGTATAAAGAATCGAAGATGGCGGTCCAGACGCTTGTCGAGTGGCAATCACGGATAGAATCTCGGCAACAGGAGATGGCTGAAATGTCCCGAATTGGAGCGAGCCAACTGCTTGCTCGCTGGGATAGTTATCAGGCTGAAAATGAAAAGCGGTGGAAGAATTATGAATTGGATCGCGAGCAACGATGGTCAAGGCTCGAAAGAAAAGAGAAAAGCACTTTGGAGCAGCTAAACGATTTGAGCAAGTTGTTGGCTGAAATCCAAGAGGAGAAAGATGCTCTTTGGCGAGTACAAGAAGCCCAGGCAGATGCGATGAAATCGTTACCTCGAATTTGGAAGGAAGAGGTTGAAAAAGCCCGAGCCCTCAATCCGAATAGTCGAAGACAGCCGGCGCTTGTTCCAGTTAGAGAAGAGTAATGCACGTTGTCGGAACGGCTGGCCATGTAGATCATGGTAAATCCACCCTCGTTGAAGCCCTGACAGGCATTGATCCGGATAGACTTAAAGAAGAAAAGGATCGTGAGATGACTATCGATCTGGGTTTCGCCTGGCTGAAACCTGGAGATGGATACGATGAAATAGGCATAATTGATGTACCTGGCCACAGAGATTTCATTGAGAATATGCTGGCTGGTGTTGGCGGTATTGATCTTGCTCTCATAGTCATCGCCGCCGATGAAGGGGTTATGCCCCAAACAAAAGAGCATTTAGCGATTCTTGATCTGTTGGAAATACAATCAGGTATTATCGTAGTTACCAAAGTCGATCTTATCGACGATCCTGATTGGCTTGAATTGGTCACTCTAGAAGTTTTCGAAGCCTTGCAATCGACAGCTCTGGCCGATGCCCCCGTATTTCAAGTGTCAGCTATCAACGGCCAGGGCATTGATGAACTGCGGCGGGCCCTCATTGCCCAATTAAACGAATTGCCTCCGAGATACGACGAAGGCCGGCCGCGCCTGCCAATTGATCGCGTATTCAGTTTACCTGGATTTGGCTCAATCGTGACCGGCACGCTCGTCGGCGGAAATCTAGAAGTAGGTGAAGCGGTCGAGATTCAACCAGCTGGAAATCGGGGCCGGATTAGAGGTTTGCAAACGCATCAGACTAAATTGCAAGAAGCCCGCCCTGGGAGTCGTGTTGCCGTTAACATTAGCGGACTGTCAACAGATGAACTCAGGCGTGGTGACGTGTTGGCTCAGCCCGGATCTATCCGGAGTACGGTTTTATGCGATGTTCGCTATAGACATTTGCCGGATGTCCGCCTTCCCCTCCAGCACAATGAAGAGGTGAAGTTTTTTGTGGGTGCTGCGGAAGTGATAGCCCGGGTGCGCATACTGGGGGAAAAACAGATCCAGGCTGGTGAACAAGGTTGGTTACAACTGGCGCTGCGCGAATCCGTCGCCCTTTCCCGAGGCGATAGATTTATTCTTCGCCGCCCGTCACCTTCGGAGACTCTAGGTGGCGGCCAAATTATTGATCCCCACCCCGGCCGGAAACATCGTCGCTTCCGGCCGGAGATCGTCAACAGGCTCGAGTCATTAGCCCATGGCTCACCACATGATTTGATTTTTGATTTACTGAAACAGAGCGAACCCATCCTGGTAACTCAGCTGCTAGAGACAGGGGATATGGATCTTGATATCGCCGAGAATGCATGGCAGCAGCTCACGACTGATGGGATTGCGCTGGCCATAAGTGGTTATGCGCTATCAAAGACGGGTTGGGAGAATCTGTTGACAAAGCTTCTGGCACTTCTCAGTCAGTACCATGCAAACAATCCTTTGAGATTGGGCATGCATCGCGAGGAGATGCGTAGCCGACTCCGTATTCCGAACGCCCTATTCGGCGCTCTTGTCGATCAGGGTGAATTACAGGGTAATCTTGATGAAATCACAACAATTCTTAAGCTGCCTGAGCATTCTATAAGCTTTACACCGGCACAACAACAGACTATCGACGATCTTGTAACGCTTTTCAATCGTTCAGGCATTAACTCGCCTAGTGTTAAGGACGTAAAAGTGATATTAGGTCCAGAGGTCTATGCAGCGCTTCTTGATCTTGAACAGATCGTACAGATAAATGAAGAAGTTGTTTATCAAGCAACTGACTATACAGACTTCGTCAGTAATATAGAAGAGTTTTTAAGAGAGCACGGCAGAGCGAATGCTGGCCAAATACGCGATTTGTTAGGGACTAGCCGAAAATATGCGATAGCCATTTTGGAATACCTTGACGACGAAGGTATTACCCGAAGAGAAGGCGATTTTCGACTGCTTGAGGAATAGAATCGCTATACACCCTGGCAGATATTTTCCTGGTTTTGAATATTGACTTCTGGCAACTCTGCACTAGATGATAAATGATATGGAATACCCTAAACGTATATGCATGTTGAGCGTCCACACCTGTCCGCTGGCTACCATGGGTGGCAAGAAAACTGGTGGCATGAACGTGTACGTTCAGGACATTAGCCGGGAGCTGGCTCGCAGGGGTATTGCCGTAGACGTGTTTACCCGATCAGAAGATGATTGCCAGCCTACGATCAGGCACGACCTTGGTTATGGCGCCCGGGTTATTCATGTAAAAGCTGGCCCGGAACAGCCGATTCCACTCATTGAGATTGCCGATTATCTTGATGATTTTGTCGCGGGTGTGTTAGATTTCGCGGCTGAAGAGGATGTCACCTACGATCTGATCCATAGTCACTATTGGATGTCAGGGCTCGTGGCTGAGGAGTTGACAAACTCTTGGGGCAATATTCCAATAATCCAGATGTTTCATACGCTTGGACATATGAAGAATCGTGTCGCCCTAGCACCGGCAGAAAGGGTCCCACCTGAACGGCTGCTGGGAGAATCCCATGTCATGACGATCGCCAACAAGATAATTGCCGCGACACCAGCCGAATACGCCCAACTTCATTGGTTGTATGGGGCAGATATGAATAAGGTTGTCACCATTCCTCCTGGAGTAGCTCTTGACCGCTTCTCCCCCATCCCCCGAGCGGTAGCCAAGGAGCAAGTTGGACTGGAAGATCGTCACAAGAACATTCTCTTTGCCGGACGGATTGAACCTCTCAAGGGGATTGAAACACTATTGCGGGCAATTGCCCTCATCCAAGGCTTAGCCCCGGAGATCATAGAAGATGTCAGCGTTACCATTATAGGCGGCGACTCTTGGGGAGAACGACCCGATCAAGAAATGGCCAGGCTCCAGGAGATTCGAACTGAATTAGGGGTTATTGACATCGTAACTTTTATGGCTGCCAAGGCTCAAGAAGAATTGCCTGAATATTATGCAGCGGCCGAAATGGTCGTTATGCCATCGCACTATGAAAGTTTTGGCATGGTTGCCCTCGAAGCCATGGCCATGGGCACCCCGGTGGTTGCCTCGGAGGTCGGAGGCCTGGCATTTTTGATTCAGGATGGGGTTAATGGTTTTCTCGTGCCATCAAGAGATCCCGAAGCCCTGGCAGAACGAATATTTACTTTGCTTAACGACGAGAATTGCCAACGCCAACTTGGCCAACAAGCTGCATTGATAGCCAAAAAGTATGATTGGGCACTGATCGTCGAACGTATGCTAAATGTCTATCAAGATGTTCTCCAAGAAGCTTAACTGTTTGTAGAATATCGCTCGAGAAGATTTTTCGAAGATAAATTATCTGATTTCGGTCGCGCCTCCCATATAGGGTCGCAGAACTTCCGGAATAGCGATGGAACCGTCAGCTTGCTGGTAATTCTCGATTATCGCGATCATCGTCCTGGGTAAGGCAAGACCGCTTCCGTTAAGAGTATGGACGAAATTAGGTCGGCCACCACCTTCGGGCCGATAGCGCACGTTGGCTCGACGTGCTTGGAACGCCTCACAATTGCTGATCGAACTAACCTCCAGCCATTCTTCGCAGCCTGCTGCCCAGATTTCTATGTCATATTTCTTAGCCGCGGCGAATCCCAAATCGCCAGTGGCCATTTCCACCAGGCGATAAGGTAAACCCAGAGCCTCACATATATCGCTGGCGTCCTTAATAAGTTGGTCAAACGCCAAATAACTGTCTTCTGGTGTCGTGAACTTATACATCTCGACTTTATCGAATTGGTGACCTCTTTTAATCCCGCGAACATCGCGACCGGCGCTCATTTTTTCTCGGCGAAAGCATGCCGTGTAGGCGACATAGTTGCGAGGTAGATCGACTTCTTCAAGAATCTCATCGCGGTGCATGTTTGTTACCGCGATCTCGGCGGTCCCGATCCACATGAAATCCTCTTCTGCATCACGGTAGATATTATCGCTAAATTTTGGCAGTTGGGCGGCGCCGACAAACATATCCGATCGCACCATATATGGCGGGTAGACCTCGGTATATCCATGATCTTCAACATGGCAGTCCAGCATGAATTGTATGAGTGCTCGTTGTAATCTTGCCCCCCACCCTTTCAAAATATAGAATCGCGTGCCGCTTAGTTTGACGCCCCGTTCAAAATCGATGATATCAAGTTCTGGCCCCAAGTCCCAGTGGGCCTTCAGCTCAAATTCATGAATTGGCAGAGCAGCACCTTCCACTTGATGTACGATGTTAAACGAGTCATCTGGTCCCTCAGGTACAGTGGCATGGGGAATATTGGGCACCCAGAGCATATGTCGATGAAGCGCTTCCTCCACCTGCTTTAACTCCTCATCAAGTTGACCAATGCGATCCCCGATTTCCCTGGGTGTTTCCTTTGCCCGATCAACCGCGATTAACAATTCGTTATACTCTCCCTTCAGTTCATCAAGGGTTTCAGTACCGCCTTCACCATTCTCGGCGAGCTTGATTTCTTTCTCCAATTGCCCCAACTCTCGCATTAGTAGGCCAATTTCTTTAGACGCCATATTACGTTGTTGACGCAATGCCTCTTCCTCTATGATTAGTTCTCGTCTCCGGCTATCGGCTTCAAGAATTTCTTGAATCGGTGCTGTGTCATTGAGTTTTTCTATCTGTTCGGTCACCCACTCAGGTTTCTTTCTAATCAAATCAATATCCAACATGCTAGTCTCTCCTAATAATACAAAAAGCCCCCTCGTTCCAGGACGAAGGGGGCTCGTGGTGCCACCTGGATTTGCCAACATCATAAACTAGATGCTGACCTTATTATCTCAGAAACGCTATAACGGGCGTACCCGGCTTACCTTTTTTCAGCAGCAACTCCAGAGTGGATTTCAGGTTATCGGACTAATGGCTTGCATCTACCGCCAATTTTCTGATAGTCCAACTGACCTTACTTGGCTCCTTCAATGTCGTTCTCGTATTATGATATTAACATCTAGTATAGGCAGCCCCAGCAACTGTGTCAACCATTGAGCCAGATAATGTTATTGTTCAATGAAAGTGTCACTATCTAACTGTTCAGTGAAAATGTGGAATGACCCCGAAAAAATGGACACATAGTTAAGGTGAAACATATAACAACTCATACTCTACAGGTGACTGGTAGTTCAGCGATGAGTGAAGACGCTGACGATTGTAAAAGACTTCAATGTATTCGAAGATATCTGCCTT